>NZ_NSET01000043.1 GCF_009192945.1 Xanthomonas maliensis | reverse complement strand
TTGACGGGGGAGCTTACGCTGCGGCCTGTCGAGTACGCACGCTCAGGCCGCCTTGTGCGCTGATGCCGTTGAGAGCGCTGCCGTTGAGCGCGCTGCCGATGATGCTGCGCCCATCGCTGCCGACGGCGCCGATGCTGACGCCTTGACTGCCGGTCATGCTGGCGGTCAGAGCGGCCGCTTGAGGTTGCTTAGGTCCCTAACCTGCATCATTTTGCGGCCATATCTTTCACCGACCTGCACAAACGGTATCGCTCTTCTGAATAAATCTACTTTTCGTCTTTATTTTTATTTGAAAATTCACGATTTGCTTCAAGTGCTCCACGAAGTAATCCGCGTCTACGTCTAGATATGTAATTTTCGATGATTGCTATTGGGCAGAAATCAGCTCTGATCGCACTGAAATTTGTTATTACTGGCAATTTGTAGTAGATGTTGCGCGGATCGTCTTGGCAGAGATCCCAATGACCCCCAATCTCTCTTCTAAAAATCTCACCCAAATAACGGGAGCATCGCGTTATATTTCTCGTCGCGTCTGGCTTTCCGTAAAAAAAATCAATAAGAACCTCTAAAGAATTTATACTATCTATGGAATAGTCCAGCGAGATACCTTCCGCAGCGGCCGCCGCGATAAGCCCTTCTAACGCATCGTCCATCTCAAAAACGAATTCTTGGAACTTCTCCAACTCATCGCTGCCTGGATTTGATTTACTTTTCATATTTTACCTCATTTTATCTGAGGTCCAATTCTATACTTAATTCCGGCATTTTCCAACGCATCTAACAACGGCTTTGATGCCCCCGCCTCAAGGATCCATTCAACCTGATAACCGTTCTGCACCAAATAAGCATCCTTTTTGATAGCCATCTCGTTTGAGCGCGCTCCAAGCTTTGAATTTATCGTAGTCAATGATTCGGGACCTGTTTTCACTTGCACCATAAGCTTGGAATCGTCAACAAAAGCATCTATTTGTCTCGGACCATATGGAGTTTGGATCACACGGTTTTCTCCGCCAATCGCAGCCCTATATTCAGCTTCACGCGTCAGAGGGCCCGATGAGTTCTGCATATTAACGTCATACTGCTTACTCCAACGCTCATAGTCCCAAGATTTTTCATTTCCGGAATTTCTAGCCTGATAATCTTCCCAGCGTTGAGCCTTGTGCTCGGCACTCCCAGGAAATCCTGCCTTTGTCGCGCCTTGCGAGCCGGACAAGTTAACCGCTTGAGATACATCAATCTGATTGCCACGAACAGCATCACCAGGTACAGCGGCAACGGGAGGCTCAGGCTTGAGTAATGGCACCTCCACCAAGTCAGCCGACGGCTGGACAACAATACTCGGATCTCTCACGACATCTGCAAGAGGAGCATCGATCTTTCTAGTGCCTTTCAGCGCATCCTTAAATATCGTAATAATTTTACCGGCAGCAAGTCCGCCCACCTCACCGAGCTTCGACAGGAGAACCGCGCCTGCAACTGCATTCATTGCGCCGTCAGTATCACCCGTCGCCAATTTGTGAGCGACATCAGCGGCGAAGCCGACATCTCCCATGAACGTCGTCCCGACTGCCCACGCATCCTTATTCAGCACACCGCTGACATAGTCATTTGACCAACCGGAATCTGTCCGGTTAAGCGCCTGCAACAAATATCGCACACCGTTGGCCGCCACCTGCTGACCCGGCGTCTGCCCTGCGGGGTTGGAGGTCGGTGCGACCTGGGCCCAGGCCGGGAACGATGTCCAGGTGACCGTGCAGCACAGCAGCAGCGCAACCGCGCGCTTGCATTGCTCGGCCACCCTTCCACGCACGCTCGTCGCTTCCATGTCCATCGTGTCTCTCTCCGCGCAAGCGGATCAACATCGGCAAACGCGCTGCCACACGGCAACGCATGAAGGTCAAAACTGGTAGATCACGCGCACGCCATAGGCCGGCTGGGCGCTGCCAAATCCGTCCGGGCGATGCACCGCCCAGCCCGCAAAGGCATCGAGGCTGGCACCGAACCAGCCGCCGCGCAGGCCGGTGGCGCTGATGCCATCGATACGGCCGGCATCCAGGCCCAGATACGGTGTGATACCGAGTGTTTGCAGCGGTGCGCTCAGCGTGTTGCGCCAATACGCGCCCTTCTCCGCGCCCAAGGTGGCCTCGCCATCGAAACCGCGCACGCTGTAGCGCCCACCGATGGTGATGAACTCCGAGCCGAGCAGCAGTTCGCCCGCCGTTTGCGCATGCAGGCTGCTTTCCCAGGTCAACGGGCGCGTACCGAGCTTGAACGGAAGCGCCGCACTCAGGTCCAGCGTGGTCACGCCATAGCGGAAGCTCGGAAAGCCGATCTGCGGGTCGTAGCCGGTCCATTGGCTGTCGAACCAGGGTGTCCCGCGCCGGTGCGCCAAGCGCATGTCCAGCTGCAATGCACCCAGGTACTGGCGATGGCTCAGGTAGAACTCGGCGCTGCTGGTATCGCGCCGCTGGATGCCGATTTCCACCCCATCCAGATAACTGCGCGCACGCCGCCGACCGACGACGACGCCGGCCGAGGTCTTGCTGGTGCCGGTCCGATGCAGCACGCGCTGGATATCCAGCTGCGCATTGCTGGATCGCCCGCTGGACTGGAACTGCTGCAGGAAACCATCCACCCGTTGGTGATAGCGATATGACGACGCCGACAAGGCGACGCTCCACCAGCCCCACGGCAGGTTGTAGCTGACGCTATTGCCGCGCGTACCGCGTTCATCGTCGTGCGAGGCCAGATCATGGCTATAGCCCACGCTGAGCAGATCGTTGATCCCCAGCGGATTGTCCAGCGAGAGGTCCAGGCCGCCCTGCCATTTGCCGGTGGCCTGCACACCCGAATCGTCGGCGTTGGCGACTCCGCGCCAGCGGCGTCCGTGCTGCAACGTGATGATCAGATCCGACTCGCCTGGCTGCTCTGCCGGCGCGATATCGATCTTGGCGTCCTGCGACGGCAAGCGTTTGAATTGCTCCACCGCCTGTTCGATCGCGCGCAAGTCGACCAGGTCGCCGCTGCGCAGCGGCAAGGCGTTCTTCCAATTGTCCGCACCGCCGTCGGAGACCACGCGCACCGCACGCAGCCGTCCCGGCATCAGTTCGAAGCGCAGCGTCCCGCGCGAGAGGTCTTGTTCGGGAACGCCGATCCGGGTGGTGACGAAACCGTGCGCCACCAGTTGGTCCAGGGCACGACGGCGAATGAGGTCGATACCCTCCCGACCGACGCAGCGCCCTTCATAGCTGCGCAACGCGCGCCACAACCAGGAAAAGCGCGCACCGTCGGCACCGCCGCCGGACAGCCGGACGCGATCGATCGGAAAGCACAAGGCTTCCACGGGCAGGACCGTGCTACGGGCATCCACGCCCTGTTCGCGCGCGCCGACGAACGGCGCCTGGCGCTCCTGCTCCTGGCGGCGCTGGATCTCTTCGGCCTGGCGCAATTGTTCCTGCCGGTCCAGCGTCGTCGGTTCGGATTGCTGCGCAGCCGCTGGCCTGGCGATCGCCCGCAGGCAAACCGCCAGTACCAACGGTACTGATCGTTTCCACATCGAACTGCCCCCTGTGCGACCGACGCGCTCCGCGTGGACGCCCGTTCTCCGTACCTGGTCACCAACCCCGGCGACAACCCGGCGGCACGAAAAGCGTCGCTACTTTGTTGGGACGTGAAAGCAGGGTCAACCCAGCGTGTAGGGGTGACCCTGTAAGAAACTCCGAACACGATCATTGCGTGATGGAAATCACGAAAAACAGCGCGAGCCTCGACGCCCGGATCGCGAATCGCTTCGCTCAGTCCGCCGTGTGCTCCCAGAACGCCAGCAACGCCCGCAGGCCGGGAGGTTGGGAATCCGGCATCGGCAATTGCACCTGGGCACGCTGCCATGGGGCGCTGCCCAGGCTGAGGATGGTGCCCGGTTCGGCCTTGCGGCCCGCCATATGCCAATGGCCGAAGTAGCGGGACGCCACCGGTTCACGGAAGACCTCGGCCTGGATCCGGTGGCGCGTGGCGCGCTGCACGCGCGCATAGACCTCGTCGACACCGTCCCGCGGACCTTCCAGATACTGAAAGAAGGTCTGGCCGTCATGGAGCAGGACGCCAGTGACTTGCAGCAGCGCATTGCGCGCGCTGGCACGCACGACCAACTCGTCCAACTCGGCAATGCTGAACGGGCGGCGCGGAACACTGATATAGGCCAGCGCATGCAGCGGCTGATGGGTCGGCACGGGGAACTCCTAAACCGACCACCCCCTTCCAAGGGAACCAGCCAGACGAACACGGCACCGACTCCGTCCGGCACATCAATTACTTTATTAGTGAACCATACGGTTTGCAAATAATGCGTCCGTGTGCAAGCCGATCGGCCTGGCGACTCCACGCGCGCGCCCATGAAGCCAGGACCATCATCGGCATCCGCTGGTGCCTTGTCCACGTGGCCCGCGCCACCATCGCAGCGATCCCAAGCACCGCTGCGCCCCACGCCCGCATCGCACGTCCGCGACCAGCCGGTGAACCATTCAGCGCCAGGCACAGGCTGCTGCCGCTGCAGATTCCGCGACTAAACTCGGTTCCACCGCCACTATCCAGCAACGACACCGCTGCCGGCGGCCGTCAGCGCTTCGCCCTGGTGTCGCCTAAGTACCCGCGTACGGTTGGGATTTTGCGCCGAATGCGGCAAGATCGTTGGCTGCCCGTCCACGGGTACACACCGCCAGACGCTCCGACGCAGTTCGCTCATCCCGCGACACGCCGGGCGCAGGGTAAAAACCAGAGCTGGAGCAGCACATGTCATCCCACGCCGGACCGGATCACGCCCTTGACCTGTCGAGCTGCGCGCGCGAACCGATCCACACGCCGGGTGCCATCCAACCCTACGGCCTGTTGCTGGTCATCGAACGGACCGGCTGGACCGTCGCCCAATACGCCGCGACGCGGCCCGAGCTGATTGACCACTACGGCGAGCCGTTGGGCAGGGCGCTGGATCAGGTACTCGGTGGACTGCTGGCACCGCATCGGGCGGCACTGACCACGCTGGACGATGGCGCCACCGCGTTTCTCGGCACGGTGGTGCTGGGCGACGGCCGTGCGCACCAGTTGCTGGCCAACTGCACCGGTGGCCATCTGCTGGTCGAACTGGAAGAAACCGTCGCTGGCGAGGCGGGAACGCTGGAGGACCTGTATCCGTCCATCCGCAGCTTCATGAGCGCCATCGAACACGCCGCCGACACCACTGCATTGTGCGACCTGGCTGCGCGTCAGGTGCGTGCGCTGACCGGATTCGACCGGGTGCTGATCTATCAGTTCGACAAGGACTGGAACGGCGTGGTCGTTGCCGAGGATCGCAATGGCGTGCTGCCGTCCTATCTGGATCTGCGCTTTCCCGAGTCGGATATCCCGGTGCAGGCGCGCGACCTGTATCGCCGCAACCGGATTCGCCTGATCGCCGACTGCGATTACCAACCGGTGCCGCTACTGGTCGATGATCGCCCACCGGCGGATACGCCGGCCGACCTCAGCCTGTGCGTGCTGCGCAGCGTCTCGCCGTTCCACCTGCAATACATGCGCAACATGGACACCCGCGCATCGATGTCCACCTCGCTGCTGCGCGAGGGCGAACTGTGGGGGCTGATCTCCTGCCACAGCCAGGCGCCACGTCGGGTGCCCTACCATGTGCGTACCGCTTGCGAGCTGATCGGCCAGATCCTCTCGCTGCAGCTCGCGTTGAAGGAGCGCGCCCATGGCATCGAGGAACGCGTGGCGCGCCGGGCGATCCAGGTGCGTTTGCTCAGCCGCATGGCCGGCGACGACGACTTCCTCGCTGCGCTGGGACGCGAGCATACCGGTCTGCTGGCGCTGACGGGCGCACAAGGCGCGGCGATCGCCCACCGCGGCGAATGCATCCTGCTGGGCGACTGTCCCAGCCGCGACCACGTGCTGGGCCTGACCCATTGGCTCACCAGCCACAGCGGCGAGGATCTGTTTCACACCGATCACCTGCCCGCCTTGTGGGAACCGGCAAACGAATTTTCCGATCGCGCCAGCGGCGTGCTGGCGATCTCCATCTCGCAGCTGCACGATAGTTATCTGTTGTGGTTCCGACCAGAAGTGGTGCGCACCGTGCGCTGGGGCGGCGAGCCGCGCAAACCCAACGACGGCGGCATGCTGAGTCCGCGCACCTCCTTCGAAGCCTGGAAGGAAACCGTGCGCCGGCAGGCGCTGCCCTGGAGCCAAGCCGACCTGGACGCCGCCATGGAGCTGCGCACGGCCATCGTCGATATCGTGCTGCGCAAGGCCGAAGAAATGGCCGAGCTCAACGAACAACTGGTTCGCAGCAACAAGGAACTGGAAGCCTTTTCGTACTCGGTCAGCCACGATCTGCGCGCCCCGTTCCGCCACATCGTCGGCTATACCGAATTGCTGGCCGATTCGGCCGGCAGCAAGCTGAGCGACACCGAGAAGCGGTTCCTGCGCACCATTGCCGAATCGGCCAAGTCAGCCGGCACGCTGGTCGACGATCTGCTGAGTTTTTCGCAGATGGGCCGCTCGACCCTGGGCCGGGTGTCGATCGACATGAACACCCTGGTGGACGATGTCCGCCAACGGCTGGACATGGAAGCCCAGGGCCGCGAGATCCACTGGGAGATCGCCGACCTGCCGCAGGTGGAAGTCGACCCGGTGATGATGCGCCTGGTGTGGCAGAACCTGCTCACCAATGCCATCAAATTCACCCGCGATACCGCCGAGCCCAGGATCGAGATCTTCCATACCCGCACCGCGCAACACGATGTCTTCCATGTCCGCGACAATGGCTGCGGTTTCGACATGCGCTATGTGGGTAAACTGTTCGGCGTCTTCCAGCGACTGCACCACGCCGACGAGTACGAAGGGACCGGCATCGGCCTGGCCAACGTGCGCCGTATCGTGAGCCGCCATGGTGGCGAAACCAAAGCCGAGGGGGAACTCGGCCGCGGCGCCACCTTCTCGTTTTCCATCCCGACTTGTCCTTACGGAGTGAATTGATGAAGGATCTTCGTCCGATCCTGCTGGTTGAAGACAATCCGAAGGATGCCGAGCTGACCATGGCGGCCCTGCAGCGCTGTCAATTACTCAACGAGATCGTGCATGTGCGCGATGGTGCCGAGGCGCTGGACTACCTGCGCTGCGAAGGCAGCCATGCCGGCGCCCGCCATGGCGCACCGGTGGTGGTGCTGCTGGACCTGAAGCTGCCCAAGATCAATGGCCTGGAAGTGCTAGAGGAAGTCCGTCGCGATCCAGCGCTGGCCAGCACCCCGATCGTGATGCTCACCTCCTCACGCGAGGAGCAGGACCTGGTCCGCAGCTACGAGTTGGGGGTCAATGCCTTCGTGGTCAAACCGGTGGATTTCAAGGAATTCTTCGAGGCGATCCGTGGGCTGGGCATCTTCTGGGGCATCACCAACCAGCCACCGCCGCAAGGCGGCGGCCGTGTTTGATCCAAGCCTGATCGAAGCCTGATCCTAGAGAGACCACGCGTGTCCGAAAGCCCTGTAGGCACCCCAATCCGCATCCTCATGCTCGAGGACAACGCGCTGGATGCCGAATTGACGATTGCCCAACTGACGCTGTCGAAGCTGGACTTCAGCTACGACCGCGTGTGGACCCGCGCCGATTTCCTGCACGCCATCACCCACGGCCATTACGACGTGGTCCTGGCCGATCACGTACTGCCGGGCTTCGACGGCGACACCGCGCTGGAGCTGGTACGCACGCACGCGCCCGACCTACCCTTCCTGTTCGTTTCCGGCACCCTCACCGAGGAACTGGCGGTGCAGGCGCTCAAGCGCGGCGCGCGCGACTACGTGGTCAAGCAACGGCTGCAACGGCTGCCCGATGCGATCGTGCGCGCCATCGACGAAGCCAAGGAACGCCAGCGCCGCGGGCTGGCCGAGGCAGCCCTGCAGGCCAGCCAGGCACACCTGCACATCATTGCCAACGCCCTACCTGCGCTGATCGCCCATCTCAGCCCCGATCATCGCTATCGCTTTGCCAATAACGCCTACGTCGAATGGCATGGACGCTCGCCCGATGCATTGGTCGGGCTGCATGTGCAGGAGTTGATCGGCGAAGAGGCGTTCGCGCGCATCCAGCATCACCTGGAGCGCGCGCTGTCCGGCGAGCGGGTCCGCTTCGAAATGGTCACGCAGCGACAGGACGGCACGCTGCGCTACGCGCAGGTCGACTGCGTGCCCGACTTCGATGCGCATGGCCAGGTGACCGGCTATCACGCGCTGGCGCGCGATATTTCCGACCTCAAACAGGCCGAGCAACAACTGCGCGAGGTCAACGAGGCGCTGGAGCGCCAGGTCGAGCAGCGCACCCAGCAATTGCAACGCAGCGAGCGCCGCCTGCAGGCGATCTTCGAATCCAGCTTCCATCACCAGAGCCTGCTGGCCACCGACGGCTGCCTGATCGACAGCAATGTCGCCTCGCTGGATGCCATCCTCGTCTCCAAGGACGACGTGCGCGGCCTGCTGTTCTGGGACGCGCCGTGGTTCTCCTCCACACCGCAGGTGCAAACGCTGATGCGGCAGGCCGTGCTTGCCGCCGCCGGTGGCGTGGAGTCGCGTCAGGAAGTGGAATTGGACCTGCCCAGCGGCAAGCGCAGCTTCGACTTCTCGCTGCGTCCGCTCTTTGGCGACGAAGGCAAGGTGGTCGCCGTGGTGTCCGAGGCGGTGGAGACCACCGAACGTCGGCAAGCCGAGGAAACCCTGCGGCAATCGCAGAAGATCGAGGCGGTCGGCCAATTGACCGGCGGCATCGCGCACGACTTCAACAACATCCTGACGGTCATCGGCGGCAACATCGAGCACGCCAAGATGATGATCGACCGCAGCGGCGACGCCAGCAAGGGCCCGCAGCGCGCGCTGGACAACGCGCTCAAGGGCGTCATGCGCGCCGCCAGCCTCACCCAGCGGCTGCTGGCATTCTCGCGTCGGCAACCCCTGCAGAGCGTGCCGGTGGACCTCAACGCCCAGGTCGGCGGCATGCAGGAAATGCTGCGCCGAACCCTCGGCGAACAGGTGCAGCTGGAAATCAACGTCGCCCCGGATGTCTGGTGCGTGGAAGCCGATCCCAGCCAGCTCGAAGCCTCGGTGCTCAATCTGGCGGTCAACGCCCGCGATGCCATGCCCGAAGGCGGCCATCTGCGCATCCAGATCGCCAATATCCATCTGGACGAAGACTACATCCGGCGAAATGCGCAAATCCCGCCGGGCGATTACGTCATGCTGCGGGTCAGCGACAGCGGGCACGGCATGCCGGAAGAAACGCTCGCGCGCGTGTTCGAGCCGTTCTTTACCACCAAGGAGGTCGGCCGCGGCACCGGCCTGGGCCTGTCGATGGTCTACGGCTTCATCAAGCAATCCGGTGGGCATGTGCAAGTGCGCTCGGCCGTGGACGAAGGCACCGAGGTGACGCTGTTCCTGCCGCGCTCGGACCGTCCGCTGCCGCAGGACACCACCGCGACAGCAGCAAAGGGTTACGCCCGCTACGCACAGAACGAAGAAACCATCCTGGTCGCCGAAGACAACGACGACGTGCGCGCCTATACCGTGGAGGCCTTGCGTCAGCTCGGTTACCGCGTGCTCGAAGCCCACGATGGTGCCTCCGCGTTGCGTCTGCTGGCACGGCCGGACGTCAAGGTGGACCTGCTGTTCTCGGACATGGTCATGCCCGGCATGAGCGGGCGCATGCTGGCCGACCAGGCGCGCCGACTGGCACCGCAGCTGCGCATCCTGTTCACCTCCGGCTACCCACGCGACCCGGTGGGCGCCCAACCCGAACGCAGCTACAGCATCCTGGCCAAACCCTTCACCCGCAGCGACCTGGCCGGCGCGATCGGCGACGCGCTGCGGGCCTAGAGCGCGTGATGCACCTTCCGACACCGTGTTGCGCGCCTTGTCTGGACGCGCCACAGGACGCTTCGCACTCACCTCAACGTGCATAACACGCTCTAGAGCGGCGATCCGCTGCGATGCCGTCGTGGCATCGCGTTCTGCATTGTTTCTTGGACGATGCTGCCGCAGCGGTGCCGTGCGGCCCGCCACGGTGTTTGCGTATTGACCCCAGAGGTCGCAGGCGGCCGGAGCTGACTCCCTCGCCGACATCGGCGGTGTCATGGCCGCCGATGCCCAGGCAAGCAAAAAGACGCCGGGCTCATCACGCTGAACCCTGGGTGCGCTGTCGTGCCCTCGCCTCTTGCAGCCGCCCCAAAATTGACAATATGTTGTCTTATGGACAACACCTCGCCCATTTCTGAGCCACCGCTCCCCCTTGTCAGGGGCTTGGTCCTGGCGATCTTCGGCACCAATGGCCGACTGGTCGAGACCGGAAACCACTTGGTCCGGCCGCTTGGATTGACCACTGCCTGGTGGCAGGTGCTGGGTGGGATCGGCTACGCCCCCGCCCCGCTCCCGGTCGCGCATATCGCTCGCAACATGGGCTTGACCCGCCAAGCCGTGCAACGCGTGGTCGATGTGCTGGCCACCCACGGACTGGTCCGCTTCGCGACCAATCCGCATCACCAGCGGGCCAAGCTGGTGGTGCTCACCGACGCCGGGAGCAAGGCATTGCGCGATGCCGAAGCCGCAGCTGCCGCGCTGGATCAGACCATTCTCGAGCGCATCGGCGCAGCCCGTCTCTCGGCAGCGCTCACGGTGCTCACTGACCTGGCCGCGATCCTCGCTGAGCACGCCACCGACACGCCCGCGACACCCGACACAGTCACCAAGGAGGACGCATGAGTACCCCCCCGGATCAGCAGAGCTACGATACAGACGTCATCATCGTCGGCGGCGGCCCGATCGGACTGACCACCGCGTGTGCGCTTGCGCATCACGGCGTCGACTTCCGCGTGTTCGAACAATGCCGGCAACCCAAGCCGCACTCCCGCGCCAACAATCTGTGGGCACGCCCGCAGGAATTACTCGCCAGCATCGGGGTGCGCGACGCCATCGCCGCCAAGGCGTACCAGATCACCCAGGTCAATACGCTGTTGAATGGCCGCCCCGTCGACCCGATCGCGATCGCCGACGTGCCCAGTCCGTACGGACCGGTGCTCTACAGCGGCCAGGACGTTATCGAAACCACGCTGACCGAGCACCTCGCCAGCAAGGGGCACGCGCTGGAACGTGGCCGCAAGATGGTGGGCGTCGAACAGGATGCGCATGGCGTGACAGTGACCCTGGCCACCGTCGCCTCCGACGACGAAGACGCAGTGCAAGGCGCGATCGAACGCTTGCGCTGTCGCTACCTGATCGGTGCCGATGGCAGTGCAGGCACTGTGCGCAAGCAGTTGGGCCTGGATTTCACTCCGGAAAAGCTGCCGAACTGCATGAATCGTCAGGTCGACGCCAAACTGTCCTGGCGACGTTCCACCGACCATGACCATCTGTGGTTCTTCTACTACCCGCATGGCTTCTGCGGGGTGCTGCCGGTTTGGGGCGGCTATCATCGGCTGTTCTTTCTGGCCAGCGATGAGGGAGTGCCCGAGCGCGATCCGACCCTGGAGGAACTGCAGGCGCTGGCACGCGAGGTGACCGAAGATCCGACCCTGACCTTGTCCGACCCGATCTGGCTCACCCACAGCCGCTTCCAGCACGGCGTGTCCGAACACTACGCCAAGGAGCGGGTCTTCCTGGTCGGCGATGCCGGCCACCTCACGCTGCCGGCCGGCGGGCAAGGCATGAACGCCGGCCTGCACGATGCGGTGGGACTGGCCTGGCGACTGGCGATGACGCTAGCCGGCAGCGCCGGGCCGGCAATCCTGCAGTCCTACGACAACGAACGCGGCGGCGAGCACCGGCGCCTGGATGCGCAACAGGTCCGTGGCTTCGAAAACAGCGTGTATCGCGGTGCGGTCAAGGATGCAGCGATGAACCTGGCCGCCCGCTTCCTGCCCAATATCGGAACCCTCATCCAAGGCAGTGCGGACCTGCAGCAGTTGACCGTGTCCTATCCCGACAGCCAACTCAACGAGGATCACCTGGGCGGTTGGTTGACGTTCCTCCGCAAGGACGCGCCCAAGCCCGGCGAGCGCGCGCCCGATGCCGACGTCGTCGACCGCGATGGGCGCTCGACCACCCTGTTCGCGCACCTCTACAACCCCGACGGCGCGACCTGGGGCTGGGCGTTGCTGGCCTTCGACGGCAGGAACGCCGATCGGCTCACGGAGATCCGCACGGCCTGCGCGCAGGTAGGCGACTGGCCGTGGGTGCGGCCCCGCCTGATCCTGGGCGCTGCCGTCGCCAGCACCGACGATCCCACGCCGCTGTATGACCTGGACAACGTGGCGCATGCCGCATTCGGCCTGACCGATGCGGCACTGGCGCTGGTGCGACCGGATGGCCATATCGCGTTTCGCGGCCCGCTCGACCGGCCGGATCTGCTACGCGCATATTGTGAGCGTGTGTTTGGCCCGACGGCCTGAGTATCGCGACCGGCGATGCATGCCCCGCTGACAGCGACTGGTGGTGCCGCAAGCGGTCCACCTGGGGGGACACGGTCGAGCATCGAAACAGCGGAACCGGCTGGCCGATGCCTCGACCACGGCCGGCCCCCGCCAGCGCGAACCGGCAACCGTGTGGACAACGCCGCACTGTCCCCCTTCCCCACCGAGGTCACGGGTAGTGCGCCGGTCTCAATGCATGAGACGCCCGTGACTACACTGCCATCATGGCCGACACCTCCTTGCCACCGCTGATGTTGGAGCTACAGCGGCGCCTGCTTGGTGCGGAGGATCCATCAAGCGTCGTCATGCGGTTCCAGGCAGAACTGCTGACGCAATACCCCAATCAGGCCATCGAGGTGATCCAGCTGGTTGCGCATTGGGCGCAGCGCTCCGGGATCGATTGAGACGCCATTGATGCGCCCGATGAAATCCACGTTATTGGGCAGCCACGGTGCGTGGGCCTTCACTGTCTCGATGGCGCGCGCAAGCACGCCCAACGTGGCCGAACCCTCGAAGGCCATCGGCAAATGACGATGCGGCTCGGGACCTGGAGACCCTCCACGCTGGGCAGGTGCGTCTCCAACGCGATCAGGCGCTCGACCAGCACCGACTGCGCAATGGTGCGGCTATCGTAATGAATCTGCAGCAAGCGCACGCCCGGCGAGAGCGCATGCACGCCGTCCAGCTCCACAGCCTTGAGCGAAAGCGCCGCACACCCAGTGCGTGATCGATATCAGTGATGAGACATGACTGCTACGCCTTACAGATGGCTCGGCAGCACTTGCAAGGCGACCCTGTGATACCGCGCCCGGATCGTTGCAATCCCTTTCAACCTCGTGCTTGTCGGAATGAGCCGCTGGTCTCCGACCCCGCGATGGATGCGGTCTCGCATGGCAATGGGAGAAACACCGGCAAGCCGGTTCACTGTGTCAACGGCGTTCATCTTGTCGTCGACCGTGATGCGACACTGCAGGCTTGTCCGCTCCCGAGCGCGCGCCATGATCCCTCCATGGTTCCAGGACCTGCTGCCGATCGCTCTTTGTGGAGGCATCGGCTATTGCATCGGAATGCTGCGTGATGCCCAGTCCAAGCTGGACAGGATGCAGATGCAGATCGAGCAACTGCAGGCCCAGCTACAGGACCGTCACGCACTCGAACATCGGCGCACTGAGCAGTGACCCTGGAGCGGGCTGCGTTGGTGCGGCCGATGGCCTCTTTCGACGCGGCCCAGTCAGGTCGCAAGGCGGGATACCGTCGGGCGGTCGAACAAGGCCGCCACCATCCCGTCGAAGCAGCGGCAATGCAAGCCTTCATCGAAGGACCGCTGTGACCACCCCTGCGGATACGGACGTAAACACGCCAAAAAGCGCTGCAACGCGCGCGCAAGGTAGTGATTGCTGGTGACCCCGGCCCGATTCGAACGGGCGACCTTCCCCTTAGGAGGGGGACGCTCTATCCAGCTGAGCTACGGGGCCAAGCACGGTATTGTCGCATGTTCGCCACGCTTGCCAAGCCGGCGGCGCTGGGGCGGAGCCTGCTAAAATTGTGGGCTTCCCACGCTTGCGCCGATCCGGTGGCGCGTGGTCCTTTCGATTCCAGGAGTCACCATGTCCGCTGACCTGCTCAAGGCACTCGACCTCGCCCCCTCCAATGCGGGCACCTATCTTGGCGAGGCGACCTGGTCGCAGGCCAGCGGTGCCGGGGTGCTGCAGCCGCTCAACCCGACCACCAACGCCATCATCGCCGAGGTGCAGGCGACGACGCCGGACGACTACGAGCTCGTCGTCCAGCGTGCGCAGGCCGCCTTCAAGCTGTGGCGCACCACGCCGGCGCCGCGGCGCGGAGAGGCGGTGCGTTTGTGCGGCGAGGCGCTGCGGCGCCACAAGGATGCGCTGGGCTCGTTGGTTGCGCTGGAAATGGGCAAGAGCAAGCCGGAGGGCGACGGCGAGGTCCAGGAGATGATCGACATCGCCGACTTCGCGGTGGGCCAGAGCCGCATGCTGTACGGCTACACCATGCACTCCGAGCGGCCCGGCCATCGGATGTACGAGCAGTACCAGCCGCTGGGCCTGGTCGGCATCATCAGTGCGTTCAACTTCCCGGTGGCGGTGTGGGCGTGGAATGCGTTCCTGGCGGCCATCTGTGGCGATATCTGCATTTGGAAGCCGTCCAACAAGACGCCGCTGACCGCGATCGCGACGATGAAGATCTGCAACGCCGCGCTGAAGGAAGGCGGATTCCCGGACATCTTCTTCCTGATCAACGATGCCGGCACGGCGTTGTCGGAGAAGCTGGTCGAGGATGCGCGCGTGCCGCTGATCAGCTTCACCGGTTCGACCCAGGTCGGCCGCGTGGTGGCTGAGAAGGTCGCACGCCGCCTGGGGCGTTGCCTGCTGGAGCTGGGTGGCAACAACGCCATCATCCTGGACGAGACCGCCGACCTGAAGCTGGCCATCCCCGGCATCGTGTTCGGCGCGGTCGGCACCGCCGGCCAGCGTTGCACCACCACCCGCCGTCTGATCGTGCATTCCTCGATCTACGACACCGTGCTGGCCACCCTGGTCAAAGCCTACAAGCAGGTCGAAGGCAAGATCGGCGATCCCACCGATCCGGCCAACCTGATGGGCCCGCTCAATAGCCGCGGTGCGGTGGAGCAGTTCCTGGAGTCGATCGCCAAGGCCAAGGCGGCCGGCGGCACGGTGGAAACCGGCGGCACGGCAATCGATCGCCCCGGCAATTTCGTGCTGCCGGCGATCGTGACGGGCCTGCAGAACAGCGATGCGGTGGTCCAGCACGAGACCTTCGCGCCGATCCTGTACGTGATGAAGTACGACAGCCTGGACGAGGCGATCGACCTGCAGAACGGCGTGCCGCAGGGCTTGTCGTCGTCGATCTTCACCCAGAACCTGAAGGCGGCCGAGAAGTTCCTGTCCGCCGCGGGCAGCGACTGCGGCATTGCCAACGTCAACATCGGCACCTCCGGCGCGGAGATCGGCGGTGCGTTCGGTGGCGAGAAGGACACCGGCGGCGGGCGCGAGTCCGGCTCGGATGCGTGGAAGGTCTATATGCGTCGTCAGACCAATACCATCAACTACTCCGATTCGTTGCCGCTGGCGCAGGGCATCAAGTTCGATCTTTGATCGGCGTTGCGCCACTGGCCGGACAGTCCGGCCGGTGGCAACGGCAACACGCGGTGCGCCGGCGGCCTATCCTGCCTGGAAGGATCGCCGGCGCGTCGCCAGGCCGCCATTTCGCGGGCGGCTCTGGGATAATGCGGCGGACCGCCGTCCTGGCGGCTCCGCTCAGGAGTTCATGATGAACATCGTCGTGCGCCAGACCAGTGCATTGGCCGTCGCCAGCCTGATCACCGGCATCCTCGGCTGGACGCTGGTCCCGGTGTTGGGCAGTATCTGCGCCATCGTCACCGGCCATCTGGCCCGCAGCGAGATCCGCCGCAATCCGCATGGCCTGGAGGGCGATGGCCTGGCGGTGACCGGGCTGATCCTGGGCTGGCTGTCGCTGGCGATGCTGGTCGGGGCGGCGATCTGCTTCCTGCTGTTCTTCGGCGGCATGGCCTGGTTGCTGGCGACGCACGGATGAATACGAACGCACCGGCATCCGCGCGCCGCTTCGACGACCGTGTCGAGGACTACGCACGCTACCGCCCCAGCTATCCGCCGGCCTTGCTCGATTGGCTGCAGACGACGCTGGGCGTCACGCCAACGACCGCGGTGGCCGACATCGGTGCCGGCACCGGCATTTCCAGCCGGCTGTTCCTGCAAGCCGGTCATCCGGTCACGGCGGTGGAACCCAACGCGACAATGCGTGCCGCCGCCCAGCAATGGTTGTCCGAGTATCCGCAGTTCACCACCGTCGACGGCACCGCCGAGGCCACCGGGCTGGCCGACGCCAGTGTTGGACTGGTCTCGGCCGCGCAAGCCTTCCACTGGTTCGACACCCACGCCGTGCGCGCCGAATGGGCGCGCATCCTGCAACCTGGCGGCCTGGCCGTGGTGTATTGGAACTCGCGCGAACTGGACAGCACTGCCTTCCTGCGCGATTACGAACAGTTGCTGCTGGACTACGGTACCGACTACACCGCCGTCGCCGAGCGCTACCAGGATGACGCGACCATGCGCGACTGGTTCGGCACCGGCTTCCGCGCAGCGGCCTATTTCCCCAACGTCCAGCGGCTGGATTTCGATGCGCTACGTGGGCGATTGCTGTCTTCGTCGTATGCGCCGCTGGCCGACGACCCGCGTCACCGACCGATGCTTGCCGCGCTGCGCCAGCTGTTCGATCAGCATGCACACGCAGGACGGATCGACTTCCAGTACCAGACCCGCGTGTTCGCGGGCACATTGAACTGACCGCATGTATTCGCTCGCTCGCCCGTTCCTGTTTGCCTTCGATGCCGAGCGCGCCCACGCGCTCGGTTTGCGTGCCATCGAGACCGCCTACCGCAGCGGCACCCTGCCCTTGCTGGCCAAACGGCCCCCGCCGCTGCCGACGTCGGCATTCGGGCTGACGTTCCCCAATCCGGTCGGCCTGGCCGCCGGGTTGGACAAGAATGGCGAGCACATCGATGCCTTGCTGGGCCTGGGCTTCGGCTTCGTGGAGATCGGCACGGTGACGCCGCGCCCGCAGCAGGGCAATCCCAAGCCGCGGATGTTCCGCCTGCCCGAGCACCAGGCCGTCATCAACCGCATGGGCTTCAACAATCTCGGCGTGGACGTGCTGGTGCGCAATGTCGAACGCGCGCGCCGCCTTGGTGGCCTGCTCGGTATCAACATCGGCAAGAACAAGGACACGCCCAACGAGGAGGCGACGCAGGACTATCGCTACTGCATGGAGCGCGTCTATGCCGCGTCGGACTACATCACCGTCAATATCTCCTCGCCCAATACCGCCGGCCTGCGCGAGCTGCAGGAAGAGCAGGCGTTGCGGCGGCTGATCGCCGAGCTGCGCGAACTGCAGGAAGCGTTGGCCGCGCAACATGGCCGACGCGTGCCGATGCTGGTGAAGGTGGCCCCGGATCTGAGCGATCGCGATATCGATGCAGCGGCACGCGTGTTGTCGGATCTGGCGGTGGACGGCGTGATCGCAACGAATACGACCATCGCCCGCACCTTGGTCGAGGAGCATCCGCTGGCCGCGCAGGCCGGTGGCCTGTCCGGTGCGCCATTGCTGGACCAGTCCACCCTGGTGCTGCGCCGACTGCGCGCGCGCCTGCCCGAATCCATCCCCTTGATCGGCGTGGGCGGCATCAACTCCGGCGCCGATGCGGTGGCCAAGATGGCCGCGGGCGCCACCCTGGTGCAGTGCTATAGCGGGCTGGTGTTCCGCGGCCCGGCGCTGATCGGCGAGTGCGTCGAAGCGATCCGGCGCCGCCGCGAGGCCCCCAGCGGCGGCACGGCGGGACGGCTATGACGGGTTCACCTGCGGAGGGTTGGCGCCTGCAGGCGCAAGCGTCGCTGCGCGCCCTCAACACCTTCCATGTCGAGGCCACCGCCCCCTGGTTGCTGGGCATCCAGCTGCCGGAAGCGCTGCCGACCGCACTGGCTGCGCCGGAGATCGCCGGACTGCCGTTGCTGGTGTTGGGTAGCGGCAGCAATGTATTGCTGGCCGGCGATCCGCCCGGCGTGGTGCTGTGCTTCGAAAATCGCGACATGGCCATCATCGCCCACCACGCCGATCACGCCATCGTGCGCGCCGGCGCCGGCGCCAACTGGCATGCGCTGGTGCTGTATTCGCTGCAGCAGGGACTGTCGGGACTGGAAAATCTCGCGCTGATTCCCGGCACGGTGGGCGCCTGCCCGATCCAGAACATCGGTGCCTACGGCGTGCAGGTGGGCGAGTTCATCCATGTGGTGGAGGCCTACGATCGCCAGCAGCAGCAGGTGGTGCGGTTGTCGCCGGACGCGTGCGCGTTTGGCTATCGCGACAGTGTCTTCAAACAGCAGCCGGACCGGTATTTGATCGTGGCGGTGGAGTTCAACTTACCGCTGCTGCACGAACTACGGCTGGACTATGCCGGCATCCGCGAGGAACTGGCGCGCATGGGCGCGGACCTGGCCGGCGCTGCCGACGTGGCGCAGGCCGTCATCAACATCCGTCAGCGCAAATTGCCGGACCCGGATGTGCTCGGCAATGCCGGCAGCTTCTTCAAGAACCCGTTGCTGCCCAGCGACCAGATCGCCGCGTTGCAAGCCATTGAACCGGCGGTGCCGGTGTATCCCGGCGAACATGCCGGCCAGGGCAAGGTGTCGGCCGCCTGGTTGATCGAACAGTGCGGCTGGAAAGGCCAGCGCGATGGCGACGCCGGCGTGTCGGCCGAGCATGCGCTGGTGTTGGTCAACCATGGCCACGCCAGCGGCGAAGACCTGCTGCAGTTAGCGCGCCGCATCGCTGGCTCGGTCCGCGAGCGCTACGCGGTGGTGCTGGAACCGGAGCCGCGACTGATCGGCGCGCAATGGTGATCGCGCTGTCGGCGTCGGTGCGCGCCGCGCTGTGGATGCTGGTCAGCACGCTGGCGTTCGGGCTGATGGTGGTCACCATCCGGCTCGCCTCGCAGCAGCTGTCCACCAGCGAGATCGCGTTCTTCCGCAATGCGTTTGGGCTGCTGGCACTGCTGCCGTTGATCCTGCGGCCGGGCCGGCCATTGCCGCGAACCGGACAATTGCCGCGGTATTTCGCCCGCACCCTGATCGGGCTCGCCTCGATGCTATGCGGTTTCTGGGCGATCGGCCATTTGCCGCTGTCGCAGGCGATCGCCTTGTCCTACTCCACGCCATTGTTCGTCACCGTGCTGGCGGTGCTGTGGCTGCGCGAGCGGGTGCGCCTGCGCCGCTGGCTGGCCGTCGCTGCCGGCTTCGTTGGCGTACTGATCATCCTGCGCCCCGGCTCGGCCAGCTTCAGCGCCGGGCTGTTGATCGCCTTGCTGGCGGCAGTCATCAGCGCGGTGGTCGCCATCCAGATCAAGCAATTGGCGCGCGTGGACGACTCGGACACGGTGGTGTTCTACACCTATGTGTTCTGGGTACCGATGTCGCTGCTGCCGGCGTTGCTGCAATGGCAATGGCCCCAGGGACTGGATTGGCTATGGCTGGCCGCCACCGGCATCTTCGGCACCGCCGGCCAGTTGTTCTGGACCCGCGCGCTCAAGCTCGGAGAAGTCTCGGCCTTGCAGCCGATCAGCTTCGTGCAGTTGCCTTTCGTCGCCTTGCTCGGCTGGTGGCTGTTCGACGAAGCGATCGCGCACTACACCATGCTCGGTGCGGCCATCATCATCGCCGCCAATGTCTATATCGCCCATCGCGAGGCGGTGCTGGCGCGCCGCGCCTCCACCCATGCGCCGGTGGAAGGCGTCAAACCAGGCGAATAAGGCCAGCGCCTTGTTTGCGCCAAGACGACGCCATCACCCGGCTCAGTGAATGACGCACGGTGAGCACGGCGGGCCAGCCCCACCCGCTCGAGGCTGACTGGGAACGCTAGTACATTAAAAGCATTGCCCCTTCCTGGCGCTGCTAGGCGATGCGCTCGGACACACCGGGACGCCGCCAGCGCGGCCGCCGGGTGCCGCGGAACATCACCAAATACAGGCCCACCACCCAGATCAGCGCCGCCGACCAGCCGCCCAGGATGTCGGAGGGGTAATGCACGCCCAGATAGATGCGCGAGACACCGACCAGCAGCACGAACACACTGGCAATCACGCTCACTGGCCAGCGCCAGCCGGTTCGCCAGGCCAGCGCGATCAACACCGCTGCCAGCGTCATCGAGCCCATCGCATGACCGCTGGGAAAGCTGAAAGTGCTCTCCGGCGCGATCGATTCCCACAGGCTGGGCCGGTCGCGCTGGAAGAACTGCTTGGCCGCCATGTTCAACAACGCCGAACCGCCACAGCTCAGCGCAGCGAAGGCGCCTTCGCGCCAACGCCGCAGGAGCAGCAGCACCAGCACCAGGGCGATATCGACCGGAATCACGCCATGCTGGTAACCGAGCCGGGAAATCGTGCCGAAGAAACGGTCGAGCGCCGGCGAACTCAGCTCGTGCAAGTGCCACAGCAATGGCTCGTCGAAGACGAACTGCTCCAGCTCGTGCACTTCGTCGGCCAGATTGACGAACAGCCCCAGCGGCAGCAGCACGCCGACGAACAACACCGCCATCCGCCAGGCGTTGGCAGCCAGCCACGCGCGTCCGCCCGCCGGCGACTCAGCCGGCGCGGCGGACGTAGGTTCGCTCGACATACTGGTCGATCAGGGCGATGAACTCCTGCGCGATGTTTTCCCCACGCAAGGTCACCGTCTTCTCCCCGTCGACGAACACCGGCGCCGAGGGCGCTTCCCCCGTGCCTGGCAGCGAGATGCCGATATTGGCGTGCCGCGATTCACCCGGCCCGTTGACCACGCAGCCCATCACCGCCAGGGTCATGTTCTCGGCGCCGGGATGGTGGATCTTCCACTCGGGCATGCGCGCGCGCACGTGGTTCTGCACCACCTTGGCCAGCTCCTGGAAGAACTCGGAGGTGGTGCGGCCGCAGCCCGGGCAGGCGGTGACCAGCGGGGTAAAGGCGCGCTGGCCGGTGGTCTGCAGCAGCTCCTGGGCGACGATGACCTCCTGCGTGCGCGACTGCCCCGGTTCGGGCGTGAGCGAAATGCGGATGGTGTCGCCGATGCCTTCCTGCAGCAGCACGGACAACGCCGCCGCCGAGGCCACGATGCCCTTGCTACCGATGCCGGCCTCGGTCAACCCCAGGTGCAACGCGAAGTCGCAGCGCGCGGCCATATCGCGATAGACCGCGATCAGCTCCTGCACACCGGACACCTTGGCCGACAGAATGATGCGTTCGCGCGGCAATCCCAGCTCGACCGCACGCTCGGCCGAGTCCACTGCCGAACGGATCAAGGCTTCGCGCAGCACCCGCCCGGCATCCCATGGGGTGGCACGCTGGGAATTTTCGTCCATCAGTTGCGCGGCCAGCGCCTGGTCCAGCGACCCCCAGTTGGCGCCGATGCGCACCGGCTTGTCGTAGCGGATCGCAAACTCGATCAGT
Organism: Xanthomonas maliensis; assembly: GCF_009192945.1. Lineage (GTDB taxonomy): Bacteria > Pseudomonadota > Gammaproteobacteria > Xanthomonadales > Xanthomonadaceae > Xanthomonas > Xanthomonas maliensis. Next base: position 26,319 of record NZ_NSET01000043.1, on the reverse strand, counting down.
TGGGCGAACTGCAGATCCTTCTTGCGACCGAAGCCGACATTGCCGGGATTGATGCGGTATTTCGCCAGCGCCTCGGCGCAGGCCGGTTCGGCAGCCAGCAACTGATGGCCGTTGTAGTGGAAATCGCCGATCAACGGGACCTCGATCCCCATCATCCGCAACTTCTCGACGATGCGCGGGATCGCTGCTGCCGATTCGGGGTTATTGACCGTCAACCGCACCATTTCCGAGCCGGCGCGCCAAAGCTCGGCGACCTGCTTGACCGAGGCGGCGACGTCGGCGGTGTCGGTATTGGTCATCGACTGGACGACCACCGGCCGTCCGCCGCCGACAACGACATTGCCGACCTGGACGGCCTGGGTGATGCGACGTGGCCAGGCGGTGGCCTCGGCGGGCGGAGTTGGGCGAGTGACGGCGTCGTGCATCGGTTTATTTTAGCCTGTCCCGCCTCCGCTCACAGCTGAAGGGCGGCCGCAGACCGTGGAACTGACCGCTGCGACGGTTTGTCGCAGGCCACCGCCCCCCTGAGCGCATAGCATGGCGACATGAATCCTGCCGACGCCTCCTTCCTGCGGACCTTGTGCAGCTTGCGCTGGCTGGCCACGGCCGGCCAGGCCGCCACCATCCTGGTGGCAACCGGCCCGATGGGCCTGGCCCTGCCCCAGCAGCCCTTGTGGGCCGGGGTGATGGCGCTGGCCATGTTCAATCTGTATGCCCAACTGCGGGTCGCCCACCGCGGCGCGGTCGGCCCGGCGACCGAGTTCGGCCACATCCTGGTCGATGTCACCATCTTGACCTGGATGGTGGGCTGGAGCGGTGGCATCGCCAACCCGTTCGGTTCGCTGTTCCTGGTGCTGATCGCGCTGGCGGCGCTGGCCTTGCCCCTGACCTGGGCGATGGCGGTGGCCGCCAGCTGCGTGGCCGGCTACGTGGTCAGTGCCGCCTTCGGGTTGCCGCTGCCCTACGGTCGCTTCGATCCCTTGAGCCTGCACATGTGGGGCATGGCGGCCAATTTCCTGCTGTCCACGGTGGTGGTGCTGGTGTTCGCGACCCGTCTGGCCTTGTCGATGCGCGAACGCGAGCGCGAGATTTCCACGTTGCGCGAACGCTTCGCCCGCAACGAAGGCATCGTTGCCTTGGCCACCCATGCCGCTTCTGTGGCGCACGAGCTCAACACGCCGCTGGCGACCATGACGCTGCTGGTGGATGACATTGCCGACCAATGCGACCAGGTCGAGCTGCGCGAGGATCTGGACACCTTGCGCGAGTTGCTGGTGCAGTGCCACGAGCGCGTGCTGGCATTGGCCGCGCCAGCCGACAACGGCCATCTCAGCCGCGAAGTCGCGGTCAAGGACGTGCTCGAGCAATGGCGTCTGGTGCGCCCGACCATCGAACTGCGCCGCAACGACGACGCGCCGATGCGGCTGATGCTGCAGCCGGGTGTCAGTCACCTGTTGATGGTGTTGTTGAACAACGCCGCCGATGCCGGCGAGCGGGCCGGCCGCCCGATGATCGACCTCAGCCTGCGGGTGGACGGCGACCAGCTCAGCGGGGAGGTTCGCGACTACGGTGTCGGCTTCGACACCTCCCAGGCCATGCTGCCGGGTACCCTGTTCAACAGTGGCAAGCCCGACGGCATGGGCGTGGGATTGGCGCTGTCGCATGCCACCATCGAGCGACTGCAGGGCGAGCTGTGGATGCTGCCGGCCGAAGGCAGCGGCGCCCGGGTCGGTTTCCGCCTGCCCCTCTCCGAACACGAGGCCATCGCATGAGCGCTCCCATCCGTACCGGCTTGCTGGTCGACGACGACACGCTCTATCTGCGCACGCTGCAACGCAGCCTGGCGCGCCGCGGCGTGGAAACCCTGACCGCCACCGATGCCGCCAGCGCCCTGGCCACCGCGCGCGCCCAGCGACCGGATTTCGCCTTGGTCGACCTCAAGCTCGGCCACGACTCCGGCCTGAGCCTGATCCAACCCTTGCGCGAGATCCGTGCCGACATGCGCATCCTGCTGGTGACCGGCTACGCCAGCATCGCCACGGCGGTGGAGGCGATCAAGCTTGGCGCCGACGACTATCTGCCCAAGCCGGCCAATATCCCCACCATCATGCGCGCACTCGGCGAAGAGGACGACGAACTGCCCGAGCCGGATGAAGAAGAGAGCGCGCAGGAAATGATGACGCCGCTCAGTCGCTTGCAATGGGAGCATATCCAGCAGGCCTTGCACGAGACCGGCGGCAACGTCTCGGCCGCTGCGCGTCTGCTTGGCATGCATCGGCGCTCGCTGCAGCGCAAGCTGACCAAGCGCCCCAGTCCGGGACCGCTACGCGAGCCGGGCCGCTAGCCCCAGCGGCGCGAGCGCGTGCAGCCAGGCAGCGGGCGCCGCGGCGACCCGCACGCCGGAACCCGCGAACGCGAGCGCCGGCTCAAGGGCGCGCGAAGATATTGGCCTTGCGTGCGGTTGCCACGATGCCGTCGGTACCGTCGATCAGCGCACGCCCCCAGCTGCTGAGCTGCGCGGGATTCCAACCGACCACCACATCCAGCGATTGCGTGCTGTTGTCGTTGCCCGACCACGACCAACCGAACGTCCCGACGCCGTATTGCCGTGCGCGCTGCATGATCGCCGCTTCGTCGACGTGGGCACCGCGGTGATCGGCGCCGAATTCGCCCACCACCAGTGCCAGTCCCTTCGCACGGAAGGCGCGTAGATAGGCGTCCACCTTGGCGTCGCTATTGAACACCTCGTACATGTGCACACTGAACAGCAGGTTGCGGCGCACGTCGCGGCCCAGCAACGCACTGGCGTTGTCGCGCATGTAGAACTGCCAGTCCTGGCCCCAGTTGGGCGCATCCACCATCAGCAGATGGGTCAGCCCGGCGGTGCGCAACGTCGCGATCGCCTTCGCATGACCGGTCACCCATTCGCTGGCGCTCAACCGATTGCCGAACGGTTCGTTGCCGATGTTGAGGATGACGTAGTCCTCCTGACCGATCAGCGCCTTGCGGATGCTGGTCCAGTACGCAGCGGCCTGGGCCAGGCTGCCGGCGGCAGTATCCTCGCCATAGCCGGTGGTGTCGTGCACCTCCAGCACCGCGATCAAGCCCAGCTGTTTGCAGCGCTCGATCAGCCGCGTGACCTCTGTTTCGGGCGTACGCGTCCAGCGATAGCCGGAGCTGAGCACGATCCGCACGCTGTTGGCGCCGGTGGCGGCAATGGCCGCCAACGCCGCATCGCTGCGGTCGGCATACCAGGCATGCGGCAGATTCACTCCGCGCAACAGCAACACGCTGCCATCGGCCTCCCGCACTGCGGTGCCAGACACGCCCAAGCCCGCCTGCGCGGCAAAAGCCGCCAGACAGCCTGCCACCAGCAGCACGAGCCGCCACCCCAATCGTTCAGCACCCTGCATCGCTCTTCCCCTTGAAAGGCGCCGCACTGCGCCGGCGCACATCACTGCATGAATCTTCACAGTGCCTGCACATGACGACCTGTCGCTGGCACCCAGTCACAAAACCCACTGCCGACTGCCGATTGACCACCATCGGCAATGTCCAGCGCGCCCACAGCCTTCGACTCCGCCGCCACTGCCCCGCCGGCCGGGCGTCTCGCGCGGCGCGCTAACGCCCGCAATGACACGCCGGGCGCGGCTGCTTCGAATCAGTTAGCGGCAGCGGCCGGCGAACCTTTTCTACCGGCCGCTGAACGCTTCGGGCGCCGCCGTCAAGTCGCCACGCTCCAGGCCGATACGCTCACATGCCCGCCGTCTCCGCCCCTCCAGCGCCTCTGGCGCCTCTCCCCCCTGTGCTTGACGATGAAGCCACCCGGCTCACCGTGCTGCAGGGGCTGTGTCTGCTCGACACCCCTCCCGATCCAGTCTTCGACACCCTGGCCGCCATGGCTGCGCGCAGCCTGGGCGCCGAGATCGCCCTGGTGTCGCTGGTCGACGAGCACCGCCAGTGGTTCAAGGCGCGGGTGGGCCTGGAGACGAAGGAAACGCCGCGCGACCAGGCCTTCTGCGCGCACGCGCTGCGCGTCGAAGAGGTTCTGATCGTCCCCGATGCCCAGCTCGACCCACGCTTCCATGACAATCCCCTGGTGCTGGGTCCACCGTACATCCGCTTCTATGCCGGTGCGCCGCTGCGACTGCACGACGGCCATTGCATCGGCACCTTGTGCGTGATCGGGACCACGCCGCGCACGGGGCTGGATGCGCATGCACTGGATCAACTGCAAGGCCTGCGCGATCTGGCCGTGCTGCGCGTGGAGAACCTGCGCAGCGCGGTCTATCGCGACGGTCCGACCGGGCTGCCCAATCGCGCGCGCTTCTGCGAAGCGCTGGAGCACTGCTTGCTGCAGCACGAGGCCGCTACGACAGCCTTCGCGATCGCCGTGGACGTCTGCGGCAGCGATTACTTCCGCGACATGGTCAAGGCCTTGGGCTGGGACTACGCCGATGGCTACGTCGCACTGGCCCATCGCCGGCTACACGCCTATCTGCCCGCCGGCTGCCAGCTGTATCGCCTGGACCAGACCACGTTTGGCGCCTTGCTGCCGGCGCTCGAACCACCGCGGCTGAGCGCACTATGCGGCCGGATCGGCAAGGCCTTCGTCGAGCCGCTCGAACATCAGGGCATTCCGCACACCGCCACACCATCGATCGGCGCCGTTGCGCTGGAAAACAGCTACGGTGCCGCCGACACCGTTCGCTCATTGACCACCTCGGTGGACCTGGCCCGCGAACAGGGACTGAGCTGGAGCCTGTACGAGCGCAAGCACGATATCGGCCAGCGCAACGCCTTTCGCTTGCTGACCGCGCTGCCTTCCGCATTGGACAGCCAAGGTCAATTGCGCCTGCACTACCAACCACGCGTGGACCTACAGGACCATCGCTGCGTGGCGGTAGAAGCGCTGCTGCGCTGGCAGCACCCGACCAGCGGCCCGGTGATGCCATCGGAGTTCATTCCGATGGCCGAGAAGACCGCGCTGATCAACCGCATCACCGCCTGGGTGATCGATCACGGCATCGCACAGGCGGCGCAGTGGCAGCGACAAGGGCTGGACCTCAACCTGGCCTTGAACGTATCGGCGATCGATCTGGACCAACCCGGGTTCGCCAGCCTGATCCGCCGCAGCCTGGAGCGTCATTCGCTGGATCCGCGGCGGTTGGAGATCGAGTTCACCGAAAGCGCGATGATCCGCCATCCAGAGCAATTGGCCGAGCAACTGGATGCGGTGTCCGCGCTCGGCGTGCACATCGCCATCGACGACTTCGGCACCGGCTACAGCAATTTCAGCTATCTCAAACAGCTGCCGGCCGGCGCGCTGAAGATCGACCAGAGCTTCGTGCGCTCGCTGCCGGACAATCAAACCGACCGCACCCTGGTGCCGGCGATGATTGCGCTAGGCCACAGCCTGGACCAGCGCGTAGTGGCCGAAGGCATCGAATCGGCACAGGCGTATGCGCAACTGCGCGATTGGGGCTGCGACGAAGGCCAGGGTTACTGGATCGCCAAACCGATGCCGGCCGCAGCACTGGAAAGCTGGTTGCAGACGCCCTGGAATACAGCCGCGCTGACGCCGACCTAGAGCGTGTGATGCACGTTGAGATGAGATGCGTTGGCCGTCAGCGGTGCGGAGCGGGTGCTGGGTGGCGCCGGCTTGGCTAGCGCCAAGGCAAGCCGCGCGGCGCACGCCTTGTCTCGACGCGCCGCAGGACGCTTCGCACTCACCTCAAAGCGCATAACACGCTCTAGCGCCGTCAACGCACCTGCAGGCGCGCTGCGTTGGAATCAGCGCTGCGGTCTGCCAAGACGTGGCACGCGTCGGCGGCCACGCCTCTACCGGTCACGCGCTCGCTTGCGGCGGCGCGCGCAGCGGTCACCAGAACAAGGTATAGAGCGCGATCAGGATGGCGATCACGCCGACCGCACCAGTATTGAAGCTCAGCGGGGTGCCGTAGCCGACGTCGTCGGTGCGGATCATGTCGCGCGCCGGCGCCGCCGGCGTCGCCAGCGATACCAGGACCGCCAGGACCAGCGACAGCAGGAACACCAGGCCCACGCGGTCCATGAAGGGCAGCGACGGCCACGCCAGCTTGAGCACCACCGACAACACGAACGAACCGATCGCCGCGGTCAGCGCACCCGCTTCGTTGGCACGCTTCCAGAACAATCCCAGCATGAAGATCACCACGATGCCCGGGGTGAAGAAGCCGGTGTATTCCTGGATGTACTGGAACGCCTGATCAAACCCTCCCAGCAGCGGCTTGGCGGTCACGATCGCCAGTGCCACCGACACGAAGGCCGCGATGCGTCCCACCCGCACCAGTTGCTTTTGATCGGCCTGCGGCCGCGACTTGGCGTAGAAATCCAGGGTGAAGATGGTCGCCACCGAATTGATCTTGGACGCCAGCGAGGCCACGATCGCCGCCACCAGCGCCGCGAACACCAGGCCCAGCACGCCGGTGGGCAGCAGCTGCATCATCGTCGGATACGCCTGGTCGGGCTTGCCCAAGGTCGGCGCCAGCACCACGGCCGCGATGCCCGGCAACACCACCACCGCCGGCATCAGCAGCTTGAGGAAGGCAGCGAAGACCATGCCCTTCTGCGCTTCGCCGATGTTCTTGGCCGCCAGCGCGCGCTGGATGATGTATTGGTTGAAGCCCCAGTAGCTGATGTTCATGATCCACAGCCCGCCGATCAGCACGCTCAGCCCGGGCAGGTCCTTGTAGAAGGGATTGTCGCGCGAAAGAATCATCTCGAAATGCTCGGGATGCCGTTGCCACAGCTGGTGGAAGCCACCGACGATGCCCTCGCTGCCGCCGATCGCGCTCAAGGTCAGCGCGGTGACCAGCAAGCCGCCCAGCACCAGTAGGCAGACCTGCACGATATCGGTCAACGCCACCGCCTTGAGCCCGCCGTAGAGCTGGTAGGCCAGAGCGAACACGCCCATCAACGTCAGCGCCAGCAGCTGGTCCATGCCGGTGACCTGGGTCACCGCGATCGATCCCAGCCACAGGATCGAGGTCAGGTTGACGAAGATGTACAAGCCCAGCCAGAACACCGCCATCAAGGTGCGAATCCGGTTGCCGTAGCGTTGCTCGAGGAACTGCGGCATGGTGTAGATGCGGTTGCGCAGGAAGATCGGCAGGAAGAACTTGCCGACGATCAACAGCGTCAACGCCGCCATCCATTCGTAGGAGGCGATGGCCAGCCCGATCGCATAACCGGAACCGGCCATGCCGATGATCTGCTCGGCCGAGATGTTGGCGGCGATCAGCGAGGCGCCGATCGCCCACCAGGGCAGCGACTTGCTGGCCAGGAAATAATCCTCGGCGCTCTTGCTGTGCCCGGCCTTCTCGCGCGACACCCATTGCGCGAGTACGAAGATGCCGGTCAGATAGACCAGCACGATCACGATGTCCAACGTCGCCAAACCCACTGCACTCTCCCATGTTGCGTTGGAGGATGCGTCGACGATCGGACAGGGCCGGGACACGCGCTGGCGCGGCGCAACCAGTGCGCAACGGCAGCGCGGCGAACCGCGGCTGCAGGCCATCCCGGCCGATCGACGACACCGCCCCCGCGGCGGCTGATGACACCACCGCGCGCGGTGGCCGCTGTCTAGCGTCGCCGAGGGCGGCGACGCGCGTGTTGCGTTCGATCTCCCGCAGGCCCGGAAGCGTACCGCCGGGCGTGCGCCTTACTTGACCGGGCAGTCCACCGTCACTTCGGCTTCGTTGAGCGCGCCCAGCGCGATCTTGGAGACAGCGAGGTCCAACGCCGTGCCGCTCTCGAGGCCGGCAACCTGCGTCAGCTTGCTCATGTCGGCGCCGGCCACGGCAAAGCACTTGAGCGGAATGCCCACCACCTTCCATTGACCTTGCGGCAACGCGGCCAGCGTCTTCTGCATATCCACACGACCGGTGCAACGATCGCCGCATTCCACGCCCACCCACACCGGACCGGTCACCGCGCTGTCGCGGCGCACGCTCAGTTGCAGCTGTACATCGCCATTGCTCTCGCGGGTGACGTCCACCGGCTTGCTGGACATCAGCAAGAAACTGGCAGGCTTGCTGCCGGACCACTGCAGACGCCGTGCATCTTCCTGCGCCTTGTGGTCCACCGCACTGATCTTCAGGCTGCCATCGGACAGGCCCACCGGTAGCGTGGTCGCCGGCATGTGTTTCTGGGCGACGCCGGACAGTTGGATCGCAATCCCCAGCGCCGGCTTGCCACGCACGAAGTAGGCACCACCGGCCGACTGCTCGCCGGACACGCCAGATTCCTCGGACAACGGCGCCAGATCGCCCTTGTCGGCATAGGTCAGACCGAAGCCGAACTTGAACTGCGGGTCGTAATCCTTCTGGCCGACGTTGTTGGCGAACTGCATACCGGTCTTGGGCCAGGAGAAGCTGAGCTTGCCCTTGAAGTCGTTCTGCACGCTGCCATCGGCCTTGCGCAGCAGCACGTCGGCAATGCCCTCGCCCTCCGAGCCAGGCAGCCAGGCGGCGACAAAGGCATCGGATGCGTTGATGTACGGATTCACCCACAGCGGACGACCACTGAGGAACACCGCCACCACCGGGATGCCCTCGGCCTTGAGCTTCTTGATCATCGCCAGTTCGCTGTCGTCGCCCGGCTTGTACAGCAAGGTGGCGATATCGCCCTGGAACTCGGCGTAGGGGTTCTCGCCGAACACCACCACCGCCACGTCCGGCTTGGTCTTGTAGCGGCCATCCACCGCCAGCTCGGCGGTGCCGCCAGCGGCCTTGATCTGCTTGTCCAGGCCTTCCCAGATAGTGTTGCCATTGGGATAGTCGCTGCGCTTGGTGCCGGTGCCCTGCCAGTTCAAGGTCCAGCCGCCGGACTGCTTGCCCATGTCGTTGGCGCCGTCACCGGCCACCAGCACACGCTTGTGCGGATCCAGCGGCAGCACACCGGCCTGATTCTTCAGCAACACCAGCGATTCGCGGACTGCCTGGCGAGCGATGGCGCGATGCTCGGGCGAACCCAGCAACGCGAACTTGCCGCCCAGCGGACGGGTCGACGGCTTGCCGGCCTCGAACAGGTTCAGCCGCATCTTGACGCGCAGAATGCGGCGCACCGCATCGTCCAGCCGCTCCATGCTGATCTGGCCGGACTTCACCGCTGCCAGCTCGCTTTCGTACATGCCCTTCCAGCTGTCCGACGCCATCGCCATGTCGACGCCGGCGATGAACGAGGCCGGGCAGTTCTCGTTGGTGCAGCCCTTGACCTGGCCATGGCCGTTCCAATCGCCGACCACGAACCCGCCAAAATTCATCCGGCCCTTCAGCACATCGGTCAGCATGACCTTGTTGCCGTGCATCTTCTCGCCGTTGAAGCTGTTGAATGAGGCCATCACGCTCTGCGCACCGGCCGCGATCGCCGGCGGATAGCCGGCCGCATGGATGTCGCGCATGGTCGCCTCGGACACCTTGGTGTCGCCCTGGTCCTTGCCGTCGGTCGTGCCGCCGTCGCCGACGAAATGCTTGACCGAGGAGATGACGTGGCGACCGTCGAGGAACTGCGGCGTCCCCGCCACGCCCTGCACGCCCTCGACCATCTTGCCGGCGAAGCTGGCCACCACCTCCGGCGACTCGGAATAGCCCTCGTAGGTGCGACCCCAGCGGTCGTCCTGCGGCACCGCCACGGTCGGCGCGAAGGTCCACTCCATGCCGGTCACGCGGGTTTCGGCAGCCGTCACCTCGCCGATCTGTTTGATCAGCTCCGGGTTGCGAGTGGCGCCCAGGCCGATGTTGTGCGGGAACAGCGTGGCGCCGACGATGTTGCTCTGGCCGTGCACCGCATCGATGCCGAAGATGATCGGGATGGCATGGCCGCCCTTGGAGGTGTCCATCGACGCCTCGTAGTACGCGTCCGCCAGCTTGAGCCATTCGGCCGGGCTGGCGTTGTACTTGCCGCCCGGATCGGAATTGCCGCCGGCCAGGACCGAGCCGATGCGGTACTTGCGCACGTCGTCCGGCGTCATGCTGGCGATGTCGCCCTGGATGGTCTGCGCCACCTTCTCTTCGACGCTCATCTGGGCCATCACGTCACTGACGCGCTGCTCCAGCGCCGGATCCTGCGCGAACGGCCACTTGGGCGTCGGCCACTGGTCCGGATGGATCGCCGTCGAAGCCTCGGCGGGCGCCGCAGTCGGCGTGTCCTTGCTGGGCTCGGCGGGGGCCTGCTTGTCCTGGCACGCGGCCAGCAACAGCACCGTGGCGGCAGTGGCCAGGCAAAGGGCACGACGGGCGGGCACGACAGTACGACGCAGCAACTTATCCAAGTGGTTCTCCAATTAGGTCCCCCGCGGCAATCCATGCACAGCCGCAGACCGGTAGGCGGCGTACGCTTGCGTGATTCCCAAACCCTGTCAACCGCGGTTGAAGCTATGCGAAATCAGTCGGAACTTATGGTGCTCGGCTATAGGGTTGGAATACCGACAGCCGGCGTGAAACCGCAGGAAATCGCCCTGAACCGGCCACTGAAGGCGCGCAGGCGACCACGCTGATTTGCTGCAGCGCATCACCCCGCAAGCGAGCCGGTGCGCAAAGCCTGCGCACCTTTTCCAGCGACTCCGAATCACCGCCAACGGGTGAGCCCGCTGTCAAACAACGGTCATCTATGCGACCTAGCGTGAGCGGCTTGCCGCATCGCCATCACCGCGGCGTCGATGTCTTTGATCCGGAGTCGCAATGTCCCCCTCGCCTACGCTTTCCCGTCGCCGCGCGCTCCAGCTGCTGGCGAGCGTCCCCTTGTTGCCGCTCGGCAGCGCCAGCGCCACCGCCCTGCAGCAACTCGGCGGTGCAGCCATGGGCGCCGGTCCGCTGCGTCCATCGACGCAACCGCCACAGCTGGTGCATGCCCAATTTCATGGCATGCCAGCGCCCGACCTGCAGAACCCCGCGGCGATGGCCACCACCACGGTCGGCTCGGCGTTGACGCTGACCCGTGCCGACGGCAGCCAGCAGCGCTATGCGCTGACCTATCGCCCCTTCTTCGTTACCGGCGACCAGGTTCCCGACGGCAAGGGCGGCACGGTCTTGGCCGGCGGGTATTACGACATCCAGCATCGTCCCATCATCGACCGCTCCAAGCCCGGGGCCGAGCGTCAGTTCTTTTCCGATTGCCCGGATGGCTCTTCGCTGCTGACCTTACCGGACGCACATGTGCCCGGGGTCAAGGGCAATCCCGTGTTCGCAGTGGTGCAGTTCGAGTACACCACTCGCGACCAAGCCGGCCACGACACCAATCGCCACCTGCCGGCACCGATCGCGGTGCTGACGCTGGACCAGGATCCGGCCACCGGCGCGCTGTCGCTGGTGAAGTACCACAACGTCGACACCTCTCCGGTGCATGGCTTGTGGACCACCTGCGGCGCCAGCCTGTCGCCCTGGAACACGCACCTGTCCAGCGAAGAATACGAGCCCGACGCCACCGCGCTGGCGAGCAATACCCAGTTCCGCAGCTACAGCACTCATCTGTATGGCGATCCGGAACGCGCCAATCCGTATCACTACGGCCACCTGCCGGAGATCACCGTGCACCCGGACGGCACCGGCAGCGTGCGCAAGCACTATTGTCTTGGTCGCATCTCGCACGAACTGGTGCAGGTGATGCCCGATCGCCGCACCGTGCTGATGGGCGACGACGCCACCAATGGCGGCTTGTTCATGTTCATTGCCGATCGCGAGGCGGATCTGTCGGCCGGCACGCTGTATGTCGGCCGCTGGCACCAGACCTCGGGCATCGGCCCAGGTGCCGCCACGTTGAGCTGGATCCGCCTCGGCCACGCCACCAGCGCGGAAATCGAAGCGCTGGCAGACCGTCTGACCGCCGCCGACATTCTCGACGTGCACTTGAGCGACCCAGGCGATGCGTCCTTTACTCGCATCCCGTTCAACGGCACCCACAACTGGATTCGCATCAAGCCCGGCATGGAGAAGGCGGCGACCTATCTGGAAACGCATCGCTATGCCGCGCTGGCCGGCGGCAGCATGGGATTCACCAAGCTCGAAGGCACCACGGTCAACGCCAAGGACAAGATCGCCTATATGGCGATGTCCTACATCGTCACTAGCATGCTCGATGGCTCGGGCGACGTGAAGGTGCAAGGGCCGCAATCCGGCGCGGTGTACGCGCTCAACCTGCGCGGCGGTCGCCGCGACAGTGCAGGCGCACCGATCCATAGCGAGTGGGTGCCGGTGGACATGGCCGCACCGGCTGCCCTGACCGGCCGCGATCTGGCACAGGCCGATGCGCTGGGCAACCTCGCCGACCCGGAGCGCATCGCCAACCCGGATAACCTCAAGTTCTCCGAATCGCTGCGCACCTTATTCATCGGCGAAGACAGCAGCCTGCACGTCAACAATTTCCTGTGGGCCTACAACGTGGACACTGGCGCGCTGACGCGCGTACTGTCGGTGCCGGCAGGCGCCGAATCCACCGGCCTGCATGCAGTCGACGAGATCCACGGCTGGACCTACGTGATGAGCAACTTCCAGCATCCTGGCGACTGGGAAAGCCCGTTGCACGATACCGTCAAGGCCACGCTGGATCCGCTGGTGCGGGCCAACTACAAGGATCGCTTCGGCGGCGCGGTCGGCTATCTCACCGGCGATCCGGTCGGCGTGCGCCTGCGGCGGGCCTGAGTCGACGTGCCGCTGTCGGCCGCGCGTCGAGACCAGCGAAGCGGCAGCGCGCCCGGCGCTGCATCGCTTCGTTGATATCTTGCGATCGCAGCGATTGGTTTGGTCGGCGTGGATGATGCGCCGACGCGACCGCGCGGTCACCGATGCCGGATCGGCCATCCATCCGCTTCGATGCACCACATCAGATAACGGAACGGGGCCCTTAGGCCCCGTTCGCATGTCAGCATGCCAGCCGGTGCGCTGCGCTCAGCCGTGCAACTTGGCCAGCAAGGCGCGGGTGACCGGATCGGCCACGTCTACCGCCTCGCCCTTGAGCGCCGGCAGCAACTGGCTGGCCAACTGCTTGCCCAACTCCACGCCGAACTGGTCGAAGGCGTTGATGCCCCACATCACCGACTGCACGTAGACGCTGTGCTCGTACATCGAGATCAACGCGCCCAGCGCCTGCGGCGTCAGCGCATCGAGCAGAATCACCGTGCTCGGACGCCCGCCCGGGTAGCTGCGATGCGGGTCGCTGCTGTCCTGGCCATTGGCCAGCGCTTCGGTCTGCGCCAACACGTTGGCCATCAAGGCCTGATGATTCTCCCCGTATGGATCGTCGTTATGGACCGTGGCGATGAAATCGGCCGGTACCACGCTCGTGCCCTGGTGCAACGCCTGGAAGAAACTGTGCTGCACATCGGTGCCCGCCCCGCCCCACCAGACCGCCACGGTATCGCTATCGACCGCCGAGCCATCGAGCTTGACACGCTTGCCCAGGCTCTCCATCACCAATTGCTGCAAGTACGCCGGCAACAGCGCCAGACGCTGGTCGTAGGTCATCACCGCGTGGGTGGCACTGCCCAGCAGGTTGCGGTTCCACACCGCGGTCAGCCCATGCAGCACGGCGACGTTTTCTTCCAAGGGCGTGTTGAGCGCATGCGCATCGAACTGCGCTGCACCCTCCAGCAATTGTTCGAAGCGCTCGAAACCGATCGCCAGCGCGATTGGAAAGCCAACCGCCGACCACAGCGAATAGCGGCCGCCGACCCAGTCCCACATCGGCAGCACACGCCCCGGCGCGATGGCGAAGGCCTTGGCGGCACGCTCGGGATTGGCGCTGACCGCATACAGCCGCTCGCTACCGCCCAGCCAGGCATGCAGGATGCTGCCGTTGAGCAGGGTTTCCTGGGTGCCGAAGGTCTTGGAGATCAGGATGCCGGCGGTTCGTGCCGGGTCCAGCGTGGCCAACGTGCGCTGCATCGCTGCGCCGTCGACATTGGAGACGAAATGCACACGGAAGCGCGCGCCGGAGACCGGCCGCAACGCATCGGCCACCAGGCGCGGACCGAGGTCCGAGCCACCGATGCCGACACTGACGATGTCGGTGACCTCGGTGCCTTCCAATTGCTGGATCAGCGCCCCCATGCGCTGACGCACCTCGGCGGCGGTCGCGTAGGCGTCCGACGCCAGCGGCGCATCGGTCAGATCGCCGCGCAAAGCGGTATGCAGCGCGGCGCGCTGCTCGGTGACATTGACCTGTTCGCCGCGGAACAAGCGCTCGAACGCACCGGCCAGATCGCGCTCGCGCGCCAGCGCGAACAGCGCGTCGAGCGCCGCGCGGTCGTACTTCTGCCGCGCGAAATTGAAATACAACGGACCGACTTGCCTGGCGTACTGCGCTGGCCGTTCCGGCTCGGCGGCAAGCAGTGCGGGAATGGCAGCGCCGCGCAGGCGCTGGGCGTGGGCGTGAAGCGCGTCGAATCCGTTGTTGGTGGTCATGCGGCCTGCGTGGGGATGCTGTGGTTGGTGTGAGTGATCGCGTTGTGCGCACCCACATATACCAGATTGGGCTGGAAGGTCTTGGCTTCTTCTTCGCTCATGCTGGCAAACGCAGCGATGATCACCAGATCGCCGACCTGCACATGACGCGCGGCGCCGCCATTGAGCGAGATGATGCCGCTGCCGTCCTCGGCGCGGATGGCGTAGGTGGTGAAGCGCGCGCCGTTGGTGACGTCCCAGATATGGACCTGTTCGAATTCACGGATGCCGGTCGCCTCCAGCAGCAGGCCGTCGATGGCGATCGAGCCCTCGTAGTTGAGCTCGGAGTGGGTGACGGTGGCGCGGTGGATCTTGGCTTTCAGCAGAGACAGGTGCATGACGGGCAACGACGAAGGAAAGTCGCCATTTTAGCGGAAAGCGGCGGCGTGGACCGGCCGCCGCGACCGCGGGGGGTAAGGGCTTCAGCCGCGCCCTGCCCGGGCTCAGAATTCCAGGTTGTCGATCAGCCGGGTGTTGCCCAGGCGCGCGGCCACCAGCGCCACCTGTGGCCCCGCCAGCGGCGCTGGGCCGGGATCGCTCAGATCCGGCGAACGCACCACCGCGTAATCGACCTGGAACCCGGACTGCGCCAGTGCCTGCACAGCCTCGGCCTCGACCTGCGCGCGCGCCAGGCCAGCGGTGGCCTGCTCGCGCATCTGCAACAGCACCTGGCGGATGCGCGCCGCCCGCGGCCGCTCCTCGGCCGACAGGTACTGGTTGCGCGAGCTCATCGCCAGCCCGTCGGCCTCGCGAACGATGGCGCCACCGACGATCTCGATCGGGAACGCCAGGTCGGCCACCATCTGCCGGATCACCGCCAGCTGCTGGTAATCCTTGCGACCGAAGGCGGCCACGTCCGGCTGCACCTGGTTGAACAGCCGCGCCACCACCGTGCAGACGCCATCGAAATGGCCGGGCCGGCAGGCGCCTTCGAGCACCTCGCTGACGCCGGGTGCGCGCATGCGCATGGCCTGCGCCGTCCCTAGCGGGTACATCGTGTCCACGCTCGGCAGCCACAGCGCGTCGCAGCCGGCGTCGGCCAGGCCGTGCAGATCGGCCTCGGGCGTGCGCGGGTAGCGGGCGAAGTCCTCGTTCGGCCCGAACTGGGTCGGGTTGACGAACACGCTGGAGACCACCCGGTCGGCAGACTGCCGGGCCAGCATCACCAGCGAGAAATGGCCGGCGTGCAGGTTGCCCATGGTCGGCACCAGCGCGACCCGCAGGCCCTCGCGGCGCCAGCCAGCCACCAGCGCGCGCAGCGCGGAAAGATCGGTCAGGGTCTGGATCATGCGGCGTAGGCGTGCTCGGCGTCGGGGAAGCTGCCGTTGCGCACGGCTTCGGCGTAGGCACGCGCGGCGCCGGCCACCGAGCCGCCCTCGGCCAGGAAATCCTTGACGAACTTGGGCCGGCGGTGACCGCTATCCAGGCCCAGCATGTCGTGCATCACCAGCACCTGGCCGTCGCACCCAGGGCCGGCACCGATGCCGATGGTCGGCACGCTCAGCTCGGCGGTGATCTGCTGCGCCAGCGGCGATGGCACGCATTCCAGCACCACCAGCGCCGCCCCCGCGGCGACCACTGCCTGCGCTTGCGCGCGCAGCTGGTCGGCGGCCTCGCCACGGCCCTGCACCTTGTAACCGCCGAAACGCAGCACCGACTGCGGAGTCAGGCCCAGGTGCGAGCACACCGGGATCTCGCGCTCGACCAGGTAGCGAATCACATCCAGCTTGTGTCCGGCGCCTTCGATCTTGACCATCTCCGCGCCGGCCTGCAGCAGCTGGGTCGCGGCATCCAGCGCCCGCTCGGGCGTGGCATCGGCCTGAAACGACAGATCGGCCACCAGCAAGGCACGCTGCAGGCCACGGGCCACCGCGGCGGTGTGATAGACCATGTCGGCCGTGGTCACCGGCAGCGTCGACTCATGCCCCTGCACCACCATGCCCAGCGAATCGCCGACCAGGATCAGGTCCACGCCGTTGGCGTCGAAGGTCCGCGCAAAGCCGGCGTCGTAAGCGGTCAACATGACCAGTTTGCGGCCATCGCGCTTGGCCTCGGCCAGGGCGGGCACGGTCCAGGGCTTGCTGTCGGTATGGCTGCTCATGAACTCATTGCGAGGGGTGATAAGCCGGACATTATCTACCCAATCGGCTCCAGCCCGCAGGCATCCACGCCCTGCAGGGCGTGCCGCACTGTTCCATGGCCGGGAATGCGCAGCTCCGGGGCCAGCTCGGCCAGCGGCAACAGGGCAAACGCACGTGCATGCAGATGCGGGTGCGGCACCTGTAGCCGTGGTTGGTCGATGATCTGATCGGCGTACAACAGCAGGTCCAGGTCCAGCGTACGCGGCCCCCAGCGATCGTCGTCGCGGCGCTGGCGGCCGAAGGTCTGTTCGATGCCCAGCAACGCGTCAAGCAGCGCCAAGGGCGCCAGGCTGGTCTGCAGGTGCACCACTGCGTTGATGAAGTCCGGCTGGTCCTGACGCCCCCAGGCAGGGGTGCGATACAGCCGCGAAGCGCCGATCAGGCGCGTTTGCGGCAAGCCGCCAAGCGCAGCGATGGCCTGGCGGACACTGTCCTCGGCCGGGCCCAGGTTGGCACCCAGGCCGACAAACGCGGCGTGCACGGTTTACTCGCCTGCGCCTGGGCCACTGCGGCGGCGGCGGCGCCGACGTTTGCGGGGGGCCGCACCGGTGCCCTCGCCCTCTTCGTCGTACTCGGCCTGCGCGGTCTCGATCGCCGCCACCAGCTCCTGGCCGGAAGACTGCTGGGCCTCACGCCAGAACTCCACGTCCGCGGCGTGATCGGACGAGGCGAACTGGCGCAGCACCAGGAAGTCGAAGGCGGCGCGGAAGCGCGGATGCGACAGCGTGCGGAACACCCGCTTGCGCTGGCGCGAGGAGAACCGGGTCTGCAACAGCCAGATTTCCTGCATTGGCAACGAGAAGCGGCGCGGCAGCGCCACCCGCTCCAGTTGATGCAAGGTGACGCGGTCGGCGGCGCGCCGTTGCGCGTCCTCCGGCTGTACGCCCTGGGCCTGCAAGCCCATCAACGTGCGGCAGAACGCCGGCCACAACAGCAAGGCGAACAGGAACGACGGCGACACCGGCTCATCGTTGGCCACCCGCGCATCGGTATTGCGCAGACCTTCCAGCACTATCCGCCGCAGCGCACCGCTGCGATTGGAGCGTAGCGCCGCCGCGCTCTCGGGGAACAACGCAGCCAGCAGGCCGTAACGCTCCAGCCCTTCGAAACTGGCGACGCCGTGACCGGACAGGAACAGTTTGAGGATTTCCTCGAACAACCGTGCCGGCGCTGCCTCGGCCAGCAGCCCGGCCAAACGCGGGATCGGCTCGGCGGTGCCGGCCTCGATCTCGAAACTGAGCTTGGCCGCCAGGCGCACCGCGCGCAGCATGCGCACTGGATCCTCGCGATAGCGCTGCTCCGGATCGCCGATCAGCTTCATCAACCGCGCCTGCACGTCCTCGAACCCGCCGCAGTAGTCGCGCACGGAAAAATCTTCGATCGCGTAATACAGCGCATTGCAGGTGAAGTCGCGACGGATCGCATCGTCCTCGATGGTGCCGTAGACGTTGTCGCGTACCAGCCGACCGTTATCCAATTCGCGATCGCCGCTGCCATCATCGACGTTGGCGCGGAAGGTGGCCACTTCGATGATCTCGCGGCCGAAGACCACGTGCGCCAGTCGGAAGCGGCGTCCGATCAGTCGGCAATTGCGGAACAGCGCCTTGACCTCTTCGGGCGTGGCGTCGGTGGCAACGTCGAAATCCTTGGGATGGCCGCTGACCAACAAGTCGCGCACGGCACCGCCGACCAGATAGGCACCGAAGCCGGCCTCGCGAAGGCGGTACAACACGCGTAGCGCATTGGGGCTGATGTCCTTGCGCGAAATGGTGTGCTGATCGCGTGGAATGACGCGCAGCGTGAACGGGGATGTAACTGAGGGTTCGATGATGGCGCTTCCGTTTCGTGGTGCAGGATTGCCGAACGGCTCTTAGCCCACTATACTAGCGCGCTGCACAAGACGCACCAAACGCTCCCTTCGTCTAGTGGTTAGGACGTGGCCCTCTCAAGGCTAAAACAGGGGTTCGAGTCCCCTAGGGAGCGCCAACGTGTTCTCACTGCAGCAACGCCAGAGCCCCGCATCGCGGGGTTTTTGCGTTTCTACAGGAGCGCAAGCCGGCAGCTCCACGTCCGATGGGTCGCTTCGTTGCCGCCGTCAGCGATGCGCATCGACGCTGACGCAGCGCACCTCGGCCATCGGTCGAGCGGTCACCGGGGAGCCGCTCGGGCCCACTCCGGCCGCCTTCCTGCATCGCACTGCAAACGCTGCATTGCTCTCGTGTGGAGCCTCGCCGGCATCGCCCCCATGGCGCGCGCAGATCGATACCGCACACACGGGCGCAGCGGCCCGGCTCTGCCTGCCATCGACTGGCGACGTCATCCGCACTGTGAAGCGACGACAGCGCCGCAGACGCCCCGCCCTCCCCCGACCGACCGCGCCGATGCGGCGCGGACCGGTCCACGCATCGATTGCTTTAGAGCGGCTAACAAAACGTAGCGAGCAGCCGTCAGGTGGGCGCGGACGGCGCGCAGGAACCGCAGTGTACAAGTGGTACATGAGGATTCCGAGCACCGGCCGCGCCCGCCTGGCGGCTGCGCAGTCGTTTTGTTGGTTGCTCTTAGTCGCGCAGCGGATGCATCCCGACCACGGCACTGTCGGTGGCGGCGATCGCGTCGTGCGCGTGCAGGCTTTCCAGGTGCCGGACCGCGACATGGAAGGCGGCAAAACGCTCGGCCAGCACGGCACGCAGGCGACGCGCCGCGTCTTCCACGTACATCAGGTTGGCGCCATTCAAACGCGCAAAGGCCTGCTCGTCGGGCCGCCGCACCGCCGCCTGCACCGGCGTGGCCAGTGCCTGCTCGCAGAGGTCGACCAATTGCCGGATATCGAAGGCCTGTACACAGGAAATGACATCCACGCTGACCTGGGCCACGCTTCGCTGGCTGTGCGGGGTGGCGTAGGAGCCATGCTGGTGCAGCCACTGGGCGACCGCCGCGGGCGACAGCGACTGATCGCCGGCATGCTCGGCCAGAAACGCCTCGCTCAGTAATTGGCGCGACAACGCCGCCGAGCATGGGCAGGTGGAGGCATACACGACGTCGACCCGCAACTGGATCCGGCTGTAGCCAGCCCGATGTTGCGCGTCGATGCGTACCGGATAGGCCCGCCATCCGGCCAGCCCCGCGCTGCGCAGTGCCGGCCGACGCAGCATCAGCTCGAACGACAGGCAGACGCGCGCGGCACGGCTGCCGCAATCGGCATGACTGTCGATCAACGCCTCCAGCAAGCGCGAGAGCATCGCCGGCGAGAGCGGCTCTTCGGCATGCCGATCCAGCAGCCGGTACAACCGCGACATATGGATTCCCTTCAACTCCGGACGCGGCAGATCGACCTGCACCTGCGCGCGCGCTGCCACCGTTCCGCTCGGCTCGGCCTCGTCGAGACGGATCGGCATGGCGATGTCCTGCATGCCCACCCATCGCAGCGGCGCATGTTGTAAGGACGGTTCGGTGACAGCGACATCGGGAAGCGTGGCGGACATCATCATTCTCGGGAAGGGAGGCGCGGCGTTCAGGCGCGGCCTGGGAAGGCGCGGAAGTAGTCGTCGATACCGGCGTGCAGGGTCTGCGCGAGCTCGTCCTGATGCGCCTGGCCGCACAGGCGCTGGCAGTCGTCGCGATTGCTCATGAAACCGGTCTCGACCAGCAGCGAGGGAATGTCGGGGGACTTCAGCACGGCGAACCCGGCCTGCCCGACCTGGGTCTGGTGCAGACGTGTGACCTGCTGCAGGCGTTCGAGCATCAGCGAGCCGAACTGCACGCTGCTGGCGATGGTGCCGCTGAGCGACAGGTCTGCCAGTACGTGCGAAAGCACTGGGTTGCTCGGCACCCGCAGCCGACGCGTGCTGTCGCCCATCTCGTCGGCGGAGTTCTCGCTGTCGGCCAGCCAGCGCGCCATGGCCGAACTGGCGCCGTTCTCCGACAACGCATACACCGAGGCACCGCGCGCCTGTGCGTTGGGCGCGGCATCGGCATGGATGGAGACGAACAGGTCGGCATTGTGTCGATGGGCAATCAGCACCCGTTCGTGCAGCGGCACGAAACGGTCGTCGCTGCGGATCATCGTTGGGCGGTAGCGCGCATCGGCGGCCAGGCGCTGGTGCAGCCGCGCAGCGATCGCCATCGCCACATGCTTCTCGTAGCGCGTGTCGGCGCTGACCGCACCCGGATCCTTGCCGCCATGGCCGGCATCGATCGCCACCACGTAAGGGCGCAGGCGATGGCCGAGCGCGGCCGGCGCGAGCGCATCGGCAACCTGACTGTCCACCCCATCAGGTGCCTGCGCTGCCGGCGCTGCCGCCTCGCCGCCCAGATCGATCAGCAGCTCGCCGCCTTGCCAGCGCGGCTGCGCGGCGACCGGCCGGGTCAGATCGAGCACCACGCGCACGCCATCGCCATGCACACCCGCGCGAATGCCGGTCACTGGCTCGCCATCGGCAATCGCTGCGATCTGAGGCAGCGCAGGGGCCACTTGCCCGAGGTCGATGACCAGACGCTGCGGCCCGGTCAGGGCGAACAGGTGGTACGGCGTCGGCGCCGACAGGGACAGCCGCAGCTGCGTTCCCCGATCGCCTCGCTGCAGCGAGCACGCCTGCAGACGGGCCTGGCCTGCGGCCCTGACCAGGCCGGGCGCAAGCACCATGGCCGCGCCGGTGGCCTGCAACAACGCGCGTCGCTTCATGCAGTCGGCCTGCAAGGGTCACGGACAATGGAGCGATCGCGTGCCCTTCCTGCGGAAGGGGCATGACGCTGAAAGATACAAGAGGCGATAGGACTGAAAGGCACGACGCATCGACGGCGATCAAGATGATTGTTATAAAGTAACAATTAAAGGCGTGACGCAAGTGTCAACGGCTCTGTGCACGTGTCGCCATTCATCTTCCCAAGGACACCTATGACCATCGGCCCGGTCCCTGCCAACTACGACGCGTGGCGTCACTGCATCGAAGTCGATTGCGCCCAGCCACTGACGGCCACCTTCATCGCACAACGCCTGGCCGCCTTACGCGACCCCAGCGACCACCACACCCAGCAGTTCCTGCGTCGCTGGGGAGCGCAGCATCATGCCCAGGTCATTGCATGGTTCGAGCGGGCACGGCAGCACCGCCCTCTTGCCGGCTGATTGCGAGCTCCCAGTCGCTTGTTTGCCTGGAAGATTGAGGGGGTCCTGGCGGCCTATCCCGTGATGGTCACTGCTAGGCATGCGCCAGCATCCGTGCAACACCGAGCTAACGCCTTAGAGCAGCTAACAAAACGACTGCGCAGCCGCCAGGCGGGCGCGGCCTGTGCTCGGAATCCGCATGTACCACTCGTACACTGCGGTTCCTGCACGCCGTCCGCGCCCACCTGACGGCTGCTCGCTACGTTTTGTTAGCCGCTCTTAGCCGGTCACCTGCATACGCATCACCAGGGGGTCATCTTTGATAAGTGCGCAGGCAAGCCGGTCGCGTACACGCCCCATCATGGCCTACCCGCTGCCACTTCAGGGCGGCAGCAATTGTTCCCATACGCTTTATATGTGGTCTCGCCGTCTGCATGCATGTAAGGCCATTCGGAGTTCTCTCCCCATACCCACACCCTTTGTCCAGGCTGCTTGTCGCTGGCAAATCAAAGGTCGCACGAATCGTCTCACGTCTGAAACCGCCCCGGACGACGGAGACAAATCAGGATCGTCCCGACTAACCCCGACCCGCAAACATCTTGGAACTTGCAGGCTTGCACGAGCTCTTGCAGCTAATAGATTTTTTGCCGACGCAACGACAGCAATGCCCCAACATGGGGCAGGCTAAATGATGGCAACCAAGGCGAACGAACATCACTTTCCTGTACGCAACGCGAGAGCCCCTCCCCAGGGCTCTGCGACAAATAATCAACAAAACGTCTTGATAAGGACGTAACGTACAAGCGCCTGAATCGCAGGCGAAGCTGCCCCATGCAGGGGGAAGGCAAGACCATGAAGAATGCGAATACTTGGCTGAAACCTTTTTGTGTCGTCGCTGGACTTTTTGCATCGGGCGCGGCAATGGCTGACTGCTGCCC
Organism: Xanthomonas maliensis; assembly: GCF_009192945.1. Taxonomy (GTDB): domain Bacteria; phylum Pseudomonadota; class Gammaproteobacteria; order Xanthomonadales; family Xanthomonadaceae; genus Xanthomonas; species Xanthomonas maliensis. The sequence continues at coordinate 3,659 of NZ_NSET01000043.1, read as the reverse complement.
CAGTGGCGGCGTCGGCACGGCTGCCATCGGGCTTGGAGATAGCAACCCCAAGGCGGCAAACCTCGCCATGGACCCGTCGCTTGCCATCTATGAATTCCATCGTGATGGCGTGACATACTTGCAGATCAACGATGTCACCGGCGTTGTCCACGCTGTCGTCGCCAGGGTAGATGATGCGCTGTGGACCCTACCGATGGGCAAGGACGTGAATCGCGTTGTTTTACCTACGAAGAATAAGATCTCAGACACAAGCTCGAGCGAGTCGACTACAAGCGATGCAGGCCAACGCAACGCGGCCCAACTCGTCTATAAGACAAGAAACTTCACTGTCCTCACACGGCGCGCAGCAACCGGGGATCAGTGGATCGTATCTCCCTAATCATCACGGGATTGTCTTCAGCGACCAGGAATGTCAGAACCGATGCATGGCGGCGATGGAACATGCCGCCATGCGCTTTCAATCTTGCCTTTAGCTCGGCTTCCACGTCATTCAAGTCGCGCCGGGACACCTCTGCCGAGGAGGAATCTGCAATAACACGCACCGCGACTCCACGGGTTTCACTAGCTGCCCATGCACGCACCTGAATGAAATGCCTGCCAGCCGGAGGCAAAATCTCGACGCAATTGAGCACGCTGCGATATGCACTCAACTGTAGCCCCAAAGACAAGCCCCTACAGTCGCCACGAAACACACACTGAAACTGAGATGAGCAGAAGCGTTCAAGCGACGGCGAACTTAGCGCTTGGTACAACCCATGCGTTTCTATTTCCAACGGATATAGCGCTGCGACATATTGCTGCAGCAGTTGCGACTCGATAACTCCTACTCGCGTCATCTCCATCGCAACCGAATGCTGCCCTTTCGCCCTCAAATCGGCCACTACATCCTTGCGCATTCTGTTGATCTGCACATTGATGTCAGAGTATTCGAGCACGCGATTGCGCAGCAAGCGTTCGGCGCTGGCGTAGCTATTGCGGGCGAAAGCATAGACATCATCCTTCGATTGACTCGATACGCCGTCGCGGACGGGCTCACGCAGACGAGCATCGAAGATAAACAGAATCGTCGTCACCACCCCATAGAGCAATTGGATGTTGAAAACATCCTGATCAAAGAACCCGACCTGATACACCTTAGGCATCGAGAACTCAAGCGCAAAGCTCGCCAATAGCGCCCCCAACGCATTCCCTCTCCACCCATGCCTGAAGGTCAGCACAACCATCGGCACCAGCATTGCGACCATCAGAACATTTCGCACCGAGGAGTCGCCCAAGACACCTAGAGTGAAGAAGATGCTGAGAATAACAACCACTGCGACAGCAATATCCCGCGGAAAACTGGAACGCACTGGACTTTCATTCCAACTGACCCACAACATTACCGGCAACAACAGAATAAGCACACCGAGATAGCTGCCCACCCCATATCGTAACAACAGGTCGATGACAGGATAAATCGGCGGCCCGCCGAGGAGCCCGTTCAATAACAGGCTGCACAACGCGTTCCAAAGCGCTAACGCGAGAGCGGCAGGGATAAGCCACTGCTGCTTCTGAACGATGTAAGGTGCCCGGTAACGTAGCAGGACGATCGCGCTGGCGATCAAAGGCGCATGCAATAAGGGGCTCAAGTACGACCAGAGCGGACTGAAGCCCTGCAGCTCGCCCAGCGGAATCCGCAGGAACAACATCGCCGCAGCATCGCCCGCCAGGAGGAACGGCCACTCCCGATAAGGTCGATAGAGCAAAGTAACAACCCGCAAACCAACCGGCAGGTACCACTGATCAAGGGAGAAACGCCAAAGCATCAGAAATACCAGGCAGTAGCACACGCCGATCAGCGCACCCCTGAGGAATTTCTTGGCTAACGTCATCGCCTACCACTCCCTGGCCTTCTTAGTCGCCGTAGTTTGGAGGGAACTGCCGGACCGAGTCTAGCCGGAGCGCACAGAATGCGAGAGTGAAGCCGGATCGAGGATGTTCTTGCGCGCAACTTATCGCCCATCGCACTGTCCTGGTGCACCGGACCGCATTCGCTCGCACTGAGCGCATCCGCTTCACTGCCGCCAATGGAAGAAGACCGCGCACTGCGCGGTCTTCCTCTAGCAGCTCATGCCATTAAGCCTCGTAGGCCAAATCACCCCTCCATCTGCTCCAATTCCTTGCCCTTGGTCTCATACACATACTTGAGTACGAAGAACACCGAAATGAAGGCCGCGACGGTGTAGATGCCATAGGCGCCGGCCAGGCCGATGCTGCCGAGCAGGATCGGGAAGGTCACGGTGATGGCGAAGTTGGACGTCCACTGCGCCGCACCGGCGACCGCCAGGCCGGAGCCGCGGATCTGGTTGGGGAACATCTCGCCAAGCATGACCCACATCACCGGGCCCCACGAGGCGTTGAAGAACACCACGTAGACGTTCGCGGCCACCAGCGCCAGCATGCCCATCGCATCGGACATCGCCAGCTTGCCATTGGCATCCAGCGATGCGGTGGCGAAGGCATAGGTGACCAGCGCCAGCGAGACCGCCATGCCGGCCGAGCCGATCCACAGCAAGGGCTTGCGCCCGATCTTGTCCACCAGCATCACCGTCACCAGGCAGGCGCCGATGCTCAGGCCACCGGACAGCACGTTGATCAGCAGCGCATCCTGTTCGGAGAAGCCCACCGCCTGCCACAGCACCGCGCCGTAGTAGAACACCACGTTGATGCCGACCAGTTGTTGGAACACCGCCAGGCCGATGCCGATCCAGACGATCGGGCGGATCTTGCCGGTGGCCTTGCTGATCAGGTCCGACAGCTTGGGCTTGTGCTGGTCGGCCGACAACGATGCAGCGATCTCACCGAGCTTGGTCTGCGCGGCATTGCTGCCGTACAAGCGCGTGAGCACCGCCAGCGCCTGCTCACGCCGCCCCTTGACCACCAGATAGCGCGGGCTTTCGGGAATGACCAGCAGCAGTAGCAGGAACGCCAGCGACGGAATGGCCTGCATCCAGAACATCCAGCGCCAGGCGGCCTGCCCGGCCCACAGCGGTTCGGTCGAGGCGCCGGCGGCCTTGGCCAACAGGTAGTTGCTGAGGAAGGCGCAGAACAGTCCGCTGATGATGGCGATCTGCTGCACGGTGGCGAGCCGGCCGCGATAGCGCGCCGAGGCGACCTCGGCGATATAGGCCGGCGACATCACGCTGGCTGCGCCCACTGCAAAGCCGCCCATCACCCGGGCGAAAATGAAGAAGCCCGAGCTGTGCGAGGCGCCGGCGCCGATGGCCGACAGCAGGAACAGCACGGCAGAGATGATCAGGACTGCACGACGTCCCCAGCGGTCGGCCAGCCGGCCGGCGAAGAACGCACCGATGGCGCAACCGAGCAGCATCGAGGCGACCTCGAAGCCGGTCTCGGCCGCCGTCGACTGGAAGGTCTGCTTCAGTCCGTCGACGGTGCCGTTGATCACGCCGCTGTCGAAGCCGAACAGGAAGCCGCCGATCGTGGCCACGCAGCTGATCAGGATGATGAAGCGGGTGTTCTCGCCGGCGTCGGGGGCGCCGGTCAGGGGGACGCTGGACATGGGTTCACCTGGGAAACATGCAAGGAACCAGCGCGAAGGCCGGCATCGGCCGGCAGCGCCCTGCGCCGCCGGCCACGAAACATCAACGCGTCAGGTA
>NZ_NSET01000042.1 GCF_009192945.1 Xanthomonas maliensis | reverse complement strand
GTGTGCTTCGTCGTTTCCGTCGAAGCGAGCCGCCCATTATAGCGGACTTTTTCTTGCCGTCAACACCTCAGTTTCAGGTGGTTGACGCTGCTTCGTCGCGGCCCGAAGGCTTTCCTCGAAGCGAGCCCGCCATCTTAGCAGGCCTTTCATCTTCGTCAACCCCTCGTGAGGAGGATGTTGCCGCCGCATCACTCAGCCGCCGTAGCGTCTTCCGTGGTGCGAGCCGACCATCATAGCCGGCTTTTCCTATCCGTCAACACCTTGTCAGGTCGGCGGTGGCCTCGTTCGTTTCTGCGCCGCTTTGAAAGCGCCGCCGTCGTGAGCGAGGTCGCGCAGTTTAACGGGCCGGCGCAGAAGTGCAAGCCCTCATTTCATCACCGCCATGCTGACGTGCTCACGAACGCACGTTGCCCAGCGCTGCATCAGCGCTTGTTCGATCTGTGGCCGCAGCATCGCTGCTGCGGGCCGTGGCAGACGATCCTGCCATTACGACATTTCGACGATGTCGTTGCCGCGCACGCTCGGCAAGAATGGGGCTAAAGGGAAGCGAGGAGGCTCCGATGCAGCCGTTATCAGCAGTGTGGCGCGAGTTGTCGCTATCGGCCGTCGCGGCCGGCTTCGTCACCGTGCTGGTGGGCTTTGCCAGCTCGGTGGTGATCGTGTTCGAAGCGGCAACGCATCTGGGGGCGTCGCCAGCACAGATCGCATCGTGGATGTGGGCGTTGGGGATCGGCATGGGGGTGACCTGCATCGGCTTGTCGCTGCGTTACCGTGTGCCGGTGGTGACGGCGTGGTCGACGCCAGGAGCGGCGATGTTGATCGGCAGCGCCGCCGGGGTGCCGCTGCGCGAGGCGATCGGCGCCTTTGTGTTGGCCGCCGTGCTTGGCATGTTGGTCGGATTCACTGGTGTGTTCGAGCGTGCCATGCGCCGCATGCCCACGGCGCTCGCCTCGGGGATGCTGGCGGGGGTGTTGTTGCGCTTCGGCCTGGATCTGTTCGTCGCCGTGCAGGGTCAGGCCGTGCTGGCGTTGTCGATGCTGGCGGTGTATCTGTTGGGACGGCGTTGGTTCGCCCGATACGCGGTGATCGCCACGCTGGCGGTCGGGATCGGGCTGGCGGCCGCCACCGGTTTGCTGCATCTGGATGGCGTGCGCTTGCAGCTGGCACACCCGCGATGGGTGACGCCGTGGTTGTCATGGTCGGCTGTGTTCGGGCTGGCGATCCCGTTGTTCGTGGTCACGATGGCATCGCAAAACATCCCAGGCGTGGCAGTGATCCGCGCCTTTGGCTATACGGTGCCGGTGTCCTCGACGCTGGGCTGGATCGGGATGGTCAACGCCGTGCTGGCGCCGTTCGGCGGTTATGCGCTCAATCTGGCCGCGATCACGGCAGCGATCTGCATGGGCCGCGAGGCGCATGCAGATCCATCGCGGCGTTATCTGGCGGCAGTCAGCGCGGGGGTGTTCTATGTCCTGATCGGCGTGTTCGGTGCCACGGTCGCGGCGCTGCTGGCAGCGTTTCCGCGTGAGCTGGTGATGGCCATCGCCGGCATCGCCTTGCTCGGCACCATCGGCAACAGCCTGGCGACGGCCCTGCAGCAGGAAGATCAGCGCGAGCCGGCCTTGATCACCTTCCTGGTGACGGCCTCGGGACTGAGCCTGCTCGGCATCGGCGCGGCCTTCTGGGGCTTGCTGGCAGGGGCGCTCACGCTGCTGGTGCTCCGCAAGCGCACGCACGCCTAGACCGCGATCAGTCTCGTCGGTCGTTGCCAGGCACGCCGGGGACAATGCAGGGCAGGCCCGCAGCACTGTCGCCGCGGCGGTTATTCCGGATCACGCAGCTGCAACAACCAATGTGCGGTCAGCCCGCTGGGGCTGGGCAGCGGCTCGAGGTGGAATTGCCGATAGACCGGGCTGCCATCGTGTACGCGCAGCGGCAGGGTGACGTAAGCGGCGCGCCCTTGCCGCAGCGCGTCTTCCAGCACCTCGACCTTGGCGGGGGCGGCATCGTCGGCCAGCAGGCCGAGGAGGTCGCGGCCGATCAGGTCAGCCACCTCAATCTCGCACAACTCGGCAAAAGCCGGATTGACGAACATCAGCCGGTGGGCGAGGTTGCCGGCGCCGCGCTCGATGATCGCCACGCCATCGCGCAGGCGCGACAGCGAGGCTTCGAGGAGGGAGAAATCCTGCTGGAAGCGCTTGCGCTCCATCAGTTCGATCAGCACGCGCAAGCTACGCGCGGACTCCAGATGCAGCGGCGACCAGCGGCGGGCGCGCCCGCGTACGGTTTCCTGCCAAAGATCGAAACTCTTGCGCGGCGACACGCGCGAGTTGGGGATGTCCTGCAGCTTGGAGAGCTGCGGATTGCCGGCCCAGTTGACCTGCTGCACCTGTTCGCGGCGCGTCCACAACAAGGCACTGCGCGACTGCGGCATCAGCGGCACGAAAATGAAGCCGGCCGCCAGTGGCGCCAGGTCGGCCAGTTCGGGAAACACCTCGCCGATCGCTTCCACATGCAGGGCGCCGACGGCGTCTTCGCGCAGGGCTTCGTGGTGCTCGGACTCGATCTGGGTGCGGATGCGCCGCAGGGCATCGACGTCCGGTGTCTGGCCATGCCGGCTGATCTGCTCGCCCTGGAAGATCGCCACGCCATCGGCATCGACCACGTCCATCAGATCCGGCGCCATGTCCGCCAGCATCTCCACCGTCATGTGCTCGGCGTCGTTGAAGTCGGTGATGAGCTTTTCGCGCACGGTCAGCAACACCGATTCCAACCGCGCACGCGCCACCGCCTGCAGTGCGCCGATGCGCCCGGCCAAGGCGCGGGTCACCGTATCGGCGACATCGCGCATGCTGTGGTTGGTGAAATGCGGGCTGTAGTGATGGCAGGCGATCAATCCCCATAACGCCTCGTTGACCACGATCGAGGACACCAGGGTGGCGGTGACGCCCATGTTGGCCAGGTATTCCAGATGGACCGGCGAGACGCTTCGCAGGCTGACGTCGCTCAGATCGACCGGCGTTCCCAGGCGCGGATGCAGGGTTGGCTGGATCGGCGAGGGCTGGTAAGCGACATCGGCGATCTGGCGCACGCGATTGCGCAAGTACAGCGCGCGCGCCTGCGGCGGAATGTCGCTGGCCGGGTAATGCAGGCCGAGATAGGCCTCCAGGTCGGGCTGACGTGCCTCGGCGATGACATCGCCGTTCCACTCCTCGTCGAAGCGATAGACCATCACCCGGTCAAAGCCAATCATGCTGCGCAAGCCCTTGGCGGTGCGGACCGCCGCTTCGGCAATCCCCGACTCGCCTTCGATCGCGCGCACCAGCGGCATCGCTTCGCGCAGGCTCACGTCCAGCAAGCGGGCGTCGCGCGGCTCGATTTCCACCAGCCACTGCTGCGGATACAGATGCCAGGCCGCAACCCACAGTTTGTCGGCAGGTGCACTGCGGCGCGGGAAACGCACCTCGGCATGCATCAGGTGCTGGGGCGCATCCTCGACGGCGAACGGTTGCGCTTCCGGCAGCTCGAGCACCTGGCCGTAGGGCAGTCCGAGCAGTTCGTCCAAGGGCACGCCGAGCACCTCGGCGGCACTGGTGCTCGCCTGCAGGATGCGCCCATCGGACGGCTCGATCACCAACAGCACGCCGTACGGCTGGATCATGCCGGGAATGTGGATCGGTTCCCGTGCGCAGGCGTCCAGATCCAGGTCCAAGGCGTCGGCAGGCTGATTCATGGGTGTGACTCGTTCGTCAGGCAGGTGTGGAAGTGGGCGAACATGCTGTGGGCGCCGACGACGGCAGCGGCGCGGGCGCTGTCGCTGTCCAGGCGTTGCTCGAGCAGGCCCTGGAAGCGCCGCCAGCCTGCCGCATCCTCCTCGCCCAGTTCAAAGTAACGCAATGCGTTCGCCAGGCTCGGTTGGCGTTGACGCAGCGCGCGGGCGATCACGCGTCCACCGAGCTGGGAGCCCTCCACGACGTACAACTGGCCCCAGCGGGCCGCCTCGACCGCCGCCAGCGGTGGCGGTTCGGCCGCAGAAAGCGGCTGACCCAGGGCCTGCAGGTCCTCGCGCAAGGCGGCACTGCGTCGCCGATAGCTCCACCCGACGACCGCCAGGGTACTCAACCAATCGCCCAGCTGCGCTTCGAACCCTGCCAGCAAGGCATGGTGGCGGCGCAGGATCCAGCCATAGGTTGCGGCATCGACCCGGCCCTGGGCCAACAACTGCATCGCCGGCACGGCCTCGACCCGGCGATGCGCCTCCTGGGTGGCGTGCCGCAACAGCAGGGCGGCCGACGGCGGTGCGGCCAGGGTGTCTGAGTGCATGCAGGGGTGAGAAGAGAGACGTAGCGCCACAGCCTAGCAGCGTGCGCAGTGCCAGGACCATGGCGTCCATGGCGGGCAGGCAGACTCATGCGGCAGGCTGCTCGCGATTGGTGTGCACACGGCCCGCGCGCCACCAGGCCACCGCCCAGCCGGCCGACAGCAACAGTCCGGCCAGCAACCACGGCGCGCCGGGCAAATGCACTGGCGCCGCCGGATCGATGCACCAGGCGAACACGTTGGCGAACAACAGCGGTCCGGCGATGCCGGACAGGCCGACCAGGCTGGTCAGGGCCCCTTGCACGCGCCCCTGGGCATCGGCACCGACTTCGCGGGTGATCAAGGCCTGCGCCGCTGGCGAGGCAAGCGCCCACAAGGCGCTGATGGGGACGCCGAGCAGGAACATGCGGCCGCTGGTCGCCAGGCCATAGACAACGAAGCCGGCGACGCCGCAGCCCAAGCCCAGCAGCAGCGCACGACGCTCGCCCAACCAGCGCACCAGCCGGCCAACCAACAGGGCATTGACGATGATGCTGCAGACACCGACACCCGCCAGCACCCAACTGACCTGACGCGGACCCCACTGATACTGGTAAGCGGCGAACAACACGAAGATGCTGGGGTAGACGTAGTGCGCCAGGTTGGCCAGGAACACCACCGCCGTCAGGCCGAACACCTGCCGATAGCGACGCAGCAATTTCAACGTGCCCAGCGGATTGGCGTGCGACCAGTCGACCCGCGGCGTGCGACGCGTCCGCGGCAGCGATTCGGGCAGCACGAACACACCGTACAGCGCGTTCAACAGCGCCAGACCGGCAGCGAACCAGAACGGCCAGCGCAAGCCGAGACTGCCGAGCCAACCGCCGATCAGCGGGCCGCCCACGAAGCCAATGCCAAATGCCGCACCCAGCATGCCGTAGGCCGCCGCCCGCCGCTCGGCGACCACCACGTCGGCGATATAGGCATTGGCGGTGGAGAAGCTGGCCGAGCAGATGCCGGAGATGAGCCGCGCCAGCAGCAACACCGGCAGGCTCTGCGCCACCGCCATCAGGATGAAGTCCAGCCCCAGTCCCAGGCAGGACAACAGGATCACCGGACGACGACCGAAACGATCGGACAGTGCGCCTTGTATCGGCGAGCACACGAACTGCAGCGCCGCGAACAGGAAGCCGAACCAGCCGATCCAGCCGGCGGCCGCCACGTAGTCGCCGCCGGTGAACTGCCGCACCAGCGCGGGCAACACCGGGATGATGACGCCGAATGCCAGCACATCGATCAGCACGGTGATGAAGATGAAGATCAACGCGGCGCGGCGGCGCCCCGCGGCGGGAGGGGCAGGATCGGGCAGGAGAGCCATCGCGCAACGCTCATGGGCGAAGCGACGAGTGTAACGGGGACAGTGCGACAGATTGCCGACCCGGCCGCGCACGACTGGACCGGCGAGCGCAGCGCCCTCACATCGCCCAGCGGCCACCATGGCAGGCGGAGCGCCGCCGGGCTGTCGCCCGCGGCCCGGCACGGCGCACGGCGGAGGGCTGCGTAAGCGACAGCCGCGCAGCGGGGACGCCGCACGGCCTGCACCAAGCGAGGTTGCAAGGCAGGGCCGTCGGACCGCCGCCGCGCGCCTCGCCAGGCGATCCCGCGGCGGCGCCGGTGTTGGCGACACCAGCACAGCCAATGACGCAATGGCCCGGGGGATCGCGCGTCGGCGCTTGCTAGTTCACTTCGATGGTCTGTCCCAGCACATGGCTGGCGCCCGGCGCCAGTTCGATGACATCCGGGCCGGCATTGGCAGCCTCCAGGCAGACGTACTCGCGCCAGCCATCGCCGACATCGGCCATGTTGGTGCCGGCCTCTTCGCCCGGATTCCAGGTCACCAGCGAACGACTGCCTTCGGTGGTGAGGACGATGCGACGCCCCAGCGTCGGGTCGGTCAGGGTGTAGCGCCCGCCGGCATTGGTATAGATGCGGTCACTGCGGCCCGGGTCGCGCGGATCGCGCAGGCTCCAGTCGCCTTGCTGGCGATGGGCGGTGGCGTACTGCTCGTACTTGTCGAGGTAGTCCAGGCCATCCAGGCCCTGCACGCTGACCTTCAGCGCGTCGCCGACCCGGAAGTAGGTGTGCAGCGCCTGGGTGAAGCGCACCGGCGCCTGGCTGGTGTTTTCGGTGATCAGGCGCTGTTCCAGGGTGCGCCCGATGCGCACGGTCATGCGCAGGCGCAGTGCCAGATCGTCGAAACGCGGCGGTGCCAGGGTCAGCACCAGGGTGCCGTCCGGCTCGCGTCGGCTGTCGGTCAATTGCCAGGGCACGGTCCGCACGAAGCCGTGCGCAGGCACCTCGCCCGTCTGGTCCTGGCGCCCGAAATACGGCCAGCACACCGGCGTGCCGCCGCGGATTGGCGTCGGCGGCTGCTTGGCGATCGGCGAAAGCCACAGCACATCCTGGCCACCCTTGGGCACGAAGGACAACAACTGCCCACCGAACAGGCTGATGGCAGCGGTGGAATAGGGGGTGTCGATCAACAGCGAGGGAAACCCGTGGAAATCGCCTGTGCGCAGGCCGGTGAGGTCGGACATGGGGGATGCCTTGTTGACGAGGGGGGATTGGACGAAGGCGGGGTAGGCTGCCGGGGTGCGGAAGGCGGTCGCCCGCTGCGGCCCACCGATCGGTGGTGGGGCAGTGCGCAGTGCGGCCAGGATGCGCTGGCCGGGGCGACCGTCGGCAGGTTGCAGGCCCAGCCGGGTTTGTTCGACCTGGATGGCGCGCCGGGTGGCGGTGCCCACCATGCCATCGGCCTCGCCAATGGCATGACCGCGCGCCAACAACAGCTGCTGCAGTTCACGGCGTTCCGGGCGGCCCAGGCCGGGATCGTCGGTCGGCCAGGTGGCGATGAGCCCGGCACCACCGCGCAGTCGGTCGGCGAGCAGGGCGATCGCCAACGCATAGCTCTCGGCCGTGTTGTAGGCATAGATCGCGTCGTAATTGCGGAAGACCAACAAGGCCGGTCCTTCCGCACCGGCCGGCAGCAGCAGCGCGGCCGGGGCGTCGGCGGGCACGCCAGCCGGCGCCAAGGGCTGGCCGTTGGTGTCCAGCACACCGGCCGCCTGCCAGGCCTGCAGCGGCTGCCGGCGCGTCCGCCCGGCCTTGCCCGGATCGAAGCCGGCCGGCAGCCGGACCTCCATGCCCCACGGACGACCCGGCTCCCAGCCCGCCTTGAGCAGGTAGTTGGCGGTGGAGGCCAGCGCATCGGGAATGCTGGCGACCAGGTCGCGGCGGCCGTCGCCATCGCCATCGACGGCAATGCGGGCATAGGTGGACGACATGAACTGGGTCTGCCCGAAGGCACCGGCCCAGGAGCCTGTGAGGCCGTCAGCGGACAGGTCGCCTTGCTGCAGCAGGCCGAGCAAGGCGAGGAATTCGCCCCGGAAAAACGGCTGGCGGCGGCCGGCGCACGACAGCGTGGCCAGCGAGACCAGCAGCGGTCGCTTGCCGGTGACCCGGCCGTAATCACTCTCCACGCCCCAGACTGCGACGATGGTGGCGGGATCCACCCCGGTCTGCTCGGCCAGCCGGGCCAGCAACGCATGATGGGTCGCCAGCATCGCCTGGCCGTCGGTCACGCGCTGGCTGTCGACCAGGCTGGCCAGGTAATCCCAGATCGGCGTGGTGAACTCCGGTTGGGCGTCCAGCAGCGGCAGCACGCTGGGGTCAGGCGCCAGCCCTGCGGTGAAGCGCTGGAAGCTGGCCGCATCGATGCCCTTGGCTGCCGCCTGGGTCTGCAGGGTGGCCAGACAACGGTCGAACGCCGGATCGGCCCAGGCGATCGCCGGCAGCAGTGCCAACAACAGAGGCGGCGCGCGCCGGGACCGCATCATGGCGCGGCGGCCGGTGTGGGGGACGTCATGCGGAGAGCGCTCCTGCGGTGAGTCGAGCAGGAAGCATAGAGTGTGGCATGCGCGTTGCGATCCGGCGCGGTGATCGCCGCGGCGCGGCGTGGACCGACACCGGCATGGCTGAGTTCACGCCAGAACACATGGTGCACGCTGCATGCCGCTGATAATCGCAGCGTGCAGGGAGCGCGCCGCAAGGCCAGTGCGTTAGTTGCCGTCGCCGGTCATGCCGCTCAGCAGCGACAGGCCTGGCGTCGATGGCCCGACCTCGATCGAACGGCGCGCATGCGCCCCACGCCGGCGGTCGTGCCGGGGGCCGAACCAGATCATCGTGGCGGCGAGCAGCAGCGGCAGCACGATCGCAAACAGCAGGACGGTCAACAGCACCCATTGCCAGAGATTGAGACTCGCCATGATCCTTATCCACCCTGACGGCGACGCTCGCCGCGCCGCAAGCTTCCGCGATCGTCTGCGAACGCGGTGTCGAGAAAGCGCCGTCGCGGACGCCGACGATCGCGACGAAAGCGGCGGCCGGCAGCGGCAAACCCTGCTGGCAATGCGGCCACGCGCGCGTGATTGGCAGCGGCAACCGCCGGTACCGCTCCCGCTGCAGGCCCGCCCCCGCCGCATCGATCAGGCACCCGATGCGCACTGGTCGCCCGGCTCTGTCTCAGGCAAACCGCTCCAGCAGGAACCCGACGAAGCTGCGGACCGTGACCGAGCGCCAACGCGTCTGCGGATAGAGCACGCTGAGCGGACGGTGCAACTCCTGTTGCTGGAACAGCCGCATCAGCCGGCCGGCCTCGACGTCGGCACGCAGCAGAAATGCCGGTTGCAGGACGATCCCCAAGCCTTGCAAGGCGGCCAGGTGCAGCGCGGCGCCGCTGGTGAGCTGCAGTTGCGCACGTGGCAACGGGCCGATGTGCTCGCCGGTCTGCTCCTGCCACTGGCCCAGGGCCTTGGCATCCATGCCCAGGCATTGGTGCCGGGCCAGTTCGGCCAGCCGTTGCGGAGTGCCGTGGCGCAGCAGATAGGCCGGTGCGGCGCAGCACCACAGGCGGTACGGCTGCAGCGCGCGCGCGACCAGCGAGGACTCTGCAAGGGCGCCGATGCGGATGCTCACATCGATGCCCTCGTCGACCAAATCCTGCACCCGATCGCTGAGCTGCAGGTCCAGCCGCACCTGCGGATGGCGCTGCAGATAGTCGCCCAACACCGGCGTGAGCCCATAGGTTCCGAACGACACCGGCGCGGCCACCCGCAACGGCCCGGCTGGTTCCAGGCGCTGACGCTCGGCCTGCAACTCGGTGTCGGCGACCAACGCCAGAATTTCCCGGCAACGTTCGTAGTACGCCTCGCCGAAGGCGGTCAGTCGCTGGCGGCGGGTGGTGCGCACCAGCAACTGCAGACCGAGGCGTTGTTCCAGCGCGCGCAGGTGATTGCCCGCCATGGTCGGGGAAATGCCATGGGCCTGCGCGGCGGCGGCGAGGCTGCCGTCCTCCACGATGCGGACAAACACCTGCATGCTGTCCAGCAGATCCATTCAACAGTCCTGATAAGCAATCAACGCAGCATACCGGTGTTTATCCCATCTGAGTGACGGATCAAGCTTGCGCTCCCACCTCAATGGAAGCGACCGATGGATCTGCAACTGCGTGAACACACTGCCTTGGTGACCGGCGCCAGCACCGGGATCGGTGCCGGCATCGCCCGCGTACTGGCGGCCGAAGGAGTACAGCTGGCGATCACCGCTCGCCGTGCCGACATGCTGGAACAACTGGCCAGCGAGATCGCCGCCCAGGGGTTCACGCGCCCATGGGTGATCCCCGGCGACATCACCAGCGCGACCGATATCGCCCGCATTGCGCACGACTCCAGCCAGGCGCTGGGTCGGATCGAGATTCTGGTCAATACCGCCGGCGGCTCGCGTCCGATCGCGATCGATGCCAGCGATGCGGTGTGGGACGAAGCCTTCGCGCTCAACTTCAGCAGCGCCCGGCGCCTGACCCAGGCGCTGCTGCCAGGCATGCGCGACCGGCGCTGGGGCCGGATCATCAACTTCAGCGGCAGCATGGAGCCGCGCGACATCAACGGCGCCGGCGCGGCGAAGGCTGCGCTGCAGTTCTGGTCCAAGGGCATGGCGTCGCAGCTGGCGGCCGAGGGGATCACGGTCAATACGATTGCGCCGGGACGCATCAATTCCGAACAGATCCTGGAAAAGCTCCATCCCACGCCGGAAGCGCGCCAGGCTTTCATCGCGCGCCACGTGCCGATCGGCTATTTCGGCGAACCCGACGACATCGCCCGGTTGGTCGCCTATCTGGCCTCACCACTGGCGCGCTATCTGACCGGTGAGGTGATCGCGGTGGACGGCGGTCTGCACGCCTTCGCCCACTAGAGCGTGTTGGGTCCCTGCATGCTGTGGCGCGTCCAGACAAGGCGTGCGCTGCGGCACCTCAGCTGGCCAGCACCCTCAACGGGCGTCCAGGTAATACCACTGGCCGTCCTCGCGAATGAAGCGGCTGTGCTCGACCATGCGGACGGCACTGCCGCCGCCGATCCGGTAGCGGGCCAGGAACACCACCTCGGCCGTGTCGTCTCCGGTGACGAGGGTGCGCTGCACGGTCAGGCCGAGCCAGATCGTGCGGCCGCCGGCGTCCAGATCCAATGCGGTCGGGCGGGTGGAGGGATGCCAACTGGCCAGCAGATAGTCGGCGTTGCGGCGGACGTAGGCGCTGTAGCGCGCCCGCATCAGGCGTTCGGCATCCGGGGCGGCGGCACCGGCGTGGTAAGGCCCACAACAGTGCGCGTAATCGGCCAGGCGACCGCAGGGGCAGGGATCTGAGAGAGCGGCAGGCATGCGCCATTGTGCAAGCTGGCGCCCCTGCCTGCATCCGTTGGCGCGCAGACGGTGCACGACCGTGCGTGCGCCCCGCTGGATCGTCCTGGATCGCGGACCGGCGCCGCCCGACGCGGCGATGCCCGCGCCGGCGCCACCCTCGCTATGCTGGCGCCCCCGCGCGCGGAGCATGCACTTGCTGGACCTGATCCCCACCGAACTGCCCTGGCTGTTGGCCATCGCCTTCGTCGCCGGCCTGGTGGATGCGGCCGTGGGAGGTGGTGGTCTGATCCAGCTGCCGGGGCTGTTCGCCACCTTGCCGCAGCAGACACCGTCGCTGTTGCTGGGCACCAACAAGTTCAGCGCGATGTTCGGCACGGCGGCCTCGGCGTGGCGCTACGCACGCAACGTGCGGTTTCCATGGCGGCCGGTGCTGTACGCGACCGCAGCGGCCTTCAGCTTTTCGTTTCTGGGGGCGACAGCGGTCAGCCTGCTGCCGCGCCAGGCGGTGCGGCCGCTGATCCTGGTGCTCCTGCTGGCGATGCTGGCCTACACCTTGATCAAGAAGGACTTCGGCGCGCTGCATCGACCGCGGCAGATCGGCCGGCGCGAACTGGCCATCGCCCTGGCGATGGGCGCCGCGATCGGCTTCTACGACGGCTTCTTCGGTCCGGGCACTGGCAGTTTCCTGATCTTTCTGTTCATCCGCTTCTTCGGGCTGGACTTCCTGCGCGCCTCGGCCGCGGCCAAGGTGGTGAACCTGGCAACCAATCTGGCCGCGCTGTCGTTCTTTGTACCCAGCGGGCAGGTGCTGTGGTCGCTGGCGATGCCGATGGCAGCGGCCAATATCGCCGGCGCAGTGGCTGGCACGCGGTTGGCCTTGCGCGGTGGCACGCCACTGATTCGGCAGTTATTCCTGGTGTTGGTGGTGGTGCTGATCGGCAAGATGGGGTGGGACCTGCTGCACTGAGCACGACCGATCGACGCTGCGATGGGGAGCGCCGTCGCGCACAGCGGCGATGCCGGGCAGGACATCCGTGCCCAGCACCGCAGGCCGGCCATGACGGGCCGGCGACGCGACTCAGGCCGCCTTGTCCAGCGTGGCCATGTCGATGACGAAGCGGTACTTGACGTCACCCTTGAGCATGCGCTCATAGGCTTCGTTGATCTGCTCGGCGCGAATGGTCTCGATGTCCGACACGATGTTGTGCTTGGCGCAGAAATCCAGCATTTCCTGCGTCTGGCGGATGCCGCCGATCAGCGAGCCGGCCAACGTGCGTCGCTTCATGATCAGGTTGAACACCGCCGGCGAGGGATGCGCGTGTTCGGGCACACCCACCAACACCATCGCGCCGTCGCGCTTGAGCGCATTGAGGAACGGATCCAGATCGTGCGAGGCAGCGACCGTGTTGAGGATGAAGTCCAGCGTATTGGCCTGCGCGGCCATCTGCTGCGGATCCTTGGACACGACGACATCGTCGGCGCCCAGGCGCAGCGCGTCCTCGCGCTTGCGCTCGGAGGTGGTGAACAGCACCACCTCGGCACCCATCGCCTTGGCGATCTTGACGCCCATATGTCCCAGGCCGCCCAGGCCCACGACACCGACACGCTGGCCCGGACCCACCTTCCAGTGCGCCAGCGGCGAATAGGTGGTGATGCCGGCGCACAGCAGCGGCGCCACCGCCGCCAGGTTGTCGCGATGGGTGATGTGCAGCACATATTTCTCATCGACCACGATATGGTCGGAGTAGCCGCCATAGGTGTTCTCGCCACCGAACATCGGGCCGTTGTAGGTGCCGACGAATCCTTTTTCGCAGTACTGCTCTTCGCCTTCCTGGCAGGACGCGCAGCTGCGGCAGCTGTCGACCATGCAGCCCACGCCAGCCAGGTCGCCGACCTTGAACCCGCTGACGGCACTGCCGACGGCCGTCACACGGCCGACGATCTCGTGACCGGGAACCGAGGGATACAGGGTGTTTTTCCATTCGTTGCGCGCGGTATGCAGGTCCGAATGGCACACGCCGCAATACGCGATGTCGATCTGCACATCGTGCGGGCCGGGCGTGCGGCGTTCGAAGACGAACGGCGCCAACGGCTGGTCGGCGGACTGGGCGGCGTAGGCGTGGGCTTGGCTCATGGTGGGCTCCAAAGGCAAGGTCGGCATGGACCGACCGGTAACGGAAACGAGGGCGACAGCTTAGGACAAGCACTGTTTGCACTCCTGTGACGGTGCGTCTTGTCAGTCGGCTTGTGCAATCGCGCACGCTTCCAACGCGCACGACGTGAATGCTGGACTAACGTGCGAACGACGAGTCTGCGCGACTGCCATGTTGCCCTGCACCATGTCGCCGCCGTGCCCGTTCCCGCGGCTATCGTCGTCGAGGAGATCCCCATGTTCCGTTCCCGATCCTGGTTCAATCTACGCACTGCAGGCCTGGCCCTCGCCTTGACCTGCGCGCTGCCGCTGGCGCATGCCGCCGAGTCGAAGCAGCTGAAGTATGTCGGCGTCAATCTGTCCGGCGCGGAGTTCAACTCCCGCAAGAAGCCGGGCACGCTGTTCAAGGATTACACCTATCCGGCCGCCGGCGATTTCAGCTATTTCGCCGGCAAGGGCATGAACACCATTCGGCTGCCCTTCCTGTGGGAACGTCTGCAACCGCAACTCAACGGTCCGTTGGATGCGGCCCAACTCGGGTTGATCAAGAAGGCGGTGCAGGCCGCCGAGGCCAACAAGCAATTCCTGATCCTGGATCTGCACAACTACGCCACGTATGACGGCAAGCGCATCGGCAGCGCCGACGTGCAGGCCGCCGCCCTGGCCGACCTGTGGCGCCGACTCGCGCTGGAGTTCAAGGACGACAAGCAGGTCGCCTTCGGCCTGATGAACGAGCCCAATGGCATTTCCGCCACCGACTGGGCCAGCGCCGCGCAAGGCGCGATCAATGCGATCCGCAAGACCGGCGCACGCAACCTGATCCTGGTGCCCGGAACCGCGTACACCGGCGCACACAGTTGGCGCAGCACCAGCTATGGCGTCTCCAATGCCAAGGCCCTGGAAATCGTCAAGGACCCGGCCAATCATCTGGCCTTCGAAGCGCATCAGTATCTGGACAAGGACTTCAGCGGAACCAAGCCGCAGTGCGTGAGCCCGACCGTCGGCGAGGAGAAGTTGAGCGGCTTCACCAGCTGGTTGCGCGAGAACAAGCAAAAGGGTTTCCTCGGCGAATTCGCCACTGCCGACAATCCGGTCTGCAACCAGGCGCTGGAAGGCATGCTGAAGTACATGGAAGCCAACAGCGATGTCTGGTTGGGCTGGACCTGGTGGGCGGCGGGTCAATGGTGGAAACCGGACTACCCGTTCAATGTGCAGCCCGGCAAGGATGGCAGCGACAAGCCGCAGATGAAGATCCTCAGCAAATACGCCCGCCGCGCCAGCGGCCGCGGCAACTGACGCGCCCGTCATCGCGAACGCGCCGTCTGCTGCTGCGCAGGCGGCGCGTCGATGCATCCCCGGTCGTCTTCCAGCGCAGCGCACGCTGGTGCATCGACGCGACCGAATGCGGATGACGAATGCGAAGTGGGCCACAGCTTGATCGATGTAGCGCCGATTCGATGGCCGGGGAGGTTCCAGCGGCCTAGGCTGTGAGGTGATGGGCGCTGTTCATTCCCCCCGAGCTTGTACTGGCCGGCGCACATCTTCCCCCGCAGACAGTAGAGTCAGGAGTTCCCCATGTTGCTCTTCTCCCCCAGCGCGTACAGGCGATTGGCCTGTGCGCTGATCGCGCTTTGCGTGTGCAGCCTGCCGCTCGCCGCAGCTGCACAGACCGGCAATTTGCGCTATGCCGGCGTCAATCTGTCCGGCGCCGAAATTCAATCGTCCAAGCGGCCCGGCGTGCCCAACGTCGATTACCACTATCCCAGTCCCGAGGACTATCGCTACTTCGCCAGCAAAGGCATGAACATCGTACGGTTGCCGATCTTATGGGAACGCCTGCAGCCGCAGCCAGGCACCGCACTGGATGCTGCGCAGCTGGCCATGCTGCGGCAGACCGTGGCCGATGCCAAGGCGGCCAACCTCGTGCTGATCGTGGACGTGCACAACTACGCCAGATACTACGGTCACACCATCGGCAGCGCTGCCGTGCCGGTCAAGACCTTGACCGATCTCTGGCGCCGATTGGCGGCGGAGTTCCGCAGCGACGATGCCGTGATCTTCGGATTGATGAACGAGCCCTACGGCATTTCGCCGACGACCTGGGCCGCCACGGCGCAGGCGACGATCGACAGTATCCGCGCTACCGGTGCGAACAATCTGATCCTGGTTCCCGGTGCCTTGTGGTCGGGTGCGCACAGTTGGTATTCCACTGTGGCCGGCGTCTCCAACGCCGAGGCGATGGCATCCATCCACGATCCGTTACAGCGTTATGCAATCGAGGTGCATCAATATCTGGACGCCGACTCCAGCGGTACCAGCGCGACCTGCACCAGTGCCAGCGTCGGCGCCGAGCGCTTGCGCAGCTTCGTCGACTGGCTGCGACGCACGAACAAGCGGGGCTTCCTCGGCGAATTCGGAGCTGCCAATAACGCCGTCTGCCGCACTGCGCTCGATGGCATGTTGGCGGCGATCCAGGCCGAGCCGACGTTGTGGCTGGGTTGGAGCTACTGGGCTGCAGGCGCCTGGTGGCGCACGGGATATCCGTACAGCGTACAGCCCGATGCCGACGGTCGAGACAAGCCGCAGATGGCGATCCTGGCGCCGCGCGCGCGCCAGATCACCGGCCGCTGAGTCAGCGCTCCGCTGCACACCGCAGCGGGGCGAAAGCGTGCTGCACTGCAGCGCCGAAGAACCGTCGTTGTGACTGACAACGGGCGCAGCTATACGACGGCATTCCGCCGGCAATGCCGTCGATTCGACGCTGAATAGGCGTCATCTTTACGCATCCGTCAGCCGCGATAGGGCGCATGCATGGCCGCTGCATCGTGAGTGGGATGCAGTGCACACACTTTCTTCACTGCAGCTGCGCTAGCGCGCTGCGGCACAGCAAATGCATTGGAACCTGTCGATGCGGCGCTTCGCGCGCACCGCGCGCCATCGGCGGCGGCGCATCGTCCCCGTCGTCGAAGGAGTGGTTCCCATGTTTGCATCGTTTCCCTTGCGCATGCTGTCGCGTTGCGCGTGCGGTCTGGCCCTGTTGGGCCTGCTGCCCCAAGCCCACGCGCAGACGCGCGTGCTCAAGTACGCCGGCGTCAATCTGTCCGGCGCCGAATTCGCCTCGTCCAAGAAGCCGGGCGTTCTCAACAAGGACTACATGTACGCCGCTGCCAGCGACTACACGTATTTCGCAGGCACGGGCATGAACACGATTCGCCTGCCCATCCTGTGGGAGCGACTGCAACCCACCGCTGGCGGCGAGCTCGACCCGGCTCAGCTGGCCCTGCTGCAACAAGCCGTCGCGCGCGCCAAGTCCGCTGGCATGGCGCTGATCGTGGATGTGCACAACTACGGCAAGTATTACGGCAACAACATCGGGACCGCGCAGGTGCCGTTGACCACCTTCACCGATCTGTGGCGGCGGCTTGCGCTTGCGTTCCGCAGCGATGATGCGGTGATCTTCGGGCTGATGAATGAGCCCAACGGCATCTCGGCCAGCGGTTGGGCCGGCACCGCGCAAGCGTCGATCGACAGCATCCGTGCCACCGGCGCGACCAACCTGATCCTGGTGCCCGGCGTGCTGTGGACCGGCGCGCACAGCTGGTATTCGGCCACCAACGATGGCTATTCCAATGCCACCTCGCTGGTGTCCATCTACGATCCACTCAACCGCTACGCGTTCGAGGTGCATCAATACCTGGACAGCACGTCCAGCGGCACCAGCGATGTCTGCGTCAGCACCACGATCGGCGTGGACCGGCTGCAAAGCTTCACCCAATGGCTGCGCACCAATCGCAAGCGTGGCTTTCTGGGCGAGTTCGGCACCGCCAACAACGCCACCTGCAATGCGGCGCTGCAGGGCATGCTGACCCATATGAACGACAACGCGGACGTGTGGCTGGGGTGGACGTATTGGGCGGCCGGATCGTGGTGGAACACCAGCTATATGTTCAACGTGCAACCCAATGCCGATGGCAGCGCCAAGCCGCAGATGTCCATCCTTGCACCCCAGGCGCTGCGTGCCACGCGCTGACGCCCCGGCAGCGAGCGCGGTTGCCGCGCCTGCTGCCAGGTTGCACCCATGCGTATCAGTGCGTTGAGGTGTCCGCGCGCGCCGCCGCCTGCTCCGGCGCGCGCGTCTCTGCCGGCCGGGTACCGCCCCGCGCGGCCATCATGTGGTCGCGCGCCGCCTTGAAGGGATTGCCGGGATACCAATTGGGCCAACGATCGCCAGCAGCGACTTCCTTGCCGACGCCATAGAGCAGCTCCAGATCCTCGATGGTGCCATCCAGCTTCCAGCTCGCCGCATCGTATTCGTCGCTGGGCGCATGGTAGCGATGCCGGCTGTAGTCCTCGGCCGCCGCCCGTCCAGCCGCGGTGCCACCCTCGCGCAGATCTTCGCCGCCGTCGGCATACAGCGCTGGCACCCCGGCCTTGGCGAAGTTGAAATGGTCCGAGCGGAAATACGAGCCGCTCTGCGGCGTCGCCTCGCCGTGCAGGGTCCGACCCTGCATCGCGGCCAGTGGCTTGAGGATGTCTTCCAGCTCCGAGCTACCTAATCCCACCACGGTGACATCGCGGGCGCGCCCGGCGACCGACATCGCGTCCAGATTGATCACCGCGGCAATCTTGTCCAGCGGGAAACTGGGATTGGCCACGTAATACTTGGAGCCGAGCAAGCCGGACTCCTCCAAGGTCACCGCGACGAACACCACCGAACGCGCCGGCTTGGGCTCCTGGTGGGCGAAGACGTTGGCAATCTCCAGGATGCCAGCCACACCGGTGGCGTTGTCCACCGCGCCGTTATAGATGTTGTCGCCCTGTTCGCCGTCGTGCTTGCCCAGGTGATCCCAGTGCGCCATGTACAGCACCGCCTCGTCGGCACGACTGGTGCCGGGCAGCACCCCAACCACGTTGCGCGAGGTCTTGGTGGCGATCGTACTCTTCAGATCCACCGACCAACTGGCCTTCAACGGTACCGGCTTGAAGCCGCGCTTGCTGGCGTCCTTGTAGGCCTGGGCCAGGTCCAGCCCCGCGGCGGCGAACAGCTGGCGCGCCGTCTCGGCGCTGATCCAGCCCTGGACCGGCAGGCGCGGTTCCGGATCATCCTTGGCCGGCAGGTCGTACTGCGGCCCGGCCCAGGAATGCTTCACCACGTCCCAGCCGTAGCTGGCGCCTGGCGTGTCGTGGACGATCAGCGCCGCGGCGGCGCCCTTGCGCGCCGCCTCTTCGAACTTGTAGGTCCAGCGCCCGTAGTAGGTCATGCGCTTGCCGTCGAAGAGCTTGGGATCGTCGGTGTGGAAGCCCGGGTCGTTGACGAACATCACCACCGTCTTGCCCTTCCAGTCCTGGCCCGCGTAGTCGTTCCACTGTTGCTCGGGCGCATCGACGCCATAGCCCACGAACACCAGCTCGCTGTTGTCCAGCTTGACCTCGGGCTGGCCGGTGCGGGTGCCGACGACGATATCGGTGCCGAAGGCCAGGGGGCGCGACTGCCCACCCGTCCGCAGCTGCGGCGTGGTCGCCGGGTCGGCCGTGGTCTCCACCATCGGCACTTCCTGGAACCAGCTATCGCCGTTGCCCGGCTGCAAACCGATGCGTTGCATCTGGTCGCGAATATAGGTCACGGTCTTTTCTTCGCCAGGGGTACCGGGACCCCGTCCCTCGAAGGCATCGGAGGACAAGGTCTTCACCAGCTCGGCGAAGTCCTCGCGGGTCAGGTTCGGCGAAAAGACGTGCTGGCTGCCGACGCTGGTGGGCGCCGCATCAGTGCTGGACTGCGTACTCGGCGCGGCGGGCGCATCGGCGCTCTTGCGTTGGCAACCGGTCGATGCCGCCGCCAGCAGGCCGGCCAGACACAACAGGATCTTGCGGGACATCGGGACTCCTCGCGGCGAAGTCCGCTGATTCTAGAGCCGGCGATGTGGTGGCGATGAGAGCATCGGCACCGTCGACGCGCTGGCCATGCGGCGCATGGCTGGCCGCCGACGCGCATCGCGGCTCGCCGTTGGCGGCGCGCCTGGTGCAGCGCCCGCCGGTTGTCACCGCTGGCAGCCGTCAATCCTTCGGTGCGACGTCGCTATCGAACGGCTGCGCAGTGGCACCGCTGACCGGGCCGATCTTGGCGCTGCGATGGACATACAGGGTGACTTCGCGCTCGAAGCGCAACGGCCCGTCGACGATGGCCTTGGGGCCGATCACCACCCGCGGTTTGCGCGATGCCTTGAAGGACAGGTTGAAGTTGGGTTTCTGCACGGTGATGCCGCCGCGTACATGCGAGCCGACGCCGACGGTGATGTCGCCATTGACGGTCTCCAGCGACTTACCGACGTCCGTCTCCACCAGACCGATGCTGCCGTTGACCGTCTGCACCCCGCCGGAGACGCGGCTGCCGCGCTCGGCCAGGATGCCGCCGTTGACCGTTTCCATATCGCCGTCGACTTGCACCCGGGTGCCCAGGGTGATGCCGCCGTTGACGGTGGAAATAGCGCCGGTGCGGGCGCGCTCGCCGATCTGGATGCTGCCGTTGACCGTCTCCACGCCCTGGGTCTGCGCGCCGCTGCCCACGTCGATCGAGCCGTTGACGGTGTCCAGGTCGCCCATCACCTTGTTGGCGTCGACGCTGATGCGGCCATTGACCTTGCTGACGTCCTCGCTGGCCCAGGCAGTCGGTGCCAACAGCAGTGCGGCCAGGATGCAGAGTTGGAGCTTCATGCTGAACCTCCCGCCGTGGCGGGCGTAGTGGACGTGGCGGCGATCACACCATGCGTGGCTACAATCGCGCACCTGCCTGAAGTCACTGGATCTTTCCGCTTGACCGCCTCGCCCGTGCCGCTGCTCCCTCTTCTCCGCGCCGCCGGCGTTGGCCGCGGACGGCCATGGCTTGCTGCCATGCTGGCGTGTGTCGTGCTGGCCTGCGGACCTGCCACCGCGCAGAACCAGCGCGAGGCCGAACGCAAGTTGCAGCAGTTGCGTGACGAGCTCAAGAGTATCGGTGCCGATCGCCGCGCACTGGAAGGCCAGCGCGGCAAGGCCGCCCAGCAGCTGCGCCAGGCCGACGAAAAGGTCGCCAAGACTGCGCGCGCGCTCAACGACACCGAGGCCGCCATGCGCGACCAACAGCAGCAGTTGACACGGCTGCAGGAACAGCGCGCACAGCTGCAGCGTGGCGTCCAGGCACAGCGCGCGCAACTGGCGGCGCTGCTGCGCGCAGCCGACCAGGTCGGCCGCAATGCGCCGCTCAAGCTGCTGCTGTCGCAGGACACGGTGGACGATGCCGGCCGCCTGCTGGCCGACCATCGCTATGTGCAAAGCGCCCGCGCACAACGCATCCATGCGCTGACCGCGCAGCTGGAGTCGTTGACGCGGGTGGAACAGGAGATCGGCCAGCGTCGCCAGGCACTGGATGCCGCGCGCGCGCAACAGAAGGCACAGGCCAGCGCGCTGCAGAAGGACCGCGCGCAGCAGGCCGCGACCGTGGCCCAGCTCGACGAGCGCTATCAACAGCGCACCGAGCGCGAGAAAGCCATTGGTCAGGACGCCAAGGCGCTGGAGCAGTTGCTGGCCAACCTGCGCGCGGCCGCCGCCAAGGCCGAGGCCGAGCGTCGCGCCGCCGCCAAGCGTGCCGCCGCCGAAGCCGCCGCCCAGGCCAAGCGCGGCAAGCCGGAACGTGCCGGCAAGATCCCGCCCAAGGCGGTGGCCTCAGCTCCGGCGCCCAAGGTCGGAGGCCTCAGCTGGCCGGTGTCGGGCAACTTGCTGGCACGCTTCAACGCCACCTTGCCAGATGGGCATACCAGCAAAGGGGTGCTGATCGGTGCACCCAAGGGCACCACGGTGACCGCGGTCGCCGACGGCACGGTGGTGTTCTCCGACTGGATGACCGGCTACGGCATGATCCTGATCATCGACCACGGCAACGGCTACATGAGCCTGTACGCGCACAACGACACCTTGCTGCGCGATAGCGGCGCCAGCATCAAGCGTGGCGAACCGGTGGCCAAGGTCGGCAGTTCCGGCGGGCAGGGCGTGCCGGCGCTGTACTTCGAACTGCGCCGCAACGGCCAGCCGGTGGATCCTTCGAGCTGGCTGCAACGGCGTTGAGCCGGCCGCCAGGCACGCACTGCGGCCTGCCGGTGGCGACTGGCGGCCACGGCATGAGGCGGGCGCCGGGGCAACCAACACCGCCGCGCCGCGCGAAGGGACGGTGACCCGGCGGCGATCGCCGGCCACGCGGCGGCCGCGTGGAGGGTCACTGCCGGCAGCGCCCCATCCGTCCCCGCGTGGCGATTGGTTCAACGCGGATTTACCGCCGCTTCGCGCATAATCCAGACAGCTTCGCGGTGCGGAGCGCCTCATCTCTCTGCCGGAGTGCTTCATGCGCGTAGCCGTCCTGTCCGTTGCCTTGTCGCTGGCCCTGTTCGCCTCGCCCGGTTGGGCGCAGGACACCCGCCCCGCCACCGCCCAGGCCAGCGCCGACGATCCGGAAGCCAACGAGGCCGCCACCTCCAAGGTGCCGCTGGAGGAGATCCGCCGCTTCGTGGCGGTCTATAACGCGGTCAAGCAGGCCTACGTGGATCCGGTCGAAGACAAGAAGCTGATGCATTCGGCGGTGCGCGGCCTGTTGTCCGAGTTGGACCCGCACAGCACCTATTTCGACAAGGAAGATGCCGAGGCCTTCGACGAACAGGCCACCGGCGCCTACGACGGCATCGGCGTGGAATTGCTGCAGCAGCAGGACAACACCCTCAAGGTCATCGCGCCGATCGACGACACCCCGGCGGCACGGGCCGGCATCCGCGCGGGCGACGTCATCGTGGCCATCGATGGCAAACCGATCGACGCCAGCAAGGCGATGGAACCGCTGCGCGGCGAGTCCGGCAGCAAGGTCACCTTGACGATCGTGCGTGACAAGACGCCCAAGCCGTTCGACGTGACCCTCAAGCGCGAGACCATCCGCGTGACCAGCGTGCGTAGCAAGATGCTCGAGCCAGGCTACGGCTACATCCGCATCAGCACCTTCCAGGCCGATACCGGCGCCGACTTCCAGAAGAACCTCAAGCAATTGCAGGCCAACGGCAAGTTGCGCGGGTTGGTGCTGGACCTGCGCAGCAACCCGGGCGGTCTGCTCACCTCGGCGGTGCAGGTGGCCGACGATCTGCTCGACAAGGGCAATATCGTCAGCACCCGCGGCCGCATTTCGATCAGCGACGCCAAGTTCGACGCCACCCCGGGCGATCTGCTCGGCGGTGCGCCGGTCGTGGTGCTGGTGGATGCCGGCTCGGCCAGCGCCTCGGAGGTGCTGGCCGGCGCGCTGCGCGACAACAAGCGCGCGCGCATCATCGGCAGCCGCACCTTCGGCAAGGGCTCGGTGCAGACCGTGCTGCCGTTGGACAACGGCGATTCGGTCAAGCTCACGACCGCGCGCTACTACACGCCCAGCGGCAAATCGATCCAGGCCAGCGGCATCGTGCCGGACGTGCAGCTGCACCCGGCACCGCAACCCGGCCAGGCCGATGTGCCGGCGAGCCTGAGCGACTACAGCGAAGCCACCTTGCCGGGCCATCTGCGCGGCGACGACGAAGGCGAGGAGGGCTACAGCGCGGGCGATGTGTTGCCGGGCGATGGCCCGATCGCCGACGCACTGGCCGAACTCAAACAGCCGGGTGCGCTCGCCAAGGCCGAGGCGGCACGCAAGGCCAAGGCGCCGGCCGCCAAGCCCAAGCCGATCAAGCCTGCGCACGAGCCGCATCCGGCCGCACCCGCTGCGGCACCGGCCGCACAGCCGACGCCCAAGCCCGCGCCTGCCGACAAGGCCAAGCCGGTCGAGCCGACGAAGTAAGGCGTGCCATTGCGCCGCCTGGGGCCTGGTCGTCCGCACGACAGCGGGGGGCCAGGGAGGCAGGCGCGCCAAGGCTGCGGTGGCTTGGGGTCAGCGCCTAACGTCCCTCGGCCTGCTGGAGGCGGACCTGCTCGCTGGTCCGCGGGACGTAGCAATCAGCGCCCCAGCGCCAACGCCTCGGGGTTGAGCACGTTGCGCGGCGTGCCGGCGGCAAAGGTCAGCAGGTTGTCGAGCGCGGTGTCTACGTACAGCGTGTAGCTGTCGCGCTCGACATAGCCCAGGTGCGGGGTCGCCAGAACGCGCGGATGCTGCAGCAAGGCGTCGTTGCGATCCCACACCGGCTCGCCATCGAACACATCCACCGCCGCCTGCCCGGGCCGGCCGGCGTCCAGCGCCGCCAGCAGGGCGCCGGGTGCGATCAGTTCGGCGCGGCTGGTGTTGACCAGCAAGGCATCCGGCCGCATGCGCGCCAGATCCTGCGCGGTGATCTCATGGCGTGTCTGCGCAGTGAGTCGGCGATGCAACGACAGCACATCGCTGCGTTCGAACAGCACCTGTCGGCTGTCGGCGATCTCGAACCCATCGCGCGCTGCCTGGGCACACGACGCCTCGCCGCCCCACACCAGCACCTGCATGCCGAACGCGCGGCCATAACTCGCCACGCGTTGACCGATGCGGCCATAACTCCAGATGCCCAAGGTGCGGCCGTGCAAGGCGCGGCCGAGCGCGTTGTCGCCCAGGCTCTGCCAGCGCCCGTCGCGCAGGGCACGTTCGTAGGCGCTCAGCCGCCGGCTGGTCGACAGGATCAGCGCCCAGGTCAGCTCGGCCGGCGCCACCGGCGAGCCCACCCCTTCGAGCACGGCCACGCCGGCCGCCGTGCAGGCAGCCACATCGATATGCGGCCCGGCGCGGCCGGTCTGGCTGATCACCCTTAGCTGCGGCAGCCGCTGCAACAGGGCCGCATCGATCCGGGTGCGCTCGCGGATCAGCAGCAAGGCGTCGGCGCCTGCCAACTGCGCCGCCCGCGCCAGCGGATCGTCGGCAAGCGCGCCCAGTACCTGGAGCTGGTGCCCTTGCAGTCGCTGCACGCAGGGCAGCGCGCTGACGGCGCCCTGGTAATCGTCGGGCACCAGGATGCGCATCAGCGCGGCTTGGCCGGCAAGGGGAACGGCGTGACCACCTTGTCGCCCGTGGCGGCATCGCGGATCACCGACTGTCCCTTCTTCTCCACTTCCTCGATCCGCACGATGCTCTGCATCGGCAGGTGCAGCACTTTGGTATTGCCGAACTCCTCACGCAGGCGCTCTTCGGTTGGGTCGACGACCAGCCCGTCGTGCATGTCGAACACCAGCTCGCCGATCTGGTTGAAGCCCCACAAATGGCTGCCGGAGACCTGCTGCGCGTACAGCTCGTAGACCTTGCCGTGGTTGAGGAAGGTGACTTTATACAAGGGCTTGGACATGACGGGATTATAGGCCTGCGCGCCGGTGCCAGCAGGCACCGGCTAGAGCGTGTGATGCACGTTGAGATGAGATGCGTTGGCCGTCAGCGGTGCGGAGCGGGTGCTGGGTGGCGCCGGCTTGGCTGGCGCCAAGGCAAGCCGCGCGGCGCCCGCTCCGTGCCGCTGGCGGCCAACCCTGCGGGAAGCGCCCTGTGGCGCGCCGAGACCGCGTTGCGCGCCTTGCCCAGGCGGCCAGCCTGGGCCGCAGCGCACGCCTTGTCTCGACGCGCCGCAGGACGCTTCGCACTCACCTCAACGTACATCCCACGCTCTAGAAGCCGTGCCGCTTGCGCAGGCGCCGGGCGATGGCGGCGCGCACCGAGAGCCCATAGACGATGCCGAACAGGAAACCGGCGATATGCGCCGACCAGGCCACCATGCCGAACGCCGGCCCGATATAGGCGAACACCACCTGCAACAGCGCCCAGGCACCGATCAACAGGGGCGCTGGCACGCGGATGAATTCGAGGAAGACGCCCAGCGGCAGCACCACTCCCAGCTTGGCCCCGGGAAACAGCGCCAGATAGGTGCCGATCAACGCCGACACCGCGCCGGACGCGCCGATGATCACCCGGTCCGGCGCACCGATGGCAAAGATCGCCGCCAGATTGGACGCCGCGCCGCCCAGCAGGAACAGCAGCAACAGCCGCCACGGGCCGAGGATGCGTTCGGCCGGTAGACCAAAGATCAGCAGAAACACCAGGTTGCCAAGCAGATGCGACCAGTTCGCGTGCAGGAACAGCGCCGTGAACAGGCGCAGGACGCTGCCGTCGCGCAAGGTGGCCCACCAGTCGCCCAGATTGGACACGCCGCTGGACAGCGCACCCCAATCCAGCCACAGCGTGTTGCGTGCCTCGCCGGGACGGCTGATCGACCACAGGAAGGCCAGCCACACCGCTGCGAACAGCAATGGAACGGCCCAACGGACGGGTGCTTTCTTGCGGGAAGGGATCGAAACGAACATCTTGGTTGCCACGATAGCGGGTTCACGGTCCTGAACCCATCCCCAACCTGTCCAGGCCGCACCTCTGGACACCGTTATTGTTCGGTTAATTCTCGTGGGTATACTGCGTACGGCGTCGTATGTCGGGGGGGGTCTCCGGCGCGCTCCATGGCTGGGTTGGCGTGGACGCGGGCGCTACTGACCATTGCAGTCCATTTTTCCGGAGAGCATCCACTCATGTCCAACGCTTCCACTCTCAGCCGCGCCACCCTTCTGGCCGTCGGTATCGCCGGCGTGCTGGCCGTCGGCCAGGCACACGGTGCCGCCTTCCAGCTGAAGGAAAACAGCGCCAAGGGTCTCGGCCGCGCCTTTGCCGGTTCGGCCAGCGCCCCGGGCGACGCATCGATCATCGCCAATAATCCCGCGGGCATGCGTCAGCTCGATGGCAGCCTGTTCCAGGCCGACGTCAGTGCGATCAGCTTCTCGGCCAAGTACCAGCCCGGCAGTGCGACCTACGCCAATGGCGCGCCGATCTCCGGCGGCAACGGCGGCGACGCCGGCATGATCGCCCCGGTTCCGGCGGTCTACTTCCACATGCCGTTCGGCGAAAACAACAATATGCACCTGGGCACCTCGCTGACGGTGCCGTTCGGCTTCAAGACCGAATACGACCGCGACTGGGTCGGCCGCTACAACGGCACCAAGACCGAGCTGCAGGCCATCGACTTCAACGTCGCCTTCTCCTACGACGTCAATCCCTACGTGTCCTTCGGTGCATCGGTGTTCGCCGAGCGCCTGGATATCGACCTGGGCAATGCGGTCGACTTCGGTAGCGTGCTGGCCGCGCGTCGCGTGCCGGGCTTCGCGCCGGGCAGCGCCGATGGCTACTCGCGCATCAAGGGCGACAACACCGAAGTGGGCTTCACCGTGGGCGGCCTGTTCAGCGTCGACGAGAACACCCATATCGGCTTCAGCTACCGCTCGCAGGTCGAGCACAAGATCACCAACGGTGATGCCGATTTCACCGTGCCGGGCAGTGCCGCCGCCGTGTTGGCCGTGGCCGCGCCGGGCACCTTCGTCGATACCAAGGGTCGCGCCACCGTCAAGCTGCCGGCCAGCGCGACGGCCAGCTTCACCCATAACATCAACGAGCAGTGGTCGATCATGGCCGACGTCACCCGCACCGCCTGGAGCAAGTTCGACCAGGTGACGGTGGACTTCGCCTCCAACCAGCCCAACAGCGTGCTGGACTTCTCCTACCGCGACACCACCTTCGCGTCGATCGGTGCCGACTACCGGATGAGCGACACCCTGACCCTGCGTGGCGGCCTGGCCTACGACCAGACCCCGACCACCTCCGAGCACCGCGACGTGCGCGTGCCCGATGCCAGCCGCAAGTGGGTCTCGCTGGGCATGAGCTGGCGTCCGTCGCAGCAGACCGAGTACAACTTCGGGTACACCCACCTGTTCACCAGCGATCCGACCGTTGCCTCCGTCTCTGCCACCGGCAACACCGTGGCTGGCAGCTACAACGTGCGCGGCGACGTGCTGGCCGCCTCGGTCCAGTACAGGTTCTGACCGACGCGTCCAACGCGAAGCGATGAGGAGAACCCCGCCACGGCGGGGTTTTTCTTGCGCGATTGCGGCAGCAGCGGCCCGTCGCGCTGTCCGGACACCGTCGCGATGCGAGCACGACCGGCCGCGTGACGGGGAGGCCTTGCCGGCGGTACCCGGCGATAGCAGCAGGCACCACGGCCGCATGGCCCTCGTCCATGCCCGGAACCCGGCCGCCGGTTGCCTATGCGCCGGTCGCGGAGGCGGACTGCTGCAGGCTGGCAGCACGCAACGCTGCGTACGCGCTGGATGTCGCGGCCAGCAAGGATTCGGGTCCTTGCGCAACCAGCTGCCCGTCCTCCAGCACCAGCACTTCATCGAAGTGGGTCAGCAGCTCCAGACGATGCACCGACGCCACCAGGCAGGTATCGGCAAAGTGCGCGAACAAGTTCCGATACACGATCGCTTCGGTCCCTGCGTCGAGGCTGGCGGTCGGCTCGTCCAGCAAGACCATCGAGCTGCCACGCGCCGCCAACAGGCCTCTGGCCAACGCGACCCGGGCACGCTGGCCGCCCGACCAATTCGACGCATGCTCTGCGATCGACACCTGCGCCGGGTCCGCACCAGGCGCAAGAAAGTCGCGGACGCTCGCCACCTGCAGCGCCTGCTGAAAATAGGCGGACATCGGTTGGTCGTCCAGCGGTTCGCACATTGCCAGGTTGCCGGCAAGCGACGCCTCGAAGAGCTGGACCTCCTGCGGGATCAAGGTCGTCGAACCCCGGAGCAACCTGGCGGCCTCCGCGGGTGAATGTTCGGTTGCAGCATCATCGACGTGCACAGAGATCTGATCGGCGACATAGAGTCCGGCAAGCACACGCAGCAGCGTGCTCTTGCCTGCACCGCTTCGCCCGATCAGCGCATAACGCTTGCCGCGATGCAGCGACAAGCGAATATCGGTCAGCGTCGGCGCATCGCTGCGCGCGCTGCGATGGCGAAACAGCACGTTCTCTATCTCGCAGCGGTCCCACGTCCGCCGCGGGATCGCTTGCATGCCGATCTCCCCGACGGCCTGCTCACGAATGACATCCGCGCTCTGATAGTTTGCGTATTGCGTGGCGAACACCTGGAAGTTCATCGCCACCGACGCCACCACGGTGCCCGCCTGCAGTGCGTACTCCCACACCATATAGACGTTGCCGAGCAGCAATGGCTTTTCGCCCGCCGAAGCGCGCAAGGCGAGCCAGGCGTACAGACCGACCAGGCAACAGCTGAGCAACCTGCTTGCAACATCGACCACGCACCATTTGCCCTCGTTGATCAGGATCATCCGCTTGAACGGCTCTGCCAACGCCTCCACCCGCTGTTGCAGCAGCTGCAAGAACGCGCGTGTTTGCCGCAAGGCCAACATTGTCGTCGCATTGCTGAGTGCGTCAGCCAGCGTCGCACTGTAGCGACGCTCGGCATCATTGGCGCGGATGGCCAAGCGCAACATGGCACGATCGAAACTCACCACGGACAGGCAGATGACAAGCAGGCCGACCGCGGCCATTGCCCCCACCAACGGATGGATCAGCAACAGCAATCCGATCGGACCGACCAACTTGATCGCGCTACCCAGATAGATGAACTGGCTTTCGGCAAACGTACCCAACGCGGAGCTGCTTTGCTGAATGCGGTGCGTGCTGGCAACCGAATGATGTTCGTCATGCCACGACAGTGGAAAGGCGAGCAGCCGCTCGGTCAGCGCAGCAGCGACGCGCTTGCGGACTTCCAGCGCCACGTTGCGCTCAAGAATTCGCCCCGGGCCATGGATCAACCAGCTGATCAACGTCGCTGCCAACATTGCCAGCAACCAAAGAATCGCTTCGCCGGTTCCGGCTTGGCTCTTGACCTGCAGGATATTGAACGCGCGCCCGACCAGATATGGAATCGCCAACAGCACGAGCTGCGCTGTGATCAACAACGCCATCGCACCCAACAAGACGCCACGATGTCCTTGCGATTCCTTCCAGAGCTCGCGGTAGAGCAGACGTACTGCATTGCCTTGGCTGCTCGACTTCGACGCGTCACTGTCCATGCGATACCGGCGAGCTCAGGGGTCCGAGCGCGTACTGTAATACAGCGTTGTGAGAACACAATCCGCCGCGATGGAGGTACGGGTGATGAACAAGCGCGACATTGCGCAGTCGCCTTGGCGCACCGCAACAACCTCGCGGCGATCACTGGACAGGTATCGCGCGTAACGGTCCGCCACCGATGGCTGTGTGCACGACGCTGCAGGCACGGCGACGCACGCGACAGCGCGTGCGTTGCCTTGTGAGGCCATTTGGGCTATGCAATACTCATCCACGCAAAGGAATTCATCGTATGACGGAGGAAGTCATGTCGCAGAAGTCCATGATCGACGGCTACGATACAGCCATGCGTGGTGCGGTCATCGAGTCCTACTACGGCTCAAGCGACTTCTATAACTTCGGCTTCTGGACCTCCGACGCACAAACGCAATCCGAAGCGTCCGAAGCTCTGGTCGCGCGGTTGATCGACATGATTCCACTGCAGGCGCGCACAGGCCGCATCCTCGATGTCGCATGCGGAATGGGCGCTTCGACGCGTCACTTGCTCCGCCATTACCCGGCAGACCAGATTGTGGCCATCAATGTCTCCGAGCAACAGCTCGAACGCGCGCGCAAGAACGCTCCCGGGTGCCAGTTCCTGCGCATGGATGCGACCCGGCTTGAGTTCGCCGATGCGTCATTCGATAACATCCTTTGCGTGGAGGCGGCCTTTCACTTCGACACGCGTGTGGCCTTCCTGCGCGAAGCACTGCGTGTGCTCAAGCCTGGCGGCAGGCTGGTGCATTCCGATGCACTCATGACGCCGCTTCCGGCCGCCACCGTCAAACGCACCCATATTCCCAATGCGAACGCCGTTGCGAGTCCGGCGGCGTTGCAGGCGATCATCCTCGATGCCGGTTTCGCCAGCGCAGACGTCGTCGATGCAACCGAACACTGTTGGAAGCCGTTCCTGCGTTCGGTACGCAGGTTCAAGGCGTTGCATCGGCAAGCGGCACCGGAGGTTTCGCCGCGACCACGCTCCAGAAAGCCGGTCTTTTTTGGCCCGGAGTATTTTTCCCGCTTCATTCATCATTACGTGCTGGCCTGCTCGCACAAGGCAGCGCGTTGAGACGATCAGACGAACGACGCACCAGGGCACGACGCCTTCTTCTTTAGCGCCATGACCGCGCCTCGATGGGTTGACGCTGGATGGCGAATTGGGGAAGTATCCGCCGCTAGGAGTCGTCGAGTACCGCATGCACGCCATCGTCTTGCCAAGGTCAACTGGCAGGCATCAGTGGAGGTCTTGGGATGGACTTGTACGTTGCTGTCAGAGGCCCCGTTGTGGATGGGGACGATATCGATGCGGTGCTTCGCCAGGACCCGATGGGCGCATACAGCGCCATGGACCAGCGCACCCGGGACGACTACCAGGCCCGCGTGCTGGCCTGGGCACAGCGATCTGGACGGCCGCCAATCGAGGTGGCGCGTCTGACGCTCGCCCTCGCGTTGCAAACGAGCGAGCGCCACGGCGTCGCTGATCGACGTTCACATGTTGGCTATTTCCTGACCGATCGCGGCGTGGCGACGCTGGCCAAGGAATTGAAGGCGCGCCTGAGCCTGCAAGAGCGCATCCAGACCCGCACGTTGCCCGGGCTATTGCTTGCGTATTGCATGCTCGCCTTGTTGCTGTGCGCCAGCTATGGCATTTTTTCGGTGTTGACATTCGAGATCGGGATGGCCTGGCCTGGCAAGCTCTTGCTTGCCATCGCGGTGACGTTCTACGCCAATTGCATCATCCCCGGCTGGTTCAACATGTTGCTGTCACGTGGCCTGCGCCCGCGCTGGATGCCGCGGATGGACTTCAGCGCCGGTCTGCCAGTCTCGGCAAAGACACTGGTCGCCATTCCCTGCCTACTGACTTCGCGCGAGGGCATCGACAGGCTCGTGCAATCGCTGGAGGCCCTGTACCAGAAGAATCGCCAAGCGAACGCTGGCTACGCACTGCTGTCCGACTTTACAGACGCCGCCAGCCAGACGACCGACGACGATGCTGCCTTGCTGGACCATGCGCGCGCGCGTATCGCGTTGATGAACGAACAGCATGGTGGCGGTTTCGTGCTGTTGCATCGTCCGCGCCGCTGGAATCCAGGCGAAGGCGTCTGGATGGGATGGGAGCGCAAGCGCGGCAAGCTGGAAGAGTTGAACGCGTATCTGATGGGTGCACCGTCGCCGTTCGAGACGATGCACGGCGATCTCGACAAGGTGAGCGGCACCCGTTACGTGCTCACGCTGGACGATGACAATGCCGACTTGACCGCGGGTGCCGTCAGCGCACTGGTTGCGGTGTTGAGCCATCCACTCAACCGCGCAGTGTTCAGTCACGATGGCCGGCGGGTCGAAGCCGGCTACACTATCGTGCAGCCCCGCGGGATGATCGCCTTGCCGAGCGATGCCGCACCCAGCCGCCTGGAATCACTCCTGCACTCGACCATCGAGATCGAGACCAGCGACGCAATCCGCTCCGAACAATCGGTCGTCGATGTCGACCAGGATGTCTTTGGCCAAACGGTGTACTTCGGCAAGGGCCTTTACGATGTCGAAGCCTTTCACCGGCTGACCCACGGGCTGATCGCCGAAAACACAGTCCTCAGTCATGATGTCCTTGAGGGGGGAATCGTCAGGACGGCGGTGGCCACGGACATCGTCCTGCATGAGACCTTCGCACCGACGTTCTATGCGGCGGTACGCCGCACGCATCGATGGCAGCGTGGAGACTGGCAGTCGATCCGATGGCTGTTCCCGCGCATCCGCAACGCTTCCGGCATGCGGGTCAGCAATCCGCTGTCCTGGTTCGGCCGCTGGAAGATCTTCCACAATATCGTTCGATTGCTGTTTCCGTTCGTGTCCCTGGTCTGTTTCATCGTCGGCTGGCTGACGTCGGCCGTTCCCGGTCTGTGGACGCTCAATCTGCTTGCCATCGCCTGGTTCCCTCCCTTGGTCGGCCTGACGATCGGGGTGGTGCGCAATCTGCTCTCCGGGAATCTCAAGCCCATGTTGCAAGGGTTGTGGTCGTCGCTGGGGATGCGCTCATCGGCATTCATTTTTGGGGTGGAGAACGCCAAGAACTCGCTCGATGCCGCCGTGCGCGCCAGCTATCGCATGCTGGTGTCGCATCGTGGGCTGCTGGAATGGACCGCATCGATCATCGTGTTCAAGGGCCAAGGACATAGCTTGCTGCAGTACACCAAGCTGATGTGGGTCTCGCCGGTCTTCGCTGCGCTCACCGTCGCCCTGGTCGCCTACCTCAATCCGGCCGCGCTGAGCAGTGCGATTCCCTTCGCATTGCTGTGGACATCGGCACCGGTCGTGGCCTGGTGGTGGAGCCAGCAATTACAGGAGCACGATGGCGCGCCCCAGGCGACCGGCTCGTAGCGCAAGCATGCTTTCTCGACTGTCCAACGGATGACAACCGCTGCGTCAGCGCAGCGTTGCGAGCGACGGCGCGGCTGTCGCGAAAGACCGACGATTCGCCGCTTCTAGGGAGGGAGACAGACTTCTATGTTGATACTTGGCTTTTACGGTGGTCCCAATACCGAGTTCGAAGTGGACTCGCCGACCCAGACCCACGATGGCTCGGCAGTGTTACTCAAGGATGGCCATGTCGTCGCGGCAGTGGAGGAGGAGCGGTTGAACCGCATCAAACACTCCTATACCGCGCCGCTGCGTGCTACTCGCCAGGTGCTTGCACAGGGCGGCGCCACGCTCGCCGATGTCGATTACATCGCCATCCCGTACGGTCCGCAGTTCGCCGAACGCCTGTTGCGGCGGATGTATCTCGCCAATCCGTCGGCGACCCACACGCTCGATGTCATCGATGCGCTGCGGGCGCAATGGCAGTTGCATCTTGGGGTAGATGTGCCGCGTGAAAAGCTGCGCTTCGTCCCGCATCACATTGCGCACGCCACAACGACCTTCGAGATGTCTGGCCTGGACGACGCACTGGTCATGACCATCGACGGACAGGGGGAGACCGAGTCCGGTCTGACGCTGACCGGAAGCGCGAGCGGGCTGGAGTTGCTGCATCGGGTTCCGATTCCCGAGTCACTGGGCCACTTCTACTGGCACGCCATCGGTTTCCTGGGCTATCAGCTGTTCGACGAGTACAAGGTGATGGGGCTGGCGCCCTATGGGGATGCAAGCCGCTTCCGCCCACTGTTCGAACAGATGTGCGAATTGCTGCCCGATGGTGCGTGGCGGTTGCAGCCCCAGCTGCTCGATACGCTGTTCGAGACCATGATGCCCCGCCGCAAGGGCGAGCCGATCGAACAGATCCATATGGACTTCGCCGCCGCGCTGCAGGAAACCCTGGAGCGGGCAGCATTCCATGCCTTGAAGCATTTCCGGGCTCTCACCGGGCTGCGCAATCTTTGCCTCGGCGGCGGGGTGGCGCACAACTGTACGATGAACGGCAACATCTTGCGCTCTGGGCTATTTGACACGGTGTTCGTCCATCCCGCGGCGCACGACGGCGGCAATGCGTTGGGTGCGGCACTGAGCGTGCATCGCGCCATGGGCGGCACCCGCCGGCGGCAGCGTTTGCGTACCGTCACCTGGGGCCCGGACATCGGGACGGGCGATGAGATCGAGACGGTGCTGCGCACATGGTCGGCGCACCTCGACATCACCCGGAGCGAGGATGTGGAGAGTGACACCGCCGAACTGATTGCGGCAGGCAATGTCGTTGGCTGGGTCCAGGGGCGCTCCGAATTCGGGCCGCGCGCGTTGGGATATCGCAGCATTCTGGCCGATCCGCGGCCGGCGGAGAACAAGCGCCTGATCAACAAGATGATCAAAACGCGCGAATCATTCCGTCCGTTCGCACCGGCCGTGCTTGAAGAAGCCGCCGCCGACTACTTCGAATTGCCGCAGGGCGAAACGCGGTTTCCCTTCATGACGTTCGTGCTGAATGTACAACCCGACAAACGTGCATTGCTAGGTGCGGTGACGCATGTGGATGGCACGGCTCGGGTGCAGACCGTCTCCCGGGAAGATCACCCACGCTTCTGGCGGGTGATCGATGCATTTCGCCAACGCACCGGCGTGCCGGTCCTGCTCAATACCTCGTTCAACAACAACGTCGAGCCCATTGTCGATTCGGTCGAGGACGCGATCACCTGCTTCCTGACCACCGGGCTGCAGGCGCTGGTGGTGGGTGACTTCATCCTCACGCGCAAGCAGGGTGCCGATCGCACGTCACTGGTTCCCGAGCTGCTCAATCACGTGCGCCTGGTCGAACGCCGGCAAAAGCAGCCGGATGGCACGCTGGCCGATCAGTGCGAGATTCGGCGCGCAGTCTGGAATGGCGAGGCAAGCCGCCCGCTGTCTGCGCAGCTGCTGGCGTTGCTGCGACAGACCGGGACGGGAGCCTCGGCCGGAGAGCTCGCGGCGGCTGCAGGTCTGAACGCGGACGCGGTCATGCCGACCCTGGAAGAGCTGTGGGCGGAACGCTACCTGGCCATGCGCCCAACGGAGGCAGCGCGCACGCAGGCGACTGTGCGTGCCGCATGAGCGCATGGCAACAACCAGCATGGCGGGCTATTCCAGCGACCGATGGCTTCGCATTGCGAGCTCGGCTCGGCGTCGGTGGCGCACCCAGCGACACCGACAGACAGACGGTGCACTGGCGGTACGCCGATGCGGCCCGGACAGAGCAATACCGACACGCGGCACACTTGCCTACCGGTATCGATGACGGTCGTGGACGGAACTTGCAACTTCATGCAGTTCAATGGAAGGAGAAGCAACAGTGAAGCCGTATACCCTGATTTCGGTGGATGGGCACGCTGGCCTGCCAACGCCGCAGTATCGCGACTATCTGGAGCGCAAGTATCACGCCGCGTTCGACGAAGAGATAGCGCAGCTGGCCGAGTTGCGTCGTCGGTTCCTGGTGGCCGGCAAGAACGCCACCGAAGTGCCGCTCATGTACGAAGCCCACATGCACCGCTATTCCGATCCGGACAATGCTCAGATGCAGGAGCGCATTCGCGGTGCCTGGGACGTCGATGTACGTCTCAAGGAGCTGGACGCCGAAGGCGTGGTGGGTGAAGTGCTGTTTCCCGATGGACAGGGATTCAATTCGTTCCCCTTCGATGGCTTCTTTGGTGAGCATCCCAAGCCGATCCGCGATCCGGAGTTGCGCTCGGCTGGCGCGCGCGCCCATAACCGCTGGCTCTCGGAGTTCTGCGCCGCCGGAGGCGGACGCCTGCAGGGCGTGGCGATGATCATGCCGTACGAGGTCCGGCAGGCAGTGGCGGATGTGCGCGCTGCATTTGCGTCGGGACTGCGTGGCATCGTGCTGCCGCCGCCGGATGACATCTATCTGCCTTATCACGAGACGGTCTACGATCCGCTGTGGGCGGTTTGCGCCGAACTGGGCATGGCCGTCCATTCGCACGGTGGGGATCCGCCGAAGATCTACGGCAGCAGCATTGCGTCGCAGACGCTGGCCATCCTGGAACTGGGCTTCTTTCGTCGCCGCATCCTGGCCCAGCTGATCTTCGGTGGTGTCTTCGTGCGCCATCCGAATCTTCGGTTCGTCTATACCGAGGTCGGAATCGACTGGCTACCAAACTTCGTCGAGCTGCTGGAGCACGTCTATCACAACGACTGGCTGCGGATGGGCAGGGCGCCGAAGAAATGGCTGACGCTCTCACCCAAGGACGCGTGGGCACAGAACTGCGCCGCCGCAGCGACGGCGGCGACGTTCGAGGAAATCCAGCAGGCGCGCCGGCTCGGTGTGGACACCGTCATGTGGGGCGCCGATTACCCGCACGTGGAAGGCGGATGGCCGCATTCCTGGCAGGAGATCCGCCAGGCGTTCGCGACGCTGGGGGACGACGATCGCCGCAAGATGATCGGCGAGAATGCCGCCCGCTTCTATCATTTCGATCCGAAGGTGATCGAAGCGCAGGTTGCCAGAATCGGGCCTCCGGCTGGCACGTTCATCAGTGACGAAGCGCCCACCAATCCGGAGTACACGGTGCACGACTTCACCAATGGCTGGGTGAATACCTACGGTGGCTTCGCGCGAAACATGCGCTGGTCGCTGGAATCCTGAGCGACCTTCCTGCTGACTGCACGACGGTCACGGCGTTGCCGCGCAGGCGGAGCGCACGTGACCGCATTGGCGACTGCCAAGGTGATCGATGAAAGTTTCAATGTTCCATCTGATGCCGTTGCGCGACCTGCCCTCCGATTTCGAGCATCGCTATCGCTCGGTGTGGGTGGATGTGCCGTGGCATGAATTGACCACAGCGCAACGGGTGGGGCAGTACTACAATCAGTCGTTGGATGAGCTGATCTATGCCGCGCACAGCGGCATCGATGGCGTCTGCGTCAACGAACACCACCAGAACGCCTACGGCATGATCGCCAGTCCGAACCTGATGGGTTCGGTCCTGGCCCGCCAGACCGCAGGCCTGGATGTGGCTTGCATCCAGCTCGGCGCCACGCTTCCCAATACCCAACCGCCGATCCGCATTGCCGAGGAATATGCAATGCTCGATTGCATCAGCGATGGGCGCATCGTTGCCGGCATGCCACTGGGGACGCCGTTCGACGTCAACTACTGCTACGGGACAACGCCACTAGAACAGCGCGAGCGCTATTACGAGGCGCATGACCTGATCCTGCGCGCTTGGGAAGCACGTGAGCCGTTCGCGTGGAACGGCAAGTACACGCAGCTGCCCATGGTCAACCTTTGGCCGCGGCCGGTGCAGTCGCCGCATCCGCCGATCTGGGTGCCTGGTAGCGGCAGCCTGAGTACCTGGGAGTTCACCGCTCGCCACGATTACTGCTACTGCTTTTTGTCCTATCACGGTATTCGCTTCGGCAAGAGCGTGATGGATCGGTA
The DNA here is from genome assembly GCF_009192945.1 of Xanthomonas maliensis. Taxonomy (GTDB): domain Bacteria; phylum Pseudomonadota; class Gammaproteobacteria; order Xanthomonadales; family Xanthomonadaceae; genus Xanthomonas; species Xanthomonas maliensis. Next base: position 72,252 of record NZ_NSET01000042.1, on the reverse strand, counting down.
CTGGGAGTTCGTGAGCAAGAACGGCCACGATGCCAACCCGTATCGAACCGGCTTCTTGCAGCTCGTCGCTGTGTCGGAGACCGACGAACAAGCCGAGGCGGACTATTACGAGCACATCCGCTACTTCTATGACAAAACCCAGCACGTCGCGCCGGAGTTCACCCCGCCCGGCCATCAGGACTACGCCTCCATGGTCAACACCATCCGTAGCCAGGTCGCGCAGGTCCAAAGCGTGCGATCGAAGATTCCGAACTTCACGTTCCGCGACTTCGTCGACAATCAACTGGTCATTGCCGGCAGTCCAGCGACTGTCCGTGAGCAACTGGCCGAGTCGGTGCGCTCGCTACGGGTCGGCAACCTGATGGTCTTGCTGCAGATCGGCTCGATGTCGCACGCCTTGACGATGAAGAATATCCATCTGTTCTGCAACGAAGTGCTACCGCATCTTCGCGGGATCTGGGACGACGAGGGCTGGGTCAATCACTGGTGGCCGGAAAAGCTACGTGACACGCGGCAAGCCCCGTTTGATCGCCCGGCTCTGGCGGGACGGGCCGCATGATCCGCCAAGAACGTCTGGTCACGCTCCGCAACGGCCAGATCCAGACCCGCGTTGAGATCCGTGGAGAAGGTCCGCCGTTGTTGTTCCTGCATGCCGAGACCGGTCACTGGGATCCCTTCCTGGAACGGCTCTCTCGACGATTCACCGTGTATGCGCCCGACTTTCCCGGCACCAGCCCCGGCGATGAGGCGGCGATCAATGCCCTGCACGATCTGTGGGACCTGACGCTCTACTTCGAAGAACTGCTGGATGCGCTGCAATTGGCGTCGGTCGCGTTGGTCGGTCACTCGGTCGGTGGCATGTTCGCTGCGGAGTTGGCGGCGCAGTGCCGACAGCGCATCGGCCGGCTGGTCCTGATCGCACCGGCCGGGCTCTGGCGGGACGATCAGCCGATTCCGAACTGGTGGGCGATCCCCAGCGAAGAACTCCCCGCCCGGATGCTGGCGCATCCGGATGGGCTGGTCGGCAAGATCATGTTCTCGCCGCCGCAGGATCGGGAGCAGGCGCTGCAGGCGGTGATTCGGCAGACCTGGGCAAAGGCGTGTGTCGGCAAGTTCACCTGGCCCATTCCTGACAAAGGACTGCACCGCCGCATCCACCGCATCTCGGCGCCAACGCTGGTGGTCTGGGGGAGCCAGGACCGACTGATTCCACCGCTGTACGCGCGCGAGTTTGTGGATCGGATCGCCGATGCCTCCAGCTTGCTGGTGGAAGACGCAGGACATATTCCGCAGCTGGAGCAGCTGGAGACCGTGTCCGACGCGGTGATGCGCTTTCTGGCGTGACCATCGGCCGGCAGGCCGCGGCCAGCACGACCGCGGCCGCGGTGTAGCGAGCGCAGCGCCGACGGCGCTCGCTCACCCGGCATCCTGCAGATCGATGCCGGGCGCGCCATAGATCGTCGGGGGCTGGCCGCCGACGAGCATCATCAGAATGCTGAGCTGACCGCGATGGTGCGCCTCGTGTCGGAACATCAGGTGCATCAGGGCCAGGCGCGTCCAGCGCTCGCCATAGAAGTCGACCGTCTGCGCCAACCAATCGGGCTGTTGGCGACGTATCGCCGTCGATAGGGCCGCATGCGACTGGCGAAAGGCTGCTGCCATGGCGGCAACCGTCGGCGGCGGCCCATCCATCGGCACCGGGTTCTTTCCCGTGGTCGTAGCGCCCATGATGTCGGCGCATAGCCAGCGTTCAGTGATGCAGATGTGCCAGATCAGTCCGCCGAGCGTCCAACCCTTGTCGGCGACCGCCGTTCGGTCGTTGTATCCCTCCGGCACCGCGGCGAACACCTCCAGGGTGGTCTGGTGTTCGGTGTCCCAGATCGCCAGGACGTCGTGGATCTGCTCTTCCATTCAATCACCCCGCGTGTTGGGACCATTGATCGCAGAAGGGACGCGATTGGCGCTAGGCCAATGCCGCCCCGGGAGACCGCATATACACCATGAATTGCACGGCCTCGGTCTTGGTCAAGGCGTCGAGGGTCTGCTTGCCGAGACGATTCCACAGCAAATGCGCCAGCGTCGCGCTGGAATATCCCAGTCGCGTCGCAGTGCGCTCAATAGTCTGCTTCTGCACTGGGCTGATGGCACCCACCGGCCGAGAACGCGTCACCAGCTCGGGATCCAGATAACGTGCGGTCTGGCCGATATCGGCAATGATCTTGTCGACTTCCTGGGCGTCAAATGCAGGCGGACAGAATTGCGGCGAAGCAGCGTCGCCAAGCACCTCGGCACATGCTTTGCGCAACACCGAGCGCATTCCGATAACCTTGTCTCTCAGGCTGTCGCGCGGCCGCACGTATTCCGCCTCGATCTCCGGCATGATCCTGGCGTATCCCGAGTGTTCGGGCGCGGCCGCCAGTCGCGACCCGAGGTTCTGCACGAACGAATCGCGATGCACGTTGTCCACGCAGAGAAAGCGACCGAACTTGTTGCGTTTGAAGCGTAAGTTGAACGACATCGCATCGTCGATGTAGCCCAGGTAGTGCCAGATCAACGCCGGCATGTAGATGGTCTCGCCAGGTTCGATCACGGCGTGATAGCCGCCCACTTCGGCAACAAAGTCGAGCTGCTCCTGCAGTGACATCTGCTCCAGATAGACGCCCGACGACCACGGAGCACCGGCGATCGTTCTGAGATGGACACAAGCTTCAGGCGGAAACAACAGGACCTGCTTGCGGCCGAACATCTGGTGCAGCAGCACCTGACGGTGATCGCCATCGAAGTGCAGGTGAGCTCGGTTGCCCTTGTTGGCAACGAAGATATTGGCGCACAGGTCATGATCACCGTACTTGCGCGGCATTCCGAGGATTTCTGGCTCCTCCAGATCGTCAGCAAGGCAAACATCCGGCAGCCGAAACATTTGCATGATCGCCGCGGGAATCTCGTACTCGGTGGACAACAACGCTGTGTCCGGGTTCGCGCGCACGTGAGCCCAGTATTGATCGAAGGTCATCGTGGTTTCCAGTGCGCTCTCTGGTGCGCTGGCCGCAACGGCATACTCGGTCTGTACGTGCAACGGAACGTGTCCGAATGCGGCACTAGCGTCGGCCTTGGTGCGGATCGCATCGATGGCCTGGCCGGCGAACAGGTCGGTGATGATCACCGGCGTGCGCGTCTGCACGTAATCGCGCAGGAACACAGCGGCATCCGGTTTGGAGATCCTGGCAATTTCCCTTGCTTGCATAACATTCTCCCGGGGTTAGATAGCACGTAGATCGTCGACGATGTGGCTTTTGGTCGCCCGCACGGCAGGAATCAGCCCGCCGAGAACGCCGATCGACAGCGCCGCGCACAGGCCTTTCAGCACAACAGAGGGTGTCATCGCCACATTGAAGACCAGTTGCCGCAGGTCGCCCCCGACTGCGGTACTGATCGTGCTCCCGTTCGCGCTCAACCAGGCGAGCAACGCACCCAGCACGCCCCCCAGCAGCGCAAGCAGAGCGGCTTCGATGACGATCGAGGTGACCACGACCACGGACGGAAAGCCGATGGCACGCTGGGTGGCGATTTCCCGCCGCCGATCATCGATACTGGAATACATCGCATTGATCGCGACGAATACCGCACCCAAGGCCATGATGCCACCCATCACGTAGGCCATGAAGCGCAGCATATGGTTCAGGCTCTGGGTTTCCCGCTGCAGGAATTCCGGCTCTGAGAACACATCCATCGCCAGACTGGGATTGGCTGCCAACGCGCGCTTGAACCGCGTGAACGCAGCAGCGCTCGGCATCACGACTGTGACGTTCTGGAACATTGGCCGGTGGCTGACATTCATGATGGTGTTGACGTCGCCCATCAGCTCCGATTCGCGAATGCTGCGACCGGCCGAATAGATACCGACCACCGTCCAGCTGGCGCCGTAGGCCTCGATCTGGCTTCCCAACGATAGCCCACGGAATTGCTCCAGCGCCCTGCTGCCGACGACGACCTCGAACTTGCCTGGCGCGAACATGCGGCCGGCCACGATCTTGATTTCTGGACGGACCGCCAGGATCTCCGGCCCGACGCCGCGGATGGTGCCATTGACCTCCATGCCGCTGCCCTTCTCGATCAGGGTCAAGGGGGCAACGGCTTCGCCACTCATCAAGGGGATGCCGTCGGCACTCTTTCGCACATCAGCGGCATTGGTGATCGTATTCATTTCCTCGTGCGAAATCGCGCTGGCGATTTCGACAGTAGAGCCGGCGCGCAGCACGATGGCGCGATCCGGCCTGCCGGCATCGCGCATTGCCTCGTCAAGTCCTGCATTCATCGCCAGCACGCCTGAGAACACGGCCACCACGCCAGCGATGCTGATGATCATCACCAGTGCATTGGCTCTTCGACCTGCCAGGCCGTGCAGGTTCATTACCATAGACGACAGGATCAATCGAAACGCAGGCATGGTGGCTCCTAGAGCGTGTTATGTACTTTGAGCTGAGTGCGAAGCGTCCTGTGGTGCGTCGAGACAAGGCGTGCGGCTTGCCTTGGCGGCCAGCCAAGCCGGCGCCACGCAGCACCCGCTCCGCACCGCTGATGGCCAACGCATCTCTTCTCAACGTGCATAACACGCTCTAGCGACCGGACAAGGCCGCGACGATGCTGAAACGCATCGCGCGGACAATGGGAAACACCGCGCTGACGACAGCGATGGCCAGCGCGATCAGCAGCACGTAGGCCATCGCCAGCGGCTGCAGGCGCATGGCGCCGAACAGCTCGGCCACCGACGGGAATAGCACGGTCGTCAATGCGATCCCCGCGACCGCCGCCAGCGTGCACAACACGATCGCCTCGGCCAGGATCAGCAGGGCGATCCGCAGCGGGGTGTAGCCCAATGTCATCAGCAAGGCGATCTCCGGAAAGCGCTGGCGGACCGATTGCATCATGGTGCTGGCGCTGACCACCATCAGGGTGAACAGCACGGTCCCGATGATGACATTGCTCACCTTGCGCAGATCGTTGATCTGCCGCCATTGCACCGCGGCGTAGGCGTTCTCGCTGCGAGTACGGGTCTGGAACGGCGAGTTCTCGGTCATGCGGTCGATCGCCTTGGCGATGCTGCCGCTCTGTCGCTGGTCCTGGGCCCGTACGATGATCAAATGCACCGACCCCGCCCCGTAGGCGCGGGCATCATCGAAGTAGTCCAGGTTGATGAAGAACAGGTCGTTGAGCGCCGGAGAGGCTTCCACCGGCTCGTAGATCCCCACGATATCGAAGTACCAGACGTCGTCCCCATCCTTGCGTGGCCATAGCGCAGACTTGATGGGAATCCGGTCGCCCAGCTTCCACTGGAAGCGTTTGGCGAGATTGCGGCTGATGATGGCGCCGGAGCGGATCCGCTGCATGTCCCGTATCTTCTGCGCCGGCAGCTGTAGCTCCGGATACATGCGGAACATGCGCGCCACGTCGGTGGCCACGATCGGCAACTGCACGGTGGGCTGTTGGTAGTAGCCAACGAAGTAGGCCCAGTAGGCGACGTCCTTGACACCGGGAATCTTCTGGATCTGCTCGGCCAGCGGCAGTCCCAGGGGGTGATACATGCTGATGCGGTTCATGACGTACAGGCGATCCAGATGAAAGCGCTGGGTCACCGTGCTGAGGCCCTGGTTGATACCGCTGAGCAGTCCGAACAGCAGGAATGCCACCGTCATCGATGCGAACGTCAACGACGTGCGGACCGGCTTTCTCCACAGGCCCTTCCATACCAACAGAAGATGATTCATGGGCCCGCCAGCCCCGCTGCCTGTTCGATCGATGGTGCCATCATTGGGTTCGCCCTGAAATGCAAGAGGTAGGGTGCGTGCGATGGTGCGTGCTCAGTCGCTGCATCTGAGCGCGCGAACGAGGGGCTCGAGATTGGCCGGATATGGTCTGGCCGGTGCAGCAGCGGCGTCGAGCGCGGCCATGTGCGCCGGCGATAGCTGTAGCTCGACGGCACCGAGGTTTTCCTCCAGTTGTGTCAACGAGGACACCGCGAAAGCCGCAGCGCTGATGCCCGGACGGTTGAGCGTCCAGCTCAATGCAACTTGCGATCTAGGCCGTTGTAGCTCGGCGGCCACGTCTGCGAGCGCAGCCGCGACGGCAGGCTGGGCGTTGGTAGGCACAACAGACCGGTCCGCTGGGTCGGCGGCCGCCAGCACTCCGCGCGCCAAGGCTCCCCAGGCCACGACCCCGACGTTCTTTTGCACGCACATGGGCAGCAGCTCCACTTCGATATCGCGCTCTTGCAGGTTGTACAGCAGCTGGGTGCAGCAATAGCGTGCAAACCCCTGCGTCAAGGCGACCCAGAGCGCTTCGTTCAATCGCCATGCGGTGTGGTTGGAAGCACCGATGTAGAGAATCTTGCCCTGGCGAATCAGCTGGTCGAATGCGCCAAGGGTTTCTTCCAGCGGCGTGAAGCCATCGTCCGAGTGCGCCAGGTACAGGTCGATGTAGTCGGTGTTGAGGCGTCGGAGCGAGGCTTCGCACGCTTGCACGATATGCTTGCGCGACAGTCCCGCAGCGTTCGGCCCCTGGCCACTCGGGCGGAACACCTTGGTCGCGATCACCAGCGCATCGCGGTGACCGCCTGCCAGCTCGCCCACCAGGCGTTCGCTCTCCGGTGCCGCGTCGGCGGTATCGAAGAAGTTGATTCCCGCATCGACACAACGCGCCCAGATCGCGCCTGCCTCCTGCGGCGATAGCCGGGTCCCGAAAGCGACCGTACCCAGGCACAGCGGCGATACGCGCAAGCCTGTTCCTCCGAGATATCCGTAGCGCATGGCCGATTGCTCAATGGGGATCGGAAGTGTGGATGGCGCGGCCCTTGTCCAGATGCAGCTGGCGCGTGGCACGGGCCGCCGCCAGAGGATCATGGGTCACCATGACGATGGTCTTGCCCTGCTCGCGGCTGAGCGCGACGAGCAGGTCCAAGACATCGTCGGCGCTGGCACGGTCCAGATCGCCGGTCGGTTCGTCGCAGACCAGCAAGGGTGGATCGGTCACGATCGCCCGTGCAATGGCGACGCGCTGCTGCTGTCCGCCAGAGAGCTGCGAGGGCTTGTGGTGGACGCGCTGCGATAGTCCCACCACATCCAGCGCGATCTGCACATGCTGCTTGCGTTGCGCGCTGCTCAACGTGGTTAGCAACAACGGGACCTCGACGTTTTGCGCTGCGGTCAGCGCTGGCATCAGGTGATACAGCTGAAACACGAAGCCGATCTGACTGGCGCGCCAATGCGCCAGTTGGGTCGCTCCCATGGTCGACAATGGCGCGCCAGCGACATGCACCTCGCCTGACGTCGGCTTGTCCAGGCCGGCGATGATGTTGAGCAGGGTGGACTTGCCTGAACCGGATGGCCCCATCAGCGCCAGAAACTCGCCCTGCGCGATCTCAAGGTCCACCCCATGCAGCACTTCGACTGTCTGGGCACCGGCGCCATACGACTTGCGCAGGTCTCGCAAGGTGACCAGGCTCATGCCCGCGACTCCTGGATCGGCACGGGTGCCGGCGGATCGAACGCGGTATGCAGGCGCTGCAGGAGATCGTCGCCCGCACGGATGCCGATGCGCGGCAAGGCCAGCGGATGGTGATCCGCCGATGCGGCCAGGTTGCCGGTGGTGACGGCGACGCTGAAGCCCGCAGCGGCAGTCATTGCGATCGTCTCCTCATCGAATCCGCCATGCGGGTAGGAAAAACTGGCGACCTCCCGCTCCAGGACCGCTTCCAACCTGCGTTTGCCGACGACGATCTCGCGCTGCTTGGTCGGCGTCGTCTGTGCGGGCAGCAGCACATGATGCTCGGTGTGCGCGCCGATCTCCATGCCGGGTATCCGACTCAGGCGCCGTAATTCCTCTGGCGTCAGCGCCCTGACGTAGCCGGTTCCGCTTGCACGGGAAAGACCGCTCCACGCCAGCAGGGCGTCGATCTGCGCACGCTGCGCCTCCAGCGCCAGTGGATAGAACGTGCCACGCACGGCTGCCAGCGCGGCCTGGCGCTCGTCACGCGTCCGTGTGGCCATGCTGGGGCACCCGGCAGGCAGCGCCACGTCGAGCAAGGTCGGCAGGGTCGAATGGGCGAAGACCCGCTCCAGGGTTTCCCACCAGAATTCCCCCGGCTCATCGAGCGTGCAGGACACCGCGAAGAACGTCGCTGGAAAGGCGAACTCCTGCAGGATCGGTGCCGCGTGGGTGAGCGCATCGAGATAGCCGTCGTCGAAGGTGATGGCCACGCTGCGTACCGGCAGCGTGCCTGCCTTCAGTTGCGCAGCCAGGTCCGTCAACGCGAGCACCGGGTAGCCGGCTGCACGCAGACTGGCCATGTGGGCACGGAACTCCGCCGGCGAGACGCAAAGATCGGTGCCATCGTCTGCGATGCGGTGGTACATCAGGATGGCAGCAGCCTGCCCGTGTAAGAGAGGTGGCATGGATGGCGTTCCCGATGCTCAGTGGACGACAGCCGGCGTGCGGCCAACTGCACGGATTTGCGGAATCAAGCGCATCAATACGTTGCCTGGGCCGGCTTCCACGAAATCGGTCGCGCCGGCGTCGAGCATGCTGTGCACGCATTTGACCCAGAGTACCGGTCGCACGATCTGCCGAACCAGCAGCGAGGCAATCACCGCACTGGATGCCTTGGCGGGATAAAAGGTCCCGGTGACGTTGGAGATCACCGGAATCTGCGGACGCTGGAAGTCGACTGCGTCGATGAAGCCGGCGAAGGCGCGCGCGGCTGTTTCCATCAAGCGCGAATGGAAGGCGCCGCTCACTGGAAGCCGGATACACGCTGTCGCACCAGCCGACTCGAAGATCCGCGTGGCCTGCGCGACCTCTGCCTCGGGTCCGGAGATGACGGTCTGGGCAGGCGCGTTGTAGTTGGCGACGTCGATCATGTCCAGGCCGTGGCCCAACATCAGGTCCACGATCGTGGCCGAGCTCAGGCCCAGGACCGCGGTCATCGCGCCGCCGCGCGCTTGCGCCATCAAGGTCCCGCGCTTGTGCACCAGCCGCAGACCGGTCAGCAGGTCAAAAACACCTGCCGCCTGCAGCGCGTTGTATTCCCCAAGGCTGTGACCGGCGACGCAACCGATCTGCACTCCCGAGCGCAGAACTCGGATGCCGTGCAGTGCATTGACCATATACAGGCAGGGCTGGGTGACATCGGTCCCGGAGAAGACGTAGGCCTTATCGAGACAGCGCGCGCGCAAGGAATAGCCGAGCAGTGCGTCGACCTGCGGTTCGATGGCGGTGTAATCGGCCAGGTCGAACAGGTCCTCGCCCATTCCTGGCCGTTGTGAGCCTTGCCCGGGAAACATCATCGCGTGCATCGTGCTCTCCTCTGGTCGGGTTCCCGGTTGCGATCACGCACGCGCAAAACGCCAGCTTGCCCACGCCAGCAGGCGCAAGCGGGGCAATAGTGGAAACGGCCGCGACCACAGCTCGCGTAGCAGGCTGTAGTAGATGCGGGGTCGTTTGGCGAAGTGAGCCGCATTGTGCGCAAATCCGTCCAGGTCGATCGGTACCCCAGGGAAGTCCAGCGCATCGCGGACCGGGCTGCGATCGGGCTTGGGCTCGAACAACCGCATCACCTGGTCGTTGCCGAAATGGTTGCTGACCACGAAAGGTTCGACGACATCGCTGATGTCGATGAAGTGCTGGCGCTGGCTGTCCGCCACCGCTGCGTCATCGTCGTAGGCCGCGACGCGTGCACGGAAGTCATCCATCCGCCCTGCGATGAACGCGGTGGCCTCGGCCACGCGCGCGTCCGGCAACGACCAGCATTCCTGCAGCAAGCTCATCAACGCCGGGCCGCGTTCGGGGCGATACCACAGGTCGGCGACCTGATGATGGATCGCGAGCACGGTCAATGGATACATCGGCCACTGGCAGAGCAGTGACAGTCCGGTGGACAGCACCCAGTTGCCGCGATGCCAGCTGCATTGGTAGCCCAGTGGTGCCCGACGGCTGTGCACCAGTTCCCACTGCCGGCTTTTCCTGCTCGCCAGTGTCACCACCGGTGCAAGCATGCCGTCCTGCTCGCCGACGGCGCGTTGCAGGGTCTCGATGAAGTCCGCCGGCAGCGCGTCGTCGTCGTCCAGTAGTGTCGTCAACACCTGGCACGTTTGCGGTGGTGCATACCGCTGCAGCCAATCTGTCTTGGTCAGGTCCTCGGCGGGATCGTAGTCATGCAGATGAGTGCGGGTGCGGCCACTCACCAGTGCCTGCAACCGCTGGCGCCAGTGCGACGGTAGCGCCGGATCGACGATGATGAACCAGTCGAAGTTCTGCTCGGTCTGGGCCAGCAACGAGGGCAGGCAGGTCAATTCGAACAGCGAGTAGCGAAAGGCAAGGCGATCCGGTTGCAGCGGATCGCGGCGGAGCACCGAGACCAGGACGCCATCGAGCCCGGCGCGCGTGGTGGAATGGCGATAGCTGAATCGCGTGATGACGGCATGCCAGAGCATCGTTCAGTCCAGGGAGGCAAGGTGGGGCGTCGGGCCGACCTGCGGGCCCAGCCAGTGCGACAGATAGCGGCGTACCACGGCGTTGAACTGCACGGGGTTGTCCAGCATGACCGCATGGCCGGCGCGATCCACCGCCTCGACGATGGCGTCGGGAACGCGGGTGATGAAGGCGTCGGTCCACAGCCGGGAACACAGCGCCGATACCGCGCCGCGCACCAACAAGACCGGGATCACCAGCTGTTCGAGTGCCTGCCACAGCGAGGACTCCAGCGTGGGGCAGGCCTGTTGGTAGCCCAAGGCACGGTCTGCCTTGAGACGGAACTCGTCCGGTCCGAGCGCCTCCAGCGCGTCGGTTGCCAAGGCGCGCAGCAACGCAGGAACGGCCAGCGGCATGGCTGCCTGCAGTTGCTCCTCGTATTCCCCGACCGACCGATAGCGGAACTTGCTGCGCAGGAACTCGTCACGGATATACGCCGATGCGGTGGCACTCAAGCCGGGCCCGCCATCGATCAAGACAACCGCGCGTGGCGGTTGTGGCAGGTGCTCGCTCGCCAGGATCGCGACTGCCGCCCCCAGGGAATGGCCAAGCAGGACGTAGTCGCGCAGGCCCAGCGCGCGCGCTACTGCGACCACATCCTGGACATGCGTGGCGACCGCGTAGTGCTGCATCGGGTCGCGATCGGAATCGCCGTGCCCACGCAGATCGACCGCGGCGATCCCGCACTCCGGCAGCGATTGCGCCAGCGAACGCCAGACGAAGCTGCCCTGCCCGAACCCATGCACCAGCAACAGCCGGATCGGCGGCGGCCCCCACTGGCGTACATGCAGGGCCACGCCGTCGGAGACGCCGATGCGTATCGACGCTTCGCTCATCGGCTGCCGTCGCCGTGCTGCGACGCCTGCTGCAGCGAGAGGCGCACGCTGCGCGGGGTCAGGTCGGTCCACACCTCCTCGACATAGGCCAGACATGCCTGCTTGTTCGACGGGCCGTAGACCAGGCGCCAGCCTTGTGGGATATCGATCGCACTGGACCACAAGGAATACTGTTCTTCGTCATTGATGAGGACGATGAAGTCCTCCGTTACGTCGTGCTCAGACACGGTGATCTCCGATAGCGTGCAGGACGGCGCCTGCGGGTTGCAGCATTGGCGGTAGCGCGGCAGCACGCCGCCTCATAGCGTGTAGCTCATGGGCTCGGCACGCGGTCTGGACACAGCGGCTACGGTGGGCGGTTTGCTCCAGCTCGGCTCACTGACGATGCCGCGTTCCGCACGCTCGGCCAGGATGTGCTGCTGCAAGGCCTCCAGCGTCGGGTGGTCGAACGGTGTAGTGGTGGTCAGTTCCAACTGCAGCGATTGATTCAAGCGCTCCACCCACTGCACGGCGAGCATCGAATCCAGACCGTAGTCCACGAAAGGCACGTGTGGGTCGACGTCCTGCGCATCGATCTCCAGCACGGCGCAGAGCGCGTGCAGCAGATGCTGGCGCAACGCGGGGTCGGACGCGCCACGTTGCGTTGCGACTGCCGATGCATCAGGCAGCGACACCACTGGCATCGCCGCCGCCGCGGCGACCGGCTCCGAACCGCCGAGATGCAGGGCCAGAGCGGCGATGGTCGGATGATCGAACAGGCTGGTGCTGGTCAATTCCCATCCCAGCCGCTGGTTCAAGACCTCCACGATCTGCACCGCCAGCATCGAATCGACCCCGTAGTCGGTGAACGGCGCATCGGCCCGCAGGTCTTCCGGCGCGAGGCCGGCGACCTCGGTCAGCACCTGCGCGATCGCGGTGGCGATGCGATCGCCCTCACCGGTCGCGGCGGATGCTGCGGCCGGCGCTGGCTGGTGTGCCTGTGCCTGTGCCTGTGCCTGTGCTGGTGCTGGTGCTGGTGCCGGTGCCGGTGCTGGCGACGGCGACACCGTGGTACCCAGGGACTCGATCTGCGCGACAATGGCATCGATCGTCGGATGGTCGAACAAGCTGGTGCTGGTCAGCGCGGTGGCAGCCTTGGTGTTGAGCACCTCCACTGCCTGCACAGCCAGCATCGAGTCCAGTCCGTAGTCTTGCAGTGGCGTGGAATCGTCGAGATCGGATTCCGCGATAGCGAGCGTGTCGGCCAGCGTACTGCGCACCATCTGGCGCAGCAGCGCGGTCGCGGTCACGGGCGTCGACACGGGCACGGGTGCGGGTGCGGGTGCCCGTAGCGCAGCTACGGCAGGCGTTGCGGGGGCCGCCTCGGCGATGTGCATCGCGGCAGCAGCCCCAGCCGGCTGGCGGATCCAGCCATCGCTGGCCGCCACGATGATCTGCTGGCCCAGCGACTGCGCGGCCTCGGCTGGCAGCCCGATGGCACCGAAGCCTTGCTCGGCGAGAACCGCACGCCACGATTCCGGCGACAGCGCCGGCGAGCCGGGCAGGCGCAGCTCGGCATCTTCGTAGAGCCACCACCCCTTGAGCAGTCCGAACGTGGCATGCGCGAACAGGCTGGTAGCGCACACCTCATTGATTACCAGGATGCCGTTGCGCTTCAGGGTCGCCTTCGCATTGCGCAAGGTCTTGCGGATGTCGCGCGTCGCGTGCAAGACGTTGGCCGCGACGACGATGTCGAACGCGCCGATATCGATGCCTTGGGCTGCGACTGCGCGTTCGACATCGAAGGTCTGATAGTGCATATACGGCGCACGCGACGGATCGTTCTCCGCGGCCACCACGAAAGCCTTGGAGATATCGGTGAAGCGATAGTCGGCGACGGCGGCGGCATGCGGCGCCAGCGCCTTGACCAGCGGCAAGGTTGTACCGCCGGTACCCGCGCCGATTTCCAGGATGCGCAGGCGTGCCGTCGGATCCACGCGCAGGCGCCGTTCGATGTAGCGCACCACGACCTGGCAGAGAACCTGATTGAAGAAGTCCGGGACCGGGCTGTCGCGGTAGATGCCTTCCACCAGATGCGGCGACGACTTGGGAAAGAGTACGTCGGTCGCCGCACGTTCGCCGCTCAGGACCTGGCGCAATTGACGAAGCGTCGTCTCGGCCAACACCACCGGTGCGGCCAGTTGCGGCGTTGCTCGCCATTGCTGCGCGCAGCGGTCCCATTCGTCCCATGGCGATGCAGCCGACGGTTGGCAGCGGCGCCACTGTTCGCCCTGCCGCTCGGCCAGGCCATGGTGTTGCAGCATGGCCAGGGTATGCCGCAACCACGGCCGATACTGGGCAACGATGGTTTGCTCGGCCGCATGCGCATCGGCGAAGATGCCCAACAGGTCCAGTTCGTGGCACATCAACTCCAGCAACAGGCTTTCCAGACGCGGCGGAAATCCTTCGCTGGCCACTGTGGCCGGATCGGCCGTCGTTGGGATATCCAACGGCACCACCGGTGCAACCGCGTCCACCTGCCACAAGCGGTCGTCGGAAAACCTGACCCCGCGCAAGGCATCGGGGCGTGTGGTCTTGACGAATGCCAGTTGGCGGAGTGGGCTGGCCAGCAGTTTCTCCAGCGCCGCCATGCCCTCGGCCGGCTCGACCGACCCCATGCCCGCCTGCGCGATCCAGTTACGGTAGCCGCTGGAGACCGCGGCGAAGCCAACGCTTCCCCAATATCCCCAGTTGATCACCCGTACCGGACAATTCCACTCCCGCGCCAGCCTCGCGGCGTAGGCATCCTCGACGGTGCAGCCGGCCGCGTAATTCGCCTGGCGCTCGGTCTTCTCCAACGCCTGGATGGAGGAGAAGAACAGCACGAAGTCCAGCGGCAGATGCGAAAAGGCCTGGGCCATGCGGACCGACACTTCGATCTTGGCGGCCAACCCGCGCCAGAAGCGCTGCTCGTCCATGCGCTCGAGCGGGTCGCCGGCCATCAGCAGCGCGGCGTGCACCACCCCGTGCAGTGCGCCGAACTGTGTTTCGACCTCGCCACATGCGCGCTCAAGCGCGACCTGGTCGGTGGCGTCGGCAGAGATGTAATACGGCGCTGGGCCAAGCGCACTCAGACGATCGATCTTCTGCTCGATGACCGCATCGCGCTTGCGCAGTCCGATCCAGACCACTTGCGCGGCATAGTGCTGGATGAGGTACTCGCTAAAGGCTTCGCCGATGCCGCCGGCACCGCCGATCAGCACATAGACGCCGTTCTGACGAAACGCCGTCTGACTCGGCTCGGGCAACCGGCACGGCATCCAGTGCTGGCGGTACCATCTCCCGTGGCGATGTGCCCAGGCGTTGCCATCGCTGTCGGCCGGCAGTGCCAGCAGATCCTCGTAGGGCACTGCGGCATCTGCGGCCAGGTCCAGCAGGCGCACGCGCCAGCGGGGGTATTCCTTGGCCGCGGTGCCGACGATGCCGTGCACGCCCGCATGCGTGGGATCGTTCGCTTCGCCATCGAGCACCGGCTGGCTGGCCTGGGTGACGATGGTCAAGCCCAGGGATTTGTCGGCATAACCGAGTTTCGCCAGCGCCTTGAGCAGGCGGAACAGCGTCAGCACGCCGCTCTGCTGGTCGATGACGATGCTTTCGCCGTCGATGCTGCGGTAGTTGCTGTCCGGGACCCACCAGAACAGATGGTCCAACGTGCCCAGGCCGCGCAGCTGCTCGACCGCCTGATCGACGGTATCGGCGAGCGCTGCGGGCAGATGCCGCGCACGCGGGTAGCGCGTTCTCAGCGCCGCACGCTGCGCATCGCTGCCTGCGATCACCGCCACTGCTTCCTTGGCGCCAGGCCAGGGCGCAGTGGTGGGCAAGGGCAGCGGCTCCCAGACAGGAGCCAGGGTCAACGCGCCCACTGGACGGCCATCGCCGTCGGCAGTCGCCGGCAGTGGCGACGCGCCTGGGATGGCGTCGGCCACGGCAACCGGCACCTGCGCTGGCGAAGATCGCTGGCTGGCGAGCGCTGGCGCGGCCGCGGGCGGTTCGGCGACGCGGCCGGTCGCGGCAGACGCCGACGGCGCTGCACCTGCGCGCGAAGTCACACCCTGCAGGCTCAGCAGGATCTGTCCACTGGAGTCGAAGACATCGACGGTGAGCGTATGGCTGGCAGAACGCGGCTGCCGACGCGTCCACACCCAAACCTGGGCAGGGCAGCGACCATAGATCTGCAAGCGATCGAGTGCGAACAGCATCAGCGCGCCGGCACCCGCATCGGCACCCGCATCGGCGGCCGGCTCGGCAGTGGGCTCGGCGCCGATCTCGAAGCCGATCGACACCTGCAGCACGCTGTCGAGCAGGCTGGGATGCAGCATGAAGTCGGCCTGTGTGTCCGCTGCACAGGTGGGCAGGCGCACCTGGGCGAGGATGTCGTCCTCGCCGACGAAGGCACGCTCGATACCCCGATAGCTCTCGCCGTATGCCAGCCCCATCTGCGCGAACACCGCGTAGTACTGTTCCGCGGTGATCTGGCGCTGGTTGCAACGGGCACGAATCGAGGCCAGATCGACGATGGGCGACGGCGATGCACGGCCCAGGACCGCGCGACCCTGGCAATGGGGACGGTCGTCGCCAGCGCCGACGACGCGAAAGCCGACATCATCGCCCTGCGCCGGCTCCAGCACGATCTGCAGTTCCAGTGGCGAGGACGCGACCACAGGACGCAGCCAGACCACATTGCGCAGCTGGCGCACGTGTCGACCGGGATAGGCGAGGTTGGCGGCGGCCCAGGCCATTTCCAGGCAGCCTGCCCCCGGCAGCATCGCAACCCCGCGCACGACATGGTCGCGTAGGAACGCCTCCTGCCCGGTCCACGCAGTGACGAAGCCGGTGGCGGACACGGGGTCCAGCGGTCGATGGACGAACGGATGCAGCGGCTCCGGCGGCGCAGTGTCGGTCTCGTTCGCTGTTGCTGTTGCTGTTGCTGTTGCTGCTGCTGTCGCAGTGACTCGTACCGCTGCCGGGGCCGGAGACGTGGGTGTGGCTGCGGATTCGGCACGTGCCGCGACCCAGTAGCGCTTGCGCGAGAACCGATACACCGGCAGCGGAATACGGCGTTGCGTCTTGAAGCTTGGACCCAGTTGCATCCGCGCCCCTTGCACGTAGAGCTGCGCCAATTCCGACAACAGGCGTTCACGCTTGCCGGGGTCGGTCTCCATCGCCAACAGGTCGACCCCATAGTGCGCCTGGGCCGATAGCGCGGCCTGGGCGGCGGCAGGTGCGGCGGCGCCCGCAGTCACCTGCGACTGCGCGCCCGCCAGCCACTGGCGGAGTTCGCGCGCAGCCGACGGCGCGTCTGTGGCGACCAAGGCCAGCCGATGCGGATGATGGCGTCTGCCGACCGCAAGCGTGAAGCCGACGGCGCCGAGATCGGTGGGGCGCTCGCGTTCCAAGTAGGCGGCGAGCGCCTCCACTTGCGCGGGCAGATCCTCCGCGCGATAGCCGGACAACAGCAGCAGGGTCGGCTCGTTGGCTGCTGCCATCGCCGCCGGGGTGATGGCTTCTTCCACCACCAGGTGGGCATTGGTGCCGCTCAGTCCGAACGAGCTGACCGCCGCCAGGCGACGGCGCCCGCTGGGGACCGACCACTCCTTCAGGACGGTATTGACGACGAAAGGACTGTCGTCGAAGGCGATATGCGGGTTGGGCTGGCCGAAATGCAGCGACGGCGGAATTTGCCGGTGCGCCATCGCCAACAGCACCTTGATCAGCCCCGCCACACCGGCCGCGGCGCCGGTATGGCCGATGTTGGTCTTGATCGAGCCCAGCGCACAGAATCCACGCCGCTGGGTGTAGTGACGAAACGCGCGGGTCAGCGCGGCCGCTTCGATCGGGTCACCCAGGATGGTGCCGGTTCCATGCGCCTCGACCATCTGCAGATCGTCGGGGTCGATGCCGAAGGTGTCATAGACCTGCCGTTGCAGGCGTTCCTGCGCGGCGGCGCTGGGCGCGGTGATGCCGTTGCTGGCACCATCCTGGTTGATGCCGGTGCCCTTGATCACGCCGTAAATATGGTCGCCGGCATCCAGCGCGTCCTGAAGCCGCTTGAGGACGACGACAGCCACGCCCTCGGAGGGGACGAAGCCATCGGCATCGGCGCCGAAGGCGCGACACTGTCCGGTCGGCGAGAGCATGCCGGCCCGGCTGGAGGACAGCAGGAAGCCGGGGGTGCATTGGATCCAGACACCGCCGGCCAGGGCGATCTCGGTTTCTCCGGTCCACAATCCCTGGCAGGCCAGATGCACCGCAACCAGCGAACTGGAACACGCTGTGTCCAGGGTGATCGCCGGACCTTGCAAGTCGAGGTAATAGGCGATCCGCGCCGACAGCACGGAAGCCGCGTTGCCCCACATCGCGTGCGGCGGGAGCGAGGGCTGCTCTTGCAGCAATTGGCCGTAATCGCCGCCGTTGAAACCCATGTAGACGCCGCAGCGCGCGCCGGTGATGCTGTCGCCGGCGTATCCGGCATCTTCCAGCGCATGCCACGACGTCTCCAGCAGCAGACGATGCTGCGGATCCATATAGGTGGCTTCGGTGCCGGAAATGTTGAAGAACAAGGGATCGAATTGGTCGATGTCATCCAGGAAGCCGCCACGCGGGCAGACGCGCGTCTTGTCGGGCAGCTGCGTGGTATCGACCTGCCAGCGGGTGATCGGCCCGGTGACGTCGGTGCCGGCGGCCAGATGCGTCCACAGTGCCTGCAGGTCTGCCGAGCCCGGAAACCGACCGCTCATGCCGACGATGGCGATCGGCCCTGTGGAGAGCTTGGCCGGTCCACGTGCGGTCGGTGCCGGCGGTACTTGCACGTTGGCGACCGGTGGGTCGAGCGGAGCGCTCGCTGGCTGCGCATGAGTTGGCTCCTGCGCTTGCATCGCCGCGTGCAGGGACGCGTGATCGCAGCTCTCCACGATGTGGGCCACAAGCTTGTGCACCGAACTGTGGTCGAACAAAGCGGTTGCGGGCAGATCGATTGCCAAGGCGTCGTTCAATGCACGCACGATGCGCACGCTGCTGATCGAGTCCACCCCATAGGAGGCGAATGCGCCGTCGGGATCGATCCGCTCGGGCGCGAGCTTGAGCGTCGTCGCCAACGTGGACAGCAGGGTGGCCTGGACATGGGCTTGGATGTCGATGGGAGTTACCTCGATCGGAGGTTGCGGCGGCGCGGCCACGGTAGGCACCGCGGGGGCAACGGATTCGGTCAGCGCGGGCGGACGATCGTTCGACCGCAGGCGGTGGAGGACGGCGAGTTGGGGCACGGCGGCGTGCAGGAAGATCTCCAGCGCGGCCATCGCCTCGGCCGGCTCCAGGGCGCCCACACCAAGCTGAGCGAAGCGCTCGCTGACGTGGGCGGGCAGGGCCGCGGTCGCACCGATCTGGCCCCAGAAACCCCAGTTGATGGTCTTGACCCGCGGCGCCAGCCGCGGTGCCAGCGCTCTGGCCAACGCATCCTGATACAGGCTGCCGGCGCTGTAGTTGCTCTGTCCGGGCTCGCGCGAATAGCTGGCGAGCGAGGAGAACAGCACCACGTAGTCGAGCGGGTCCTGCGCAAAGAGCTGGAACACGTTGCTGGCCACGCGCGCCTTGGTCGCAAACACCTGTGCAAAGCGCGCGGCATCCATGCTGGCGACGCTCTGGTCCTGCAGTTCGATCGCCGAATGGATGACGCCGTGGATCCGGCCATGCAGGCGCATCACCTGTGCCCGCACCTCGGCCAGCGCATGCGGATCGGTCGCATCGGCCTGCAAATAGACCGGTGCCGGACCCAGGCCTGCCAGCCTGGCCAGCTTGTCTGCCACGGCACCGGCGCGCGGCCGCCGCCCCACCCACACCACCCGCGCCTGGTAGCGACGCAACAGGTATTCGGTCAGCACCTCGCCCACGCCGCCGGCGCCGCCAACGATCAGGTAGACGCCATCGCGACGAAACGCGCCGTCGGTCTGCACCGGGATCGGCACCGGCTGCAGATGCTCGCGCGCCCAGCTGCCGGCGCGATGGATCCAGGTGCGTCCGGTCGTATCGATCTGGATCGCCGCGATCTGCTCGACCGGCATCGGCGCACTACCGCGCAGATCGATCAAGCGCGACGTCCAGCCGTCCTGTTCCTTGACGGCGGTCGCCACCAGCCCGAGCAGGGCGGCATGCGCGGGCTGGGTGTCGAGCTGACGCGTGATCAGCGTCCATTCCAGCGGCATGTCGCCATAGCCGTGCGCAAGCATGGCCTTGATCGCGCTGAAGCAGGCATCCACCTGCGCGGAGTGCATCGCATACTGCAACATGTGCTCGGGCGCCGATGGGCCCGGGTCGGCCGCGCTCCACACCAGATGGTCAATCCGACCGAGCGCGTGCAAGTCGGCGATCCAGCCGTCCACGGTCGCCGCGGTCGGCAGGTCCAGGCGCGCGGCGCGTGGCCAGATTCGCAGGAACCTTCCCGCTTCCTCATCGCTCACGCCGACCAGGACGACGCGTGTCTGCGCGTCGACGACAGCAGAGCCCGGTGCCGGAACGCCATGCAGCTCGGGCAGCAACAACTCGAGATGCTCCAGTGATGTCGATGTCGATGTCGGCATTGATGACTCGCTGTCGGGTTGGGGCAAGGGCACATCGGCGAGCGGTGCGTCGGCTCGCGCATCGATGCTGGCGTCGGGCACCGGCGCGTCCACCCAACAGCGCTCGCTGGCAAACGGATAGGTCGGCAGATGCGCCAGACGGACGCGGCGGCCACGCGGCAGCATGTGCCACGGCCCATCACCTCCCGCGACCCAATCGGCTGCCAGCGCGCGCAGGTCGTGGACGCTGGCGTCGCTAGCCTGCGGCGAAGACTCCGCGCGTTGGCGACGCTCTCGCGCCGTGACCTGGCCGAGGTGCAACGCATCGTCCGTCTTGCCGGCCAGAAACCGCTCCAGTAGGGCGATCGCCTGCTCATGGGTGGCGGCGACGAAAGCCAGACGATGCGCGAAGGCTTCACGGCCGGTCTGCAGCGTGAAAGCGATATCGGCCAGCGGCAGCTGCCGATGGCTGGACAGGAACGCGACCAGGGCTCGGCACTGGCGCTGCAACGCGTCCGCCTCGCGGGCAGAGATCACCAACAGCTCGGATTCGGCCCCCGCCTCGGCCACCGGCTCCATTTCAGCCCATTCCTCCAACACCACATGTGCGTTGGTGCCGCTGTAGCCGAACGAGCTGACCGCCGCCCGCCGGCTTGCCGATCCGGCAACTTGCCACGGCTTCAGAACGGTATTGACCTCAAACGGCGAGCGCGGCATGTCGCAATGAGCGTTTGGCTCGCTGTAGTGCAGGCTGGGCACCAATTGACGCGCGCGCAGCGCCAGTACGACCTTGTGCACGCTCGCCACTCCGGCAGCGGCCGAGGTGTGCCCGATATTGCTCTTCACCGAACCCAGCGCGCAGGATTGCGTCTGCATGCCTGCCTCGCCGAAGGCCGTGGTCAGCGCATCGAACTCGATCGGATCGCCCAGCTTGGTGCCGGTGCCATGCGCCTCCACGTAGCTGATCGACGCCGGATCGATGCGATGACGGCGGTAGATGTCGCGAAGAAGGTCGACCTGGCTTCCCAGGTTCGGCGCCGTGATGCCATTGCTGCGTCCGTCCTGGTTGATACCCGAGCCGAGCACCACCGCGTGGATGCGGTCATTGTCGGCAATGGCATCGCTGAGCCGCTTGAGAACCAGCGCGCCGACGCCCTCGCCCGGGACGAAGCCATCGGCTGCGTTGTCGAACGCGCTGCAGCGTCCGCTCGGCGACAGCATGCCGGCGCCGCACATGCTGATGTAGCTCTCCGGCGTCAGATAGAGGCTCACGCCCCCTGCCAGCGCAAGATCGACCTCGCCGGCGAGCAGCGCCTGACAGGCCAGGTGGGTCGCGACCAGCGACGACGAGCAGGCGGTGTCGACGGCGATCGCCGGCCCCCTCAGATTGAGGTGATAGGCGATGCGTGCGGCGGCGATCGATGCCGAATTGCCGGTGGCCTCGCCGATCCCCGCACCGGCGCGCTGGCATAGCGTCACGTACTCGTTGCCCATGATGCCCAGATAGACGCCGCAACGGGCGCCATCCAGGCGCGCAGGTGCATAGGCCGCGTCTTCGAACGCATGATAGGCCTCCTGCAGGAACAGCCGGTGCTGGGGATCCATCAGTGCAGCGTCTGCCGGCGAAATACCGAAGAACAACGGGTCGAAGCACTCCACCGCGTCCAGCACGCCCATCGAACGGCAGTACAGCTTGCCGGGCTGCTGCGGGCGCGGATCGTAGTAATCGTCCAGCGCCCAGCGCGAGGCTGGGATCTCGCGGATCGCCGATCGGCCCTCGGCCAGGAGTTGCCAGAATTCCTCCAGGGTGGTGGCTCCGGGATATCGGCCAGACATGCCTACGATGGCGATGCGCTCGGCGGGCGCGGAGAATGCCGAGGGCGGCGTTGGCATCACTGCCGCTTGCTCATCAGCGCCCGGGCGCATCGCGGCGGCCAGCAGGGCCTTGGCCTGGTCTGGCGTGATCGTTCTAGACTGCAACGCGCTGAGAATGTCTTGCTGATTCATATCCGCCGTCCGTTTGATCTTCCTGAAACCACGATCCGCACTCCGCGTTCTGCCGGCTGACGCTGCACTCAAGGCGGTCGCGAAAGATTCCTGCGATCGCTGCCCCCACGCTCAGTGGACATGCGTCGCTCCTGCTGCCGTCGGCGATTGCGTCCGCAGCCAGTCCTGGGCCGCGTCTGCGCTTGCCGTGCCGTCGTAGACCGCTTGCAGCCACTCGTCGATCGAGCGTTGTGGCAGCGAAGGCGCCGGCGCCTCGGCCCCGACGGCAGTCGGGCGCTGCGACAGCACGAAGGCCGCCAGCTCGCTCAGCGTCGGGTACTGGTAGATCTTGGTTGCGCCGAGCGAGACGCCGAGCTGGGCCTGGATCATTGGTAGCCATTCCACGCCCATCACCGAATCCATTCCCAGATCGACAAAGGCGGTGTGCAGGCCGACGTCGGCGACCTTCATGTACAGCACCTCGGCCAGCGTCTCGCGCAGGATGCGCTCGATCCGCCGCAGCTCATCGCTTGCCCCAGCCGCTGCGGGCGCTGGCGATGGTGCGGGCAGATCCTGCACGCCAGGCGACGCCGACGGCGCAGCTGCCGCAATCGACTGATGATCGGCCGCTGCCGCGTGGTGTCGCGTTGCCGCCGCTGTGGGTGGATCGCGCCACAGGTCTGGCGCCCAGTAGCGGGTCAGGGCGAACGGATAGCTGGGAAGGCGTAACCGGGGAAGCCGCCGCTGCGGATGCAACACCGACCATGGGCACGCGGCGCCTGTTACCCACGCCTCCAGCAGGTGTCGCTGCTGGCCGTCATCGCTCAGGCGTAACAGCTCGGCGGAGGTCAGTGCAGTCGCCGGCGCATCACTGACCTGTCCGTGGACCACTGCCTGGTGGTCACCCGCTATGAAGGCGCGCAGGCGTTCGTGGGCCTCGCCCATCGACGCTGCAGAGAATCCCAGGCGATAGGCATGATGCTCACGACCGGTCTGCAGCGCCAACGCAATTGCCTGCAGTTCATCCGTGGCTTGGTCTGCATTCAATAGGGCCGATGCCAGCTGAGAGGCCGCCTCGACCAGCGACTCGGACGTGCGCGCACTGAGCACGATCAGCGCCGGTCGGCTGGACGATGGCGGTACCGGCAGCGGCTGCGGGCTGGGCTGGAACTCCTCGATCACCAGATGGGCATTGGCACCGCCAGCGCCGAAGGACGACAGCGCTGCGGTCCGCGGCAACGGCCGGCCACCGGCATCGTGCGCGCAGTGCCAGGGCGCGGCCGTGCGTTGAACGACGAACGGCGTCTGCGCGAAGGCGATGCGCGGATTCAGGTGTTCCGCATGCAGGGTGGGGACCAAGGTCGCATGGCGCAGCTGCAGCAGAATCTTGGTCAATCCTGCGATCCCGGCAGCGCTCTCGCAGTGACCGATATTGGATTTGACCGAACCGATCGCGCAAAAGCCGGTGTCCTGGGTCCAGTGCCGGAGTGCGCGCGTCAGGCCGGCGATCTCGATGGGATCGCCCAGCGCGGTTCCGGTGCCGTGTGCCTCGATATAGCCGATCGCCTGCGGTGTGACGCCGCTGCGGGCGATGACCCGACGGATCAATTGGCTCTGCGCACTGGCATTGGGCACCGTGAAGCCGTTGGAGCGTCCACCATGGTTGATGCCACTGGCCTTGATCACGCCATAGATGCGATCGCCGTCGGCAATGGCCTTGCGCAATGGCTTGAGCACGACCGCGCCGACGCCCTCGCCAGGGACATAGCCATCGCCCCCGTCGCCGAATGCCGCGCAACGGCCGCTGGTGGATGCGAACTTCGCCTGCGACAGGCCCAGATACTTGTTGGGATGCAGGGAGACATTGACGCCACCGGCGATCGCCACGCCGCAGTCGCCGTCGCGCATGCTCTGGCACGCCAGGTGGATCGCTGTCAGCGACGACGAGCACATGGTATCGACGGCGAGCGAAGGGCCCTGGAAATTGCCGTAGTAGCTGACCCGGTTGGCGACCGAGGCGATGCCAGAGCCCAGTATCGGTCCATCGGCATCGACATTGGCATTGGCGCCGTGCAGTTGGTACTCGGTGTGCATCACCCCGACGAAGACGCCGACGCCGGCGGTCTCGGCTGTGCGGTTCAGGCCCTCACGGGTGTAGCCGGCATCTTCCATCGCATCGTGCGCGCACATCAGGAACAAGCGCTCCTGCGGATCCATCATCGGCGCTTCGCGCGGCGAAATGTTGAAGAACCCAGGATCGAAGTCGGCGACGCCTTCCAGGAAGCCGCCCCACTTGCTGTAACTCTTGCCGGGCACGCCGGGGGTGGGGTCGAAGAACGCGGCGGCATCCCAGCGATCGGCGGGGATCTCGCTGATGCAGTCGATGCCATCCCTGAGGTTGTGCCAGAACGCTTCCAATGTCGGCGACTGCGGATACCGTCCCGCCAGGCCGATGATGGCAATGGCGTCGCCCGCCTGGTCCGGCACGGCATGGGCGTTGGTGTCGGCGGCAGCCACCGCGGTGCCGACATCGGTGTCGCTGTCGGTCTGGCTGCGCGCCTGCGCAGTCGTCCAGGCCTCGCTGGGGAATGCGTGGATCGGCGGCGCGCTGTCAGCCGCTGCGATCGTCACGCTGGCCGTGGTCTGCTGGCGGGTTACTGCCAGATGCGCCGCCAACTCGGCAACGGTGGCATGTTCGAAGAACACCGTTTTCGACAACGGACCATGCACGGCCTCCAGCGCTGCGGTCAGCCTGACCGCGACCACTGAGTCGATGCCGAGGGTCTCGAAGCCTGCATCGGCATGGATGCGAGCGGGCGCGATCATCAGCTGTTGCGCCAGGAAGTCGCGCAACGCGTCGATGGCCTGCGCGATGCCCTGCGGCGGATGCATCTGCGGCGACGCCGGCAGCGGCATCGGCGCGGGCAGGTCAGCGGTCCTTCCTTGCAATAGCAGGCGACGGATCGGCGCCGGCTGGCCGCGCGCGACCGCCAACTGCGGCACATCCGCTGCCAAGGCACGCGCAAGCGCATCGATGCCCGATTGCGCATCCAGCGGAATGAAGCCTTGCCGCTGCAACGCGTCCACGGTCGCCGCTGGCAACTGCATGCCGCCCTCGGTCGACCAGTAAGGCCAGGCAATGGACAGGCTGCGTCCGCTGCGCTCCCCCAGCGCCTGCAGTGCATGCCGGTAGCGTGCGTACTCGTCGAGGAAGCCGTTGGCAGTGGCGTAGGCGGCTTGCCCGACGCCGCCGGTATGCGTCGTCAGCGACGAGAACAGCACGAAGAAGTCGAGCGCCAGATGGCGAGTGGCAAGGTCCAGATGACGGGTGCCGGCCACCTTGGCAGCGATGGCACCGCGTAGCTCGGCGGCCGTCAGCGTGGCAAACGCCGCATGATGGGCACTCCCTGCGCAATGCAGCACACCGGTCAACGGGCCAAAGTGCCGGCAGATTTCGTCCACCAACTCGTTCACTTGCGCGCGATGGGCGACGTCCACGCGGCGGTATTCCACGCGCAGGCCTTGCGCGGTCAATGCATTCACCTCGGCACGTCGGGTGGCGTCCAGATCGCTGCGACCGGCAAGGATCACGGTGGCATCGCGGGTACTGCGGGCCAGATCGGCCAGCAAGGCCCGGCCAATCCCGCCTAGCCCACCAGTGATCAGATAGATGCCGCGATCGCGCCAGACTGCACCGGCCCCGCGCGCTGGCAGCGCGATCTCGGCGAGAGCGTTGTCCAGCACCACCGCGGTGGTGGTGGCGACACCGGGCTGCGCAAGCTCGACCGCCAGCAGCTGGGTGTCAAGCCCAGGCAACTCGGCTTGGGCAGCACGCAGCAGCGGCGCCAGGGCGGCGTGCAGCCGGCCATTGCCATGGCGCGGGACCAGCACCTGCACGGTGATGGACTGCTGCGCGGACGGCCGCGGCAGCGTCTGTACGATTTCCAGCAGCTGGCCGGCGTAGTCGCTGAAGCGCTCCGCCGGATCGCTGGCGGCACTGTCCAGAACGGTACAGCGCGCAGCCGGCACAAAGGCCGCCAGTGTCGCCGCCGGCAGCTCGCAAGCGAGCAGGACGCGTTGTGCCTGCGCATCCAGCTCGGGCTGCCAAGCAGCCGTTGGCGCTGGCGTGGTGAAGAAAACCGTCTGCACTCCAGCGTTCGTTGGCGTAGCGGGCGGTGCGGCACGGTAGGCACGCGCGGTCAGGCCGCGCAGGCGGACACACACGCGACCGGCGTCGTCACACAGGTCGATGTGGGTCTGGATGACACCCGCAACGGATCGTCGCACCACCACCCATCCCTCGACCGGGCAGGGCGCGAACCATTGCAGACTGTCCAGGGCAAATGGCACCGCTGCTGCGCTCGCCGCCTCATCGGAGGTGGCGAGCGCATCGAAAAACCCGGCCGCCTGCACGGCCGAATCCAACAGCCCCGGCGGCAGACCGAAGCGGCTGGCATCCGCTGCCTCGGGCAGGCGCAGCCGCGCCAATACGAATGCGCCGTGCGCGTCCTGGCCGGTCCCGACGTCGACCAAACCGCGGTGCGAGGGGCCATAGACCACGCCCATCGTCGTGAGCTGGCGATAGCAGGCCTCGCCTGGGATCGGTGCCGCCGACAACGCGGCGCGCAGTGCCGCGATCTGTTGCGTCGCTTCGCCTTGCGGTCCCAGCGCGACGGTGGCGCGGGCGCACAAGGTGGCTGCACCGGCGCCGGCGGGCCCCGGACCATCGCCCTCAGCGAGCAGGAACTCGCACAGCAAGGCATCTTCGTTCGGAGTCAGCTGCAGCTGCAGTTGCACTGGCTGCCCAGTCGCAACGATCGGCTTCAGCCAGATCACATCGCGCAGGTGCAACGCAGTGGTTGGCCCAACCGCTTGGGCAAACACGGCGGCGGCTTGCGCCATCTCCAGGTAGGCCGCTGCTGGCAAGACGGCCTGGCCAGCGACCTGGTGGTCGGCGAAGACCGGTTCACGGCCGCTGAACGTCGAGCTGAAACGCAGGCCGTGGATCGATGAGGTATTCCGGTGGACCAGGGGGTGCAGCAACGACGCGGTCGGAACGCCGATGGCCTGGGCAGACGCACCGGACTGCAGCCAGTAGCGTTCCTTGGCGAACGGGTAGGTCGGTAACGGGATGCGACGTGGCGGCGCCTGGCGCGGCAGCTGCGTCCAGTCGACCTGGGCCACGCCGGCGACCCAGGCTTCGAGCAGGCGATCCAGTTTGCCGCGTGCCAGCCAGGTAGCGATCAGCGTCTGGATGTCGTCGTCGTCGCGCAGCCACGACAGCGTTTTGCGGGCAGTGCGGATATCTCCGCTGCGCAGGTCGCTCCGCTGGGTCTTGCTGCTCAGGAAGTGTTGCAATGCGTCCTGCAGTTCCGCCACCGAGCGCACCAGGCAGCCGAACCGCAGCTCCATCGGCTCGCGCGCGATCTGCAAGGTATAGGCGACGTCGGCCAGTTGCGTATCCTCCAGCGCCGCACAGGCGGTGAGGAGTTGCCGCACGCTCTCGTCCAGGCGGGTGGCGTCCTTGGCCGACAACAGCACCAGGCACGGGCCATCGCTGCTCGGCATCGCCGCGGGCGCCGGCGCGGGAATGTATTCTTCAAGGATGACGTGTGCGTTCGCACCACCGGCGCCGAACGAAGACACGCTGGCGATCCGTTTGCCCTGCGGGCCGCCCGCAGGCGTCCAATCGCTCAAGCTGCGTTGCAGGCGGAACGGGCTCGCCTCGAAATCGATGTGCGGGTTCGGGGTCTGCGCATGCAGCGTCGGCACCAGCTGACGGTGCTTGAGTTCGAGCAGCACCTTGGTCACCCCGGCGACGCCGGCCGCCGCCTCCAGATGACCGATATTGCTCTTGACTGAACTGAGCGCGCAGAAGCCGCGTGCGTCGGTGCTCGCGCGGAAGGCCTGGGTCAAGGCATCGATCTCGATCGGGTCGCCCAATTCGGTTCCGGTCCCGTGCGCCTCGACATGCGAGATGTCACTGGCAGTGAGCCCTGCCTTGCGCATCGCGGTCTTGATCAGCTCGCGCTGCGCGGCAGGGTTGGGCGCGGTATAGCCCTTGGCCTTGCCGCCATGGTTGATGCTGGTTGCACGGATCACCGCACGGATGTCATCCCCATCGGCGATCGCATTGGACAAACGCTTGAGCACCAGCACGCCGACGCCCTCGCCGGGGACGAATCCGTCGCCACCGGCACCAAAGCTCCGGCAGCGGCCGGAGGTCGACAGGAAACGTCCCTCGCAGGACGCCACGTAGCGCGAGGGGTGCAGGTTGAGATTGACGCCGCCGGCCAAAGCGATGTCGCATTCCTCGCGCAGCAGGTGCTCGCAGGCCTCGTGGATGGCTGTGAGCGAAGACGAGCACATGGTGTCGATCGGCATGCTCGGCCCTTGCAGGTCGAGCAAGTAGGACACCCGATTGGCGACCGAGCCGAACGAGGTCTGCGGTTGGATTGCCTCACCACCGGCATCCTGGTCGCTGGCGCACTTTTCGAAGCCCGATTGCGACACGCCAGCGAACACACCGACCCGGCGGGCGTGTTGGCGTGCCAGGCTGTCGCGGGTATAGCCGGCATCCTCGATGGCGTGCCAACTCTCCTGCAGGAACAGCCGCTCGTGCGGGTCGATCGCCATCGCTTCGCGCGGCGAGATGCCGAAGAACAGCGGGTCGAACTCGGCGAAGCCATCGATGAAGCCGCCCCACTTGCTGTAGCTGTGTCCCCGTGCGATTGCGCTGGCCGGATCGGGATCGAAGAAGCCCTGCAGCTGCCAGCGGTCGGCGGGAATCTCCTGCACGCAGTCCTCGCCGTCGCGCAACCGCTGCCAGAATTCATCGAGGTTGGCGGCCTTGGGATAGCGCCCGGAGACGCCGATGATGGCGATGGCGCGATCCGGCTGGCCTGCGGCCGTTGGCGTGGTGGTGGCGGCGCGCGCGGCGTGATCGATGACCGGTGAGACGGGTGCAGGCGCGGAGGGTGCGTGCAGCACCGAGTGCGCTAAGGGCGTCGCCGTCTGCAGTCGCGCCGCATTGCCGGGCTGAGTGGCCAGGAAATGATCGGCAATTGCCACGATGGTCCGATGCTCGAACAGCAGCGTGCTGCTGACATCCTCGAAGGTGCTCCGCAGTGCATTGGCGACGCGGATCGCCAGGATCGAATCCACGCCGTAGTGTTCCAGCGGCTCGTGAACGTCGATTTCGTCGACAGGCTGCTCCAGGATCTGAGCGATGACCGTGCGGATATGCGCGGTCACTGCCGCACGCAGGCCCGATGGCGAATTCGGCGCAGAGAACTGGGCCGTTACGGCCGCCGGTGGCGCCGGCGAGGCATCCGCAGCGATCGCGGGAGGCGCTGCAAGTCCTTGCAGATACCCCGCCAGTGCGCGTGCATTGGAGTACTCGAAGATGACCGTACTCGAGACCGATGCGAAGCGGGCGCGCAGGGCATTGGCGAGCCGGATCGCCAGGATCGAATCGATCCCGTAACTATCGAACGGCTCGTCCGGGTCGATATCCTCGAGCGTGAGCTCCAGGATCTCGGCAATCAGACGGCGAACATAGGTGCTCATCGCCTCATTGGCCGGGAGTGGTTCGGGCGCACTGGCCAGCAGGGGAAGTGGGACGCTCGCAGACCGGGCATCGCTATCGTCGCGTAAGGGCGGCACCGCCGTGCTCTTCTGTCGAAACACTCCGTCGCTCTCCGCAATGATGATCTGTTGTCCAAACCGATCCCGATCCCCGAGTGGGAACCGGATCGCACGCAAGCCTTCTTCTTCCAGCACCTGGCGCCAACTGGCAGGCGCCAGTCCTGGCGAACCCGGCTCGCGCAGCCAGCCGTCTTCATACGCCCACCACCCGGGCAGCAGGCCGAAGGTCAGATGGGCAAACAAGGTATGACCCTGCATTTCGTTGATGACCAGCAGGCCGGAGCCCGCCAATGCGGCCTTGGCGTGTCGCACGGTCCGGTGCATCTGCCGGGTCGCATGCAGCACATTGGTCGCGATGACCACGTCGTAACTGCCGCAGTCCACCCCTTGTTCCGCGAGCGGTCGCTCGATATCCAGCAGCTGGCAACGCAGATACGGGACGTGCGGTTGATAGTGGCGCTCGGCATGCGCAAGGAAAGCACGCGAAATGTCGGTGTAGCGATACTCGCTGATCGCCGACGCCAGCGAGTGCACGGCCTGGAAGACGCGTTCGCTGGTCGCGCCGGTGCCCGCGCCGATTTCCAGCAAGCGAAAGCGCGCATTCGGATCACTGCGCAAGCGTTGTTCCAACGCTTGCTGCACGAGCGCGGCGGTGACGCGGTTGTAGTAATCGATGAACGGGTTCTTCTTGTAAACGCTCTCCACCCGCTGCACCGAGGCATCGGCGAACATGATGTCGGTCGCTGTGCGTCGGCCAGCCAGAATGTCGGGCAACGCGCGCAGCATCGGTTCGATCAAGGCGATGTGGGCGTGTTCGCTCTCGTTGGCGCGCGCCTGGGCAAAGTGATGCTCGGCCAGCTGCCAATCCGAATCTGCGGCAGGCCGAACAAAGACCATGGCGCCGTCTTCGTCGCGCCGTGCGTAGCCGGCATCGCAGAGGAACCGCATCGCTTCGTGCAGCCAGCGTGTATAGAGCTGCGGAGACGCCAGCCGCTCGTTCAGCGATGCCAGCGACAGCGGACGCGTGGAGGGGCCGCCCAGCGCACTCAACTGATGGAACAGCCCGGCGGCTAGCGCGGCGTCCAGCGTAGCAGGACCGGCTGTCGTCGCCTCGGCGGGCGGCTCCGGCAATAGCCCGGGCTCGGGCAGCACGAAGCGGGTGTGTCGCCGGGTCGGCGCAAGCCGCAGGTGTTCGTCCTGCACCAGCGGCAAGGCGGCGCCGCCATGGGCGGCGCTGCGCTTGAGCAAGGCCATCTGCTCGAATGGGCCAGCCAGCACGGCTTCGATGAACGGCATCGCTTCGGTCGGTTCGATCGAACCCTCGCCGAGATGCTGCATGCGGCGCCGATGGGCCGGCGTGGCCACAATGCCGACACTGCCCCAATACCCCCAATTGATCACATAGGTCGCTGCCTGTCCGCTGCGTCGCAGCCACGTGGCCAAGGCATCCAGGTAGACGCTTCCGGCGGCATAGCTGCTTTGCCCTGGTGAAGGGTTGAAGCTCTGCAGCGCCGAGAAGAACAGCACGAAGTGCGCCGGCCGGTAGCGCGCCAGCGCAGCGGCCAGTGCCGCGCCGGTCTGCAGCTTGGATGACAACGCATCGGCGAACCGCGCCTCGTCGACCGCCATGATGCTACGGTCATGCAAGTCCAACGCGGTGTGGACGAAGCCGTGAACCACGCCATGCTCGGCTTCCACCTGCTTCAGCGCTGCTTCCAGCGCCGTGCGCTTGCGCGCGTCCACCTGCAAGTAGCGCAGGCTTCCGCCTAACGCACCAAGCCGCTGAAGCGCCTGGGCGATGCCGTCATCGGGCGCACGTCGGCCCAGCCAGACGACGTTGGCCCGATAACGGCCGAGCAGATGCTCGGTCAAGGCCTGGCCGAGTCCACCAGCGCCGCCGAGCACCACATACACGCCACCGTCGATGAAGCGCGAACTGGACACCGGCGGCACGGTCGTGGGCAGCAGGCGCTGGGCGTAGCGCAACGCTGCGCGCAGCGCGATTGAGCAATGTTCCGGGTCGGGGGCGGCGGCAAGCACCATCGGCCAGGGACACTGCGCGAGTGTCTCCACATCGAAGGCATGCACCGCCCAGTGGGGATACTCCTTGCCCAGCGCGCCCATGAAGCCATGCACCGCCGCCTGCGGCGGACGGCCGGATTCGCTGCGACGCACGGCCAGCGCCATGGTCGTGATCGCTGCTACATGCACGGATTGGGTCTCGAAGCCGGCGCCCAGCAACGCCTTGACCAGACGCAACCCGTACAAGGTCGGCAGCTCCGGCGCGGCGCCAGCGTCGCCAGCCTGGACGATCCAGACCACGTGCGTCGGTCGACAGGACAGAATCTGCGCCATCAGCTCGTCTGCGCTGGCATCGGCTGCCAGCGAAACCAGCATGTCCCGCGCTCCAGCCGCCGCTAGCGCGACGGCCACCGACGGCGTACCGCCGATCAGCAAGATCCGGCGCGGGACATCGGGGGCCGCCACCTCGGGATAGGGGCCGGCACACTCCCAGACCGGTACCAGCGGCTGCAGGCCCATCGCCTGAGTTGCCTCGGCAAGGACGACGGCGTCGGGATTCGCTGCCGCGGCGGAGACGGCGTGGGGCAGCGACGGCGCGCGCGCGCCGTCGGTCACCCGCGCACTGAGACCGGCGATCTCGACGAGGATCGCTCCCTGTGCATCGCAGAGACGGACGTCCAGCTTATGCACCAGCGGCGAACTCCCTGCCGCCTCGCAGACATGCACCCAGACCTGCTCATGCGGCGCCCGCAAGATACGTACCCGATCGACGCTGAAAGGGAGCGTCTGCTCCATGGCCGCCTCGTCCAGCACGCCATCGACCACGCCCATGCCGATGGAGGCCTGCAGCGCGGCATCGAGCACGCCTGGATGTAGGACCAGGCGCGGGTCACGCACCGCTTCGGCAGGCAACCGCACCTGCGCCAGCGCAAAACGGGTGCCGTCCGCCGCGGTGCCTGGCGCGGTCTCTACCAATGCCCGCAGCGTGCTGCCGTAGTGGCAGCCGAGCCGATCGAACAGCGCATAGCAGGATGGACCCGGCAGACCGTCGCCGCAGGCGGCACGCAAGGCCGGCAAGTCCAGCGCGGCGGGCTGCGCCTCCGCTGCCACGGTGGCAACGCCTTCGCAATAGACCTCTGCGGTCGCCTGCTCCGGAGGCGGGTCGCGATAGATCTGAAAGGCGACGCTGTGGGCATCACGACGTTCGACGCGGACGTGCACGGTGATCGCGGCACCGTCGGCGCGCAGCGGGCGCAGCCAGCACACGTCCTTGAGCACGAGCGGCGTGCCGCTCGCGTCCAGCGCCAGCGCCACCGCGGAACGCGCCATCTCCAGGTAAGCCACGCCCGGCAACAAACGCATGCCACGCACCCGATGGTCGGCGAAGACGAATTCGCTCCCATCGAAACGGGTGCTATAGCGGTGCTCGGAGAGCGTGGAGGTATTGCGTTGCAGGAACGGGTGCAGCCCTTGGACCGGCACTGGCTGCGCTGCCCGCACGGGGCGGCGGTGACGCACGCGGGCAAATGGGTAGGTCGGCAGCGAAATCCGACGTGGCAGCTCGCTTCCAGCCCAACATGCGGCCCAGTCGACCGTCGCACCCGCCATCCAGGCAGCGCCGATCTGCTGCCAGTGTCGGCTCAGGATCCAGTGCGGCAGCAACGTCTGCACCTGCTCGTTCGCGTGCCTGCTGCTGTCGGCGTGTTGGGGAGTGGCAAGGAAATCGCGCAAGCCAGCACGCAGTTCGTCCAGCGTGGACACCTCCAACGCAAGGCGGCAAGCGAAAGGCTCGCGACCGACCTGCAAGGTATAGGCAAGATCGTGCAGGTCCGGCGCCGCATCGCGCTCCAGGTAGGCCAACAGATCGATCGCATACTGGCGCAGCTGCGCCGGCTGACGGGCCGATAGCGGCACCAGGCAGCGGGTGGCATCGCTGGGCTGCCGATCAGGGGCAGGGAAGGCTTCCAGCAGCGCATGCGCATTGGTTCCGCCGATGCCGAACGAACTGACGCCCGCGCGGTGGGGCGTCTGGCGCGGCGCCAGCACCAGGGTGCGATCCAGCACGTAGAACGGCGAGCCGGCAAAATCGATCGCGGGATTGGGACTGCGATAATTCAACGATGCCGGGATCTGCCCGTGCCGCAAGCCCAATGCGATCTTGATGCAGCCGACCAGGCCGGCAGCGGTATCCAGATGGCCGATATTGCTCTTGACCGAGCCGATCCCGCAGAACTGGCGCTTGTCGGTGTGACGCCCGAAGGCATCGATCAGCGCCGCCACCTCGAGCGGGTCGCCCAGCTTGGTGGCCGTCCCGTGCGCTTCCACATAGTCGATGGTGTCCACCTCCACACCGGTCTTGCGCAGGACCTGGTCGATCACCTGCGCCTGGCCGGCCACGCCGGGCGCGTAGTAGCCCGCTTTGTCGGCGCCGTCGTTATTCACTGCCACGCCACGAATCAGGGCATAGATTGCATCGTGATCGGCGATCGCTTGACGGGCGCGCTTCAACAGCAGCACCGCCACGCCTTCTCCACCGAGCATGCCATCGGCCTGCGCATCGAAGGGGCGCAAGTGGCCATCGCTGGAGAAGTTCATGCCGTGCTCGGCCACGTAGCCGAGCTCGACGCTGGCCGACAACGCCGCGGCGCCAACCAGCGCATGAGTGGCATCGCCCGCCAGCAGGCTGCGATAGGCCGTGTGCAGCGCAACCAGCGAGGACGAGCAATTCGAATGCACGAACAGGCTCGGACCGTGCAGGCCGAGACGGTGCGAAATCAGGGTAGGCAGCGCGCCTGGTTGCGACCAGGCTGCGGCAGCGTACTGTTTGGCGCCCTCCATGACGTTCCAGGCTGCGGGCGGGCCATCGCTGTGGTAGCCGGAATGGGCGGCGGTGACGAAGACGCCGGCATCGGCCAGGTCCGCCGGCCGGTAACCGGCGTCCTCAACGGCTTTCCAGGCATGCTGCAGCAGCATGCGCTGCTGCGGGTCCATGATCTGTGCATCGTAGGCCGAGACGTGGAAGAACTCGGCATCGAAGCAATCGGCGTCCTCGATACTGGCACGCGCCGCAACCAGGCCAGGGGTCTGCAGCAGCGCGTCTGGCACCCCGTGTGAGCGCAGGGTGTCGGGACTCAAGAACTCGATGCTTTCCACGCCGTCGCGCAGGTTTTCCCAGAACTGGCGGTGATCGCGGGCGCCGGGCAGTTGGCAGGAGATACCGATGATCGCCACGCATTCGTCGATCGCATCCGGCAACTGAGCACGCACAGGCCCCGGTCCAGCGGCAGCGGTGGCGGTGTCCGGAATGGCAGAAGCGGCACGCTGCTCGGCCAGGTGACGGCTGATCCGCCGCACGCTGGCCAGGTTCAGCAGCGCGGTCACATCGAACGGCAGGTCGAAGGCATCGGCGAGACGACGTGCGGCTCCCACCGCCAGGATCGAATCGCCGCCGATCTCGAAGAAACCCGCATCCAGTGGCACCTCCTGCACCCGCAGGACCTGCTGCAGGATCGCACGGACCTCGGACTCGATTGCCGACACCGGTTCCATCGCATTGCGCTCCTTGTCCTGGCTGTCTTGCCAAGCTGCCAGCAGCGCGGTCCGATCCACCTTGCCACTGCGAGTGGTCGGCAGGCGCGGCAGCAAGACGATCTGCGCAGGCAGCATGTAAGTGGGCAGACGTTGACGCAGGTGCGCGTGCAGCGCGCCGGCATCGCTGTCGGCGGCATGCGCGGAGCGGACCACGAACGCAATCAATTGATTACGTTCCTCCAACGCCACAACGGCACATTGCGCGACGCCCGGATGCGCATGCAGCACCGACTCCACTTCGCCCGGCTCCACCCGCGAACCGCGGATCTTGACTTGCCGATCGATGCGTTCGACGAATTGCAGCTCGCCGGCCGCCAGTACGCGCACCCGATCGCCGGTGCGGTACAGCCGACTCCCCCGTGGCCCTGCTGGGCTGGCCACGAAGCGCTCGGCGGTCAGGCCGGCACGACGCAGGTAGCCGCGGGCCAAGGCGACGCCGCCGATGAATAGCTCCCCGACCTCGCCGACAGCAACCGGACGCAAGGTGTCCGGATCGAGGACGAGCGCGCGGGCGCCATCGATGGCGCAGCCGATGGACAGCGAACCTGGGCACGCCAGCTCGTCGCTGTCCTCGACCGTGGTGCGTGCCGACGCGTCCGTCGAAGGTGCATCCAACGCCTTGAATGTGGCGCAGACCGTGGACTCGGTAGGTCCGTAGGCATTGACGAACCGGCATCGGCGCATCCAGCGTTCGGCAAGCGCAGGCGCGCACGCCTCACCTGCCACGATCATCAGGCGCAAGGCCGGAAGATCGACCGCTTCCAATAGGGTGAGCGCCGACGGCGGCAAGGTGGCGACATTGACCTGCTGCGCCTGCATCAGCTCGGCCAGCAGATCGCTGCGCTGCAAGGCGTCGTTCGGCGCCAATACCAGCGTGGCGCCAGCCTGCAGCGCCATTGCGATCTCCCAGATGGACGCGTCGAACGTCCAGGGCGCGAACTGCAGCACGCGCTCGCCGGCCGCCACCGCAAACGCCTCGGTCTGCACACGGGCCAGGTTCGCCAGCCCTGCGTGGGTGACCGCCACCGCCTTCGGCATTCCGGTCGAGCCAGAGGTGTAGATGACATAGGCCAATTGTCCCGGCACCACCGATGCCGCGACCGGAGCTGTCACGCCCTCGGCAAGCGCCTCGCGTACCACCACCGGTATCGCCTCGCACGGCAGTCGGTCCACCAGGCCGGCACGGGTGACGATGGCCACAGGATCGGCATCCTCGATCATGAAACGCAGACGCTCGAGCGGAAGCTCCGGATCCAGCGCCAGACAAGCGCCGCCGGCCTTCCACACTGCCAGCAAGGTGCACACCGCCTCCGCCGAGCGCTCCAGCAGCACGCCGACCCGGGCGTCGGCGACGACACCGACGCGCTGCAGCTGCGCTGCCAGCGCATCGGAGCGTGTATCCAACTGTGCATAACTGAGCTGGTGTAGGTCCTGCAGCGCCGCCAGCTGCTGCGGCAGCTGCCGGCAGCGTTGGCGAATCGTCTCGTGTAACGGTTGCCAGGAGGGCGCTTCGCCCGCAGGTGCGAACTCCGCAGGCGCCGGATCGGTCGCCGCCACCGTCTGCTCGGCAGTGTCGGCGATCCGGCGCAGGTAACGCTCGGCGTCGGCCGTCGATACCTGGCGCGCATCGTGATCGACGTACAGGACGTAGTGGTCCTGTAGCTCGGCAGCCTTGAACGCAAGCGCGTACTCGCCTTCCTGGTACAGCCCCTCCACTGGCTCGAAGCGGACCCCCGCCCAGTCGCGCTGCGCCCACGGCAGCGCAAAGAAGCGTCGGCTCTTGTACTCGAAGACCGTGTCGAAGCGTGCTGCGGGTTCGCCGTCCTGGCGCTGCAGCGCACGCACGATGCGCTGGTACGGATAGTCTGCATGCGCCAGCGCCTCACTCAGCGCGGCATGGGTCTGACGGAGTCGCTCCGGCAGCGGTGTGCTCGGCGCGTCGGTGGTGCGGATGGCGATCAGGTTGACGAAGCAGCCCACCGTGTTGTCGAAGCCGGCATGCGGCCGGCGCTCGACGGACATGCCAATGGTCAGGTCGCGCTTGCCCGACACCGAGGCGAGCAATGCCTGATACAACGACAGGAAGAAACTGGCGGGTGTGATGCGCAGGCGCGCGCACAGGCTGCGGATGCGCCGGCTCGTCTCGACAGACAGTGCGTGCCGATGGGTCTGCGGCTGCGCAGGCCCGGCGACGGCCGCACCGGTGCCGAGTACCGGCTCGGCACCGCGTAGGCGGTCCTGCCAGTAGCGCAGCGAGGCCGCGCCGGCTGGGCTGGCAATGAACTCGCTCTCCCACTGCACGAACGCATCGAACGGCGGCGCCGCCATGTCGTCCAGAGGGGTGCTGACTGGCGGCGCCCCTTGGGCGATACGTGCATATTCGGCGCAGAGGGTGCGCATGAACACATCGACCGAGCCGCCGTCGAAAGCGAGATGATGGACCACCACCAGTAGCACCGCGGTGCCATCGGGTTGCGGATACAGATCGGCCCGCAACAGCGGGCCCTGCTCCAACACGAAGGGCTCTCGCAGGCGCGCCGACATTTCCGCCAGTCGCGTGGCAGCATCCGTACAGGGCCGTGCATGCCGTGTCAGCCGCAGCGCCGTTGGCGCGAGCGGCTGCCAGCGTGGGCGACCATCACCCTCGATGATGGCTGCTGCCAACAGCGGGTGATGCCGCAGCACCGCCTGCAGCGCCCGCTCGAGCGCCGCTTCGTCCAGCGGACCATGCAGGCGCAGGCACAGCGGGATGTTGTAGGCAAAGGACGCCGGATCGGCACATTGCAGCATCCACAGGCCTTGTTGCCCTTCCGAGAGCGGATGCGTGGCCGGCTGCTCCAGCAGGCGTTGGCGTAGCTCCGCACGCGTGATCTCGCCGCGTTGGAACGCACTCAGTAAGGCGCGAACGCTCATGATGCTGCTCCCTCGCCAATACGCTGTTCCAGGGCGTCGACACTGAGCTCGCCCGCCTCGAATGCATCCAGCAACGCATCGATCTCATCGGCGAGCGTCGCCACCGCGCCTGCGACCGGCGGCAGTGCCACCTGGATATCGTCGGCCGCGCCGGCAAGGTGGGCGACCAGACTGGCGACGCTGCGGTGGTCGAACAGCTCGCGACCCGAGACCGCGATGCCGTAGCGGTGACGGATGTCGCGCATCAGGCGCATGCTCACCAGCGAGTCCACGCCCAGTTCCTGCAGGTCAATCTCCGCGGACAATTCGCCCGGCTTGAGCATCAGCGTGCGCTCGAGGAATTCCACGATGAAAGCAGACAGCCCCTCCGTCGCGGGCATGCGCTGGGTCGCTGCGAGCGGCGGCGGCGGCGGGGCCGCCTGCAGTCGTGCCTGGCGCGCCTGGACGACCGCATCGCCGAGCCAATAGCGTTCGCGCGCGAACGGATAGGTCGGCAGCGGAACACGGCCGGTCCCGGCAGCGAACAACGGTGCGAAGTCCGGCGTCGCCCCATGCAGGAACAACTCGGCCAGGCGTGCGAGCTGGGTAGGCCGGTCCTGCGCCTGGGCGCAGGCGTCGACGCACTGCTGCGCCTGTCGGTGCAGCGCCGCGCGAGCGGAGCTGTCCGCACGTGCGGTCGACTGCGCCGATGCAGTGGCCAGCGCAGCCCCCAACGCCTGCACCACCTCCTCGATCGTGCCTGCCACGCAACACCAGCGGTGGTCGAAATGGTGCCGCCCTTGCAGCAAGGTATGGCTGAGATGCAGCGGCGATAGCGCAGGATGCGTGATCAGATGGTCATGCAGGCGCTGTTGCGCGCTCCGTAGCTGGTCGGTCGTGCGCGCGGACAGCGCCATCAGCCAACACCGCCCCGTGACCGGCGCCCATGCCATCGACGGCGTCGCGGGAGCTTCCTCGATCACCAGATGCGCATTCGTCCCACTGAGACCGAAGGCGCTGAGCACCGCCCGCCGCGGCCCATGCGCCGGCGCCGGCCAGTCCCGCAAGCGGGTGTTGACGAAGAAGGGGCTGTTGGCGAAATCGATGTGCGGGTTCGCCGTTTGGTAGTGCAGCGTCGGCGGCAGTTGCCGATGGCGCAGCGACAGCAGGATCTTGAACAGCCCGGCCAGACCCGCCGCCTCCGCGGCATGGCCGAGGTTGCTCTTGACCGAGCCGATGGCGCAGTACCCCACGCGGTCGGTCTGCCGGCGGAACGCCCGCGTCAGCGCCTGCACCTCGATCGGGTCGCCGAGCACGGTGCCGGTGCCGTGCGCTTCGGCCATCTGCACATTGGCGACATCGATGCCGAAGCGCGCGTACACCTGCGATGCCAGCTGCTCCTGCGCCGACGCGCTTGGCGCGGTCAGTCCGTTGCTGGTGCCATCCTGGTTGATCGCGCTGCCAGCGATGACACCGACGATATGGTCGCCGTCGGCCAATGCCGCCGACAGCCGTTTCAGCACGACGATGCCGACGCCGTCTGCGGGAACGAACCCATTGGCACGGGCGTCGAAGGTGAAACAGCGACCCTGCGGCGACAGCATGCCGGCACGGCTGCCGAGGACGTGGAAGCCCGCTGTGCATTGCACATGGACCCCACCGGCGATCGCCAGCGCGATCTCGCCCATCCACAGTGCCTGGCAGGCCAGGTGGATCGCCACCAGGCCGCTCGAGCAGGCGGTATCGACCGTCATCGCCGGACCGTGCAGGTCCAGATGATAGGCAATGCGCGAAGACAGCAGCGCCGTCGAGCTGCCGTGCATGGCAGCGACCGGGAGCTCGCCATCCACCAGCTGGGTATAGTCCTCGCCACTGCAGCCGATGTAGACGCCGCAGTCCTTGCCGGACACCGCGCGCCCGGCATAGCCCGCGTTCTCCAACGCCTTCCACGCCTCCTCCAGGCAGAGGCGTTGCTGCGGATCCATCTGCAATGCATCGGCACGCGAGATGCGGAAGAACAAGGGATCGAATGCCGCGACGTCGGCGATATAGCCCGCATGCCGGCACTGGGTGTCGTCGTCCTGCTGCCAGTCGGGCTCGGGCCAACGGGTGGCCGGCTCGACCAGATCCCGTCCGGCGGCCAGGTGCTGCCAGAGGGCATCGGCATCCTCGGACTGCGGGAAACGGCCACTCATGCCGATGATGGCGATCGGTTCGCGCACGCCGGAATCGCCCTGGCTGCTGGGCGCTGGCCGGGCCGCAGTCAGGGTGGCGGGCTGCGCATCGCGTGCAGGCAACGCAGCATCCGGATAGACCGCACGAATATGCGCGGTCAGTCGTTCGACACTGGGGTGGTCGAACAGACACGGTCCGGGCAGGGCAATCCCCAGGTCGTGGTTGATGGCACGCACCAGTTTCAGACCGAGGATCGAATCCAGGCCGTATTCGGCAAACGGCGCCTGTTCGTCGAGCAGCTGCCGATCCATCGCCAGCGTGCGACACACTGCGTTGGCCACACGGTCGCGCACCGCCTCGTCTGCATCCTGGCCAGGCAGTGGTTGGTCGTGGCCACTGGCGTCTGCCGATGGCGGCAGCTGCACGCGGCGGATCTGCTCGCCATCGAGCACTAAGTGCGCCTGCAGGTTCAAGCCCTCGATCGCCAGCGGTGCACGCGTGCGCAGGAAGCCGAGTTGATCGAACGGGCCGGCGCGCAGGATATCCAATGCAGCACCGCCCGATGCTGCGTCGATGAACGCGATGCCGATGTCATGCAACTCCTCGCTGCGATGCGGATCGTCAATGGTCCAATAGCCCCAGTTCATGACCCTGGCCTTGATGCCTCGTAACGACAAAGCGCGTGCAAACGCGTCCTGCCAGGCGCAGGCGGCGGCGTAATGCGCCTGCGCACGGTTGCCGAGGTAGACGACCAGCGAAGACAGAAAGATCAGACCCTCGCGCGCGTCGCCGCCGAAGGTCTCGGCCACTGCCACTGCCGGGCCGACCTTGGCAGCGAACGCCTCGTGCAGGGCGACAGGCGACAGCGACGTCAGTGGGACCAGGGAAAAGTCGGTGGTGGCCACCAGCACCGCATCGATGCGCCGATGGCGCGCCAGCACCTCCGCACGCACGCGGCGCAGTGCCTGCGGATCGCTCGCGTCGGCCTGGTAGTAGCTCAGGCGTGGATCGCTTGCGAACTGGGCCAAGGCCTCCTGCACCTCGGCCGCCGGCCGCCGGCCGATCCACACGAGCGCCGCCGCCCGCTGCAAGAGATGAGCGCTGAGATGCCGGCCGACATGACCGGCGCCGCCTACCAGCAGATGGACGCCGCCATCGGGCAATACCGAGGCGCGCCGAGCGTTCACCCGCAGCGGGGTCAATTGCTGGCATAGCCAACGGTCCTGGCGGAAGGCGTACACGCTGGCACGGCCACGGTGGGCACGCACCGCCAGCAGCGCCTCCAGGTCCGGCCCGTGGGCGGGCGCACGATCCACCACCGCCAGCGCACCGTGACGGTATTCCTTGGCTGCCGACCGCAGGCAGGCGACCACGGCGGCCTGTGCCGGGTCCGGGCACTCGCCATCCGCCGCGGGGTGCGACTGGTGCGTCACCGCCACCAGATCGATGGGCCTGCCAGGACCGCTCACCGCTGCCAAGGTTTGCAGCAGTTCCACGCATTGCACGGCCGCGACGGTGGCCTCTTGCAGCAAACCTGATGGTGACGGCTGCGGTGGCTGCGGAGCGAACCAGATCACCCGCGTCACCGCGCGTTCGACGAGCTGCTGCCGCAACGCGGCCGCGCCGCTCCAGGGGATGGGCGTCATACCGCTGACGGCGGCGTCGGAGTGCGGCAACGGCGCTTGGGCCGCGCCGATGACCAGCACCGAGGTTGCGATAGGCACTGCCGCGGGTGCAGCGATCGGCACCCAATCGGGAACCAGCAGCAGGTCTTCGCTGGCAGTCGCCTGCACGTCTGCGCCGCCCAGTGCTGGCGTGGTGCGCGCCGGGTCGTCTGCACGCTGCGGCTGCGGCGTCGCAGCGACCGGCCAATAGGACTCCTGAGCAAACGGATACGTCGGCAGGCGCACGCGCGCAGGCGTACCGTCGTACAGGCTGCTCCAATCGGTCTCCGCGCCACGCGTCCAGGCCGCCAGCACCGGTGCGTAGGGCCCGGTCTGCCATCCTTCGGCCTGCGCTGGTGCACTGGCCATCCGCTTGCCGACAGCGACAGCGCCACGATCCTGCGGATCCTGCAAATACTGCTGCAAGCAGTCGATCGCTTCGGTCAGCGAGCGTGCCGCGAATGCGAGCCGGTACTCCATCGCCTCGCGGCCCAGCTGCAAGGTGGCGGCAATCGCCGGCAGATCTGCATCGCTGAACGCTCCTTGCGCGAGAGCGGCTTGCAGCGCGCGTGCGTAGTCGGCCAGCCGATCGGGCCGGCGTGCCGACATGACGATCAGCGCGGGCCAGCCGGTGTGCTGACGTAGCGCGACGGTGGGCGTCGCCGTGGAGGGGGCTTCCTGCACGACCAGGAAGGCATTGGCGCCACCGGCGCCGAACGATGACACGGTGGCGATTCGCGGCACCACGGCACCATCGGCCCGCAGTGGCCTGGTCCAGGGTGCCACCTGGTGCTGCAGCACGAATGGGGTATCGGCTAACGCCAGGTTGGGATTGGGATCGGCGCAATGCAGCGTCGGCACAAGTTCGCCATGCTTGAACTGCAACAGCACCTTGGTCAGCCCGGCGATGCCGGCCGCGGCTTCCAGATGACCGATATTCGATTTCACCGACCCCAGCGCACAGGCCCTGGGCGCGCGTGCGCCAGCCGCGAACGCCTGTGCCAGGCCCTCCACTTCGATGGGATCGCCCATTTCCGTGCCGGTGCCATGCGCTTCGACGTAGCTGATGTCGGCGGCATCCAGGCCGCAGCGCGCCAGCGTGCGCTGGATCAGATCGCGCTGCGCACGCGGGTTGGGCACGGTATAGCCGTGCGTACGCCCGCCGTGATTGATCCCCGAGCCCAGGATCACTCCGTGGATGGTGTCGCCATCGCGCTGGGCGGCCGACAACGGCTTGAGCAGGACCGCGCCGACGCCTTCGCCGGGAACAAAGCCGCTGGCATGGGCACCGAAGCTGCGGCAACGCCCATCGGTGGACAGCATGCGCTGGGAACACAGGCCCACGTAGGTGGAAGGGTGGAGATACAGATTCACCCCGCCGGCCAGCGCCAACGCACATTCATCGCGCCGCAGATGCTCGCAGGCCTCGTGGATGGCGGTCAGCGAGGCCGAACACATGGTGTCGATGGGAAAGCTCGGGCCATTCAAATCCAGCAGATACGACACCCGATTGGCCACCGAGCCGAAGCTGGTATACGGCATCGCCGTGCTGCCTTGCGCCGCCAGATCCCGGCCATGCAACTCGAACCCGGTCTTGGTAATGCCAACGAACACACCAACGCGCCCGCCATATCGGCTGGCCAGGGTCTGGCGCGTATGGTGACCGTCCTCCAGTGCCTGCCAGCACGCCTGCAGGAACAGGCGCTCCTGTGGATCCATGTCCATCGCCTCGGCAGGCGCGATCGAGAAGAACAGCGGATCGAAATCGGCGAAGCCCTCCAGGAATCCTCCCCAGCGGCTGTAGCTCTTCCTGTGGGCGATCGCCTGCTGTGGATCCTCGCAAAAGAAACCGTCCAGCGACCAACGCTGCGATGGGATCTCGTCGATGCAATCGCGCCCGGCACGCAGGTTCTGCCAGAAGGCCTCCAACGTACGAGCGTGCGGATACTGACCGGCCAGGCCGATGATCGCGATGGGCTCACACGGATCGCGCGGCGCCGCTGCCGCGCTCTGCTCAATGGCGGGGCTGCGCATCGGGACGGCGGCAGCGACGGTGGCGGCCTGACCGGTCCAACGCACACAGGCATCGGCATGCCGGGTGGCCAGCTCATCGGCAATCGCCTGCAGCGTCGTGAATTGATAGAACAGCGTCTTCGATAGCCCAGGGAAGGTGGTGCCCAGGCGTTGGTTGAGCTGGGCAATCATGATCGAGTCGATGCTGAAGGTCTCCAGCGGTACGCTGCCATCGATCCGCGCAGGATCGATCCTGGAAACCTCAGCGAACACCGCGATCAACCGCTGCAATGTCAACCGGGACAGCTCAGAGGCATCGCTGGCCGGTGGCGTCACTGGCCGGTCGCCTGCACGCTCTGCCACCTGCGCGAACAGTGCGGCCATC
The DNA here is from genome assembly GCF_009192945.1 of Xanthomonas maliensis. Classification (GTDB taxonomy): domain Bacteria; phylum Pseudomonadota; class Gammaproteobacteria; order Xanthomonadales; family Xanthomonadaceae; genus Xanthomonas; species Xanthomonas maliensis. The sequence goes on along the minus strand of NZ_NSET01000042.1, from coordinate 27,929 downwards.
TCGACACCCGCGCCGGCCAGCACGCTGACCGACGACTCCCCGCTGTGCCAGGCACGCGATAGCGCCTCGATGCCGGCAGCGGTCTCCAGCGGAACGAGCCCGGCCTGGACCAGTTCTGCCTCTGCGTGCGCCGAAAGCCGCATGCCGCCATCGCGCCAGTAGGGCCAATCGATGCATAGCGTCCTGCCGCAGCACTGTCCCTGCGCGGCGCGCGCATTGCGGGTCACGGCAAATGACCTCATGAACGCATTGGCGGTGGCGTAGTCGCACTGTCCTGCGCTTCCCACCGCGCCGCTGACCGAACCAAAGCAGATCAGGAAATCCAACGGCGCACTGCCAAGGCAGGCGTCCAGGTGCTCCAGCCCCAGCACCTTGGGCGCGAGCACGCGTTGCAACGTGGCCCGCTGCTTGCGAGCGATATAGCCGTCGTCCAGTACCCCGGCGGTGTGGATGATTCCATCGACCCCACCGTAGCGTTCGCGCATGTGCTGCAGCACGGCCTGCACGGCAGCGCGATCCGTGACATCGGCACGGCGGTAGTCGACCTGCAAGGTCGCAGTCCGCAGAGCCGACAGCTCGGTGGCGAGTTCCGACGCTTGCGCGCTGCGGCCGACCACGACCAGGACGCCACTGGATAGCGTTGCAGCCATTTCCCGCGCAAGCCCGATGCCCAGCCGCCCCCCACCGGTGATCAGATAGCGACCACCATCGCGCCAAGGCGTTGGCATTGGCGGTTGCTGCGGCTGTCGCGGCAGCGGCACGAAGCGTCTGCGTAATGCTGCTGCCGAGGTTTCGCGTCGTTCGCGCACACGATCGGGCACCGCGCTCCGCAGCCGGGCAATCGCGTCGGGCGCGGCATCGCATGGCATCTGGATCAGCTGCACTTCGAGCCTGTCGTACTCGCGCTTGGCGCTGTACAGCAGCGCGACGAGTGCGGCACAGACGGCGCCATCGGCGTCGTCCGGCACCACCACCTGCACCATGGCCGGAGCGGCAGCCGCGGCATCCTTTAGCAGCTCCAGCAGCGCTGCCGCATGCTCCATGAAGCGATGGCCGAGACTGTCGGCGGTACGCGGCAGCGTCCGTACGACCAGACCGGGCGTGGGCTGCGTCACCGGCCATTGCACGGCCGATGGAAAGTCGCATAGCACCAAGTAGCGGAGGTGATCCCAGGGGAGCGGCGATGGCGCCGCCGGCTCCCAGCGTTCGGCAAACAGGATCACGCCGTCCGGCACCGGCTGAGCTGCGGTGGTCGCCGCCGCCGCTTGCGTCGCCGGTGCATCCAGCCAGAAATGTTTTCCGTTGAAGGGATAGACCGGGGCATTGAGCCGGCGCGGCGGCGTGCTGCCATAGAGCGAACGCCAGTCGAACACGAACCCATTGACCCACAACGAGGCCAGCATGTCGTGATGACCTTGCTGCGCCCAGCGCGCCAATGCGGCGGTCAATTCTGCGGCGGCTGTGTCGTCGGTGTGCGGCGCGACGGTGGCGACATGACCGCAGCGCACGCCGACTGCAGCGGTCGGCGCTTGCAGGTACTGCCGCAGGCGCGCCTGCAACTGCGCCGCATCGTCCGCGCTGATGGCCAGTCGATACGGCATGGGCTTGCGGCCCACTTGTAACGTATAGGCCAGCTGGCACAAGGCCAGGTCCGGATGCCGTGCGACGAAGGCCAGCAGTTGTTCTGCCAGGACGCGCAGGCAGGTCGGATCGTGCGCGGACAGCGGGAACAGCCAGGGGCCGGCCTTCGCAGAGGACGACTGCGGCCGAGCCACGCAGGCTTCCAGGATCGCGTGTGCGTTGCTGCCCCCTACACCCATCGCGCTGACGGCCGCACGGTAGGGCATCGGTCCCTGCCAACGTCGCACGGCGTCCACGACGAAGAACGGCGACTGCTCGAGCTTCAACGCCGGATTGGGCGAGACGAAATGCAGCGAGGCAGGGATCGCGCCGCGCGACAGGCTCAGCGCCACCTTGATGCAGCCGGCCAGTCCCGCTGCGGTGTCCAGATGACCGATGTTGGTCTTGACCGAGCCGATGCCGCAGGCCTGCCGCGCAGCGGTGCCGTAAGCTTGGCTCAGGGCGGCCAATTCAATCGGGTCGCCAAGCGGCGTGCCGGTGCCATGCGCTTCGACATAGCCGATCGTGGCGGGATCGATCCCGCTGGCGGCGAGTGCGCCCTGCACCACCGCACGTTGGCCGACAACGCTGGGAGCATAGAAGCCTGCGCTGTGGCCACCGTCGTTGTTGGTTGCCGTGGCGCGTAGGATGGCATAGATGGGATCGCCATCCGCGATGGCCGCGTGTGCGCGCTTGAGCAGCAGGACCGCGACGCCTTCCCCACCGACCGCGCCGTCGGCCGCGGCATCGAACGCACGCAAGTGGCCGTCGCTGGAAAAATTCATGCCGTCCTGGTGCACGTAGCCGCTGCCTTCGAAGCTGGCGACACGGGCCGCTGCGACCAGCGCATAGGGCCATTCGCCCTCAAGCAGGCGCCGATGCGCCAGATCCAAGGCGCTCAACGACGATGAGCAGTTGGAATGGACGAACAGGCTAGGCCCCACCAGGCCGAGCTTGTTGGAGATCACTGCCGGCAAGGTGCCGTTCTGCGCCATGATCCAGCCTACGTACTGCTCGATGCTCTGCGCCGACGCCGAGGCCGAGGCCAACTGACGTGCGTGGTAGGCGCTGGTACTGGCGGTGGCGTAGACCGCGCACCGCGCGACATCCTCCACGTTGTAGCCGGCATCCTCGATCGCGCGCCAGGCATGCATCAACAACAGACGCAGCTGCGGATCCATCAGCTGCGCGTCGCGTTCGGAGATGTTGAAGAACGCCGCATCAAACAGCGCACGGTCCTGCAATTCCGAACGCACCGGCACGTATCTGGGGTCGGCCAGCACGTGCGCGGGAATACCGAGCTGGCGCAGTTCCTCCTCGGGAATGCGCTCGATGCTTTCCTTGCCGGCCAGCAGGTTGCTCCAGAATTCCTCGGCATTGCGCGCGCCCGGGAATGCACAGGATATTCCGATGATGGCGACGCTATCGGCGTAGTAGGCAGGCATCTTGTCCGCCGCGTCTGCGGGCTCGGTCGCGCCGGCTGCGGTGACCGGGGCGATGGCCGCGGGCAGCAGCGCATGCGCGGCAGGCGCGGCAGCTAGCGCCTGGAGGTGAGCGGCCAGCTTGGCGATCGAGCCAAACTCGAAGATCGCGGTGACGTCGAAGCCAGGCTGCAACTCAGCGGCGATCCGTTCGGCAACCACGACCGCCATCAGCGAGGTCCCGCCTTGTGCGAAGAAGCCCTCCTCGATGTCCAGATCCTGCCGACCCAGGGCTTGCTGCCAGATCGCCAACAGGTGTTGGCCGATATCGCCACCGGAGGAAACCTGCCGGGGCGCTGCACCGGAGGCCGGCCAGCCGGCGATCTGCTGGCGATCGATCTTGCCGTTGGCAGTCAGCGGCAGCGCGGGCACGGCGATGTAGTCAACGGGAACCATATGCTCAGGTAACTGCGCACGCAAATGGCGCACCAACGCATCGCGATCGGGGAGCGTCCCGGTTGCGGCCACATAGGCGGCGACCAGCTGCGGCTCGCCCAGTTGGCGCAGCACGCAGGCGCATGCGTCCACGTCAGGATGCTTGGCCAATGCGGCTTCGATCTCGCCCAGCTCGATGCGAAAGCCGCGCAGTTTGATCTGGGTATCGCGCCGTCCCAGGTACTGCAGGCTACCGTCGGCCCGCCAGCGTGCGCGATCGCCTGTCTGGTAGAGAATGCGACCGACGGCAAATGGGTCGGCAATGAAGCGCTGTGCGGTCAGCGCAGGTCGGTTCCAGTAGCCACGCGCGACGCCGTCGCCACCGATGTATAGATCGCCCTCGACACCGACTGGTACCAGCTGCATGGCGTCGTCGAGGACGTAGGTGCAGGTATTGGCGATCGGCGTGCCGATCGTGGTGGGGCCCCCCACGGTCAGCGGTGCGGTGGTCGACCAGATGGTCGTCTCGGTCGGCCCATACATGTTCCATGCCGAACCCGCCTGGGCCAACTGATCGCGCAGGGCGTCGGGAAGCGCTTCGCCACCGCAGAGGATGCGCATCGTCCCATCGGCGCGCCAACCCGCACGATGCAGCATCTGCCAGGTCGCCGGCGTGGCCTGCATGATGCTCGGCCGCAGCTCCTGCACGAGCTGCATCAATCGCCGCGCATCGCGTGACTGCGGCAGCGAACTGAGGTGGGTGCAAGCGCCGCGAACCAGCGGCAGCAGCAGTTCGAGGCCAGCGATGTCGAAGCTGTACGGTGTGACCGCCAGCAGCCGATCACCCTCGCCGATGGCGAACTGCTCGGCCATCGCGCCCAGCAGGTTGAGCAGCCCGCGATCGGTGATCACGCAGCCCTTCGGCTGACCGGTGCTCCCAGAGGTATAGATAATGTAGGCGATGCTGTCGGCCGACCGCGGTGGCGCATCCGCCAGCGGTGCGGCTTCCTGCGGTGGCACCGATTGGTCGATATCCAACAGACAATCGGCAGCGATCAGCGGCGCGACGCGCGAGGCACTGGCGTGATCGGTCACGATACAGCAGGGTGCGCTGTCGCGCACCATGTGGCCGAGCCGTTGCTGCGGATAGGCTGGATCGAGTGGGACATAGGCGGCGCCGGACTTCAGGACCGCCAGCACTGCCACTACCAGGTCGACCGAGCGCTCGACGCACAGACCGACACGCTGCCCGGCAGACGCGCCTTTCCGGCGCAACCGCGCGGCCATGCCGTCGCTCTGTTCGTCCAGTTGCGCATACGTCAGCGCGCGCGTGGCGCAGCGCACCGCCAGGGCCTGCGGTCTGCGGCGCGCCTGCCGTGCGACCAGCTCGGGGAGGGAGCCGGTCTCCAGGCCGGTGCCGGCGATTCGACGCGCCGTGGACAGTAACTGGTTGCGTGCGACACCATCGAAAATGGCAAGCCGGCTTGCGCGCATGCCGGGATCGGCAACGATCGCCGCCAGCAGGCAGCGGAGATGATCGCTCCAACGCGCGATGGTCGTGCCGTCGAACAGGTCGGTGGCGTATTCGTATTCGCATGCCAGCCCATCTGCGGTTTCGGTGATGTACAACGACAGGTCGTACTTGGCATAGCTCCATGGACTGTCGATGCGCGACCACACGTCCGTCGGCGCTGTGCTGGCGGTCGGCTGGTTCTGCAAGGAAAACAGCACCTGCACCAGTGGCTGCCTGGCCAGATCGCGCGGCGGCCGCAGCTGATCGACCAGTTGTTCGAAGGGCAGAGCCTGATGTTCGTAAGCATCCAGCGTCATCGCACGCGCGCGCGCCAGAACGGTGGCAAATGTCGGATCCTCGCTCAGGTCGATGCGCAGGACCACGGTGTTCAACAGCGGGCCGATCATGTCGATCAACTCCGATTCCATGCGCGTGGCGATCGGTGAACCGATCAAAATGTCGCGGCAGCCGCTGAGCCGGTGCAACAGCACATTGAAGGCCGCCAGCAGCGTCATGTAGAGGGTGACCCCATGGGCGGCACTCAGCGCAGCCAATGCGCGGTGCAGCTCGGCCGGGATATTGAAGCGATGAAGCGCGCCGCGGTAGCTCTGCACCGGTGGACGCGGGCGGTCGGCCGGCAGCTCGAAGACCATCGGCGCATCGGCAAGGCACGCTTGCCAATAGCGCCGGTGCTGCTCCAGTGCCGACTCGTCCCAGCGATCGCGCTGCCAGACGCTGTAATCGGCGTATTGCATGCGCGGCGGCGGCGGCACGGGGAGTCGGCCGTCGGCATAGGACGTGTAAAGCCTCTGCAACTCCTCTACCAGCAGCGTGATCGACCAGCCATCGGCGGCGATGTGGTGCGTCGTCAGACACAGCAGCCACTGCTGATCGGCGCACTGCATCAATAGCCCGCGCAACAGCAGGTCGCGCCCCAAATCGAAGCGGCGCTCGATCAGCGCCTGCTGAAGACGGAGACTGGTCCTGGCGCAATCCGATGACGACAGTGCGCTAAGATCGTGCACTTCCAGCGCGACTGTCTGCGCCGGCTGGACGACGCAATGCGGCCCCTGCGCATCGCAGACGAAGGTGGTGCGCAGGATCTCGTGCCGCCGCACGATCTCCGATAGCGCCTGCTGCATCGCCGATACATCGACCTCGCCCTGATGACGCAAGGTGATGGGCATGGCATAGGCACTGCCGGCCGCACCCAAGCGATCCAGCATCCACAGGCTTTGCTGGATGCTGGACAACGGCAGGCGCGTACCATGCGCGACCGGGATCGGTGCGGCACTGGCCGGACACGCCACCTGCAGCTCGTCGATCACCCGCGCCAAGTCCCGCAAATTGCTGGCCGTAAAGACGTCGCGCACACTGACAGCCACCGCCATGGTTTCGCGGATCCGTCCGACCGCCCGCGCGGCCAGCAGGGAATGTCCGCCCAAGGCGAAAAAATTGTCGTCCACACCCGGCGACTGGCAGCCCAGCACCTCGATCCAGATGGCCGCCAGCTGACGTTCCGTCGGCGTGTGCGGTGCTGCCGACGTCTGCGGAACGCTGCAGGCGTCCACGGCAGGCAGGGCTGATTGATCGATCTTGCCGCTGGCTGTGAGCGGGAATTGCGCCAGCACGATCACGCTCGCAGGCACCAGGTAAGCCGGCAAATGGACGCGCAAGTCGGCGAGTATCGACTCCGGCGTCACGGCACCGGGATGGGCGGGTACCACGTAGGCAATGAGACGTCGGCGATCGAGTTCTCCTTGCGCAAGTACCAACGCTTGACCGACGCCAGCGAGCTGCAGCAAGGCGGATTCGACGTCGCCGGGTTCGATGCGGTAGCCCCGCACCTTCACCTGGCGATCCAGCCGTCCGAGGAACTCCACCGTGCCGTCCGGGCGCCGCCGGCCCCGATCGCCGCTACGGTACATGCGCGTCCCCGGCGGACCGAACGGATCGGCGATGAAGCGTTCGGCAGTGAGCGCGGCACGGCCATGATATCCCCGCCCCACGCCGGTCCCACCGATGTGGATCTCGCCGGCAATCCCGGCAGGCACCGGCTGCAGTGCAGGGTCGAGTACGTACAGGCGCACATGCGGCAAGGGCTTGCCGATCGGAGGATTACGCAACTCGTCCGGGTCGCAGATGTGGAGGGTTGCGCAGACGGTGGCCTCGGTCGGGCCATAGGCGTTGATAAAACGGACCGGCGTGGGCCAGGAGCGGACAATGGCCGCCGCGCACGCCTCGCCGGCGACCACTAGGGTGTGCAACGTCGGCGCTCCGCCGGCCTGCACCAGACCGGGTATCGCGCTCGGCGGCAGCGTCACGTGAGTGATCGCCCGTGCACGCAGCAGTTGGGCCAGTCCGTCGCCCGCCAGGATGTCCGTCGGCGCAGGCAGGCACAGGCACGCACCGCGACACAGGGTCGTGAATACTTCCGAGACCGAGGCGTCGAAACCCAGACTCGCAAATTGCAAGAGCCGGCTCGCCGGGGTGATGGCGAAGCGCTCGATCTGGGCCAGGACCAGCTGGTGAAGTCCCCGATGTTCGAGCAGCACACCTTTAGGCCTCCCGGTCGATCCGGAGGTGTAGATCACATAAGCCAGATCGCCACCGGCAGGCGAGGGCCCTATGGCGTGCGTGCGGTCGAACGCCGCGTCCATGGTCGCGGTGGCGATGCTCTCGAAGGCGATGGCGCCGGCCGGCAGGTCGGACAGTACGGCCGCATCCGCAAGGACCAAGCGGGGGCATGCGTCCTGCAGGGTTGCCCGCCGCCGTGCGGTGGGTGCGTCGGCATTGATCGGCAGATACGCCGCGCCGGCCTTGAGGATGGCGAGCATCGCCAGGAAGGTGTCGATCTGCTGATTGCTGACCACCGCCACGCAATCGCCACGGGCGATGCCTTGGCGATTCAACCAACGCGCCCAGCGATCGGACTGGGCGCTGAGCTCGGCGTAACTCAGGCACTGCGTTGCCGACTCGATCGCAGGCGCATGCGGCGCGCGCACAACCTGGGCGTCGAAAAGATCCAACACACTGCAATCGTCCGCTGTCCTGCCTTCGGATGCGTGAGCAGGTGCCGCAGCGAACAGCCGCAGGTGCGATACCGGTCGTTCGGGCTGTTCCATCGCCGACACCAGCATGCTGCCGTACCACTGCGCCAGGTCCGCAATCGTGGTCGCATCGAATAGGTCGGTGGCGTACTCGATCTCGCCCGTCAGGGTCTCCCTGGACTGGATGAGGTTCAATGTCAGGTCGTACTTGGCGCTACTGCTCGGCAGCGCGAGCGGCGTGATCCGCGCCTGCCCCAGCCGCAGCTCGCTGGGCGGGGTGTTCTGTAGCGCGAAGATCACCTGCACGATCGGCTGACGCGACAGGTTGCGGTCGGGCTTCAGTGCAGCGACAACCTGCTCGAATGGCGCGTCCTGGTGCGCGAAGGCTGCCAGCGCGGTCTCCTTGACCTGCGCCAGGATGTCGCCAAAGCAGGCCTGCGCATCGATGTGTGCCCGCAACGCCAAGGTGTTGATGAACAGGCCGACGATCTGCTCCGTCTCCTGCGATGTGCGCCCGGCGGTCGGCGTCCCCACGACGATGTCCGAGCCGCCGCTCCAACGCGATAGCAGGACCTGAAACGCTGCGAGCAAGGCCATGAATGGCGTGACGCCCTGTTCGTGGGCGAACTCGGGAAGACGGCGCACGGCCAGCGGCGGTAGCGTGAAACGATGCAGGGCACCGCGGAAGCTTGCAACCGCAGGTCGCGGCCGGTCGGTGGGTAGGGCCAGCAGGTCCGGCGCGTCGGCCAGCTGTCGTGTCCAGTAATCCAGCTGCTGGGCAAGACGCGTGCCGGTCAGCCAGCGGCGCTGCCATAGCGCGTAATCGGCGTATTGCAGCGCCTGGGTCGGCAGCGGCGGCGTGCCAGGCTGCGTGTGCACTCGGTACAGCGCGCTGAGGTCGCGAAAGATCACTGCATGCGACCAGCCATCGGCGGCGAGATGGTGAGCAGCCAGGATCAGCACCCACACATCGTCTTCGACCCACAGCAGGCAGGCGCGAAACAACGGGCCGCGCTGCAGATCGGTGGTATGCCGCGCTTCGGCGTCCAGTAATTCAGCCACGCGTGCCTGCGCCTGCAATGGGGCCAGATCGCGCAGATCCTGGATGGCCAACGGATCTGCCGGTGCAGGGTCGATTACTTGTTGTGGCTCTGCGCCGACCACGACCAGGCGGGTCCGCAACATTTCATGCCGTCGCACCAGATCGGCCACTGCGGCCCGCAGAGCGCTCACCTGCACCTGTCCGTGCAGGCGGAAGGCCAACGGTACGTGGTAGGCCGCCCCCACCAGACCAAGTTGCTCGATGAACCACAGCCGCTCCTGCGGAAACGACAGGGGTATCGCTTCGCCTTGCCGACGCCGACCCAGCGCCGGTAACGCCTCCTCCGACGATTCCGCACGCAGGGTGTCCACCACCGTTTCGATTCCCGCGACCGTGGCATGCTCGAAGATCGCCCGCAGCGGCAGCGCGACCCCCAGTTGGCCACGCACCTGGGTGACGATCCGCATGGCCAGCAGCGAGTTGCCACCCAGCTCGAAGAAACTGTCGTGCAGCCCCACACGATCCAGCCGCAGCACCTCGGCGAAGATCGCGGCCAGGGTCTGCTGCAGCGGCGTGTGGGGTTCGGTGTAGTCAGCCAGATCGATCCGTTGATCCGGCGCAGGCAAACGCGCCTTGTCCACCTTGCCGTTGACGGTCAACGGCAGCGCTGGCAGCAGCAGAGTCGCCGATGGCAGCATATGCGCCGGCAACATCTCACGCAGATGCGCACGCAATTCGCGCAGCAAGGCGTGTTGCCAAACACCGACGAGCGGATCGTTGGCGTACTGGGCGAGCGCCCCCGCGGGCGGCATCGTGTCGGTGGCCGGAGCCGCAAGCACGCGCTCGACGAGGCGACTGCGATCACTGAATTCTGCAGACAGCTGCCCGCTCGCGTTCTCGGACCAGCTCAGTGCAACCTCATAGCCCAGGCGTTCACCCAGCTGCCAGACCTCCTCCGGCTGCACTGCCGGGGACGTCGCGCGCGCGACGTGTGCACGCAGCTCACCGACGGTGCAGCTCGGGCTGCACCTGCGCAGCTGCGCGAGCGTGGCCAGTTCCACCGCCAACCGGGCATTGGGAAGCGCCGGCACATGCAAACGCGTAGGTCGCTCCTGAACAAGATAGTCGGCGAGCGCGACCAGCGGGGCATCGTCCTGCGGGTGCCATTGGATGGCGTCGGCTGCAACGGTGGCCACATCTCCCACGTCCAGCCACACGTCGTAGCGGTACTGATTCAGCTCGTTATGGGCGTCGCCACGCTTGAGCAGCACGTGCACGCCAGTGATCGTCGGCACCCATTGCCGCAGACTCTGGAAGAACGCCGGCGCCACCAGCAGCTCCTTTTCCTGCCGTATGCTGCGGTCGATGGCAGCTTGCAGCTGCGCAACCGACATCGCATCGTCTGCGCGCGCCACCTGCACCGATGCATGGAACAGCTCCAGCAACGCGTAGTTACGGACATCACCAACAAAGATGCGCCCTCCCGGCGTCACATGCGCGGCCGCCTGCCGCAGCACCTCCAGCAGGTAGTCAATGCTTGGGAAGTACTGAATCACCGAATTCAGCACGACCGTATCGAAGTCCTTGGGCAGTTCCGAAAATTCGATTGCCGCCTGCTGACGCACGCTCACGTGCTGCAGGTGCTCGTGGGCAAGCAGCCATTGCCGCACGTGCGAGACTGCAACCGACGAAAGGTCTGTCGCGACGTAGGACGTGCAGTGCGGCGCCACCTGCTCGAGCACCAGGCCAAGTCCGCAGCCGATCTCCAGTAGTCGTCGCGGGCGCCGAGCCAAGAGTCTGTTCGCCGTCGCCTGCAGCCATTGCTGCATGTCCGCTTCGCCAATCGGCAGGCCGGTATAGCTGCTCAGCCAGCCGGTGAAGTCCGGGCCACGTTTGGCGTCTGCCGGGCGATACGTCTCCTGATACAAGGCCTGCCATTGCGCCACGGTATCGTCCGCACGTGCCGCCAGCTCGTTCGTTGCGGGGTTGGAGGCGACAACGTAGGCCACGAGTGCGCTGCGTTGTGCATCATCTTGGCGCAACATGACGACCGCTTGCCGCACCGCGGGATGACGCAGTAGCGCCGCCTCGATCTCGCCCAGCTCGATCCGGAAGCCGCGCAGCTTGACCTGTTGATCGACCCTGCCCAGATACTCGATGTCGCCCTCGGCGGTGCGCCTGGCCAGGTCGCCACTGCGATAGAGTCGTTCGCCAGTCGCGAATGGGTTGGCGATGAAGCGACATGCGGTCAGCGCGCTGCGATTGAGATAGCCCCATGCGAGCCCGCGGCCGGACACGTAGAGTTCGCCTGGGCAGCCATCCTCGACCGGCTGCAGGCGCTCATCGAGCACGTGAATTGACAGGTGCGACAGAGCCTGGCCCAACAGGCTCGCTTGCCGCTGGTGGGTGTCCTCTGCAAGCACGCGTCGCAGGCTGACATGCACCGTGGTTTCGGTGATGCCATACATGTTCACCAGTTCCGGAGCCGTATCGCCGTGCCGCTCGACCCAGTGCTGGAGCTCGCCGAACCGTAGCGCTTCTCCGCCGAAGATGACCAGCCGCAACCGCAGTGCGAGCCGCTGTGCCTCGTCGACCGCCATGAACTGGGAGAACGCCGAAGGCGTCTGATTGAGGACGGTGACGCGTTCGCGACTCACCAGCTCATAGAAGGCTTCGGTATCGCGATTGACCGTGCCAGGAACGATGACCAGACGACCGCCATACAGCAGCGCACCCCACATCTCCCAAACAGAAAAGTCGAAAGCGTAGGAATGGAACAACGTCCACACGTCCTGGGGGCCGAAGCGAAAGCGCGCCTGCGATGCGTCGAACAGCGCCACGACATTGGATTGCGGAACCAGAACGCCCTTCGGTTGGCCAGTCGAGCCAGAGGTATAGATGACGTAGGCCAACCCATCGTTCGGCATCAGGACCCGTGGGCCCGTCGCGCTCGGTGCGGCTGGCAACCGGACAGCAGCGTCCAGGCGAACCACGCGATGTGCGGCGAGCGCACCCGCCTCGCCCAGATCCGCGTCGGTCAACACCATGCGGGCGCCACTGTCTTCGAGCATGAAGGCAACGCGGGCAGCAGGTGTGGCTGGGTCGATCGGCAGATAAGCGGCACCTGCGCGCAATAGACCTAGCACGCTGGCAATCAGCAACGGCGAGCGCTCCAGACACAGGGCGACAATGCAGCCAGGCTCCACACCCAGGCTCTGGAAGTGCACTGCAAGCTGCCCGGCACGTGCGTGCAGCTCGCGATAGGTCAGCGTGTCCTGACCGTAGCTCAGTGCGATGGCCTCCGGCGCACGTTGGACCTGCGCCGCGAATCGGTCCAGCAACGTAGCCGCCGACCCATCGCCATCGATGCCGCCGGGCACCGGCCCGTCGGACAGCCAGGCAGTCGCGTCCAGATGATTGGTCACGCGTGCATCTCGCGAAAGCGCGTCACCCAATGTTTGGAGATCTCATCGGACTGACGCTGATGGCGGGTCTGGGTGACCACATCGCAGTGCTGCGCCAGCCCCAGGTAGCCCAACACCGAGCGCAAGGTGGATGGATAGTCTGCCGCCAGATCCTCATAATCGATGGTCAGCGGCTGGATCCTGTAGCGGCTGAAGAACGCGCGCCATGCGTCATCGCCGCTTTGCAGCCAATCCGCAAGCCGCCGAATCGTACTGGCGTCAAAGTCGTCTGCATGGACCGGCCTGACTGGCTCGTTCACACCTTCCACGCGAACGAATTCGCTGGTCTTGATGGCCTTGAACAATGAGACCGCCTGTTCCACCCGATCACAACGGCGCAGCCAGATATAGGACAAACGCGGAAAGGCACGGCTGAACAATGCTGCCGGCGAGGAGAGCCGATCGTCAAAGTACGCTTGCAGCAACTCCACGGCATTATGGAAGTCTGAAAACGGTCGTTGGTAATGAATCTTGACGCCAAACACGCCATTGTCGGTCGTGCCAGCTTCGAGGATATGCCGAAGCGTCTTTGCTGCAGGATGTGCCTCTCGATGGGCCTGCAGCAGGCTTCGATAGCGCGCCGGTTCCATGTCGAAGATCTGCGCTTGCGGCAAGCGCACCGGAGGCGCGAAGTATTCCTCAGGCCGGCCGGCGATAGTGGTCTGGCGTAGTCCGCTTGCCAGCATCGTGCTGCCGCTGCGCATCGTCGTACAAATGATGTAGGACCGGCTGTTCTGCATCCTTGAGAACTCCTATGTCGCAGGAACTTACGTGTGCACAGTACGCTTGCGCGGCAGCGGCAGCGGCAGTGCGAGTGCGGCTAGTGCACGATACGAAGCCGCGGCCGCTTCAAGAAAAACGTGGAGTCCTGCAATGCCACGTCGCCGCTCACAGTGGCCTGCCCGAGCCGAACACACGCGTGCTGCATCGCCCCGCGGCGCGACAGCCGCTTGTCCGGCCCACCGTGGGATGTGCTTGCTGCGTGGGAAAAATGACAGGCGCGCGGCGCGGCAGTTGTCGCCGACGCACACCCTCCACGTTCGACCGATTCCAGATCCATGCAACGTTTGTCAGGCATCCTGCACTCCACGTTGGGGCACCGCTGCGCATCTGATGGTACGTCGACAGCGCTGGTGGGCAGCATCCTCTTACGATCAATCCGTGTTCGTCAAGCTAGTCGAGAGCGACTCGGTATCTATCACGTTGCAGCATAGTGGCACTGCGGTCGACCTGCGCTTTGATCGATGTGTAACCAGGCTGGTCCTGATACAGGCGCGTTACAACGCGCAACGTTAGATGGTGGCTACTTTGTCAGCGTCGCAACGCGCACTGGCGATGCTGCGTCTTAACGATATTGCCGGGTTGACACGCAACCGCACACATGTGGACACGCTGCAGTAGATTGACCCTGAACGCTTATGCGAATGCGCAGCTGAATGCGAAACGCGCTCGCCGCATGATGCTGTTTGCACCGTTTCTATCGCAGCGCAGCATGTTTGTGGGTGTGAATGTGAGTGCACCACACTGGAGCAGGCCGTCGGTCCCGTCCGCATCTAAGCCCGCGTGCGTCGCGCTGACGAGATGCCATCGCGTTCGCGTCAACCCAAAGCACACAATGCATCGACCACAAACGGGGCGCACACCGCGCCTCAGGACTGCAGGGTGTCGACGGTTCCTCCCAGGTTGAATCGTTGCAGGCGCGGCGCTGGCGCCAATACCACAGCCTGGTGAGTGGCAAACTGCGCCTGCATTTTCCATACATGACCAGCAAAGCGCTGGCTCAGCAGCGCACTGTAGTGGTCCGCATAATCGTGCCGACACAGCAAAAACTTCGCAGATGCGGCGATGTCTTCTCGATCGATGATGCAGAACACCCGCCAGTCCGGATGCGCCTCCAGCGACTCGGCAACTCCCAGCATCAGCTCCGGATAGGCGGGGCTGAGCATGTCGTCCAGGCAGACGACGCCGTAGGGCAGCATGCAGGCGAAGGCCAGCTGCATGTCCTGCACCAGCGATGCCCGCTGATGGTCGCCGTCGACATGGAAGAACCGGAAGCCTGCCTGCGCCTGGTTCGGAGCGATCATCTCCGGCGTCATCGTCCGGCTGTCTCCACAGACGATGTCCACGCGATCTCTGAGGCCAAACAGCCGCAGCCGTTGGTCGAGCCTGACGTTGACGTGGATATCCGGCCAATCGTAGCGGTCGATGGCCACCGCGCGCTCGCCCGCCTGCAGTGCCGACAGCAGCGCGATCAGGAAACGGCCCTCGAATGCACCGATTTCGGCCACGTGGCCGCCCCAATGGCTGCCGGCCTGGCCACGCAACAAGTCGGTGCAGATCCTGGCCGAGAAGGCCGAGGACATGCCGGGAACGCTGACGTACTGCTCTTCCATGTAGCGATCGAAATCGAACATCTGTGCGCGTCCGGGCGATTCGTCGATGGAGCCGATACTAGGTGAGATCAGTGGCCGAAAGCGAGCGTTGCCGGCGTTAACCTATCGTTGCGCAGCGATGCTGGGGGGCGCCAGCCGCCTCTTGCACGCGGGTGTTGCTGTTGGCTATCGTGACGCGCGCAGATGCCTGCCGCGGCCGCCCGTGAGCGTATATGCGACGCGCCCCGATACTTAAGGACAGAGGTTCGGAATGAGACCTTGCAGGACGGCAAGTGGCGCGATTCTGGTGACCGGCGGTGCAGGTTATGTCGGCAGCCACGTCGTGCTGCATCTGATCGAACGCGGCGAAACCGTCGTGGTGCTGGATGATCTGAGCACGGGGTTTGCCGATGCCGTCATCGGCGCCGAACTCGTGGTTGGCGACGTCGGCGACCGAGCGTTGGTTTCGCGGCTGCTGCATCAGCACCGCATCGATGCGGTGATGCATTTCGCAGCGCGCACCGTCGTGCCGGAGTCGATCAGAGATCCGCTGCGTTATTACACCCACAATACCGCGGTCACGTGCGCGCTATTGGGCTGCTGCGTCGCCGCAAATGTTGGTCACTTCGTCTTTTCGTCCTCAGCGGCGGTCTACGGCATGCCGGCGTCGGGAATCGCGAGCGAGGACACGCCTCCAGCGCCCATCAATCCCTATGGCACGTCCAAGCTGATGAGCGAATGGATGTTGCGGGACCTGGCCGCCGCGCAGCAACTGCGTCATGTGACGTTGCGATACTTCAATGTCGCAGGCGCCGATGTGCAAGGACGCATTGGTCAATCCACACGTGACGCCACGTTGTTGATCAAGATCGCGTGCGAGGTCGCCGACGGTAAGCGGGATTACGTCGAAATCTATGGCACCGATTTCTCCACGCCGGACGGAACCGGCGTGCGTGACTACATCCACGTCCAGGATCTGGCCCGTGCGCACGCCGCCGCGCTGGATTATCTGCGCGCGGGTGAGGCCTCGATCGTACTGAATTGCGGCTATGGACACGGCGCGTCGGTCAGGCAGGTCCTGAGCGCGGTCGAACGGGCTAACGGTCGTCCACTGACGGTGCGCGAGCGGCAACGCCGCGTTGGTGATACGCCGTTCCTGATCGCCGATGCCAGCAGGATCCGGTCCGTGCTCGGGTGGTCGCCGCACCATGACGATCTGGATCTCATCGTCTCCAATGCGTTGGCATGGGAGCGGCAGTTGCCGCGAGCCGCTCCGGTTTGACGGTCCACGCTGGCGTATGTGCCGCTCTCGCGGGCGCGGCGCCAGGCGCCATTGGCAGGCCGAGGGCCGCAGCCGCATTGCCAGGGCAGGGGATAAGAACACGGCTGACTGCAGTTCGATCAGCCAGCAGTGCTTCAAGAGCAGGCCTTGCGTGGCATCGGCGTCACAGTTTGATCGATGGACAGGGTGGGGCGCTTCTTACCGAGCGCCATGACCGCGTCCTGTTGGTTGACGCTAGGTGGCATACGGCCAATGATCGGGTGCAGTGGACATGCGTCGCCTCGCGACACTTCCGCCATCGTCTTTGCGTAGTTAGCGGACATCAGCGGAGAGCTCGGCATGGATTCGAACGTGGGTAGCGAGAGCAGTGTCGCGGGTGAGGATGCGGTCGATGCGCTGCTGCGGCAGGATCCGATGGGTGCCTATGCCGACATGGACCCGCGCTCCCGCGACGACTACCGGGCACGGGTTGTGTCCTGGGCACAGCGATCCGGGCAATCCCCAACGCAGGTCGCACACTGTGTGCTCGTGCTCGCCCGGCAAGCGGGCGAGCGCCATGGCACGGCCGATCGCCGCGCCCATGTTGGCTATCTTCTGAGCGATCGCGGCGTGGCGTCGCTGGCTGCCGCACTGAAGACGCGTTTGAACATGCAGGAACTGATCCAGACAGGCTCGCCGCGCGCGCTATTGGTGATGTATTGCCTGCTCGCGTTATTATTGAGCGCCGGCTATGGGGTGTTGTCGGTGTGGGCGTTCAAGATCGCTCTGCCCTGGCCCGGCCAGCTGCTGCTCGCGATCGCGGTCACCGTCTACGCTGGCTACATCGTGCCGGGTTGGTTCAATATGCTCGCGCTGCAACGGTTGCAGCCGCGGTGGATGCCACGCATGGATTTCCGTGCTGGCTTACCGCCCTCAGCGAAGACGCTGGTCGTCATCCCCTGCCTGCTGACCTCGCGCGAGGGGATCGACGCACTCGCGCAGTCGCTGCAGCGTCTGTATCGCAACAATCGCGGCGCCAATGTCGGCTATGCGCTGCTGTCGGATTTCACCGATGCGGCGACACCGCAGGTCGAGGACGACGCCGGCTTGCTGGACGAAGCATGCGCTCGCATCTCGCTGCTCAATCAGCAGCACGGCGGTGGATTCATGCTGTTTCATCGGCCACGCCGCTGGAACCCGGGCGAAGACCGATGGATGGGCTGGGAGCGCAAACGCGGCAAGCTGGAGGAATTGAATGCCTATCTGGTCGGCGCGGCCTCGCCGTTTCAAACGCTGCACGGCGATCTCGACAGGGCGGCGGGCGCACGCTATGTGCTCACGCTGGACGACGACGATGCCGAATTGACCAAAGGTGCGGTCTGCGAGCTGGCCGCCGTGCTCAGCCATCCGCTCAATCGTGCAGTACTCAGTGCCGATGGCCGGCGGATCGAGGCCGGCTTCACCATCGTGCAACCACGCGGCATGATCGCGTTGCCTAGCGACGCCGCACCCAGCCGTCTGGAGAACTTGTTGCACTCAACGCTGGAGCTCGAGTCCAGCGAGGCAGAGCGCTCCGAACAGCCGGTGGTCGATGTCGATCAGGATCTGTTCGGCCAAGCCGTCTATTGCGGCAAGGGCATGTACGATGTCGCAGCGTTTCATCGCCTGACCCAGGGGCTGATCGCCGAGAACACCGTCCTCAGTCACGACGTCCTCGAGGGTGGCATCGTCCGCTCCGCGGTGGTCACCGATATCGTCTTGCGCGAGACGTTCACGCCCACGCTCGATGCGACGATTCGACGCACGCATCGCTGGTTTCGCGGCGACTGGCAGTTGCTGCCGTGGCTGTCGCCCTGGATACGCAATGCATCCGGCGCGTGGGTCGACAATCCGCTGCCATGGTTTGGCCGGTGGAAGATCTTCCACAACCTGCTCCGCATGCTCTTCTCGCCGGCGTCGCTGATGTGCTTCGTCGTCGGCTGGCTGACATCGCCGGTCCCGGGTTGGTGGACACTCAATCTATTGGCGATCGCCTGGCTGCCCTCGCTGCTCCGGCTGGTCGTCGGAATCGCGCGCAGTCTGCTGTCCGAGGCGGACAGAACGACCTTGCAAGGGGTATCGGCGTCCCTCGGGATGCGGTCTGCCGCCTTCATCTTTGGCGTGGAAAACGCCAGGACTTCGCTGGATGCCGCCGCGCGTGCCAGCTTCAGGATGTGGGTCTCGCATCGCCGCCGCTTGGAATGGACCGCATCCATCATTGCGTTCCAGGGCCAAGGGCATGGCTTGCTGCACTATGTCAGATGGATGTGGACCTCGCCGACGTTTGCCGCGCTGACGGTGGCGCTGGTCGCAGCCCTCCATCCCGCGGCATTGAGCAGCGCCATCCCCTTCGCGGTGCTGTGGAGCTTGGCGCCGGTGATCGCCTGGTGGTGGAGCCAGCAGGTGCAGCAGCAGGACTGCTCCCCCCGTCCGACCGGCTCGTAGGAGCGGCGCGCCCCGACATCTGCGGTGCGCGCAATCTGCTGCAGGCCGACACCTGCGTTGCTATGGTAGGGCGCATGGACGAGCCCGACTTCATTCAGATCACCGACCAGGTCCTTTCGGCGGACGAGTGCGCCGCCATCGTGCAACGTCTGCGCGAGAGCACCCAGGTGCAGCCGGGCCGCGTCGGCGGCGGGCTATACCCCGAACTCAAACAGAGTCAGGATCTGCGCATCAGCGGTCTACCCGACTGGGCGGCTGTCGAACAGCGGCTGCAACAGGCCGTCTTCAGCGGCCTGTTGCGCTATCTGCGCGTCTATCCACAGGCTCTGATCTCGCCGCTGATGCTGCAGGTCACCACCGCCGATGGCCAGCCGCATCGATTGTTGGCCGACGAGGTGACGCAGATGAGCGAGCAAGCACTGGGCGACCTGGCACGAACCTGCCTGCGCCCTGGCGCCATCAACCTGCAGTGGTACGCCGCCGATCAGGGAGGTTATCCGTATTGGCATTGCGAGCTGTATCCGCGCGACGCCAGCGCCGAGACCTTGCACCGCCATCTGTTGTGGACGCTGTATCTCAACGAGGAGTTCGCCGAAGGCGAAACCGAGTTCCTGTTCCAGCGCCGCAAGGCACGCCCGCGCACCGGCAGCCTGCTGATCGCGCCGACGGCGTTCACCCATACGCACCGCGGCAACCGCCCGATCGGCGGTGACAAGTTCATCGCCACCAGCTGGATTCTGTTCCAGCCCGCGCAAGCGTTGTATGGCGGATAAGCGGGCTGGAATGCGGTTGCGCCTCGTGCTCGCAGCGGCGGACCGATCGAACGTGAAGGCTTGTAGCAACAACGACCATGGCCGCATCACCGGCCACGCCGGGGCTTGTGGCCTTCTTGCAAACGCTGTCCATGCAACAGCCTGGCGACGCACTGCCCGTGGACGTGACGCACTGGCCGCGCGCGCGTCTTCCCCTCAAGGGTGATCCTGCCTTGCGCCGCAGGTTGTTAGCACTAATACTAACAACATGCGGCCAGACATCCCTCAAGCGAGCACGAGCGAAGGCGCCGAGCGCGACGTCCGCAACGCGCGAACGGCCATCAAGGGGCGCGGCACCGCGTCGTATGTGCCTGGTCGCTTTGCCGTCACCACGTCCATCGAGATCGACGACGGCTGGGACGCCTCCGACCCGGACGAGGCACCGGTGGTCCGCCCCAAGACCGTGGTCGCGGAGGAGGTCGCTCGCAGCATCATCAGCCGCAATCAGTCGCCGGACATTGGCTTTTCGCAGTCGATCAATCCCTACCGGGGCTGCGAGCATGGTTGCGTGTACTGCTTTGCCAGGCCATCACATGCCTATTTGGACCTGTCGCCCGGCCTGGATTTCGAAACCCGGATCTTTGCCAAGCCAAACGCGGCGGCGCTGCTGCGTGCAGAGCTGGCGCGGCCGTCCTACACGTGTTCACCCATTGCGCTGGGGATCAACACCGATGCCTACCAGCCCGCGGAGCGACGCCTGGGCATCTCCCGGGCATGCCTGGAAGTCTTGGCGGAGGCTGGACATCCGGTCAGCTTCGTCACCAAAGCCGCCTTGATCGAACGCGACATCGATGTGCTGGCCGACATGGCGCAGCGCAACCTGGTGTCGGTGTATTTCTCGGTGACGACGCTCGACAATCGGCTGGCCGCCAAGATGGAGCCACGTGCGGCCGCCCCGCATGCGCGATTGCGGGCCATGCGGTCGCTGCACGAAGCGGGGATTCCGGTGGGCGTGCTGGTCGCGCCGGTCATCCCGATGATCAACGACAGGGAGCTGGAGCACATTCTGGAAGCGGCCCGGGAGCACGGCGCACGCTCTGCCGGCTACGTCTTGCTGCGCTTGCCGCATGAACTGAGCCAGCTCTGGCGCGAGTGGCTGCAGATGCATTTTCCGGAGCGGGCCAAACACGTCATGAGCCTGATCCAGCAGATGCGTGGCGGTAAGGACTACGACAGTCGCTTCGGTCAGCGTATGGTCGGAGAGGGGCCCTTTGCACAGCTGATCTCGCAGCGATTCTCCAAGGCATACCGGCACCTTGGGTTCGGGCGCATGCCAAGGCTCGATAGCAGTCAGTTCCGTCCGCCGCGACCGGATACACCGCAGCTGGCGCTTTTTTGAGCATGCGCTAGCGTTCGATCTTGCATGCGCCTGGCCACGGGCAACCAGTCCATGCAAGGCTGCTGCACGCCTTGCCCAGCGGGCGCACAGCCACCTCGCCGATGCGGCGCAGCCGTTGAGCGCAGAGCTGCGCGCTTCCTGGCAAACGCGCCCTCTGCAGTCTCGATCTCCGGCGCGGACGTGCTCCAACCCACTCGGCAATCAGGAAACGCTACCGGTCAGCGACGCCTGCAATCCCGATAAAGGGTTGCAGTGCGATATCGGCCAGCGCCGCACTTCCGACCTGGAAGGCCAGTTGGTACTCGGGATCGGCGATCATGTGCTTGAAGGCGGCGCGGGACGGGTAGTGGACCAGCGTCACTGCATCCCACTGTCGCGCTTGCCCCGTTGTCAGCACCGGCAGGCCATCACCGCTGAAGACGATGCGCGCACCGAATCGGCGCAGGATGGGCTCGGCCATCCGCAAGTACTCATGGTATGTCTGCCGTCCTCCCTCGGGCCGGAATTGCAGCAGATTCAACATGGTAATCGCCGAATCATCATCGGCGTTGAGGAACGCGTCGAGTGCGGCCTCTACAAATGCGACCATTGATATTTCTCCGTGATCATGCCTCCTGGGTGGAGGCCTCTCGCAGAGGTTAGCGTTGTGGTACGTCAGAAACTGTCAGTAGTGCGCGCCAGTCCCGGTCCTGTTGGCGCCAGCGCTTGACCAGCGATTGTCGCGACTCCGGGTACCGCGCTTCCAGCATCGCCTCCACCTGCACCCGGTCGACGCGAAAATGGCGAAACGCTGCCCGCCATTCGCACCAGGCGGCCAGCACGCGCACATCGTCGAAGTAGACCAAGGCGATGGGCCAGATGACACGATGGGACAATACGCCTTGCGCATCGACGTAGCCGATGGACAGCTTGCGTTGCCGACGGATGGCATCGCGCAATAGCGCGGTGTGCGGTTGATCGCTCAGCTCGGATGTCGATGCAGCCGTCAGAATCGCCGCTGACGCATCATGCAGGGCGGGCAGTTGCTGTCTGGCCGAAAGAATCTTCGCCAGTGCGCGTTCACTGCATTTGACCAAGGCAGGATCGGCGCGCTGTTTCACCCAGTCCAGGCCGAGCATGACCGCATCCAGCTCCTCCGGCGAAAACGCCAGCTCGGGAAGAAAGAAGCCTTCCTTCAGGCAATAACCGATACCCGCTTGCCCATCCAGCGGCGCGCCAAGCGCACGCAAGGTGTCGATGTCGCGGTAGACGCTGCGTTGTGACACGCCCAGCGTCTGCGCCAGCTGCACTGCCGACACTGGCCGTCTGTGCGAACGCAGAATCCCCAGCAGTTCAAACAAGCGGCTTGTTCTGGACATCGATTCCTCTGGCGCGCGCAACGTCTTCCGCCGTGGCCGGTCACCCTATCTTTGCCGGTGCGTTGCCAGGTCCACGCGATCGGACGCATGGCCGATCGCAATCGCTGCGGCGACGGCGGCTATCTGCTGCTGCATGGCGCAGCCTGATGAGGTCGACGCCAAGATGGTGTGAGGTCGGTAGATGTCGTGGTCCACCTCCATGCGCGCCCCGGGACGCCAGTCATCCGCCTCCACGGTCCGGCGGTCGCCCACATCGCACTGGCCATGCCTCTCCGCTCGGGGTGAGCGGTCAACCATCGGCCACGTGAACGCTCGCAGCGGCGAACATCAGACAACACGACAGACACGCGAGCAGCCCGCCTCGGGCGCCGTAGAATCGGCGCATGCTCGCACTCGCACAGGGCGCGTGGGATTGGCTGACCGACATTCCCCACCTGAATGCCCTCCTGGTCTCCGCCTACGTGCTGTACCTGCTGTGGATCATCGGCTGGATCATCCTGCAGAAGCGCGAGCCGGTGGCCACGCTGAGCTGGGTCCTGTCGTTGGCGGCGCTGCCATATCTGGGCCTGCTCATCTATTACTGGCTGGGCCCGCAAAAGGTGAAGCGGCAGCGGCTGCGGCGTGGCCGCTCGCGCTCGGGAATGGAGCACTACAGCAGCGTCTGCCCACCGGATGCCGACTGCACCGAGCTGGCGAAGATCGCCCAATCCACCACCGGGCTGGCGCCCAGCAGCGCGACCGACGTGCAGTGGTTGGTCGACGGCGCCGCCACGTATGCCGCCTTGCTCGAGGCCATCGCCAGCGCCCGCGACCATCTCCATCTGGAGTACTACATTTTCCAGCCGGACCGCAGCGGGACGGCGATCTGCCAGGCCTTGATGGAGCGCGCGCGCGCCGGGGTCAAGGTGCGGCTGCTGATGGATGCGATCGGCTCCTCGGCGATGACCCGACGCATGCTGCATACCTTGCGGGCCGCGGGGGTGGAGACGGCGTGGTTCCATCCGACCCAGCTGCTCAAGCCGTTCAAGCGGCCATGGCTGAATCTGCGCACCCACCGCAAGCTGGTGGTGATCGACGGACGCATCGGTTTTACCGGTGGCATCAACGTCACCGACGAAGAGAACGAACAGGTCCGGAGCGACGCATTTCGCGACCTGCACGTGCGCGTGCAGGGCCATGTGGTGCGCAGCCTGCAGTTGGTCTTCCTGGAAGACTGGATCTACGCCACCAAACAAGGGCGGGCGGCTTTTCACGGCCAGCAGTTGTGGCCGGACGATGTGCCCAGTCGGGCGCAGGGACGGGTCGATGCGCAGGTGCTGGTCTCAGGCCCGGACTCGTCGTGGGAGGCCATTCATCGGTTGATGGTCGCCGCCATCCATGAAGCCAAGCACCGGGTGTGGCTGGCCACGCCGTACTTCGTGCCCGGCGAGGCCGCCCGGATGGCGCTGACCTCGGCCGCGCTCGGCGGGCTGGACGTGCGGGTGCTGGTGCCGCGGCTCAGCGATTCACGCCTGGTCACCTACGCGGCACGCTCCTATTTCGATGAATTGCTCGAAGCCGGAGTGCGTCTCTACGAGTACGGCCCGCGCATGCTGCACACCAAGGCACTGCTGGCCGACGACGATGTCTGCATCGTCGGCAGCGCCAACTTCGACAGCCGCAGTTTCCGCCTGAACTTCGAGCTATCGATGCTGTTCCGCGACCAGGCACTGGCGGCCGAATTGGCCGGCCTGCTCGGCGAGGACATGGCGCAGGCACAGGAGGTGCGCTTCCTGCGCCATCGTCCGTTGTGGCGATCACGGCTGCCCGAAGCATTCGCCCGCCTGCTGTCCCCGTTGTTGTAGGCCGGCCGGGCCGTCCCACGTGGAACCCGGCCGGGCGCAGCGCTACACTGCGGCCACAGATCGGGGAGCGCGTCATGCATTGGCTGTTTCTGCTCATGGCACTGGGAGCATTGGTGCTGGCGTTCAGCACGCCACACATGTGGCTGTTGATCGTGGCGCTACTGACGGCGCTGGTGCTGTTGCTGCTGTGGACCCGCGGCTGGGTGGCTGCGCGCCTGGACGATCGCCAGCGCGACACCGCCAGCATGATCGATCCGGCCGAGTTGCGTCGGCTGCGCGCCGTTGCCGACGCCCGCAAGGCCGCTGCGGCCGCTGGCGATCGCGATGGCGAGCCGCAGGTCTGAGGCATGGCCCCGACCACCCAGCTGAGCGTCAACGTCAACAAGATCGCCGTGCTGCGCAATTCGCGCGGTGGTCGGGATCCGGACGTGCTGCGGGCAGCACGGACCTGCATCGCCGCCGGCGCGCACGGTATCACCGTGCATCCGCGGCCGGATCAACGCCATATCCGCGCCGAGGACGTGCTGGCACTGGGAGCACTCACCCGCGAGCGAGGAGTGGAATTCAACATCGAAGGCAATCCATTCGCACCACCGCGCGAGGGGTATCCTGGATTGCTGGAGCTGTGCCGCCACACCCGTCCTGAGCAGGTCACCCTGGTTCCCGATGGCGATGGCCAGCTGACCTCCGACCATGGCTTCGATTTTGCGCAGGACACCACGCAGCTCGGCACCCTGATCGCCGCGTTCAAGGCGTTGGGCAGCCGCGTCAGTCTCTTCGTCGATGCCGAGAGTCCCGATCTTGCGCAGGCGGCGCTGCTGGGCGCGGACCGGATCGAGTTGTACACCGGTCCGTACGCGCAAGCGCATCTCGAAGGGCATCCAGCGTCCGCCCTGCAGCGGTTTGCCGACGCTGCTCGCCGCGCAAGCGCGGCCGGCCTCGGCGTCAATGCCGGCCACGATCTTTCGCAAGACAATCTGGGCGATTTCCTCGCCGCCGTTCCCAACGTGCTCGAAGTGTCGATCGGCCATGCCTTGATCGGCGAAGCCTTGTATCAAGGGCTGGAAGCCAGCGTGCACGGCTACCTGCAGATCCTGCGCAACAGTCGGCCGGTGCCCTGATGCCTGGTGGTCGGCACCCCGGTGCTCCGGCCACACTACGCCGCACCGAGATGCATCTGGAACACGACAACGTCGTCGCCTGACCCGCACGCAGACAGAACGCGAGCGGGCCTCGGCATCCCCAGCGCACCCCAAGATCACTGCACGAAGGCGATGCGCTCCACCCGCGCGGCCTTGGCCGCCAACAGCAACTCGCTCAGCTGCGCGCGGTCTGCCCACGGGCTGACATACAAGTGCAGTGCAGATGCAGTGCTGGCCGCGCGACGCCTTTGTCCCTGCAAGGGTGACGATAGCTCCTGGCGGGCGAGCGGACTGTCATTGCAGAACAGCTGGCCGTTGGCACCCAGGCGTCCCCAATTGGTGCAGGCGTGTGTAGAGGCATCGGCCGTTGCCGGTCAGGGCGTGGCAGTGCCACGGGAATCCCATGGATCGCGCGCCATGCCATGTTCAACCACGACAGCAAGAGCATCACCCTGGCAGCTCCCACGTTGGGAGGTCGATCCACTCACGTGCACGCCGATGCTGTGTCGCCTCGCGATCACGACCACATCCTGCGGGTTCCGACCCACCATCAACATCCGCTGGTGGCAGCAAGGGGCGGGCAGGGTCGGCGAGCACGTAGAGATGGACAAAGGACACCCTCATACGGCACCGCAGCACCGCGGGTGTGGTCGCGGATGGCAGCCGTGGTCTGGTCAGCACGCGGCACAGGGTTTGGCGCCGCTGTTGGACATGCGGGCCGGTAAAACCGCTCGCGCTCTGTGAGTGGAGAGCGTATCGCTGGCATCGCTGGTACGCCGCTATACGGGCAATAAAAAAACGCCACCGTTGCCGGTGGCGTTTGCAGTCGCGTCATGACTGTGGTGTTGCGGTCTTGCGAAGTCTTATTGCACGAAACCGATCTTCTTCAACTGCGCGTTCTTCGCCGCGGCCAGGACTTTGGCCATCACCTCGTATTCCGCGTCCTGGTTGGCATCGATGCGCAGCTCCGGCTGATTGGTCGGGTCGCTCTGCACGACTTCCTCCATCCGCTGCTGCAGCTGCGAGACCACCACCGGGCTATTGTTCCAATACACCTGGTTGGTGGCGTCGATGCGCAACTCGATCGGCGGCGGCGGTTCGGTCGTCTGCGGTGGCGGGTTGAGCACCCGCTGCGGCAGATCCACGGCGATCGGGTAGGTCATGATCGGCGCGGTCACGATGAAGATGATCAGCAGCACCAACATCACGTCCACCAGGGGCGTGACGTTGATGTCGGCCATCGGCCCACGGTTTCCACCGGTACTGAATGCCATGGCTTACTGCCCCTTCTCTTTGGTCGCAACGAAGCCGATGTCCAGCATGCCCTGACCCTGCGCGATCTTGGTGACCTCGTTGATCGTACGCATCTTGGTCGTGCGGTCGCCACGCAGATTGAGTGGCGGCTGCGGGGTCTGCTGTGCGGCGGTGGAAAGGCGCGACTCCAGTGCTTCCTTGCTGATCGGCTGATCGTTCCAGAAGAGGTCGCCGTTTTCTTTCACCGCCAGGGTGATTGGATCGGACCGCTTCGTCGCGTCTTCTTCCTTGTTCAGGTTCGCCTGGGGCAAGTCCACCTTGACCTTATGGGACATCAGCGGTGCCGTGATGATGAAGATGATCAGCAGCACCAACATCACGTCCACCAAGGGCGTGACGTTGATGTCGGCCATCGGGCCGCCGCTGTTACCACTACTGAAGGCCATAACGGGCTCCGTCTAAATCGTTGCGATGTCGTTCTTGGACAACCGGATTAGCGAACGCGCGCGCCGGTAGCAAAGAAGTCGTGCAGGTCGTGGGCGAACGTGTCGAACTTCGCGATCGTGGAGCTGTTGATCTTGGAGAAGAAGTTGAACGCGAACACTGCCGGGATCGCGACGAACAGACCGATCGCGGTCATGATCAGCGCTTCACCCACCGGGCCGGCGACGACTTCGATCGAGCCCGAGCCGGTGGCACCGATCTTGATCAGCGCGCCGTAAATGCCCCACACGGTACCCAGCAGACCAACGAACGGCGCGGTTGCACCGACGGTCGCCAGCAGGGTCATGCCCGACTGCAGCTTGGTGCTTTCGCGGGTCACGGCCTGGCGCAGCGCGCGATCGACGAACTCCGAACGGCTCAGGGTCTCGCCCAGACCGGCGGTGCCGCCTTCGGCGCGCTGGTGGTGAGCAGCTGCCTGGGCAGCGTCCAGCGCGATCTTGGAGAACGGCTCGGAAGCCGGCTGCTCTTCCATGGCGCGGATGGCGTCCTGTGCATTCGGGGCTTCCCAGAATGCGGTGGTGACGCGGTCAGCCGCGCTCTTGAGGCGGGTGGCGCGGAAGATGTTGATGACGGTCCAGTACCAGGACAGGGCCGACATGCCGATCAGCGTGATCAGAACGACCCAGGAGACGGCGAAGTCACCCGGATTGGAGGTCATTTCCGTGATCAGGTGCTCGAAGCCCATCTGCGAAAGGGCGGCCGACGGATTGGAGCCCCCTGCAGCGGCGGCGATGAAAAGTTCCTGCAGCATGACGCTTACCTTTGTTGTGTGAGGTGATGAAGGGTGGAGCGAAAGGAAGACAGGATCCTGGGCCGGCCCTGGCCGGCCCGTGGGATCAGTTCAGAGCAAAGTTGACCGGGACTCGGACGCGTCCAGCTGCCTTCTGTCCGTTGACGACGGAAGGGTTGAACTTCCACTTACGTGCCGCGTCCATCGCAGCACGGTCAAGGTCGCGGTTGCGGCTGGACTTTTCGACCGACACGTTGGTCACGTTGCCGCTGGCGTCCACATCC
>NZ_NSET01000041.1 GCF_009192945.1 Xanthomonas maliensis | reverse complement strand
CGACCGATGGCGTTGTTCGGGTGGAGGGCGACGGTGGGGGAGAGAAGAGCCGGGGACTCGGGCCCGGGGACGGGGGTCCCGGAGGGGGAGGCGTCGGCTGACTCCACTCCCCCGCCCGCTGTTGCTGTTGCTGTTGCTGTTGCGTTTGCTGTTGTTGTTGCTGTTGCCTTCCCCGGGTCCCGGGTCCCGGGTCCCGAGCCCCGGCTTCATTAAGCCTCATGCCCGCTCTCCTGCCTGTCCAGCGGCCATCGCCGCGCGGCGTACGCGCCATGCACGTACGCGTTCGCCGGCGCGTTCCATGTACAGATAGATCACCGGAGTGGTGTACAGGGTGACCAGCTGCGACAGCAGCAGGCCACCGACGATGGCGATGCCGAGCGGGCGACGCAGTTCCGAGCCGATGCCGGTGCCCAGCGCCAGCGGCAGGGCGCCGAGCATTGCCGCGGCGGTGGTCATCATGATCGGGCGGAAGCGCAGCAGGCAGGCGCGGCGAATCGCATCGTGGGCGCTGACGCCGGTGCGCCTGGCCTCGATGGCGAAGTCGATCATCATGATGGCGTTCTTCTTGACGATGCCGATCAGCAGCACGATGCCGACGATGCCGTCCACCGACAGGCTCAGGCCGCACAGCATCAGCGCCAGCAATGCACCGACACCCGCTGGCGGCAGCGTGGAAATGATCGTCAGCGGATGGATGTAGCTCTCATAGAGCACGCCGAGCACGATGTAGATCACCACGATCGAGGCCAGCAGCAACCACACCACGTCGGTCTGGCTGCCGGTGAACTCGGCGGCCTTGCCGACGAATTCGGCATGGACCTGGGTGGGGATCTTCAATTGCGCGCGTGCCTGCTCGATTGCCATCACCGCCTGCGACAGCGAATGGCCCGGGGCCAGGTTGAAGGAGATGGTCACCGCCGGCAGCTGTTGCTGGTGGCTGACCACCAGCGGGGTATTGGTGACCTTGGCCTCGGCCAGCGCCGCCAGCGGAATGATCGCGCCGCCGCCGACCACGATGCCGGTGTTGCGGTTGCCCACGCCGGTGGCAGTGGAGGAGTTGGACGAACTCACCTGGCCGAAGCTGGTGGCATTGGTGCCGGTCAATGCGCCGCTGCCGTTGCTGGCCACCGCCAGTTGGTTCATTAGCGCAGTACTGCTGCGGAATTCCGGCGCGACCTCCAGCACCACCCGGTACTGATTGAGTTCGGTGAAGATGGTGGAGATCTGGCGCTGGCCGAAGGCGTCGTAGAGCGTGTCGTCGATGGTCTGCATCGGCACGCCCAGCATGCTGGCCTTGTCACGATCGATGGTCAGTTCCAGCGCCCGGCCCTGGCTGGCCAGGTTGTTGTCCACATCGGCCAGCTCGGGCAGCTTGCGCATCGCGTCGGTCATGCGCGTGGCCCAGCCGGCCAACTCGCTGCTGTCCACATCCGACAGCGAGTACTGGTACTCGGTGGCGGCCACACGCGTATCCAGGGTGACGTCCTGCACCGGCTTGAGGAACAAGGCCACACCGGGAATGCCGGCGGCTGCCTGCTGCAGGCGCGGCAGGATGTCCTCCAGGCTGTCGCGGTCGCCGCGCGTTTTCAGCACGATCGACAGCTGGCCCTGGTTGAGCGTGGGGTTCATCGAACCGGCGCCGATGAAGGCAGCCACGCCGGTGACCGCCGGATCCTTGCGCAAGGCCTCGGCCACCGCCTGGGTGCGCTGTTCCATCTGCGGGAAGGCGACGTTTTGGTCAGCCTGCACCACGCCGGTGATCAGGCCGGTGTCCTGCTCGGGCAACAAACCCTTGGGGATGACGATGTACAGCACCACGGTCAGCGCCACCGCGCCGATCGCCACGCCCAGGGTCAGGCGCTGGTGGGCCAGCACCCAATCCAGGCTGCGCTCGTACAGGCCGACCGTGCGCGTCCACAGGTTGGTCTTGCCGGCCGCAGCGGCACGCTCGTGCGCGTCCTCGCCTTCGGGCAGCGCATCGGGCTTGAGCAGGTAGGCGCACATCATCGGCGTCAGCGTCAGCGACACCAGCATCGAGATCACCACCGCGATCGACAGCACCCAGGCGAACTCGTGGAACAGCCGTCCGGTGACGCCAGGCATCAACAGCAGCGGCAGGAACACCGCCACCAGCGAGACCGTCAACGACAGCACGGTGAAGCCGATCTGGCGGGCACCGATCTCCGCCGCCTCCTGGCCGGTCTTGCCCTGTTCGATGTAGCGCACGATGTTCTCGATCATCACGATCGCATCGTCGACCACGAAACCGGTGGCCACCACCAGCGCCATCAGCGACAGATTGTCCAGCGACATGCCGGCGAAGGCCATTACCCCGAAGGTGCCGGCCAGCGACAGCGGCACCGCCACCGACGGAATGATGGTGGCCCACAGCCGCCGCAGGAACACGAAGATCACCGCCACCACCAGGCCGATGGTCAGCACCAGGGTGAACTTGACCTCATGCACCGAGGCGCGAATGGTTTCGGTGCGGTCGGAGAACACGTCCAAGTGCACGTTTGCAGGCAGCACCGCCTGCAACTGCGGCAGGATGCCGCGGATCTGCTCGACGGTCTGCACGATGTTGGCACCGGGCTGGCGGCGGATCTCCAGCAGCACTGCAGGCTTGCCATCGGCCCAGGCCGCCAGCTGGTCGTTCTCGACGCCATCGACCACCTTGGCCACATCGGCCAGCCGCACCGGTGCGCCGTCCTTGTAGCTGATGATGGTGTCGCGGTACTGTGCCGCGTCGGTGAGCTGGTCGTTGGTGCCGATGCTGTAAGACTGGGTCTTGCCGTTGAGCGAGCCCTTGGGCGCGCTGACGTTGGTCTGGGTCAGCGCGCTGCGCAGCGACTCCATGGTCAGGCCCATGTTGGACAGCTGCGCCGGATTGACCTGGATGCGGACCGCCGGCCGCACGTTGCCGGCGATGGACACCAGCCCCACACCCGGCACCTGCGACAAGCGTTGGGCCAGGATCGAGTCGGCGTAGTTGTTGACGTCACGCAGCGGCAGCGTGTCGGAGGTCAGCTTGAGCGTGAGGATGGCTGCATCGGCCGGATTGACCCGGTTGTAGACCGGTTGATAGGGCAGCGAGGACGGCAGCGTGGCCTGACGGATCGCCGCCTGCACGTCCTGCGCGGCGATATCGATGTCGCGCTCCATCGAGAACTGCAGAATGATCGTCGACAGCCCGGCCGAGGAGTCGGACGTCATCATCTGCAGCCCGGAGATCTGCCCGAACTGCCGCTCCAGCGGCGTGGTCACCAACGAGGCCATGGTGGTGGCGTTGGCGCCGGGGTACTGGGTGGTCACCACCAGGCTGGGCGCATCGATTTCCGGCAATGCCGACACCGGCAGCTGGCGATAGCCGAGGATGCCCAACAGCAGGATCCCGGCCATCAACAGCGAGGTGGCGATCGGACGGCGGATGAAGAGGGTCGAAAAGCCCACGGGGGTGTCCTTGCTGAAGACGTCGATCGATGCCGGCGCGGATGGCGCCGACGCGCGCTGGCAACGGCCTGGGCCGTCGCCAGCGGTGAGGCATTAGCGGGGGCCGCCGCCGCGACGGCCGCCGCCGCCACCGCCACGCTGCTGTTTGTCCTTTGCCGCCTTGAGCTCGGCCTCGGTCGGTTCCGGCGGCGCCTGCCCGGGCTTGAGTGCGCTGACCTTGCTGCCCGGCTTGAGCCGGAACTGGCCTTCGGTCACCACCTGCTCGCCCGGCGCCACGCCCTTGCTGATCTGCACGTGGCTGTCGTCCACTTCCACACCCTGCACCACGGTGCGGACCTGGGCGGTGTTGTCCTTGCCAACTACGTAGACATAGTCGCCGTCGGGGCCGCGCTGCACCGCCTGGGTCGGCACCACGGTGCCGCCGGCGATCGTGCGCAACTGCAGCCGCACGTTGACGAACTGGCCAGGCCACAGCGCATTGTCGGCATTGGGGAAGATCGCGCGGGCGCCGAAGGTGCCGCTGTCGGTGGCGATACGGTTATCGATCACGTCGAGCTTGCCATCGGCGCTGAGCACGTGGGCATCGCCACGATCGAGCGCGGCAACCGGCAACGCACCGGCCGCCTGGCCGCTGCGGACTGCGGTCAGCTCGCGCTCCGGCAGGTTGAAGGACACGTAGATCGGGCGGACCTGGGTCAGGGTGACGATGGTGGAGGTGGTGCTGACGATATTGCCGACGTCCACGCCGCGGATGCCGGCGATGCCGTCGATCGGCGCAGTGATGCGGGTGAACTGCAGTTGCACCTGCGCAGCACGCATCTGCGCATCGTTGGCGGCCACCGCCGCCTCGTACTGGGCGACCTGGTTACGTTGGGTATCCAGGTCGGTGCGCGCCACGTATTGCTTGTAGGCCGGATCGTTGGAGCGTTGGTAGTTGACGCGCGCGGTGGCCAGCAGGGCCTGGTTCTGCCGCTTGGCCCCCAGCGCCTGGTCGTAGCTGGCCTGCAGCGTGCGCGGGTCGATCTGCGCGAGCAACTCGCCCTTCTTCACTTCCTGGCCTTCGCGGAAGTTCAGGCTCATCAACTGGCCGCCGACCTGCGGGTTGACCGTGACGGTATTGAGCGCGGTCACCGTGCCCAGCGCATTGGCATAGACCGGCACGTCCTGGGTGGTGGCAGCCACCACGGTGACCGGCACCGGGCCGCTGTCTTCGGTGCCGTTGCCGTCCGGCGCGCCTGGGCGCTTGCCATGGGATCCCCCGCCGATCATTCGCATTGCGACAAACGCCACCACGAGCACCGCCACGACGAGCAGTGTGAGCTTCCAGAAACGCGACATTCGACAAACTCCTGATGGCGGGCCGGGTGCGCGATCGCACCCTTGGGGGCGGCTGGGGGCAAGCATATCGTCGCCATCGCTGGATGGGACGTTACTGAAGTAACGGGCGCACCGGCCACGACGACCACCGGTGGAACGGGTGGTGGAGGACGAACGGTTGAGCGCCTGCGCGGTTGACCGGTTGGCTGAACCGTGCCCCACCGCAGCCCAGCCGACGGCCTGGCTGTACTACAGTGCGGAATGATCTGACGGAGACCCTTCGATGCGCCATCCCTGCCTCTTGGCCAGCGCCCTGCTGGCCGTCCTGCCCGTGCTGGCGACCGCCCAGACCGCCCCACGTCCGGAGGTGCAGGCCGCCGCCAGCACGCTGCAGGCCAAGGTGGTGCAGTGGCGACGCGACTTCCACCAGCACCCGGAACTGTCCAATCGCGAGGAGCGGACGGCCGCGACCGTGGCGGCCCAGCTGCGCAAGCTTGGTCTCAAGCCGCGCACCGGCATCGCCCATCACGGCGTGGTCGCGATCATCAAGGGCGGCAAGCCAGGCCCACGCATCGCCCTGCGGGCGGATATGGACGCCTTGCCGGTCACCGAACAGACCGGGCTGCCGTTCGCCTCCAAGGCGGTGGCCGACTATCGCGGTGAGCGGGTCGGGGTGATGCATGCCTGCGGCCACGATGCCCATACCGCGATCCTGCTGGGCGTGGCCGAAGCGTTGGTGGGCATGCGTGCGCAGCTGCCCGGTGAAGTCATGCTGATCTTCCAGCCCTCCGAAGAAGGCGCGCCGGGCAACGAGGAGGGCGGCGCCTCGCTGATGCTGAAGGAGGGCCTGTTCGCCGATTTCAAGCCGCAGGCGGTGTTCGGCCTGCATGTGTTCTCCAGCGTCCAGGCCGGCAAGATCGCCGTGCGTGGCGGCCCGCTGATGGCGGCATCGGACCGCTTCGCGATCAAGATGATCGGCCGCCAGACCCATGGGTCGGCGCCGTGGAACGGCATCGACCCGATCGTCGCCAGCGCCGACATGATCAGCACCGCGCAGACGGTGATCAGTCGCCGCGCCAATCTGTCCAAGCAACCGGCGGTGCTGAGTTTCGGCGCGATCAAGGGCGGCATCCGCTACAACATCATTCCCGACGATGTGGAGATGGTCGGGACCATCCGCACCTTCGACGAGGCCATGCGCCAGCAGATCTTCGCCGACCTGAAGAACGTTGCCGAACACACTGCCGCCGCGCACGGGGCCAAGGTCGACGCGCAGGTGCCCGATCAGCCGGGCAATCCGGCCACCGTCAACGACCCCGCACTGACGGCGCGGATGCTGCCCAGCCTGCAGGCGGTGGTCGGCGCCGACAACGTCTACGAGCCGCCGTTGCAGATGGGCGCGGAAGATTTCTCGTTCTATGCCCAGCAGGTCCCGGCGATGTTCTTCTTCGTCGGCGCCACCGCCGCGGGCATCGATCCGGCCACTGCGCCGAGCAATCACTCGCCGCAGTTCCTGCTCGACGAATCGTCGCTGGACGTGGGCCTGCGCGCGCTGCTTCAGGTCTCGCTGGACTATCTGCACCAGGGACAGACCAGCTGACGGTCGCGTCCGCCCTCGCACCGGCGAGGGCGCGCCAGGCGGGCAGCGTGTATCGGCGCTGTCCGCCGGGTCCTGGCGGTGACGCGCGCTGCGGTCATGCCGCCTAAAATGGCGGCATGACCACTCCAGAAGACTCCCTGCTCGGCCGCGAGGTCGCCTACCCGCATGGCTACGACCCCGCGTTGCTGTTTCCCATTCCGCGTGCTGCCGGTCGCGAAGCGATCGGCGTACAGGCCGGCGCGCTGCCGTTCGTCGGTCATGACCGCTGGCATGCCTACGAGCTCGGCTGGCTGGACGCCCATGGCAAACCTTGCGTGGCGACCGCGACCTTGCAGATCCCGGCCGATTCACCGGCCTTGATCGAATCCAAGTCGCTCAAGCTGTATCTGAATTCGCTCAACGCCACCCGCTTCAATAGTGCCGAGGCGGTTCGCGAGCGCATCGCCTCGGACCTGTCGGCGCGCGCCGGCGCCGATGTACTGGTGGAATTCGGTCTGCCGCCGATCGATCCGGTCGGTGAAGGCGAGTCGATCGACGCGCTGGATGTCAGCATCGACGATTACGGCCCGCCCAATGCCGACTACCTGAGCACCGTGGGCCAGGCGATGGTCGAGGAAGTGCTGACCTCGGCCTTGCTCAAGTCCAATTGCCCGGTGACCGGTCAGCCGGATTGGGCCAGCGTGACGCTGCGCTACCGCGGCGCGGCGATCGATCGCGAAGGGCTCCTGCGGTATCTCGTCAGCTTCCGCGACCATGCCGAATTTCACGAGCAATGCGTCGAACGCATTTTCCACGACGTGCTGGCGCGCTGCGCACCGCAGTGGCTGGTAGTGGAAGCGCGCTACACCCGTCGCGGTGGGCTGGATATCAATCCGCTGCGCCATTCGCCCGCGCTGCCGACGCCGCTGGCGACGTTTCGCGACCTGCGACAGTGAGGCAACGAGAATCGCGCCGACTTCACGGTGGCGCGATTCACCCTTAACGGCGCGCCCCGCAGGCTGACCCTCGTGATCGAAGAGGGCCACGACGATGCATGCCGACAAGAAAGCCGATTTCTCCAACGTCACCGCCACCGTCGATAGCACCGCCGAGATCGTGCAGTCGCCGGAGTTTTCCAACGTCCGTTCGAGCGTGGAGAGCACGGCGCAAATCGTTGGCGAGCAATCGGTGACCGTGCAACCTGGCGATAGCCTGTCGTTGATCGCAAAACGCCATTACGGCGACGGCAACCTGTGGCCGCGTCTCTTCGAGGCCAACCGGGCCACACTCAAGGACCCCGACCTATTGCAGCCAGGACAGGTGTTGCGCCTGCCGCCCAAGGCCTGAGGCGCACACGCCGCGCCGCCGAGCACCTGCAGCGTCCATCGGCGCTGCCGTATTTTCACAGACATCCCTGCAAGCCCTAAATCGAGCCATTGCTCATCGAAATGGAGACTCCCATGGCGATTCGAACCGCTTCCAGTGCCTTGATGCTCGCTCTTGCCGGCGTGCTTGCGCTCTCCGGCTGCCGCAAGGACCCCAACGACGATTCCAGCGTCGCCAAGGATCCAACGTCCGGCGCGGAGACCTCCGACATCGCGGCACCTGCCGCCGTACCTCCTGCCAGTGACCAGGCCGCCCAGAGCGGTGCCACCGGCGCTGCGAGCACCGATGCTGCCGCTGTGAGCGGCGCTGCCGTGACGGTGGCAAGTGTGGAGGTGGGCACTTCGGCGGCCGCCGACAAGCGCGTGACGCCAGCGACGACCATCGGCAGCAAGGACACCATCATCGTGTCGGTTAAGACCCAGGGCAGCGCCAACAATGTCCCGGTCGCGGCCAAGCTCACCTACCAGGACGGCCAGGTGGCTGGCGAGCAGAATGCCACCTTGACCACCAGCGGCAACGAGACCACCAACCTGAGCTTCAGCAAGCCCGATGGTTGGCCGACGGGCAACTACACCGCGCAGGTGATGGTGGATGGCAAGCCGGCCGGCAGTCCGCAGACGTTTACCGTCAAGTAATCGGCACTCCAGCTAGACCCAGCCGGCTTCGTCGGCAGCACGATGGTGTTGGCGCTCTTGCATGCGTTGACTCGCTTGCTCCGGTCTGTCGACTCGCGGCCACTTGCGCATCGTATGGCCGCGATCGATCCCGGTAGGCAAGGTTCGTCTCATGGCTCTACGCCGTACCGCATCCACGCCACGGCTGAAGCGCGGCTGCACCTGCCGCGCTCCACTCAATCAGCCGGGAAGTGCTTGTCCAACAGTTCGATGAAGCTGCGTTTGACCTTGTAGCGCTGTCGCAGTTCGGCAAGTTCGCCCGCGAATGCGGTTTGGCCATTCTTGTCATGCTGTTGTCCGTGCAGGCGTTGCAGCGTGGGAAGACGGTTGCGCAACTGCGCATCGTCGCGGGCCAGCTCCAGGACAAGGGTTTGCAACGCCTGCGGCGTTTGCGTCGAGAGCCATTGCCGCAGGACCTGCTCGGAACCAGTGGGCGCCGACGCGGATGCTGTATCGAGTGCGCGGGGCTTGGATGCGGGATCCTTGGCCGCGGCCCGTGCTCAGGTGATCGCCACGGCGACCTGATGCTTGCAGAACTGCGCTTGCTGTCCGATCGGGCAATCGCACAGACCATGCAATGCGCTATCGCGCCAGATCAGTTCGACGGTGTACGCGTCGCTGCCGCTGACGGTGGCGCAGACGCGGTGGGGCTCCATGGTCTGGAGCATCACCCGCGCTTGGTCGGCATAGTCCAGGCCGCGTGCGTAATAACTGGGTGTGGTGAGCTGATGCCCAGCAGGAAGGTCTGGTCCAGATCGGTGGCGGAGAACGTTGCATTCATCCGGTCAGTGTGCCGCGCGTCTGGCATGACAGCGTGTGCTGGATGCAGATGCCCGGCGATTTTGCCAGAACACCGTAGACACGCGACAATCAGGAACTAGGCGCATCGGGGAGATCCCGGTGCCGCTACTGCTTTCGCCTGCAACGTACCCTGCCGTACTGCGGTTGGCTGTTTCCTATCCCCGAGGTCA
The DNA here is from genome assembly GCF_009192945.1 of Xanthomonas maliensis. Taxonomy (GTDB): domain Bacteria; phylum Pseudomonadota; class Gammaproteobacteria; order Xanthomonadales; family Xanthomonadaceae; genus Xanthomonas; species Xanthomonas maliensis. The sequence goes on along the minus strand of NZ_NSET01000041.1, from coordinate 31,067 downwards.
TTTCGCGCGCCATGTCAAACACGCCCAAGATCCTGTACACGCTCACCGATGAAGCTCCGTACCTGGCAACGCAGTCGCTGCTGCCGATCATCGACGCCTACACTGACACCGCCGGCATCGTGGTGGAGACGCGGGATATCTCGCTGGCCGGTCGCATCCTTGCGCTGTTTCCCGAACACCTGAGCGATGCGCAGAAGATCGGCGACCACCTGGCCGAGCTCGGCGCACTGGCCACCACGCCGGACGCCAACATCATCAAGCTGCCCAATATCAGCGCCTCGGTGCCGCAGCTGAAGGCCGCGATCAAGGAATTGCAGGCGCAGGGCTACGCACTGCCCAACTATCCGGATGAGCCCAAGGACGCCGCCGAGCAGGACGTCAAGGCGCGCTACGACAAGGTCAAGGGCAGCGCGGTCAATCCGGTGCTGCGCGAAGGCAATTCCGATCGCCGTGCGCCGCTGTCGGTGAAGAACTATGCGCGCAAGCATCCGCACCGCATGGGCAAGTGGAGCAGCGACTCCAAGTCGCACGTGGCGCACATGCAGGACGGCGACTTCTTCGGCAGCGAGCAGTCGGCGACCCTGGCCGAGGCCGGTGCGCTGAAGATCGAACTGGTCGGCACCGATGGCGCGCGCACCGTGCTCAAGGACAAGGTGGCGGTCAAGGCGGGTGAGATCGTCGATGCCGCGGTGTTGAGCAAGCGCGCGCTGGCCGCGTTCATCGCTGCGCAGATCGCCGATGCCAAGGCGCAGGATGTGCTGTTCTCGGTGCATCTGAAGGCGACCATGATGAAGGTCTCCGACCCGGTGCTGTTCGGCGTGGTGGTGGGCGAGTTCTATCGCGACGTGTTGGCCAAGTATGCCGAGGCGCTGAAGTCGGTGGGGTTCGATCCCAACAACGGCATCGGCGACCTCTATGCGCGCATCGGCGGCCTGCCGGAGGCGCAGCAGGAGCAGATCAAGGCCGACCTTCAGGCGCAGTACGCGCAGCGCCCGGCGTTGGCGATGGTCAATTCGGACAAGGGCATCACCAACCTGCATGTGCCCAGTGACGTCATTATCGATGCCTCGATGCCGGCGATGATTCGCGACTCCGGTCAGATGTGGAATCCGCAGGGCAAGCTGCAGGACACCAAGGCGGTGATCCCGGATCGTTGCTATGCCGGCGTCTACCAGGCGGTGATCGAAGACTGCAAGGCGCATGGCGCGTTCGATCCGGCCACCATGGGCTCGGTGGCCAATGTCGGCCTGATGGCGCAGAAGGCCGAGGAATACGGCTCGCACGACAAGACCTTCCAGATCCCGGCCGACGGCACCGTCGTCGTCACCGATGCCAACGGCAAGGTGGTGTTCGAGCATGCCGTCGAGGCCGGCGACCTGTGGCGCATGTGCCAGGTCAAGGACGCGCCGATCCAGGACTGGGTGAAGCTCGCGGTCGAACGCGCTCGCCTGAGCCAGACGCCCGCGGTGTTCTGGCTCGATGCCGCGCGTGCCCACGACGCGCAGGTGATCGCCAAGGTCGAGCGCTATCTGCAGGATCACGACACCAAGGGCCTGGACATCCGCATCCTCTCGCCAGTGGACGCAACGCGCCTGTCGCTGCAGCGCATCCGCCAGGGTCAGGACACCATTTCGGTGACCGGCAACGTGCTGCGCGACTACCTCACCGATCTGTTCCCGATCATGGAGCTGGGCACCAGCGCCAAGATGCTGTCGATCGTGCCGCTGATGGCCGGTGGCGGGCTGTTCGAAACCGGCGCCGGTGGCTCGGCGCCCAAGCATGTGCAGCAGTTCGTCGAAGAGAATTGCCTGCGTTGGGATTCGCTGGGCGAGTTCCTCGCGCTGGCTGCATCGCTGGAGCACCTGGGCAACCGCTACGACAATGCCGCTGCGCGCGTGTTGGCCAAGACGCTGGACGTGGCCAATGGCCAATTCCTGGACAACAACAAGTCTCCGGCGCGCAAGGTGGGCGAGCTGGATAACCGCGGCAGCCATTTCTACCTGGCGCTGTACTGGGCGCAGGCCCTGGCCGCGCAAACCGAGGATGCCGCGCTGCAGGCCAAGTTCGCCCCGCTGGCCAAGGCCCTGAGCGAGAACGAGGCTGCGATCGTGGCCGAACTCAATGGCGCCCAGGGCAAGCCGGTCGACATCGGTGGTTACTACCACCCGGATCTGGCCAAGGTCAGTGCGGCCATGCGTCCGAGCCCGACCTTCAATGCGGCATTGGCGACACTGAAGGCCTGATCGTCCCACCGCGCCACGACGCCGATCACCGGCGTCGTGGCGTGATGGACAGCATTAAAGTGCGGCCTTGATCGGCCGCGCCATCGGCGACTGGATCGACGACAGCAAGCATCGACCTACACCGCAGAGCGTGTGCCTGCCATGCCGGAAGGGTGCTGGTTACACTGGGCGCATGTCGAGCGCTCCGCTGCCACCGCCATCCGAACGTCGCGCCCTGGCCATTGGCCATGCCATCTACGAGGCGTTCGAGGACTACCACGCACGCTTTGCCGAGATCACCGGACGGGCCCGCCAGCGGTTCGAGACCCAGGACTGGAGCGGCGCCCGCGATGACGCCGTCGAGCGTATCGCGCTGTACGACCAGTGCATCGCCGAATGCATGCTGCGCTTGCGTGCGGTGCTGCTCGGCCAGGCCCATGACCGCGCACTGTGGATGCGTGCGCGCCGTCATTACGCCGACCTGCTGGCCGGATTGATCGACCAGGAGCTGTACAAGACGTTCTACAACACGCTGACCCGGCGTTACTTCGGGACCCACGGCGTGGACGCGGAGATCGAGTTCGTCGCCCTGGACATCGAGCCCACCGATGCCATCACCGTGCCGGTGGCCCGCCATACCTATGCGGTGTCGCCGGGGCGCCTGACCGAGATGCTGGTGCGGGTGCTTGGCGATTATCCGTTCCAGGTTCCGTATGCGCACCGCACCCGCTGCGCGGCGGCGATCGCGGTGCGTCTACTGGACGATCTGGCGCACTGGGGCGAGCATCCGGTGCGTAGCGTTGAGTTGTTGGAGACGGTGTTCTACCGCGAGCGTCGCGCTTATCTGGTCGGACGGGTGTTCGGCGAGCACCGGTTCTCGCCCTGCGTCATCGCCCTGGTCAACGATGCCACCGGCCTGCGTGCCGAAGCGGTCCTGACGCGGCGTAGCGATGTGGCGCAGTTGTTCAGTAACTCACGCAGCTACTTCCAGGCCAACCTGGCCACCGTCGGCGATGCGGTGGTGTTCCTGCGCAGCCTGCTCACCCACAAGCCCATCGACGAGCTCTACACGATGCTTGGCCGCGCCAAGCAAGGCAAGACCGAGCGTTATCGCACTTTCTTTCGTCACTTCCAGAGCCATCCCAGCGAGCAGTTGGTGCACGCCGAAGGCACACCGGGCATGGTCATGGTGGTCTTCACCCTGCCCAGCTATCCGCTGGTGTTCAAGCTGATCCGCGATCGTTTCGCCTATCCCAAGACCATGAGTCGCGCGCAGGTGGAGGGCAAGTACGAGCTGGTGTTCCAGCTCGACCGCATTGGCCGCCTGCTCGACGCCCAGCCCTATCGTTTCCTGCGTTTTCCCAAGGCGCGCTTTGCACCGGCCTTGCTGGAGGAGCTGCAGCGCACCTGCGCGATGAGCCTGAGCGAGGATGGCGACGACCTGCTGATCGGCCTGTGCTACGTGCAGCGTCGTCTGCGTCCGCTCAATCTGTACCTGCGCGAGCAGCCGGCAGACGCCGCGCACGCCGCGGCGGTGGACTATGGTCAGGCGATCAAGGACATGGCGCGCAACAACATCTTCCCAGGCGACATGCTGCTGAAGAACTTCGGCATCACCCGCCATCAGCGGGCGGTGTTCTACGACTACGACGAACTGTGTCTGATCACCGAATGCACGTTTCGCGACTGGCCGACGCCGACGACCTACGAGGAGCAGATGGCGGCCGAGCCGTGGTTCCACGTCGGGCCGCGCGATGTGTTTCCGGAGCGTTTCGCATTGTTCATGGGCTTGCCGGCATCGCAACTGGAGGCGGTCAAGCACATCCACCCGGAGTTGTTCCAGCCGCAGTGGTGGCGCGACCTGCAGGACCGTCTGCGTCAGGACGACTACCCCGACACGCCGCCGTACGCGGAGTCGCGTCGTCTCGCCTAGCGCGTCTTCTACCTGTTGGTGCCGGGTTGATGCTAGGCGAGCAACGCGATCGAGGGGGCGAGGCCAGGGCCAAGCGCGAGGCGGCACCCCCGTGTAGATGCTTGAAGCAGGGCGGCGCCGGCTGCACGCGGCCGCAAGCACGCGTCGGCGTGTTGCTGCGCACATCGTCTCCCAGCGAGCCGGGTTTGCCCGGCGCTAAAGCACCAGGCCCGCATCGCGGGCTTGGCGGTCTTCATCTTGTCCAGCAATTCCATTGCCGCGATCTCGCCCATTGGGTGCAGTAGCTTGCCCAGCATCCAGATCTTCTGCAGCATTTTCGATTCGACGCCTTCGCCTTGTCGGATCAGCGCTCGCCGACCCTAGCGCGCTGCGCGGTGGTCGGCGTTGCCGCGACGGGTCGAGGCGCCCAGCACCGCCAGCAACAGCCCGGCCAGCAGCAGCGACGCACCGACCGTGCCCAGGTCCAGCCCGCCCTTGGCGGTCGGCTTGCTCAGCAGGTCGCCGAGGGTGGCGCCGAACGGGCGGGTCAGCACGAACGCCGCCCAGAACAGCGCCGTGCGCGAGACGCGGGTGAACGCATAGGCGAGGGCGATCACCGCCAGCAGCGCCGCGATCAGTAGCGCGCCGCCGGCGAAGCCCAGCCCCGAACTGTCGGCCAGATAATCGCCCAGCGCGGTCCCCAGCGTGTTGGAGACCAGGATCGCCAGCCAGTAGAAGACCTCGGCGCGGCCGCTGCCGATGCGTTCTACCGACAAGTTGCGCTCGCACAGCCACCAGGTCGCCAGCACGGCGGCCAGCAGGCTGACCAGCAGCAGCGCGCCCTGCGCATAGCCCAGGCCCAGGCTGCGGTCCATGTAGTCCGACAGCGTGGTGCCGGCGGTGCTGGTGGTCAGGATCACCCACCAGTAGCGCCACGGCTGGAATTGGCGCGCGCGCAGTTGCGCCGCCAGCGAGACCAGGAAGACCGCGAGCAGTAGCACGCTGCTCAGCGCATAGCCGACGTCCAGGGTCATCGACAGCAGGTCGCCGCCGGTTTCGCCCAGCGTGGTGGCACAGATCTTCATCACCCAGAAGCCGAGGGTGACGGGGGCGACCTTGTTGATGGCGGTGTTGGCAGGGATGGACATGGTGGCCGATGCAGCGGGGCGGATGACCTCGATCTCACTCGCCGTCGCGTCGAAAGACCGTCGGATCCTGCGGCAGTAAGGCGCCGGGCCGGTTGCGCCGTCGCCACAAACGCGAACGCCCCACCGAGGCGGGGCGTTCGCGTTTGTGGCGGCGGCGGAACTCAGCGCTTCATCGAGCTGAAGAACTCGTCGTTGGACTTGGTGGTCTTCATCTTGTCCAGCAGGAATTCCATTGCCGCGATCTCGTCCATCGGATGCAGCAGCTTGCGCAGGATCCAGATCTTCTGCAGCAGCTCCGGTTCGATCAGCAAGTCCTCGCGGCGGGTGCCCGAGCGGTTGATGTCGATCGCCGGATAGACGCGCTTCTCGGTGATGCGGCGGTTCAGATGCACTTCGCTGTTACCGGTGCCCTTGAACTCTTCGTAGATCACCTCGTCCATCTTCGAGCCGGTGTCGACCAGCGCGGTCGCGATGATGGTCAGGCTGCCGCCTTCTTCCACGTTACGCGCCGCACCGAAGAACCGCTTCGGGCGATGCAGGGCGTTGGCGTCCACGCCACCGGTCAGCACCTTGCCGGAGCTGGGCACCACGTTGTTGTAGGCGCGTGCCAGGCGGGTGATCGAGTCCAGCAGGATCACCACGTCCTTCTTGTGCTCGACCAGGCGCTTGGCCCGCTCGATCACCATTTCGGCGACCTGCACGTGACGCGCAGCCGGCTCGTCGAAGGTGGAGGAGATGACCTCGCCGCGCACGGTGCGCTGCATTTCGGTCACTTCTTCCGGGCGCTCGTCGATGAGCAGCACGATCATGTGCACTTCGGGATGATTGGTGGTGATGGCGGTGGCCACCTGCTGCATCATCATCGTCTTGCCGGCCTTGGGCGGGGAGACGATCAGCGCGCGCTGACCCTTGCCCTGCGGTGCCATCAGATCCAGGATGCGGCCGGTGATGTCCTCGGTCGAGCCATCGCCACGCTCCAGACGGAAGCGGCGGCGCGGGAACAGCGGGGTCAGGTTCTCGAACAGGACCTTGTTCTTGCTCGCTTCCAACGGCTCGCCGTTGATGGTGTCGACGATCGACAGCGCGAAATAGCGTTCGCCGTCCTTGGGGAAGCGGATGCGGCCGGACAGATGATCGCCGGTGCGCAGGTTGAAGCGGCGGATCTGGCTGGGCGAGATATAGGTATCGTCCGGGCCGGCCAGGTAGCTGGCCTCGGCCGCGCGCAGGAAGCCGAAGCCGTCGGGCAGGATTTCCAGCACGCCGTCGGCGGCAACGCCTTCGCCGTGGCGGGTCAAGACCTTGAGCAGGGCGAAGATCACGTCCTGCTTGCGCGCGCGCGCCACGCCTTCCTGGATGTTGAGCTGCTCGGCGATGTCCAGCAGCTTCTGCGCCGGCATGCGTTTGAGATCGCTCAACGAATAAATCGGGAAGCCTTCCGGCACGGCCGGATGCGGACGCGGCACGAACGGCTCGTTGCTGCCGTCGGAATTGGACATGCCGCCGTCGTTGAAGCGTTCCCGGCCGCGGTCGCGGCGGTTGCGGAAGCGATCGCGACGGTTGCCTTGCTGGTTCTGGCCCTGGCCCTGGTTCTGGCCTTGACCCTGACCCTGACCGTGGTGCTGATTCTGATTCTGTTGGCCCTGCTGCTGGCCCTGGCCGCCGCGCGGTTGCTGCTGCGGCTGCCCGGCGTCACGCGGCTCGGCATCGCCGCCGCCATGGCTGCTCGGAGCGGCCGGCGCGGAACCGGTATCGCCGCCACCCTGTGCAGGCGCAGGCGCCGCATCGGTGGTCGGTCGCGGGCCCTCGGGCGCTGGACTGGCCGGCAGCGGCAGGTTGGGCTGCTGGGTGTCGCCGCCAGTGGCGGTCTTGCTCACGCGCGGCTTGCGCGCGCGCTTCTCGACGGGGGCGTCGACGCTCCCGATATCGGAGGAAGGATTCTCGGACAAGTGCTTGATTCCTCGCTAAGAGTGCGAGCGCCCGGCTGGGGGGCGAACTGTGGTGATGGAAGCCTAGAAGAGGGTTCTAGAGGGTACGGCGGGGCACGAGCGTGCACCGGATCAACTGACACTATCACCGCCGCGCGCGGCCGCGCAAGCGTCCGCGGCGGGGGGAGTCAGCTGGCAGCCAACCCGCCGGCAGCCGGCGGGCGGGCGCGTGACTCAGGCGGCGTGGCCGCCGAGGGTCTTGTCGATCATCTGGGTCAGCTGACCCTTGCCGACCGCGCCGGTCTGGGTGGCCTGGATCTGGCCATCCTTGAACAGCAGCAACATCGGGATCGAACGGACATGGTATTTGATCGCCAGTGCGCGGTTCTGGTCGACATTGACCTTGGCGACCTTCAGCTTGCCTTGGTAGGTATCGGCCAGATCGTCCAGGACCGGGGCGATCATCTTGCACGGGCCGCACCATTCGGCCCAGAAATCCACCAGGACCGGCTCGCCCGATTGCAGCACCGCAGCCTCGAAGTCGGCGTCGCCGACGTGTAGAACCTTATCGCTCACTTTGGGTCTCCTGGAAACCAAAACGGCCTACCCGACCGGGCAGGCCGCCACATTGCGGTAAACTGGGGCATTGCGCGACTGAATCAAGTGACTGTCCTGAAGCCGCGCTGTCCGGCACAAGAGCCGCAGTTTGCGACGCTGCCGGGATCGATGCAAGCCGCGCCCGGGCTCTCCAGGGCGCCTCACGAAGACGGAATGATGAGCGACAAACCGCTGACCGATTTGACTTTTTCCTCGTTCGACCTGCATCCGGCGCTGACCGCCGGGCTGGAGAGCGCAGGCTTCACCCGCTGCACCCCGATCCAGGCGCTGACCCTGCCCGTGGCCCTGCCCGGTGGCGACGTCGCCGGCCAGGCCCAGACCGGCACCGGCAAGACCCTGGCCTTCCTGGTGGCGGTGGTCAACCGCCTGCTCAGCCGGCCGGCGCTGGCCGATCGCAAGCCGGAAGACCCGCGCGCGCTGATCCTGGCGCCGACCCGCGAGCTGGCCATCCAGATCCACAAGGACGCGGTGAAGTTCGGCGCCGACCTGGGGCTGCGCTTCGCGCTGGTCTACGGCGGGGTGGACTACGACAAGCAGCGCGAACTGCTGCAGCAGGGCGTGGACGTGATCATCGCCACCCCCGGCCGCCTGATCGACTACGTCAAGCAGCACAAGGTGGTCTCGCTGCACGCCTGCGAGATCTGCGTGCTCGACGAAGCCGACCGCATGTTCGACCTGGGCTTCATCAAGGACATCCGCTTCCTGCTGCGGCGCATGCCCGAGCGCGGCACCCGGCAGACGCTGCTGTTTTCGGCCACCCTCAGTCATCGGGTGCTCGAGCTCGCCTACGAGCACATGAACGAGCCGGAGAAGCTGGTCGTCGAGACCGAGAGCATCACCGCCGCGCGGGTGCGCCAGCGCATCTATTTCCCCTCCGACGAAGAGAAGCAGGCGCTGCTGCTGGGCTTGCTGTCGCGTAGCGAGGGCGCCCGCACGATGGTGTTCGTCAACACCAAGGCCTTCGTCGAGCGGGTGGCGCGCACGTTGGAGCGCAACGGTTACCGGGTCGGCGTGCTGTCCGGCGACGTGCCGCAGAAGAAGCGCGAGTCGCTGCTCAACCGCTTCCAGAAGGGGCAGTTGGAGATCCTGGTGGCCACCGATGTGGCGGCGCGCGGCCTGCACATCGACGGCGTGAAGTACGTCTACAACTACGACCTGCCGTTCGATGCCGAGGATTATGTGCATCGCATCGGCCGTACCGCGCGGCTGGGCGAGGAGGGCGATGCGATCAGCTTCGCCTGCGAACGCTACGCGATGAGCCTGCCGGATATCGAGGCCTATATCGAGCAGAAGATTCCGGTCGAGCCAGTGACGGCCGAGCTGCTGACCGCGGTGCCGCGCCCGGCGCGCACGCCGGTGGCCGGCGAGGACGCCGGCGACGGTGATGGCGAGAGCGTGGGCGAGATCTTCCGCGAGGCGCGCGAGCAGCGTGCGGCCGAAGAACAGCGTCGTGGCGGTGGCCGCAGTGGCGCCGGCGCCGGGCGCAGCGGCGGCCGGCGCGAGGGCGCTGGCGACGGCAAGCCGCGTCCGCGTCGCAAGCCGCGGGTGGAAGGCGCGCCGGCCGAGCAAGCCGCGACTCCGGCGGCTGCGCCGACGCCGGTGGCCGCCCCGATGGCGGCCGAGGACGGCGAGCGGGCCCCGCGCAAGCGCCGCCGCCGCCGCAAGGGCCGCCCGGTCGAGGGTACCGAACCGGCAGTCGCTTCGACGCCGGTGCCGCCGCCGGCGACGCCACGCAAGCCGACCCAGGTCATCGCCAAGCCGGTGCGCAGCGCGTCCAGCGCGGGTGAGTCGCCGTCGTTGCTGAGCCGGATCGGGCGCAGGTTGCGTTCGCTGGTGTCCGGCCGCTGAGGCAATCGGCAGATCGCACCGCCGCGACGTCGGCGGTGCGACGCAAGGCGGGGCGCTCCGGCATAATCGCCGGATGACCGTCCTGCGCTTTGACAATGTCAGCAAGCATTACCCGGGGGGCCACCAGGCCCTGATCGACGTCAGCTTTGAGGTGGCCGACGGCGAAATGCTGTTCGTGACCGGCCACTCGGGCGCGGGCAAGAGCACCCTGCTCAAGTTGATCCACCTCAGTGAGCGACCCAGCCGCGGTGCCGTCGTGCTGGGCGAACGCAACTTGCTCAAGGTGCGTGGCCGGCAGATTCCGCTGCATCGCCGCCAGGTCGGTGCGGTCTATCAGGACCATCGCCTGCTCAACGATCGCAGCATCGCCGAGAACGTCGCCCTGCCGTTGATCCTGCGCGGCACGCGGCGGGCGGAAATCGGCAAGCGGGTGCGTTCGGCGCTGGAGCGGATCGGGCTGGGGCATCGTGAGAAGGCCCTGCCCTCGCAGCTGTCGGCCGGCGAGCAGCAGCGCGTGGGCATTGCCCGCGCCATCGTCGGCGAACCGCGCCTGCTGGTGGCCGACGAGCCCACCGGCAATCTGGACCCGGCACTGGCGGCGGAAATCATGCAACTGTTCGCCGAACTGCCTGCCCGCGGCACCAGCGTGCTGGTGGTCAGCCACGATCTGGCGCTGCTCAAGCAGATGCGCAAGCGCGTGCTGATCCTGGATCATGGACGCCTGGTCGACGACATCTCGCCGCAGGACCTCGCTGAATGAGCAAGCCCGCTAATCTCGCCGCCCCCGCGCCGTCGCGGTTTGGGGTCTGGATCGACCACCATCTGCACAGCGTCGCCTTCAGCCTGGGCCGGGCCTTGCGCAAGCCCTGGGCGACCCTGTTGACGATCGTGGTGATGGCGCTGGCCCTGGCGCTGCCGCTGGGGCTGTCGATCGCGCTGGACAACGTCAAGCTGCTGGCCGGCAGCGTGCAGCAGTCGCGCGACATCAATCTGTTCCTCAAGGTCGAGGTCGCTGGCGAGGCGGCGTCCACCCTGGCCGAGCAGCTGCGCGCGCGCGCGGACGTGGCCAAGGTCGCGCTGCGCACGCCGGCGCAGGGACTGGCCGACCTGCGTCAGAGCGCGCGGCTGGACGAAGCCATCGACGCGCTCGGCGACAACCCGCTGCCGACCCTGCTGGTGGTCACTCCGACCGATGCCGCCGACGATGCCCGCCTGGCCAGCGACCTGCAGGCGCTGCCACAGGCCGATCAGGTCCAGCACGATGCATTGTGGCGCAAGCGCCTGGATAGCTGGCTGCGGTTCGGCGAGCGCCTGGTGCAGGTGCTGTCGGCGCTGTTGGGCATTGGCGCAGTGCTGGTGGTGGGCAATACGGTCCGGCTGGACATCCAGTCGCGGCGTGAGGAGATCGGCGTGTTGCAGTTGCTGGGCGCCAGCGATGGGTTCATCCGCCGCCCCTTCCTCTATCTCGGCGCCTGGTATGGCCTGGGCGCCGGCGCGGTGGCGCTCGCCCTGATCGCCGCCGCCGGCCTGGCGCTGCGCGCCCCGTTGACCGCCCTGGCCGAGAGCTATGGCAGCTCCTTCGCCCTGCATGGACTGGATCTGTTGCATGGTGGCCTGGTGCTGGTCGGTACCCTGGTGCTGGGCTGGCTGGGCGCCTGGCTGGTGACCGGCCACTTCCTCCGCCAGACCCGCCCTACCGAAACCTGAGGCCTGCCCATGCATCCATCGGACCTCAAGCATCTGATCAGCGACGCCCCGCGGGTGATGGTGGTCGATGGCTCCAAACTGGTACGCAAGCTGATCGCCGACGTGCTCAAGCGCGATCTGCCCAACGTGCAGGTCATCGGCTGCGCCAACATCGCCGAGGCGCGCACGGCGCTGGAGGCGGGGGCGGTCGACCTGGTCACCACCTCGCTGTCGTTGCCCGATGGCGACGGTCTGACCCTGGCGCGCAGCGTGCGCGAGACCGCCGGCCAGGCCTATGTGCCGGTGATCGTGGTGTCCGGCGATGCCCAGCAGCATCTGGTCGAGCGTCGCTTCACCGAGTATGTCACCGACTATTTCGACAAGGCGCTGGGCCATGAGGCGCTGGCGACCTTCATCCGCGGCTACGTGCAGCCCGAGCCAGTGGTCGGCGCGACCGTGCTGTACATCGAGGACAGCCGGGTCGTGGCCGAAGCCACCAAGCGCATGCTGGAACGGCAGAAGCTCAAGGTGGTGCACGTGCTGACCGCCGAGGACGCCTTCGCGCTGCTGACCGCCGAGTCGCTGGGCCGCACCGAGCGCCGCATCGACGTGGTGCTGACCGACGTGACCCTGAAGGGCGAGCTCAACGGCCGCGACGTGGTCGAGCGGATCCGGATCGACTTCGGCTACGGCAAGCGCCGGCTGCCGGTGCTGGTGATGACCGGCGACACCAATCCGCGCAACCAGTCCGAGCTGCTACGTGCCGGTGCCAACGATCTGGTGCAAAAGCCCATCGAAGAACGCCTGCTGGTCACCAAGGTGCTGTTCCAGCTGCGGCTGGCGCGCCTGGAGGACCAGGCCGTCATCCTATGAGCGAGCTCGATCAGCGGGTCCAGCTGGAGCCATCGTGGAAGGCGCGGGTCGGCGATTGGCTGCTACGTCCGGAGATGCAGGCGTTGTCGGCGTTCCTGCGCCAGCGCAAGGCGGCCGGCGCGCGGGTGTTCCCGCCCGGCCCGCAGATCTTCGCCGCCTTCGATGCGACGCCGTTCGAGCAGGTCAAGGTCGTCATCCTCGGTCAGGACCCCTACCACGGTGAAGGCCAGGCCCATGGCCTGTGCTTCTCGGTGCTGCCCGGCGTCCCGGTGCCGCCGTCGCTGTTGAACATCTATAAGGAACTGCAGGACGACCTCGGGATCGCGCGACCGGACCACGGCTACCTGATGCCGTGGGCGCAGCGCGGTGTGCTGCTGCTCAATGCCGTGCTGACGGTGGAGCAGGGCCGTGCCGGCGCCCACCAGAACAAGGGCTGGGAGGGGTTCACCGACCACGTGGTGGAAACGCTCAACCGCGAGCGCGAGGGGCTGGTGTTCCTGCTGTGGGGCAGTTACGCCCAGTCCAAGGGCAAGGTGATCGATACCGCCCGCCACCGCGTGCTGAAGGCCCCGCACCCATCGCCGTTGTCGGCCCACCGCGGCTTCCTCGGCTGTGGCCACTTCTCCAAGGCCAACGAGCATCTGCAACGGCGGGGGATGGGGCCGATCGACTGGTCGCTGCCGCCCCGCAGTGCCCTGGACGCCGGCGTGGCCGAGGGCTGAACGGCGGTCTGGCTGTGCGCGTGCGCGGCGCGATTGTCACGTTCGGCACGCAATGGCGGTGGTAACGTAGGCGCAGATTCGAGAGAGGGCGCTGCTAGAACGCAGCGCCCTGTCAGAAGTCGAAACGCGCCATTAATGGAACGCTGGGAACTAATCCTGTACCCGGCAGTCCAATAGTTCGACTGCTAAGATGGTGACCTATGAACCAGACCGCCTCGACTGCCCTTGTGGCAAACAATCTCCCGATCCCCAGCGCGCTCGGTTCGCTGGATGCCTACATCGGTGCCGTGCACCAGATTCCGGTGCTGTCGGTCGATGAGGAACAGGACCTGGCGCGTCGCTTCCGCGACGAGCAGGACCTGGACGCCGCGCGCGAACTGGTGCACTCCCATCTGCGCTTCGTGGTGCACGTGGCCCGCGGCTATAACGGCTATGGCCTGCCGCTGGGCGACCTGATCCAGGAAGGCAACATCGGCCTGATGAAGGCGGTCAAGCGCTTCGACCCGGAGATGGGCGTGCGCCTGGTCAGCTTTGCGGTGCACTGGATCCGTGCCGAGATGCACGAGTTCATCCTGAAGAACTGGCGCATCGTCAAGGTCGCAACCACCAAGGCGCAGCGCAAGCTGTTCTTCAACCTGCGCAAGTCCAAGACCCGTCTGGGCTGGCTCAATGCCTCGGAAGTGACCGCGGTGGCCAAGGACCTCAACGTGTCCGAGCGCGAGGTCATGGAAATGGAGTCGCGTCTGTCCGGTCGCGACATCGGCTTCGATGTGTCCTCCGACGAGGACGACGAGCACGGCCCGCCGTCGCCGGTGAGCTACCTGGTCGCCAACGACGAGGATCCCTCGCAGGCCTACGAGCGCAACGACAGCGAGGACAATCAGCTGCAGTTGCTGCGCGAAGGCCTGGCCGGGCTCGACACCCGCTCGCGCGACATCGTCAAGCGCCGCTGGCTGGACTCCGAGTCCAAGGTGACCTTGCAGGAACTGGCCGACGAGTACGGTGTGTCGGCTGAGCGGATCCGCCAGATCGAGGCGAATGCGCTGAAGAAGATGAAGGCATTGTTCGTGGCCTGACCCAGGCGCGCAGCTGGTGACGACCGACGGCCCGGATGTCCGGGCCGTCGGCGTTTGCGGGGCCGGACAACGCGCGATGACCACGCATGGTCGCCGGATGACAGTCGCAAGCCGCTTGTCGTACGGGCACGGTGGCGACGCATGCGAACCAAGGGATGCGCCACCGCAGTCCACGCAGCCTACGCATCGATGGGGAGGCCTACTCCGCGCACGGCAGCGGCCACCGCCCACGCTGACCGCATGGCCAGGGCGCGCGCCGATCGCGCTCAGGCGTCCGGCGGCAGACGCGCCACCGGCAGATGCCAGCCATGGCGAATCGCCATGAAGCGCAGGCCGAAGCACACCCCGGCACCGATCGCCAACGACCAGGGCGGCGGCAGGTCCAGCACGTGTCCGATCGCGACCAGGCCGCCGCCGGCCAACGCCGCGACCGCATACAGCTCCGCCTGCAGGACGACCGGGGTGCGGGCCACCAGCAGATCGCGGACGATGCCGCCGCCGATCCCGCTGAGCATGCCCAGCAAGGTGGCGCTGATCGGACTCAGGTGGAACTCCAAGGCCTTGCTGGTGCCGTAGACCGCAAATAGCGCCAGCCCGGCGGCATCGAAGATCTGCACCGGGTTGCGCAGCCGCTCCACTGCGCCATGCCAGCGAAAACCGGCCACACCGGCCACGCAGGCGATGAGCAGATAGGACGGCTGCACCAGCGCTGCCGGCGGCGTCGCGCCGATCAGCACGTCGCGGAGGATGCCGCCGGAGACCGCCGCCGCGCAGGACAGCACCAGCACGCCGAACAGGTCCAGCCGATGGCGCACGGCGACGGTCGCGCCGCTGAGGGCGAACACGAAGGTCCCGAGCAGGTCCAGCAGGAACAGGACGGTGGCCAAGGGCAGTGCGATCCGGTGGGCGGCACAGGATCGCAGTCGCCCGCCGCGCTGTCACCCGTCGCGGCTGTCCGGCGGCTGGTCGCCGCCAAAGATGATGCGTGCCGCGCGCTGGTAGCTCCAGTAGGCCATCGCCCAGTTGACCAGCACCACGAATCGGTTGCGGAAACCGATCAGGAAGAACACGTGGGCAGCCAGCCAGAACCACCAGGCGACGATGCCGGACAGCTTGAGTCGGCCGACATGGACGATCGCGGCCATGCGCCCGATGGTCGCCAGGTTGCCGTAGTCCTGATAGCGGAACGCCGGCGCGGCCTGACCGCGTCGACGCGCCTGGATCGCCTTGGCGATATGCCGGCCCATCTGCTTGGCGGCCGGCGCTACGCCTGGCACGGGTCGGCCGTCCTGCTGCACGGCGGCCAGATCACCGCCGACGAAGATCTCCGGGTGACCGGGCACGCTCAGGTCGGGAGCCACCAACACGCGCCCGGCGCGATCCAGCGGCACGTCCAGCGTGCGCGCCAGTGGCGAGGCGGCCACGCCTGCGGCCCACACCACCGTGCGGGCGGGCACGAACTGCTCGCCGAGCCGATAGCCAGTGGCATCGATATGGGTCACCGGCGTGCCGGTGTGGACGTCCACGCCAAGCCGCTCCAGTTGCTGGCGGGCCTTGGTGGTGAGGTCTTCGGGGAAGGAAGGCAGCACGCGCGGTCCGGCTTCGACCAGACGCACCTGCGCCAGCCGCGGGTCGATGTGGCGAAACTCGTTCTTCAGCGTATGGCGGGCGATCTCGGCCAGGGTGCCGGCCAGTTCCACCCCGGTCGGACCGCCGCCCACCACGGCAAAACTCAGCCAGGCCGCGCGCGCGGCCGGATCGGTCTCGGCTTCGGCGCGTTCGAACGCCAGCAGCAGCTTGCGTCGCAACACCAGCGCGTCGTACAGGGTCTTCAGGCCCGGCGCATGCTCGGCCCAGTGGTCGTTGCCGAAATACGCATGGGTGGCGCCGGTGGCCAACAGCAGCAGGTCGTAATCGAGCGTGTTGCCGTCGGCCAGGCGCACCTGCTTGCGTGCGGGGGCGATGGAGACCACCTCGCCCAGTCGCACCTCGACATTGCGCTGGGTGCGCAGGATATGGCGCAGCGGCGCGGCGATGTCCGGTGCCGACAGGCCGGCGGTGGCGACCTGGTAGAGCAGGGGTTGGAACAGGTGGTGGTTCTGGCGGTCGATCAGGGTGATCCGGATGCCGGGATCGGTCAGTGCGCGGGTCGCCCAGAGGCCGGCGAAACCGCCGCCGACCACGACCAGATGCAGCGGAGCGGAGGAGGGGGTTGAGGTCATCGTGGGGGTCGATGGAAGCCAACGTGGCCTGCAAGCATGCAACAGCGGCAATGAACATCATGGAAGGTCGCTCCCTGGCGCCAGTGCACGGCAGCAGCGCCTCCGATGCGGCCGATGCTCGGCATCGACACAAATGCTTCGTACACGCCCAGTACCCGCCGGGCGGGCGATCATCGGCCCGCTGCCTCTTCGAGCCACTCTCCCTGACGGTCACTGCATGTCGCTTCCGCCGCCGCTGCCGCCGCATGTGCCGTCGCCGCCAGTGCCCAGCGCGCGACCGCGCCGGCGTCTGAGCGGTATCGCGATGCTGGCGATCGGCGTGATGGCGCTGGTCTTGCTGTGCGGGCTAGTCGTGATGGGCTTGCTGGGTTGGCTGGTGGCTACTGGCTGGCCGCTGTTCGTCACGCAGGCGCGTAGTGCCCTGCAGCAGGACCCGGTAGTGCAGACGCACATCGGCCAGATCCGCGCAATGGAACTGGATCTGCTGCGAACCGGGGTGGCGCCGGGACGCGACGAATTCGTGTTCTCGCTCGAAGGCGATCGCGGTGCGGGCCGGGTGCGCGCCACCTGGGTCACTGCCGGTGCCGAGCGCGAGATCCTGACCGACGGCGTGCTGACCTTGCGCGATGGACGCCATTACGACCTGCCTTCCGTTCCCGTCCCCACGTCTTCCGAGGAGTCGCCATGATCGACAATCCCGACAAGCGCATCGCGCTGCTGATCGATGCCGATAACGCACCCGCCGGCAAGATCGATGTCGTGTTGGCCGAAGTGGCCCGCTATGGCGTGGCCAATGTGCGGCGTGCGTATGGCAACTGGAAGAGCCCACATCTGAAGGGGTGGGAGGCTGCGCTGCACGAGTATGCGATTCGGCCGATCCAGCAGTTCGCCTACAGCTCGGGCAAGAACGCCTCGGACATGGCGATGGTCATCGATGCGATGGACCTGCTGTATGCGCGCAATCTGGACGGCTTTGCGATCGTCTCCAGCGATGCCGATTTCACGCCGTTGGTGATGCGCCTGCTCACCGACGGCATGAAGGTCTATGGATTCGGCGAGAAGAAAACGCCTGCGCCGTTCGTCAACGCGTGTTCGAAATTCACCTATGTCGAAGCCCTCGGCGAGCAGGCCGCTGCGGCCAGCGATGCGGCGGGCGGGCGCAAGGATGCCACCGCGTTGCGGCGCGACACCCGTTTGGTGCAGATGCTGCGCAATGCCATCGCCAGTGCCTGCGAAGACGACGGCTGGGCGCATCTGGGCGCGGTGGGCAAGCAGGTGGCCAATCAGGCCTCGTTCGATCCGCGCAACTATGGCTATCGCAAGCTCAGCGATCTGGTGCGGGCGATCGGCGTGTTCGAGATCCGTCAGGACGAACAGGCATTGTGGGTGCGCGATGCGCCCGAACCGCCGGCTGCCAAGCCGGCCACTGCCGCGGCATCGCCACGCTCGGCACCCGCGCGCAAGCGTCGCGCGCCCGCTGCGTCGTCGAGTTGAGACCTCGGCGCTGACGCGCGGCATCGATGGCATGATGCGCGGCATGGCCATCCGGCCATCGGCTGCGGGAGCGCTCATGCACTACGTCGATCTGGTTGCCTTGCTGGCGATCATGCAGTTGCTGTGCTTCGCCATGCTGGTCGGCCGCGCACGCGGACGTTACCGAGTGAAGGCGCCTGCGATCAGCGGGCATGAGATGTTCGAACGCGCCTACCGGGTACAGATGAACACGCTGGAATTGCTGGTGGCGTTTGTGCCGGCGCTGTTTCTCGCCGCAAAGTACTGGTCAGCGGCGTGGATCGCGAGCATCGGTGCGGTCTATCTGCTCGGCCGGTTGGTCTACTGGCGCAGCTACACCAAGGCCCCGGCCAGTCGCGGTCTGGGCTTTGCGTTGTCGATGCTGCCGATCATCGCGCTGGTGCTGGCCGCATTGGCTGGCGTGGTTCGCAGCGCGTTGTAGTGCAGTCGCATTACGGTCGCGTTCGCTTTGGGTAACCATCCTCGGTTCAACCGACTGCAAGGGTAGCGATGGACGACTTACAGGCCGATGCGATCGCGCGCGCCATCCTCCAGCCGGATCCACGACTGCAGGAAGCGCTGCGTCGCAAGCGCGCCGCCGAGCAACGTCGCCGGGCCGATGGACGCCTGGTCGCCGGGATGGCCCTGCTGGCGATGGCCATCGGCGCGCTGGTGGCGCAGTGGAACGGCGCTGGTATCGCGGTCGGGGTGATGTGGGGCGCGGTGATCGGCGGGCTGATCGGCCGCGCAATGGCGTCCTGGCGTCGGCGTGTCGCATCTGCGACGGTGTCCCCGGCCGATTAGCGTGCGCGGCCTTGCATCACCGCTGCAGCAGCGCACTCAGTACAAGTCGATCGGATCCACATCCAGCGACCAGCGCACCCGGCGTGCCTGCGGCAAGCCGTGGATGGCGGGCATCTGCGCGTCCAGCAGCCGGTGCAGCGCACCGCGCTGCTGCGCAGACAGCAATAATTGGCTGCGCTGGAATCCGGCGCGCCGCGGCATCGGTGCCGGCATCGGGCCGTGGCAATCCACTGGCGTCGCTGCACATGTGGCGTCGCCGCCGACCAGCGCGCGCACCGCCAGCAGGAACTGATTGGCAGCCGCCACGTCCTTGGCTTCGGCGCGGAACAGCGCCAGATGGGCGAAAGGCGGAAATCCCGCGGCCTGGCGTTGCTGCAGTTCGACCTCGGCAAAGGCGTGGTAACCGCCGTTGACCAGGGTCTGCAGCAGCGGATGCTCGGGATGATGGGTCTGCAGCCAGACCTCGCCTGGGCGTTCGGCGCGGCCGGCGCGGCCGGCCACCTGGATCAGTTGCTGGGCGAGTTTTTCGGAGGCGCGGAAATCGGCCGAGAACAGGCCTTCGTCGATGCCGACCACCACCACCATGGTCAGCCGTGGCAGGTCGTGGCCCTTGGCCAGGATCTGGGTGCCGACCAGGATGCCGGCGGCATCGCCCAGCCGCGCCAGTTGGGTTTCCAGTGCATCGCGGCGCTGGGTGGTACTGCGGTCGATGCGAACCACCGGCACGTCGGCGAATGCCTCGCTCAGCCGCTCTTCCAAGCGTTCGGTGCCGATGCCCTGCGGTTGCAGCGCCAAGCTGGCGCAAGCCGGACAGGCCAGCGGGGCTTGCTGGCGCGCGCCGCAGTGGTGGCACTGCAGGCGGCGGCCGCCGGCATGCACGGTCATCGGCGTTTGCTGCAGCGGCGTGCTGCAGCGCTGGCAGGCCGCGGTCCAGCCACAGTCGTGGCAGAGCAGCACCGGCGCATAGCCGCGGCGGTTCTTGAACACCAGGACCTGCTCGCCACGCGCCAGTGTCGCCGCGATTGCGGCCAGTACCTCGGGCGACAGGCCGTCCTTGAGCGGGCGCTTGCGCACGTCCAGCACCCGCACGCGCGGCGGTCGCGCCTCGCCGGCCCGGCGCGATAGGCGCAGGTGGCGGTAGCGGCCGGCCTGGGCGTTGTGCAGGCTTTCCAACGACGGCGTGGCGCTGCCGAGGATGACCGGGACATCCAGCGCCTTGCCACGCACCAGGGCGAAATCGCGGGCGTGGTAGCGGATGCCGTCCTGCTGCTTGTAGCTGCCATCGTGCTCTTCGTCGACCACGATCAGACCGGCGCGCGGCAGCGGAATGAAGACCGCCGAGCGGGTGCCGACGATCAGCTTCGCCTCGCCGCGCCAGGCCGCCGCCCATACCCGCGCGCGCTCGCCATCGGCCAGGCCCGAGTGCAGCGCGTGCACCGGCACGCCCAGGCGGGCGCGGAAGCGCCCCAGGGTTTGCGGGGTCAGGCCGATCTCCGGCACCAGCACCAGCGCCTGGCGACCGGCCGCCAGGCAATCGGCGATCGCCTGCAGATAGACCTCGGTCTTGCCGCTGCCGGTGACGCCATCGAGCAGGTAGGTCGCAAAGCCCGGCTGGGCGCGGAGCGCGGCGGCGGCGGCCTGCTGCTCGTCGTTGAGCGCCGGGCCGGTGGCCGGCCGCGCTGCGATGGTATCGACAGCCACGGCGATGCGCTCGGCATACCCGCGCTTGGCCAGGCTGCGCGCGGCCTCGCGCCACTGCGGCAGCAGTGCATCGAGTTGCTCTTCGGCCAGCGCGCCGGTGGCCAGCAAGGCCGCCAACTGCGCCGGGCGGCTGCCGCTGCGCAGGCCGGCGCTGCCGCTGTGGCCGGCCTCGGTCAGCTGCCAGGCCCAGCCATGGGTGTCGGCCAGCGGTTCGCCGCGTCGCAATGGGCCTGGCAGTGCGGTGGCCTGGACCTCGCCCAGCGGCGCATGGGTATAGCGCGCCAGCCATTGCAGCGAGCGCGCCAATTCGTCCACCAGCAGCGCTGCCTGGTCGCACCAGTCCAGTGCTGCACGCAGGCCGTCGCGGCTGTCGGCCTGGCCCAGCTCGACCACCACCCCGATCAGCTCGCGCGGACCAAAGGGCACCCGCAGCCGCCGCCCGATCCAGCCGGGGTCGGGTAGGGCATCGGCATCGGGGGGGAGGTAGTCGAAGACCTGCGGCAGGGGCACCGGCAGGGCGACACGCAGGGTGGCCACGGGGGACGTCATCGGCACCAGTTTACCGACCCTGTCCAGCCCCCAGACAGCCTCCGAGCCTCCCCGGCCGGGACGCCCCGTTCTGTGACGGAAGTGATAAATCCAACGTAAACCCATGTGAGGGTTGGAGAAACCGATTTATCCACACTGCCTGTGGATAAGGCTGTGAGTTAAGGCTGTGCTCCACGCCGTGAAGGCGGATTCACTAGCCTTCGCAACCTCTTGGACATTTTTTAGCCAATGGCAATAAGTCATATGAAAACAATCACTTAAGCGTGAAACACGAATGCAACATGGAAAAACCGGCAGTTGACAGGAGGCGTGCCATCGGCTTCGTTGCCGCTGTGCACAACCTGCGGCACAGGCGGACACATGCGGAGCGAGGGCGCAGCGTTCTGTCAAGCGGTCGGCGAGCGCCAGTTGCGCCGGTATCATGCCGGCCGATGCCGGAGTCCCCATGACCGTAGTACCCGACGCCCCTGTCACCCCTGCCGCCTTGTCGGCCTTTCTACGTGGTGTCGAGCGACGCGGACTGGTGCTCGCGCAGCTGCAATGTGGCGATCCCGCCATCGCCGAGCGGGCGCTTGCGGCGGCCCTGCGGGTGTTCCGCAGTCAGGCCGGTGAGCAGCCCATGGCCGACTGGCCGGCACGCTTCTGGCGTCTGCTGGCGTCGACCCCGCCGCTGCGACGGACCCCCATGCCCGGCGTCTGGCTGCCGCCGTTCACCGTGCTGGGGCGGCAGCAGACCGATGACCGCCTGGCCCTGCTGCTGCGCATCGTCGCCGGGCTGGAAGAGCAGGCCGCCAGCGAGGTGCTGGAGCTGACGGTCCAGGATTACCAGCAGGCCTTGGCCCGCGCCTGCCCGCGCGATGCCGCCGGCCATCCCGATGCGCAGGCCTGGCGCGCGCTGGCCGAAGCGGCGCAACAGGAGCTGCGGGCGCTGTCGCCAGCCCAGCTGGCGCGCCTGGGGCAGTTGCGCGAGGCGGCCATCGCCGGCCTGACCACGTCCGCTGCGCCGGTCCCCCCGTCGTCGGCCCCCCGCCCACCATCGCCGGCGTCGCCGCGCCGCACTCGCTGGCAATGGCGGGCACCGACGCGGCGCCAATGGGGAATCGGCCTGGGCGTGGCCGGTCTGGCCTTGCTGGTGCTGGTGGCCAGCTGGTGGTGGGAACACCGACTGCCGACCCTGCCGCCGGAGCCGGTCTCGCAGGCGCCGGCCGGCGTGCTCCACGTGACCGATGCCGCGCCGGTGCTGGTCGAACAACTGCCGGCGGTCGATCTGGACACGCCTGCGGTGCAGGGGTTGGACGCGCGCGACCAGGCGATGCTCGCCGATCCGGACCTGGAGCTGGCGCGCTCGGCCGACTTCTATGCCTGGTACGCCGCCGGCCATCCGGTGCCGCCGGACGAATCCGGCGCTCACGCGACCCCCGCCACCGCCGAGTCGCCGGCTGCGCCCTTGGAGACGGTCGATGACGCCAATTAGGTCCGCCGTGCTGGCGCTGGTGCTGCTGGCCGGCAGCAGCCAAGGGCAATCGCTGCCGGCGCCATTGCCAGAGACCGCAACGTCTGCCGACGCGAGCGTGCGCCCGCCACCCAGCGCCGCGCAGCAGCGCGCGCGTTGGGACGCGCTGACGCCGGCGCAGCAGGCCGACCTGCGCGCCCGCTATGCCGCCTGGAAAGGCCTGACCGCCACCGACCGTGTCGTGCTCCGGCAGGCCCGCGTGCGGCTGCAGGCGCTGCCCGAAGATCAACAGCGTGCCCTGCGCACCCAGTTCGACACGCTGGACCGCCTGCATCGCGACGGCTGGCGGCTCGGCTCGCAATTGGGCGCCTACTACCCGCAACTGCAGCCCTTGGTGGGCTACGTGCCACCAGCGCAGCGCGACGCCCTGCTGTCGGTGCTACGCAGCCTGGATGCTGGCCAGTTGGAGCAGTTGGGCATCCTGGCCCAGCGCACGCCGCCACAGGCGCGCGATGCCCTGCGCGAGGCGCTGGTGGCGCAGCCGGCCGCTACACGCAGTGCCTGGCTGAAGCGCCAACTCGCGCGCTGAGCGTGCCGGCCGCATAACGTCAGGTGTCAGCTGAGCCATGACCGAGGTGGCGACAGCCCGCTGCGATGGCCGCGATGGCGCTCGGCACGTCCGTCGTCTGTCAGCAGTCGTCACCGTCGCTGCCATCGCCACATCGACGCGGGCTACGTCGGCATCGTTGCGGCCCGTGCGATGCCGATCCATGTATCCGGCAGCGATGCTCGCCTTTGCGGGTCGACACGCCGCATCGCCGCAACGGCCATGAAGATGGAGGTCTCGGTAGCGGCGTCCAGCACGGTGCCGCGTTGCCACCGGCCAGCATCCGCGGTGTCGTTGCCCGGACACCATGCGCGGTTGCGGCGCACGGGCAGGGTGCGTGCAGATCGCCGTTGGCCGCGCTCGCCGCGCGCATGAGCCGGTCGGGAAGTGCAGGTAAGATAGCCGGCCCGCGCGACCCGGTACCCGCGTCTTCCGACGCAACCGCAGTCCGCGCGGCGATCGGTGCTGTATGTCTGCCTCCTCTGTTTCCTCCGCCGCAACGCCCGGTTTCGCTACCGAAGTGCGTGCCACCGGCTGGCTGGCGTTGCCGCTGGTGCTCGGTCATGTCTCCACCGGACTGATCTCCTTCGTCGACAACGTGATCGCCGGCCATCACGGCACCGCCACGCTGGCGGCGGTGACCGTCGGCACCTCGTTGCTGTGGCTGCCGATGTTGGTGCCGATCGGCACCTTGATCTCGCTGACCGCTTCGGTGTCGCAGTTGCTGGGAGGCGGTCGCGAGCGCGAGATCGGGCCGTTGTTCCGTCAGGCGCTGTGGCTGTCGTTGGGGCTGGGCGCACTGATGTTCGGCTTTCTCACCCTGGTGGCGCCGCTGCTGCCCACCTTCGGCATCGCGCCGGACATCGTGCCCGGCGCGACCGAGTTCCTGCACGCGGTGCGTTGGGGCGTGCCGGCGCTGACCTTCTACTTCTGCATGCGCTATCTCAGCGAAGGCATGCACTGGACGCTGCCGACCATGTTGCTGGGCTTTGGTGGCCTGCTGGTGCTGGCGCCGTTGGGCTATGTATTGACCTACGGCAAGTTCGGCGTCGCCGAGCATGGCGCGCAAGGGCTGGGCATGGCGTCGGCGATCACCATGTGGGTCCAGGCCAGCGTGTTCGCGGTGTACCTGTGGCGCTCGCGGCGCTTCGCCCACCTGGAACTGTTCGTGCACCTGGAAGGTCCGCGGCGGCGGGCGATCGGCGAGCTGCTGCGCACCGGCCTGCCGATCGGCATCACCGTGCTGATGGAAGGGGGCTTGTTCATCGTCACCGCACTGCTGATCGGCCGGCTCGGCGCCACCGAGGCCGCCGCGCACCAGATCGCCATCAATGTGGCCCAGCTGTGCTTCATGGTTCCGATGGGCGTCGCCGAAGCCACCACGGTGCGGGTCGGTCATGCGGTGGGTCGCGGCGATCCGCTGGGCGTGCGGCGCGCGACCTGGGCCGGTTACGCCATCGTCCTGGGGACGCAGGCGCTGTCCGCCAGCGTGCTGTTGCTGGGGCATGACGCCATCGTCGGGGTGTATACCGAGGACCTGGCGGTGGCCGGGCTGGCATCGCTGTTGCTGCTGTATGCGGCGACCTTCCAATTCCCCGACGGCCTGCAGGTGGTGTCGGCCGGCGCACTGCGCGGCCTGAAGGACACCCGGGTGCCGATGTTCCTGGCCATGCTCTCCTACTGGGGCCTGGGCATGCCGCTGGGGGCCGGGCTCGGCCTGGGGTTGGGTTGGGGGCCGCAGGGCATGTGGATCGGTCTGATCCTGGGCCTGACGGCCGCTGCGATCATGATGGGGCTGCGTTTTCGCCACACCAATGCGCGCCTGCGTGCCGCCGTGGCCCCCTGACTTCCAGCGCATGCGGCCTGCACGGCCCAGCCGGTATGCTGGGCGCCTTCATCTGTCCGCAGCGTCTCTCGACGGAGCCTTTCCATGAACCACCCCGTGCGTCGCAACCCCATCGCCAGCTTCTTCGTCGGCCTGTGGGATGTGATGAATTTCACCCGGCGGCTGATCTTCAACCTGGTGTTCTTCGGCTTCCTGTTCCTGTTGCTGCTGGTGTTCGTGGTGGCGCTGGCGCACGGCGACGGCAGCAAGCCGTTGGCTGCACGGACCACCCTGGTCATCGATCCGGAAGGCACGGTGGTCGAGCAGTTCAGCGCCGACCCGGTCAGCCGCTCGCTGGCCAAGGCGGTCGGCGACAAAAGCGCGCAGGAAGTGCAACTGCGCGACCTGGTGCGGGTGATCGAGGCGGCCGGCAAGGACCGCAAGATCGAACGCGTGCTATTGAACCTGGACAAGCTGCAGCCGGCCGGCTTCGCCTCGCAACGGGAGCTGGCGCGCGCGTTGCAGGGATTGCGCGCCTCCGGCAAGCAGATCGTGGCCTTCAGCGAAAGCATGAGCCAGGGCCAGTACCTGCTGGCGGCGCAGGCCAACGAGATCTACCTGGACCCGATGGGCAGCCTGTTGCTCGAGGGCCTGGGCCGTTATCGCCAGTATTTCCGCGAAGGTCTGCAGGACAAGCTGGGCGTGGACGTGCACTTGTTCCGCGTCGGCGAATACAAGTCCGCCGCCGAGCCTTACATCCTCGATGCGGCCTCGGCCGACGCCAAGGAAGCGGATCTGTTCTGGATGAACGATGTGTGGCAGCGCTACCTGGCCGACGTGGCCAAGGCACGCAAGCTCACGGCCACGCAGCTGGCCGCCGGCATCGACACCTTGCCCGAAGGGGTGGCCGCGGCGGGCGGCGACCTGGCCAAGTTCGCCCTGCAACAGAAGCTGGTGGACGGGCTGAAGACGCGCGAAGAAGTCGATGCGCTGCTGACCGAACGCGGTGTGGCCGACAGCGATGCCGACGGCGGTTTCCGCAGTGTCGATTTCGCCACCTATCTGAGCCAGCTGCAGGCGCAGCGTTCGCCGATCGACAGCCGCCCGCAGGTGGCGGTGGTGGTGGCCGCCGGCGAGATCAGTGGCGGCGAGCAGCCGGCCGGTCGCATCGGCGGTGAATCGACCGCGGCGTTGCTGCGCCAGGCGCGCGACGACAAGGACGTCAAGGCGGTGGTGTTGCGGGTGGATTCGCCCGGTGGCGAAGTGTTCGCCTCCGAGCAGATCCGTCGCGAGGTGGTCGCGCTCAAGCAGGCCGGCAAACCAGTGGTGGTGTCGATGGGCGATCTGGCGGCATCCGGTGGCTACTGGATCAGCATGAATGCCGATCGCATCTATGCCGACCCGTCCACCATCAGCGGTTCGATCGGCATCTTCGGCATGGTGCCCAACCTGACCCGCGCACTGGACAAGATCGGCGTCCACACCGATGGCGTGGGCACGACCCGCTTCGCCGGCGCGTTCGATATCACCCGTCCGCTGGATCCGGCCGCGGGCCAGGTGATCCAGAACGTGATCAACAAGGGCTATGCCGACTTCACTGGCAAGGTGGCGCAGGCGCGTCACCAGTCGGTCCAGGCCATCGATACGGTGGCGCGTGGGCGCGTCTGGAGCGGTGCCCAGGCCAAGGAGCGCGGTCTGGTGGATGCGTTCGGCGGCATGCACGATGCAGTGGCCGATGCCGCCAACCGTGCCAAGCTGCCGCAGGACGGCTTCCGCGTGCGTTACGTCGAGAAGCCGGCGACGCCGTGGTCGCAATTCATGAGCGGATTTGCCGGCAGCCGCATGGGGGCGTGGATGTTGGGCGAGTCGCCGGTGGCGCGCGTGCTGCTGGCGCGTTCGCTGCCGCAGGTGGACAGCCAGTTGCGCTTCGTCGAAGACGCGGTCAACGACAGCCGCGCCGGCAAGCCGCCGGTGAAGGCACTGGCCTACTGCTTCTGCGGATTCTGACGCGGCCGGCAGCAACACCATCGCCGACAACGCCGGCCTTGTGCCGGCGTTGTCGTTTCTACAGCGGCAACGTTTTCAAGCGGATGCAGTCAGGCGCATTGCCCGTGCAGCGCTCGTGGCGGCGACGGCATCGCGATCGGCGATGGTTCGTTCGCCAGCGTCGCCAGGACGGCAGCGCGTCGCTGCGCGATTACTGGGTCGCCGCGTCGATGGCCTTGCGCTGGTCTTCGGCCGCTTGGTCGCTCGCAGCCTGCACGGCGCGCGCCTTGTTCAGTGGCTCCTGAATATGGTCGCGCAGCGCGGTGGCCTGTGGGTCGGGCTTTTGTTCGGTGGGCGCCGGTTGTGGCCGTTGGCATGCACCCAGCGTCAACGCCAGGCTGGCTGCCAGCATCCAAGACATCTTCATCGTCGTGACCTCGCTCCGGGTGACGCTATCCTAGCGCGCGTGCCGCACGCTGGGCGTCAACTGCGCTGCGGTGCGGTTTCCCATGATCTGGCGAAGAGGAGCATCGACGTGACCATGCATCGTTGGCGGCTGGACGGACAGACCGCCTTGATCACCGGCGCCAGCGCCGGCATCGGCCTGGCCATCGCGCGCGAGCTGCTGGGCTTTGGCGCCGACCTGCTGATGGTGGCGCGCGATGCCGATGCGTTGGCACAGGCGCGCGATGAGCTGGCCGAAGAGTTTCCCGAGCGCGAGCTGCATGGGTTGGCGGCCGATGTCGCCGACGACGAGGAGCGGCGCGCCATTCTCGATTGGGTAGAGGATCATGCCGACGGATTGCATCTGCTGATCAACAACGCCGGTGGCAACGTCAGCCGCGCGGCGATCGATTACACCGAGGACGAGTGGCGCGGGATCTTCGAGACCAATGTGTTTTCGGCCTTCGAGCTGTCGCGGTACGCTCACCCGCTGCTGACCCGCCATGCCGCCTCTGCGATCGTCAACGTGGGCAGCGTCTCCGGCATCACCCACGTGCGCAGCGGCGCGCCCTATGGCATGACCAAGGCGGCGCTGCATCAGATGACGCGCAACCTGGCTGCCGAATGGGCCGAGGACGGCATTCGCGTCAATGCGGTGGCACCTTGGTACATCCGTACCCGCCGCACGTCTGGCCCGCTGTCGGACCCGGATTATTACGAGCAGGTGCTGGAGCGCACGCCGATGCGCCGTATCGGTGAACCGGAAGAGGTCGCCGCTGCGGTGGGCTTTTTGTGCCTGCCGGCCGCCAGCTACGTCACCGGTGAGTGCATCGCCGTCGACGGCGGTTTCCTGCGCTACGGGTTTTAATGGCAGGCGCGTGCGGCAGGCGGTCGCGTTCGTCAGCACCGCCGCATCGACCGAGGTTTGTCGCCATAGCTAGGGTCGACACCCGAAGCGTGATAGCGCTTCCTCATGAATGACCAGGGGCATCGAGATGCAGCAGATTGCACGGTTTCTCGCCGAAGAGCAGGACGAAGCCGCGGTTCGCAAGATTCTTCCCAAGGTGTCGGAGTTGCTGACCAAGGACGAAGTGATCGAGTACATCGCCGTGCAGAAGAAGCCGGTCGTCAATGTCTCCCCGGCTGCCGTGGTGCTGACCAACCGCCGGTTCTTCGTGGTTCGCCCGCGCCTGATGGGCTTGTCGTTCCAGGATGTGCCTTGGCGGGAGGTGCACGATGTCCACATGAGCGAGCAGATGCTGGGCGCAACGCTCACCTGCCGTACCACCACCGGTGCCATCCTGAGCCTGGAGAGTCTGCCGAAGAAGCAGGCGCGTAAGGTCTATAGCTATGCACAGCAGGTCGAAGAGCAGGCTTACGAGCGACGTCAGCAGGTTGAACTGGAAAAGCTGCGCGCGTCGGCCGGGGGCGTTGTCCTGCACGCGCCGGCCTCGGCCGGTCACGCGGTCGCTGTGCCGGCGCAACCGCAAGACGATCCGCTGCAGACACTGGCGAAGTTGAAGCAGTTGCTGGATGCCGAGCTGATCACGCAGGACGAATTCAACGCCAAGAAGGCGGAAATCCTGGGCCGGATGTAGCGACTCACTCCTCTGGGCTGTCGAGCCAGTCGACCGTAGAGGAACATGGCGCTGAATCGGCGTGATCGCCCGGCGTCGGGGGTGTGATTGCAAAGAGTTGGCAGTTGGCAGGTGAGCTGCGATGCGGGTCTGCTGGCAATCCCGCAAGCAGGCAGGTTCGGGCCGCCGCTGCGAATCGGTGCGTGGACCATATCCCGAGCGAGCGTTTCGCATCGAGGCATCGATTCACGCGATAGGCGTGCGTGCGCCGGACGGACGCGTGCAGTCAGTTGCGAGCACTGTGCCCGCTTACGGCGTGCTTGCAGGCGCGGCGCAGCGCGTTTCGTCCAGGACCCGGCGCAGGTGTTGGTAGCGCTGCTTGCGTTCCTCGGTCTGTGCAGGTTCTGCGAAGCGCCAGCTGGATTCGGCTTGCTGAGCGCGTTGGCGCCAGGCCTCGCACAGGCGTTCGTCCGGGACCGGCGCGCACCGGTCGGTGACCACCTCGCAGGCGGCGCCATTCGTTGAGGACGGACCGCCGGACAGGTCGGTCATCTGCAGCGGCATGCAGCGCGACGCCGGCGTGCTGTCCTCGGTCAGATAGCGACCATTGTCGTGGGTGGTGCATTCGAACAGCGGCGGTGGCGGCAACGTACTGGTGGGGCGATCGACCGTTGCTGCAGGCGGGCTGGCCGTCGTCGTGCCGGCCGTGGGCGTGGTCGTCGCGGTCGTGGTCGCGGTGCTAGTGGCCGCTGTCGGCGCCGGCGATGGTGACGGCGTCCGCGGCGACGATGGCAAGGTGGGGGCCGGCAACGGCACCGCGGCGGGGGCGCTCATCTGTTTCTTCTGCTGCTGCACGCCTTTCGGGCAAGGCATGTTCTGCACCGTCAGCGCGCCTTGTGCATCGGTGCACCGGTAGATGGTGACGTCCTGTGCGAGGGCATGGCTGCTCAGCGTCAGCGCCAGCAGCAGGGTCGGCCGCATCAAGCACCTCATGCGCCGCCACAATCGCGTTGCTGGCGCGCCTCGATGCCACGTTGTTCGCGGGTCAATTCGGTGCGTTCGCTCTGCAGGGCGCTGTTGTAACGGCGGATCAACTCCCAGCGACGATCGGCCAGGCGTTCGCAGACTTCCTGTGGCGGCAGGACATGGCACTCGTCGCGGATCTGCACGCTGCCATAGGGCACGATCACCTCGCCGCCGTAGCCGCCGCCGTAATACCCCTGTTGGTAGCCGCTATTGCTGCTACTGATGATCGCACTCCCGCGCAGGCCGCCACGTCCTCCCGTTGCCTGCACCACGGCACCCGCAGGGCGCGGGCTGACCGGAAGCGGTGGCCGCAGGATGCCGCCGCTGGCGGGTGGCGGGACGGTATTGCCCACATAGGCCGGTCCCCAGGTGGGAACCCAGCGTGGATTGCCCTCCGGGCTGTCGCTGGTATAGCGGATGCCTTCGGCCGTCGTGCATTCGTACATCGGTTGTGGCGGCTGCACGGTGACGATGCGTACCTCGCGCTCGGGGGGCGGTGCCACCTGCGGCGCCGGCGTCTGGACACGTTGCAGGCGCGGTGGTGGATCCTGCGGGCGTTGCATGTCCAGGACCTGCTGGCGACCGCTGCTGCACGGCGCATCCTGCAGGGCGACGGTGCCGGTGCTGCTGACGCAGCGGTAGACCCGCACGTTCGGGTCTGGCTTGGCCACCGTGTCCGCTGCCGAGGCAGGCAGCGCGCAGGCCAGCACGAGGAGAATGGGAAAAGTGCGCATGTCCGCAGTGTGCTCGCTTGGCGGTCGCTGGGCAAAGTGCCCCGGCCATGGCGGCCTGCATGTCTGCGGCGGTGGCGATTTCGTCTCCGCCCGGACCCTTGCGGAGGCGGGCGTCGGGCCGATGGTTGCGCTGCCGCGGCACCAGCCGCACACCCAGCAATGCTGCGTCGCAGCGTCGCGCGATGATGCCGTGCTACGCGGGGAAGACGAGCAAGGTCGCGAACGATCGCCGCAGCCGCAGCTGGGGTTCGCGAGAGAGCGCCCCAGATGCATGCTGGTCCCTGACAAACCCGAGCAGCGTGGATCGGCGTTTGCAGCATGCCTGCCCTCGGAGCGTTGCCCACAGACGCGCACACGCCCCGGCGCCCACAAACGGCAAGGGTTGTGGCGCTGCGGTCCGTACCGATGGCTCTGGCGCGTCCCGGTGCTGGGCGCAGTCGGCTCATGCGCCCAGCGCTGCCGGTCGCCAGTGGCGCGTCTCAAACGCGGAGTCGCAGGGATATCGCAACCGCCTCGCAGAGCCAGCCGGCCTGCGGCCTCGTCTGCGCGCCGTTGCAGGCGTAGAGCAGCTAACAAAACGACTGCGCAGCCGTCAGG
>NZ_NSET01000040.1 GCF_009192945.1 Xanthomonas maliensis | reverse complement strand
GCTGGGGCGGGCGCCGGCGCTGCACTAGCGTTGGTCGATTCTGCCGATGGGGCTGGTTCGCGTGCTGTTGGCGCCGGGGCTGCCGCTTCGGTGGGAGCGTCTACTGGAATTGCCGGTTCAGGCGCGACCGGTTCGCGGGGTGCCGCGGCGGCGGGGGCGGTGGGGAACGCGGCCGCCAGTTCTTCCAGGCTGTAGCGCGCGGTGCGCGAACTGTCGGACGTGGTGGGCTTGTTGCGGCGGAAGAAGCTGGCCATTGGCAACGCGGTAGCGGAAACGCGCAATTCTACCATCCGGGCATCGGCGGCCTTGACGCCGCCTTCAGCCCGACCTCAGATGGACCGCGCCTTTCACGCACCCGCCATCCTGCCGAATTCGGCATCCGCGTGGGGCGCGGCTAGAGCTGTCCCCGGAGCGCGCGGTAGTCCCGCGGCGTCATCCCGACGGTAGCCTTGAACTGGCGCGCGAACGCGCTCTGGTCGGCGAATCCGCAGCGCTGGCCGATGCTGGCGATACTGTCTTCGCCATTGAGCAGGCGCATCGCCGATTCGATCCGCAGCTTGGTCAGCAACTGCTGCGGAGTGACCTGGAAGACCCGGCGGAAATGCCGCTCCAGCTGCGCCACCGACAGTCCCGCCAGGTCGGCCAGACTCTGCACGCGCAGGTTCTCGCCGAAGTTGGACTGCATGTGTTCCATCACCTGGCTCAGGCGCTCATACGCCGAGTGGCGGTTGTCCGGCTGGCCGAGATCGCGCGAGATGCCGACCACGCCGGTCACGTCCTCGCCCTCGCACAGCGGGCGCTTGAAGGTCAGGCACCAGCCGGGCAGGCGGTTGGGGTAGAGATGCACTTCCAGCTGGTTGTCGATCAGTTCGCCGCACAGCACGCGGCGGTCCTGCATCATGTAGCTGCCGCCCAGCGGCAGCGGGAAGACCTCCAGCGGCGAGCGGCCGATGACGTCGCTGCGGAGCTTGCGGCCGAGCCTGCGCACCAGCGTGAGGTTGCAGTGGGTATAACGTCCTTGCTCGTCCTTGATGAAGAAGACCACGTCCGGCAGCGCATCGAACAGCGTCTGCATCTCCAGGGCGGGCAGGTTGAGATCCATCGGCATCATGGCGAAAGTCGTTTTGGGTGCTTGCCAGGTGCGGCAGCGCTGCCAGCGATCCTAGCGCAATCCGGGGGGTCTCGGACTGCGCCTGTCATTATGCCGACTTCCGCATTTGTGTCTGGCATTGCACGCTAGCCGTCCGCGCGGCCGCGATGGGAGCATGAGCCATGCACACCATCGATGTCATCGACTCGCACACGGCAGGCGAACCCACCCGCGTGGTGCTGTCCGGCTTCCCCGATCTGGGCGACGGCGACCTGGCCGACTGCCGGGAGCGCTTCCGTCGCGACTATGACCAGTGGCGGAGCGCGATCGCCTGCGAACCGCGCGGTTCGGACACCATGGTCGGCGCCTTGTTGCTGCCGCCGCGCGACCCCGCGGCCTGCACCGGGGTGATTTTCTTCAATAACGTCGGCTACCTGGGCATGTGCGGGCACGGCACCATCGGCGTGGTCCGCACGCTGGCGGAGCTGGGACGCATCGGCACCGGTACGCATCGCATCGAAACGCCGGTCGGCACCGTCGGCGTGGAGCTGGGCGAGGACGGGCAGGTGTGGGTCGACAATGTCGAAAGCTACCGCCACGCCGCTGGCGTGGTGGTGGACGTACCGGGGTACGGCCCCGTGCGCGGGGACGTGGCCTGGGGCGGCAACTGGTTCTTCATCACCGAGCAGGCGCCCTGCGCGCTGGAGCTGGCGCAGCAGCGTGCCTTGACCGGCTATACCGAGGCGATCCGCCTGGCGCTGGCCACGGCTGGCGTGTATGGCGAGGACGGTGGCGAGATCGATCACATCGAGGTCAATGGGCCGGCGCCGGATGGCAGCGGGGCCGCGCGCAATTTCGTGCTGTGCCCGGGATTGGCGTACGACCGTTCGCCGTGCGGCACCGGCACCAGCGCCAAGCTGGCCTGCCTGGCCGCCGACGGCAAGCTGGCCGAGGGTGCGCGCTGGATCCAGCAAGGCATCCTCGGCAGCGCGTTCGAGGCGAGCTACCGCAGCAGCGGGCGCGGCATCGCGCCGCGCATCGGCGGGCATGCGTATCTGACCGCACGCACGCAGCTGTTGATCGATCCAACCGATCCGTTCGGTTGGGGCATCGTGGCCTGATGACGGCTGTTTCGCCCGCGCCGGTGGTCGGCAACGCGCCTGCATCGGGCGTCACCGCCGCCGCCACGCGCCGCAGCTACGACCTGGTCGTGGTCGGCGCCGGCATCGTCGGCGCGGCCTGCGCCGAGGCGGCCAGCGCGGCGGGTTTGCGGGTCGCGATCGTCGAGCCGGGGCCGATCGGCGGTGGCGCGACCGCTGCGGCGATGGGGCACCTGGTGGCGATGGACGACGACCCGGCGGAGCTGGCGCTGTCGGCGTATTCGCTACGGCTGTGGGAGCGCTTCGCCAGCCTGCGCGAGGCCGAATTCAGTCGCTGCGGCACGCTGTGGGTGGCGCGCGATGCGCGCGAGATGGCCGCCGTGCCGGCCAAGATCGCCCGGTTGGCGTCGGCTGGCATGCAGGCAGAGGCCGTCGATGCCGACCAGCTCTATGCGCTGGAGCCGCAGTTGGTGGCGGGTCTGGCCGGCGGCATGCGGGTGCCCGGCGAGGCGGTGGTGTATCCGCCGCGGGTGGCGCGTCATCTGGTGGCGCTGGCATGCCAGGCGGGAGCGCAATTGTTCGCCGGACGCCGCGTGGTGCAGGTGTTGGAGCAGGGCGTGCAACTGGACGATGGCCAGCGTCTGGCCGGTCCGGTGCTGGTGGCCAGCGGGGTGGCGGTGCCGCAGTTGCTGCCGGAGTTGGGCGTGCGCCCACGCAAGGGACATCTGGTCATTACCGATCGGCATCCCGGCTTGATCCATCACCAGCTGCTGGAGCTGGGCTACGCCGATTCGGCCCACGGTGCCGATGCCACCAGTGTGGCCTTCAACGTGCAGCCGCGGCCGAGTGGCCAGTTGCTGATCGGCTCCTCGCGCCAGTTCGACGTGCAGGACCGCGAACTGTCGCTGCCGGTATTGCGGCAGATGCTGCAGCGCGCCTTCGATTTTCTGCCGGTGCTGCAGCAGTTGCAGGCGATCCGGGTGTGGACCGGTTTGCGTCCGGCCACCGTGGATGGGCGTCCTTACCTGGGGCAGGTGCCGGGGCGGCAGGAAGTGTGGGTGGCCGCCGGCCACGAGGGCTTGGGGGTCACCACCGCGCTGGGGAGCGCGCAGGTGATCGTCGACGGCCTGTTGGGGCGAACCCCGGCGATCGACCCGGCGCCGTACGCGCCGGCGCGCGTGCTGCAGGGGGCTGCAGCATGACGACGCAGGTGCGCTTGCAGGTGGATGCGCAGACCGTCGAGGTCCCGGCTGGCAGCAGCGTGGCGGCGGCGGTGGCGCAGGTCAGCTGGCGCACGCGCCGTTCCAGCGGCGGGGAGCCGCGGGCGCCGGTGTGCGGCATGGGCGTGTGCTTCGAGTGCCGGGTCTGGATCGATGGTCTGGGCCAGCAACGCGCCTGCCTGCTCGATGCACGCGATGGCATGCAGGTGCGCACCGATGGCTGAGCGCACGCTGCGATTCGACGTGCTGGTGATCGGCGCCGGTCCGGCCGGATTGGCGGCGGCGCGGACCGCTGCGTCGCATGGCGCCCGCGTCGGCCTGGTCGATACGCAGCCGCGCGTCGGTGGCCAGGTCTGGCGGCACGACGTCCACGACGGCGCACCGGCCGACGCGCGGGCGTTGTTGCAACAGGTCAGCGATTGTCCGGGGATCACGTTGCTGACCGGCGTGCAGGTGGTGCTGGCGCAATCGGGTTGGTTGCTGGCCGAAGCGGCCACCGGCGCGCTGCAACTGCACTATGCGGCGTTGGTGCTGGCGACCGGCGCGCGCGAGCTGTTGCTGCCGTTTCCCGGCTGGACCTTGCCGGGCGTTACCGGCGCCGGTGGGGCGCAGGCCTTGGCCAAGCAGGGGTGCTCGGTGGCCGGCAAGCGGGTGGTGGTGGCCGGCAGCGGCCCATTGTTGCTGGCCAGTGCGGCGACCTTGCAGCGCCACGGCGCGCAGCTGCTGGGGATTCACGAACAGGCGCCGACGGCGGCCGTGCACGCCTTTGCGCGCCAGCTATGGCGCTGGCCAGGCAAGGCCGGGCAGGCGCTGGCGCTGCGCTGGCAACTGCGTGCCGTGCGCTATGCCACCGCCAGCGTGGTGGTGGCCGCGCATGGCGATACGCATCTGCGCGAGGTCGAGATCGACGGGCCGGATGGCCACCAGCGCGTTCCCTGCGACCAGTTGGCGGTCGGCTACGGGCTGGTGCCCAACGTCGAGCTGGCGCAGTTGCTTGGCTGCCGTCTGGAGCCCAGCGGCGCGCAGCAACAGGTGCAGGTGGATGCGCAGCTGCGCACCAGCGTGGCAGGCGTGTTCGCCGCCGGCGAGGTATGCGGGATCGGCGGACGCGATTGCGCGCTGATCGAAGGCGCGATGGCAGGCCATCTGGCTGCCGGTGCGCCGCAGGCAGCGCATGCCCTGCAGCGCCGCCGCCACAGCGCGCGCGCGTTTGCGCGACAGTTGCAGCAGTCCTTCGCGCTGGGGGCGCGGGTGCGCGCAATGGCGCAGCCGCAGACGCTGGTGTGCCGCTGCGAAGACGTGCCGCTCTCCGCGCTGGAGCCCTTCACCGATGGGCGCGATGCCAAGCTGGCGTCGCGCTGCGGGATGGGGGCTTGCCAGGGCCGCATCTGCGGCGCGGCCCTGGCCGAACTCGGGCGCTGTCTGCCCGACCACTCCACCGACGCCGGCCGCCGGCCGCCCTTGTTCCCGGTCCGCCTCGCGGCGCTGGCCGATTCGTTCACTTCCGATCCGCAAGGACATTCTTCATGAGCATCGCTGCGTTCTGGCATGGCGTATTGCCGGCCATCACCACCCCGTTCACCGCCTCGGGCGAGATCGACCACGACTTCCTCGCCCGACACGCCAGGCAACTGGTCGATGCCGGCTGTACCGCGATCGTGCCGCTGGGCTCGCTGGGCGAGGCGGCCACGCTGAGTGGCGAGGACAAGCGGGCCATCCTCAAGACCCTGGTCGGCGCGCTCGACGGTCGCGTGCCGGTGGTGCCGGGCATCGCCGCGCTGGCGACCGACGAGGCCGTGGCGCTGGCCAAGGACGCCAAGGCGCTGGGCTGCGGTGGCCTGATGGTGTTGCCGCCCTACGTATACTCCACCGACTGGCGCGAGATGGGCGCGCATGTGCGCGCCGTGATCGGCGCCACCGATCTGCCGGTGATCCTGTACAACAATCCGGTGGCCTACAAGACCGACTTCAGCGCAGCGCAGGTCGCCGAGCTGGCGGCGGAATTCCCCAATCTGCAGGCGGTGAAGGAATCGTCCGGCGACGTGCGTCGTTTCGCCGCGTTGCAGGAGCTGCTGGGCGATCGCCTGGCGCTGCTGGTGGGCATGGACGATGCCATCGTCGAAGGCCTGAGCATGGGCGCCAAGGGCTGGATCGCCGGCCTGGTCAATGCCTACCCGCGCGAATCGGTGCGGCTGTTCGAACTGGCCCGCGATGGCGGTTACCCGGCGGCCAAGGAGCTGTACGACTGGTTCCTGCCGCTGCTGCGCCTGGACACCGTGCCCAAGTTCGTGCAGCTGATCAAGCTGGTGCAGCAAAAGGTCGGCATGGGCAGCGAGCGGGTCCGTGCGCCCCGGCTGGCGATGGACGGCGCCGAACGCGAGGCGGCGCTCAAGATCATCGACCAGGCCATCGCGACCGCGCCGACGCTGCGCTGAGCGCGACGTGGCGACCCGCCCGGCCCGCGCAGCACTGCCGGTTCGGCGCGGGCGCCAGCGCTGGCCGCTCACGCGCACCGGCCAGCGCGCAATGCGTCATGCTCTGATGCCGTTCCACCGCTCCGCATCGCCCCGCGCAGCGGAGCCCGTCTGCAACCGAAGGTGACGTGATGACTTCCATGCTTCAACCCGTGCTGTTGGCCGGTCAATGGCAGCCCAGCCTGGAGGCGACCGGCGCATTCCGCGCCAACGATCCCACCACCGGCGAGCCGATCGGCCCGCAGTTCCCGATCAGCGGGCCGCAGGATGTGCAGGCCGCGCTGGCTGCCGCTACGGCGGTGGCCGCCGAACTGGCGGCGGCGCCGGTGGCGCGCATTGCCGCGTTCCTGGAGGCCTATGCCGACGCGCTGGATGCCGACGCCGACAACTTGGTGGCATTGGCGCATGCCGAGACCGCCTTGCCGTCACCGACGCGCTTGCGCGGCAACGAGCTGCCACGCACCAGTGGGCAGTTGCGTCAGGCCGCTGCGGCCGTGCGCAGCTACAGCTGGACTCAACCGGTCATCGATACCGCGGCCGGGCTGCGCGCGCACCTGGCGCCGTTGGGCAAACCAGTGCTGGTCTTCGGGCCGAACAACTTTCCGTTCGCCTTCAATGCAGTGGCCGGCAGCGATTTCGCCTCGGCGATCGCTGCGCGCAATCCCGTCATCGCCAAGGCGCATCCGCTGCATCCGGCCACCAGCCAGCGCATGGCCGAGCTGGCGCATCGCGCAGTGCTGGCAGCCGGCTTGCCGGCGGCAGCGGTGCAGTTGCTCTATCACCTGGAGCCGGCCACCGGCCTGCAACTGGCCGGCGATGCCCGCCTGGGCGCGATCGGCTTCACCGGCAGCCGTGGCGGTGGCCTCGCCTTGAAAGCGGCGGCCGATGCGGCAGGCATCCCGTTCTATGCCGAGTTGTCCAGTATCAATCCGGTGTTCCTGTTGCCAGGCGCGCTGGCCGAACGCGGCGCGGCGTTGGCGCAGGAATTCTTCGCCTCGTGCACCTTGGGCAGTGGCCAGTTCTGCACCAACCCTGGGGTGGTCGTCGTGCCAACCGGCGAGGCGGGCGATGCCTTCGTCGCTGCCGCCGCTGACCTGTTCGCGCAGGCCGCACCGATGGTGCTGTTCTCCGCTTCCGGGGTGGACGGCGTCCGTCATGGCGTGGACACGCTGCGCGCCGCCGGTGCCAGCGTGCTCGCCAGCGGGCAGGCCGAGCCGACCGCGCAACCTGGCTTCCGCTATCCGCCGACGCTGTTGAGCGTGGACGCGGACCGTTTTATCGCCGAGCCGCACGCCTTGCAGACCGAAGCGTTCGGTCCGGTCAGCCTGTTGGTGCGGGCCGATCTGGCGGCGATGGTGCAGGTGGCCGCGGTGCTGGAAGGCAATCTCACCGGCTGCCTGTACCGCGCGACCGACGGCAGCGACGATGCCGCCTGGCAGGCGATCGCGCCGCTGCTGCGCGCGCGGGTCGGGCGCCTGATCAACAGCAAGATGCCGACCGGAGTGGCGGTGAGTGCGGCGCAGAATCATGGCGGTCCGTTCCCGAGCACCGGCCATCCGGGATTCACCGCCGTCGGCATGCCCGGCGCGATCCGCCGCTTTGCCGCGCTGCATAGCTATGACGCAGTGCCCGATGACGTGTTGCCGGCCGAGCTGCGCCAGCGCAACCCCGGTGGGGTGGCGCGGCTGGTCGATGGTCAGTGGAGCATCGGCGACCTCGAGGCATCGGCGTGAGTGCGCAGATCGGCGGCCTGTCGCTGCAGCAGGCGCGCGCACAGTTGGCGCCCTGGACCGAGCGGGCCGCACCGATCGCCGCGGCAGAATACGAACAGCGGCTCGAGCGCGCACGTGGCCTGATGCGCCGCGCGGGCGTCGACGCCTTGCTGATCGGCGCCGGGCCGTCGCTGCGCTACTTCAGTGGCGTGCCCTGGGGCGCCAGCGAACGACTGGTCGCCTTGCTGGTTACCTTGCAAGGCGCGCCGGTGCTGGTGTGTCCGGCGTTCGAGGAGGGCTCGCTGGATGCGGTACTGCAGCTGCCGGTCAACAAACGGCTGTGGGAGGAACACGAGGATCCTTACGCACTGGTGGTGCAGGCGATGGACGAGCGCGGCGCGCGTGCGCTGGCGCTGGATCCGGGCGTGGCGTTCGCAGTGCATACCGGCTTGCGTGCGCATCTGGGCACCGCCATCCGCGACGCGGCCGCCATCATCGACGGTTGCCGCATGTGCAAGTCGCCGGCCGAGCTGGCGCTGATGCAGCAGGCCTGCGACATGACCCTGCAGGTACAGCGGCTGGCCGCGGGGTTGGCCTGCGAAGGACTGGGGACCGACCAGCTGGTGCGCTTCATCGACGAGGCGCATCGCGCGCTGGGCGCGGACAACGGCTCGACGTTCTGCATCGTGCAATACGGCCATGCCACCGCCTTTCCGCACGGCATTCCCGGCGTCCAGCAACTGCGCGAAGGCGAGTTGGTGTTGATCGATACCGGCTGCACGGTGCAGGGTTACCACTCGGACATCACCCGCAGCTGGATCTATGGCACGCCCAGCGACCACCAGCGACGCATCTGGGATCTGGAGCAGGCCGCGCAGGCGGCAGCGTTCGCTGCGATCCGTCCCGATGTGCCGTGCCAGGCGGTGGACCGCGCCGCGCGCGCGGTGCTGGAGGCCGGGGGCCTCGGGCCCGAGTATCGCTTGCCGGGACTGCCGCATCGCACCGGCCATGGCTGTGGCCTGGCGATCCATGAGGCGCCGTACCTGGTGCGTGGCAACAACCTGCCGCTGCAGCCCGGCATGTGTGCCAGCAACGAGCCAATGATCGTCGTGCCAGGGCAATTCGGTGTGCGGCTGGAAGATCATTTCTTCGTCACCGAGACCGGTGCGCAGTGGTTCACGCCGCCGTCGGTGGCGATCGACCAGCCGTTCGCATGACGCCGCGTCGCTGCGACCGGTGTGCTCGACATGGCATGGATTGGCGCCGAGCGCCGGGTGTGAGCGCGCTTGCGCGCGTTGGCGCTGGTGTGGCCGCATTGACGTGAGCCGATCCGGCGCAGTGCGCTGCACGCTGGCCTGGAGTTCCGCAGTTTTGGAGTGAGTGCATGAAACAGCTGTCTTCCGTCGTCCTTGGGCTGTGCGCAGCCGCGGCAATCGCCGCCTGCACACCGGCGTCGACCACCGCGCAGGCGAGCGATGGCGGTACGCCTGCGGCGAGCCATGCGCAAGCCGCCCAGGCCTTCGATGCGCTGCTCGACCGGCAGTGGCAGTACCAGCTGCAACACAATCCCGAATTCGCCAGCATCATCGGCGACAAGCGCTACAACGACCGCTGGAGCGATTATTCCCCGCAGGCCGTGCAGGCCGACCGCAACGCCACCGCCGACCTGCTCAAACGATTCGAAGCAGTCGATGCCAAGACGCTGGACGAACAGCGGCAGCTCAGCCTGCAGATGATGCTTGGGCAATTGCGCGACAAGCTGGAAGGCATCGACCTGATGACCTACACGATGCCGCTGGAGCCGATCGGCGGCATCCAGTTGGCGTTGGCCGGCTACGGCGATGCGTTTCCGTTCGAGAACGCCAAGGACTACCAGGACTACATCACGCGCTTGCAGACGCTCCCGGCGGTGATCGATGAGGTCATCGCGGTGTCGCGCCTGGGCGCCAGGGAAGGCCTGACCCAACCGAAGTATCTGCTGGAACGCCTCCCCGAGCAGATCGACGGGATCATCGCGCTGTCCGGCGATCAGAGCCCGTTCGCCTCGCCGTTGAAGAAGCTCGATGCCGTGGTGCCGGCCGAGCAACGCGCAGCATTGCGTTCGCAGCTGCTGGCCGCCATCGATCGGCAGGTGAAGCCGGCCTATCGCAAGCTGGCGGCATTCGTCCGCGACGAATATGCCGCGCAGGGTCGCAGCGCCGAAGGCCTGTGGTCGCTACCCGATGGCGAGCACCGTTATCGCTACGCCATCCACACCCAGACCACCACCGACATGGCGCCGGAGCAGATCCATCAGATCGGTCTGCAGGAAGTGGCGCGCATCGAAGGCGAGATGACCGTCATCGCCAAGGCGCAGGGGTTTGCCGATCTTGCCAGTTTCCGCAAGGCGGTGGACACCGACAAGCGCCACTTCGCCACTTCCGGCGAACAGATCCTGCAGCAATACCGGCAGTACATCGCGGCGATGCAGCCGCAGTTGCCCAAGTTGTTCGCGCAGTTGCCCAAGACGCCGCTGGAGGTGCAGGCGATGCCGGCGTTCCGTCGCAGCGCGCCGGGCGCCGAGTACTGGCAGAGCAACCCGGAAGGAACCAAGCCGGCGATCGTGAAGGTCAATACCAGCGACTTCGCCAGCCGCACCCTGGTCAATATCGAGACCACCGCCTATCACGAAGGGGTGCCTGGCCATCACCTGCAGATCTCGTTGGCTCAGACGCTGCCGTTGCCGCCGTTCCGCCAGCAGGCCGGCTACAACGCCTACATCGAGGGCTGGGCGCTGTATGCCGAGCGCCTGGGCAAGGAGATCGGTTTCTTCCAGGATCCGTACAACGATTACGGGCGCCTGGCCGGCGAGCTGCTGCGTGCCAATCGGCTGGTGCTGGACACCGGCGTGCATTACAAGCGCTGGACGCGCCAGCAGATGGTGGATTTCTTCCATGCGCATCCGTCCGACGACGAGCCCAGCATCCAGTCCGAGACCGACCGCTATATCGTCTGGCCTGGTCAGGCGCTGGGGTACAAGCTCGGTGAGCTGCAGATCCTGGCCTTGCGTGCCGAAGCCGAGCAGGCATTGGGC
This sequence comes from Xanthomonas maliensis, assembly GCF_009192945.1. Lineage (GTDB taxonomy): Bacteria > Pseudomonadota > Gammaproteobacteria > Xanthomonadales > Xanthomonadaceae > Xanthomonas > Xanthomonas maliensis. The sequence goes on along the minus strand of NZ_NSET01000040.1, from coordinate 8,320 downwards.
GAGAGCTTCGATATCCGCGCCTTCCATGAGGCGGTGCTGGGCGGTGGCGCGATGCCGCTGGCCATGCTGCAACAACGCGTGCGGCAGTGGATCGACCGCACCAAGGCCATCTCCCCCCGTCAGGAATCACGCCGATGAAACGCCGACCGACCGCGCCCGCCATCGCGCTGGCTTTGCTGTTCGTGCTGCCCGGTACGGTGGCGAGCAGCTGGGCCGCCGCTGCGAAGGCCGCGCCCACCTCGGCGCAACAGGCAGCGGGCAGTGCCGCCGCACGCTTCAAGGCGCTGTATACGCGCGAATGGAAATGGCGACAGGCACAACTGGACGGCGCGGTGGACGAGGACAACCAGGCCTTGCAGGATCGCCCGGCCGACCACCTGCCGCATGTCGATGCCGCCACCCAGGCGATGCGCACGACGTACTGGCAGCAGGTGATGACCGAACTGGATGCGATCCCGATCGCCCAACTGCCGGCCGAAGATCAGGTGAGCTACCAGGTCTATCGCCAGCAGTTGGCGGTGCTATTGGATCAGCAACGCTTCCATGCCTGGGAGATGCCCTTCAACAGCGATAGCGCGTTCTGGAGCGACCTGGGCTTCAGCGCCGACACCCATGTGCGTAGCCGCGACGATGGTCAACGCTACCTGGCGATGTTGGCCGACATCCCGCGCTACTTCGATGAGCAGATCACCAATATGCGTGCCGGCCTGGCGCGCGGATTCAGCCAGCCGCAGGTGACGATGCGTGGGCGCGATCAGTCGATCGCCGACGTTGTCGCCGCCGCCGGCGAAGCCAATCCGTTCTACGCCCCGTTCAAGCAGTTGCCGGCCACGCTGCCTGCCGAGGCCCAGGCGCAACTGCGCCAACAGGCGCTGCGAACGATCGCCGAGCAGGTGATCCCGGCCTACACCCGCTTGCTGGACTTCATCCGCAAGGACTACCAGCCGCAGGCGCGCACCACGCTGGCCGCCGAGCGCCTGCCCGATGGTGAGGCCTATTACCAGGCGCAGATTCGCGAATTCACCACCTTGGACCTGAGTCCGGAGCAGATCCACCAGATCGGCCTGCGCGAAGTGGCCAAGCTGCGGACACAGATGGATCAGACCATCGTCGCCAGCGGCTTCAAGGCGCCGGCCGGGCAGGCGGCGTTTCCGGCGTTTCTGCACTTTCTGCGCAGCGACCCGCGCTTCTACGCCAAGACGCCGGAGGAACTGCTCAAGCAGGCGGCGTGGATCGCCAAGCGGGTGGATGGCAAGGTGGGCGACTACATCGGTCGGCTGCCGCGGCGGCGTTTCGCCATCGAGCCGGTGCCGCCGGAGCTGGCGCCGTTCTACACCGGTGGCCGCGGCGGCCCGGGCATCTATCTGGTCAATACCTACGATCTGCCATCGCGCCCGCTGTACAACCTGACTGCGCTGACCCTGCACGAGTCCTCGCCAGGCCATGCGCTGCAAATGCCGTTGGCGGCGGAGACGACGGATTTGCCTGACTTCCGTCGCTACAGCTTCATCTCGGCCTACGGCGAAGGCTGGGCGGTGTACTCCGAATACCTCGGTCAGGAGATGGGGATGTACGACACCCCCTACGACCGCTTCGGCTATCTGACCTACCAGATGTGGCGTGCCTGCCGGCTGGTGATCGACACCGGCATCCATCACAAGGGCTGGACCCGCGAGCAGGCGCTGGCCTATCTGCGCGACAACACCGCACTGAGCGAACACGAAATCACCACCGAGGTGGATCGCTACATCGCCTGGCCGGGGCAGGCGCTGTCGTACTACCTGGGCGAGTTGAAGATCCTGGAGCTGCGCCACAAGGCCGAGCAGGCCTTGGGCGAGCGGTTCGACCTGCGCAACTTCCACGATGCGGTGCTGCAGACCGGCTCGGTGCCACTGCCGGTGCTGGAGGCGCGGATCGATCGCTTCATTGCCGCCGGTGGCGCATCGCCGTACGCCGACCAGGAGAAACAGGCGGCTGCTGCGCCTGCGGCGGACAACTAGTCCGCCAGCGGGCACGGCAAGGGAATCCATAGCGCTATCCACTGGGGGCACGCGATGACGACAGAGGCTGCGGGCACGCAGGGCACGTTCCACAAGCGGTTGAGCCTGACCGACCTGACCTTCATCGGCCTGGGATCAATCTTCGGCTCGGGCTGGCTGTTCTCGGCCAGCCATGTCTCGGCGATTGCCGGGCCGGCAGGCATCGTGTCGTGGGTGGTCGGCGGTATCGCCGTGCTGCTGCTGGGACTGGTCTACTGCGAGCTCGGTGCGGCGTTGCCGCGTGCCGGCGGGGTGGTGCGTTATCCGGAGTTCTCGCATGGCGCCCTGCTGGGCGCGCTGACCGGGTTGATCACTCTGATCGCTTTTTCCAGCCTGATCGCCATCGAGGTGGAGGCCGCACGCCAGTACGCGGCGGCCTGGTTCCCGCTGCTCAACCAGCCCGGCAGCACCCATCCCAGCCTGTGGGGCTGGCTGCTGCAACTGGCGTTGCTGCTGGCGTTCTTCCTGCTCAACTATTTCAGCGTCAAGACCTTCGCCTTGGCCAACAACCTGGTCAGCGTGTTCAAGTTCCTGGTGCCGTTGCTGGTGATCGTGCTGTTGATGGCGCACTTCAATGCGGACAATCTGCGCGTGCATGGATTCGCGCCGACCGGCATGGCCGGCGTGGAAGCGGCGATCTCCGCCGGCGGCATCATCTTCGCGTACCTGGGGCTGACGCCGATCGTTTCGGTGGCCAGCGAGGTGCGGCAGCCGCAGCGCAATATCCCGATCGCCTTGATCCTGTCGGTGGCGCTGTCGACGGTGATCTACGTGCTGCTGCAACTGGCCTTCCTCGGCGGCCTGCCAAGTGCGGCGTTGGCGCAGGGCTGGAGTGGTATCGATGCGCGCTTCTCGCTGCCGTACCACGATATCGCACTGGCGTTGGGGCTGGGATGGCTGGCCACGCTGGTGATCTGCGATGCCATCGTCTCGCCCAGCGGCACCGGCAATATCTACATGAATGCCACGCCGCGAGTGGTGTATGGCTGGGCACGTACCAGCGGCGTGCTGCCGGCGCTGACGCGGGTCGATCCGGCCTCGGGCATTCCGCGTCCTGCGCTGTGGCTCAGCCTGGGATTGTCGGTGTTCTGGACGCTGCCATTTCCGTCGTGGGAAACATTGATCGGCGTGGTGTCGGCGGCGCTGGTGCTGAGCTATGCGGTGGCGCCGGTGACGGTGGCGGCCTTGCGCCGCAGCGCGCCGGAGCTGGAGCGACCGTTTCGCGTGCGTGGCATTGCCGTGCTGGGGCCGCTGTCCTTCATGGTCGCCGCGCTGATCGTCTATTGGTCCACCTGGCCGACGCTCTCGTGGTTGCTGGGCCTGCAGGTCGCTGCGTTTGTGCTGTACGTGCTGTTCCGGCTGCCGTCGCGCGCAGGGCGCGCGCGACTGCTGCGGCAGGTCAGCGCGTCGCTGTGGTGGATCGTGTTCTTCGTGCTGGTGATGGCGATGTCCTGGGCAGGCACCTTCGGTGGCCATGGTTGGATCGCCCATCCTTACGACACCGTGGGCGTGGCGCTGATCGCACTGGCGATCTATTACTGGGGCGCGCGCAGCGGGCTGCGCAGCGAAGAATTGGCCTTGGGGGAAGACGATGGCCAGTGAGCGGCCGCGGCGGTCTGTGCTCGGCGGCTGGCACGCGCGCTGCGTCGTTGCCGCATGGGTCGGCTGGGTGGCGACGACCGTCGCCGTCGCTGCCACGCCCGCGCCCAGCGTGCAGGACTATCAACGCTCGCTAGGCCTGCGCGCGCAGTGGATGGGCCTGACCGAAAACGTGGCCTGGCCGGCGCAATGGCAGGATGCGGAGAGCTTCCATTACCGCAAGACCGTGCCGGGCGGCATGGCCTTCGTACGTGCCGAGGTCGGCAGCGCGCAACCGCGGCCGGCCTTCGACCAGGCGCGGGTGGCGGCTGCGCTGTCGGCGGCAAGTGGACACAGCTACGCCGCGCTGCAACTGCCGTTCGAGCAATTCGCCTATGTGCCGGAGGACGGCCGGCCCGAGGGTGCGATTGTTTTTGCGCTGGAGGATCAGTCATGGCGCTGCAGCCTGCTGCACGACCGTTGCACGCGCGAGGCCGACGCGGTGACGCAGCGGCCGCGCGGCTTCGGCGTGGTCCGCGATCCTGCGATTCCGGCCGATCCCACGCCGCAGCGTTCGCCGGATGGGCGCTGGGAGAGCTTTGCGATCGGCAACGACCTGGCGTTGCGTCGACTGGCCGATGGCCAGGTGATTCGGCTCAGCCACGACGGCACTGCCAACGATTACTACGATCCCGAGAGCGTTGCCTGGGCGCCGGATGCGCGGCAGCTGGCGGTCTACCGCGTGCGCCCCGGATTCGCGCGCCGGGTGACCCGGGTGGAGGCCGCGCCCGTTGGCGGCGGGCAGCCGCTGGTGCACACGCAGCTGTATCCCAAGCCAGGCGACGCGGTCGATGTCGAGCGCCCGGTGCTGTTCGACATCCGCGGTGCGCGCCACGATGTCGACGATGCCCTGTTCGCCAATCCCTATTCGCTGTCGCCGCTGCAATGGCGCAGCGATAGCCGCAGTGTCGCCTTCACGTATGTGCAGCGCGGCTTCCAACGGATGCGGGTGATTGCCATCGATGCCGCCAGCGGGCGGCCGCATGTGGCCATTGGCGAGGATGCGCGTACCTTCGTCGATACCGAACGCAGTTTCCTGCGCGATCTGGACGGGCGTGGCAACGCATTGCTGTGGACCTCCGAGCGCGATGGCTGGCGCCACCTGTACCTGTTCGATGGCCGCAGCGGTCGTCTCCGTCGGCAGATCACCCACGGCCCTTGGGTGGTGCGCGAGGTGGTGCACGTGGACGCTGCACAACGCCGCATCTGGTTTCTCGCCAGCGGCATGGACGCCAGCAAGGATCCCTATGATCGGCAGCTGTATCGGGTGGATTTCGATGGTCGTGGCCTGACCCGGCTGACCCAGGCCGATGCCGATCACGACGTGGCGATGGCTGCCGATGGCCGCCACTACGTCGACGTCTATTCGCGGCCGGACCTGCCGCCGGTGCTGGAGCTGCGGCGCAGCGACGGCGCGTTGGTTCGGCAACTGGAACGCGGCGATATCTCGCGGCTGCAGGCGGCCGGCTGGCGTGCGCCGGAGACCTTCGTCGCCAAGGGCCGCGATGGCGTCACCGATATCTGGGGCATGGTCGTGCGGCCACGCGATTACGATCCGCACAAGCGCTATCCGGTGATCGAGAACATCTACGCCGGCCCGCACGATGCCTTCGTGCCCAAGACCTTCTGGCCGTTCGGCTATCACTCCGGCGGCGACAAGCAGATCGGCATGCAGGCGCAGGCCGACCTCGGTTTCATCGTGGTGATGATCGACGGCATGGGTACTGCCAACCGCTCACGTGCCTTCCATGACGTGGCCTGGAAGAATCTCGGCGATTCGGGCTTTCCCGACCGCATCGCCTGGCACCGCGCGCTGGCCGCGCGCGATCGGTCCTACGACATCGCCCGGGTCGGCATCTATGGCGCGTCGGCAGGCGGCCAGAGCACCCTGGGGGCGCTCGAACGCTATCCGGAGTTCTACAAGGTCGGCGTGGCCTATGCCGGTTGCTACGACAACCGCATGGACAAGATCAGCTGGAACGAGCAGTGGATGGGCTGGCCGGTGGATGCGTCCTACGCCGCCGCCTCCGGGGTGGTCAACGCGGCCAAACTGCAGGGAGACCTGTTGCTGATCGTCGGTGATCAGGACAGCAACGTCGACCCGGCATCGACTGCGCAGGTGGTCGATGCGCTGATCAAGGCCGGCAAGGACTTCGAACTGCTCAACGTGCCCGGCGGCGAGCACTCGGTGGGGCGTTCGAGCGGGCCGATCGATTACGTGCAGCGGCGGCAATATAGCTTCTTCGTGCAGCACCTGCTGCAGCAGCCGGTGCCGCACTGGAATTCCCTGCCCGAGGAGAGTCGATGATGGTGTGCATGCTGTGGCCACTGCAGGGCCGTCGAGTGCTGCTGGCGTGGCTGTGTTGCGTGTTGCTTGCACCGGCAGATCCTGCCCTGGCCGACGACGGTGCAATGCCGCGATTGGTGCAGCGCGATGGCCGCCATGCGCTGTTCGTCGATGGCGCCCCGTTCACCGTGCTGGCCGCGCAGTTGCATAACTCCAGCGCCTGGCCGGCGGTGCTGCCGCAGGCGCTGGACACGGTGGCGGCGCTGCACGCCAACACGGTGGAGGCGCCGGTGTACTGGGAGCAGTTCGAGCCGGAGCCGGGGCGCTATGACACCCGCAATCTGGATGCGCTGATCGCCGGTGCCCGCCAACGTGGTCTGCGGGTGGCGGTGCTGTGGTTCGGCAGTTGGAAGAATGGCCAGATGCACTACGTACCGGAGTGGATCAAACGCGATGCAAGCACCTATCCGCGCATGCGCGACGCCGATGGCGAGCCGGTGGATGTGCTGTCGCCGTATGCCGCCGCCAACGTCCAGGCCGATGCGCGCGCGTTCGCCGCGTTGATGCGCCACCTGCGCAAGGTCGATGGCGACCGCCATACCGTCATCCTGGTGCAGGTCGAAAACGAGCCGGGCGCCATCGGCACGGTGCGCGATCATGGACCGGCCGGCGAAGCCGCGTTCGCCCAGCCGGTGCCGGCGGCGATCGCGCAGGCGCTGGGCAAGCCGCAGGGCAGCTGGCAGCAGGTGTTCGGCGCCGAGGCCGCGGAAGCGTGCAATGCCTACGCCACCGCGGCCTACATCGAACAGGTGGCGGCTGCTGGCAAACAGGTCTATCCGCTGCCGCTCTACGTCAACACCTGGCTACGCTACAAGGGCAAGCGCTACCCGGGCCTGGACTATCCCTCCGGTGGCGCGACGGCGAATGTGTTCGCGCTATGGCGGGCGGCCACGCCGTCGATCGATTTCATCGGCACCGATCTGTACACCAGCGACTACAACGAGTTCACCAAGGTCATCGGGCAGTATGCGCGGCCGGACAATCCGGCCTGGGTGTCGGAGACCGGCTTCGAGGCGGCCACCGCACCGTATCTGTTTCATGTGCTGGGGCAGGGCGGGGTCGGCTTCTCGGTCTTCGGTGTCGACGGTAATCCGGACACCGAGGCCAACCGTGCGGCCGTCGCCGCGCATACGGCCAACTTCGCGCTGCTGGCGCCGCTGCAGCGCATCCTGGCGCAGGCCGCCTTCGATGGCCGATTGCAGGCAGTGACCGAGCAGCCCGGCAACCCGCAGCGCACGCTGCGTTTCGGGCCGTGGGAGGCCAAGATCTCGTTTGGCGCACCGGCCTGGGGCGAGGCGCCAGCGATCCTGCCCGGCACGGCCGATCATGTCGGCCGCCTGCTGGTCGCCCAACTGGGTCCGGAGGAATTCCTGGTCACCGGGATGGCGGCGCGCATTGAATTTTCGCGCGACGCGGCCGATAACCGTCATGGACAGCTGTTGCGGGTGGAGCAGGGGCGGTATGTCGACGGGCGCTGGCAGATGGAACGCCTGCTCAACGGCGACCAGACCGACTACGGGCTCAACTTCGGCAGCGGTGGTCCGACCAGCCAGGAGCCGGTCGTGCTGCGCGTGCGGGTAGGCACGTATTGAGCCAGCGGCAGGCGCATGCTGCCGTCCTGCGGTCGTTGTCTGCACTCCCACGTCGTTGAGCCATTCGCCACTTGCATCGGAGCCCCCATGAGCATCAGCAGCATCGCCAGTTCCGGATTGCAGGTCGCCGCCCTGCGCCAGCAGGTGGCTGCCAGCAACGTGGCGCGTCAGCCCGTCGACGGCAGCCCGCGACAAGCGGTGGCCGCCAGCACCCAGGCCGGCGGCGGCGTCGCGGCGAGCGTGGTGCAGGCGGCTTCCGATCCATCAGCGCCGGTCACCGACCTGGTGGAAGGTCTGTCGGCGCGCAATGACTTCCAGGCCAATGCCAACGTGCTGCGGCGTTCCGACGAAGCATTGGGCAGCTTGCTGGACGTGTTGGCCTAAGAGCAGCTAACAAAACGACTGCGCAGCCGCCATGCGGGCGCGGACGGTGCTCGGAATCCTCATGGACCACGCGTACACTGCAGTTCCTGCGCGCCGTCCGCGCCCACCTGACGGCTGCTCGCTACGTTTTGTCAGCCGCTCTTAGAACCGAATGGAATAACGCCCGTAAACATTGACTGGTAGGGTTTACGCCCCCCCATCTGGTCATGCGCGGTGATCCAGTTCCAGCGCCTGCACAAGTCATACTCCGTCGCCGGCCGCGAGGTCGTGGCGCTGCATCCGCTCGACCTGCGGATCGGCCCGGGCGAGGTGTTCGGCAT
>NZ_NSET01000004.1 GCF_009192945.1 Xanthomonas maliensis | reverse complement strand
GCCCCCGACCCCCGACCCCCACGTCCGACTAGAACGTGTAGCGCACGCGCCCATACCAATACGCGCCATTGCTGCCGATCGGCGACAGCACGTCGTAGGGCAGGTTGCCGAAGTAGGCGATGTCGTCGATCGATCGGTCGGGGTAGTTGTCCAGTACATTCTGGCCGCCGATCGCCAGCGTCCATTGTTCGCCCAGGCGCAGTTCCGCTTCCAGATCCAGCTGCCATTCGGCGCCATAGGTCTGGCGCGGGACGAAGCCATCGCCGAAGTCGAACACGCGCGTCGCGCTGCCATAGCGGTTGACCCGCGCCTGCAGGTTCCAGCGCTGGTCGCTCCAGTTGGCGGCGAGCGCGGCGCGGGTGCGCGGTGCGGCGTCGGTGAGCGTATTGCTCTCCTCCACGCCGAACAGCACATAGTCCGGATCCAGCGCCAGCAGTTGTGCCGGCGTGGCCGTGATGTTCTTCAACTCGGTCTTGGCGTAGCTATAAGTGCCGGTCAGCAGCAACTCACCGCCGAGGACGTACTGACGCCAGTTGGCGACCAGCTCGGCGCCGCGGGTGCGGGTATCGGCGGCATTGAGGAAATAGCTGGCGCTCTGGATGCCGGTGACGCCATAGGTCTGCTGCACGAAGTTGGTCAGTGCCTCGCCGGTGATGTCTTCGGACAAGGCGATGCGGTCGTCGATGTCGATCTGGAAAAAATCCAGCGACAGGTCGAAGTGGTCGCCCAGCTTGCTGGTGAAGCCCAGGCTGTAATTGACCGATTTTTCCGGCTTCAGATCGGTCGCGCCCAGTCCGCGTGCGATGGGGTTGTTGACCGACAACAGCCGTCCCTGCACCAGTCGCCCGGATGCATCGTAGCCGGTGGAGGTGGCTTCGTAGCCGATCTGGCTGAGCGAGGGAGCGCGCACGTTGTTGGAAACGGCGCCGCGTAGCGCGAACGCGGGCGAGAAGGCATAACGCGCCGCCAGCTTGCCGCTCCACTGGCTGCCGAAATCCTGGTAATGCTCGTAGCGGCCCGCCAGGTCGGTGGAGAACTTGTCGCCAAATTGGCTGGAGACGCTGGCATAGGCGCTGGCGACGTTGCGTGACAGATCTGCCTCGTCCTGCGGAGTGAGCCCGCCACCGGCCTGCGAGCCGGTCGGGCGATCGGTGAACGGCCCGGCGGCATAGCTGGCCGGGTCGCCAGCGTGGGTGCGGTACTGCTCGCGGCGGAATTCGGCACCGGTGCCGAAGGTGTGAGTGGCGCCGGCGGCATCGAACACGCGGGTCAGATCGAGGTTGCCAACAGACTGCGCAAAGGCGAAGTCGCCGGTCTTGAAGCGGGTAGGGCTACCCGGGCCGAGCGAGGCATTGAGCGTGTCGCGCAGGCGGTAGGTGAAATCGTTACGGCCATAGTTGATGCTGGCGTCGTAGTCCCAGTCGCCCCATTGCCCACGGGCGCCGGTGACGATCTGCAGGTCGCTGTTCTCGCCTTCGGAGATCGGCCGATAGCCATTGGGATAGATCTCGCGCCAATTGGCGCTGCTGTCCGGATAGCGGAAATAGTTGGCGCCTTCGGTGTCGCGCTGGTTGTAGGTGGCGAACGCATAGAACTCGTTGTTGTCGCTGAAGGGGACCTTGGTGTTGAGCCAGGCGTTGAGTCCCTTGCTGGCGCCATCGCCCAGCACGTAATTGCGCTTGCCGGCCAGCGCAAGATTGGCCGGCGTCTGTTCTTCGAATGGCGGAATCTGGTCGAACCCGGCGCGGTTGGTGCCTTCGCGGTTTTTCAGCTCCAGGCCCACTTTGAAGAAGCCGCCATCGTCGCCCAGCAGCGTGCCGACCTTGGCGCTGGCATAGCTGGTCTGGCCGTCGGTGACGCGGCGATCGATGGGTTTGACGTCGGTGTTGTAGGCGCCGAAGCTGGCTTCCAACTCGCCGCGTTCGGCGTTGTCGTCGAGGATCACGTTGATCACCCCGGCGATCGCATCCGAGCCGTATTGCGCACCGGCGCCATCACGCAGCACTTCGATGCGCTTGATCGCATTGATCGGGATGGAGTTGAAGTCCACCGGCGTGGTGCCCTTGCCGATCTTGCTATCGGTATTGACCAGCGCCGAGGTATGGCGGCGCTTGCCGTTGATCAGCACCAGTACCTGATCCGGCGACAGCCCGCGCAGCTGCGCGGCGCGGATATGGTCGGCGCCACCGGAATTGGACTGGCGAGGGAAGTTGAACGACGGCAGCAGCGCCTGCAGTGCACTGCCGAGTTCGCCGTTGACCACGCCGGCCTTGCGAATGTCCTCGGCGGTGAGCACGTCCACCGGCGCGGTGGATTCGAGCACGGTGCGGTCGCTGGCGCGGGTGCCGGTGACGATCACGGTGTCCAGCGTGGTGGCACCGCTGTCGCCCTGCGATGCCTGTTGTGCCTGCGCTGGCAGGCTCAGGGCAGCAGCCACGGCCAGGCTGAGGGTCGAAAGGATGGGGCGAATCATGCGGTTTCTCCTGCAACGGCACGCGCGCGCCACCGGCATCGGGCCGGCGGGCTGCGCGAAGGGACGGACGGGTTCAACATTCATCCGGATGGAGAGATATTATCGCGTTGTTCAGCCTGGCGCGAGCTGGCACAGTGCGCGCTCGCGGGCATGAACTGATGCCGTGCCTGCATGAGCCTGCCCCCACCGTTGGAGATGTCGATGAAGTTGCTGCCGTCCTGCCTGCTTGCCACCGTCCTGGCCCTGTCGGCCTGCGCCACGACCCCGGGCGCCGCCCCGAACGCGGCCACCGCCAGTCTGCAAGGTGATGCGGCACGGCCAGCGGCGGCTACCGGTTGGGTGCGCAGCGAGTTGTACTTCGGCGTGGGCGAGGAAAGCGGCACGGCCGATCGTCCGCAGACCCGCGCCATCAGCGAGCAGCAATGGCGTGCCTTCCTCGACAAGGAGGTGACGCCGCGCTTCCCCGATGGGCTGACGGTGTTCGATGCCTATGGCCAATGGTTGTTCCGCGGTGCCAAGGAGCCCAACCGGCTGGCGACCAAGGTGCTGGTCGTCCTGCACGAGGACACCCCGCAGCGGCGCCGCGATATCGAGGCGATCCGGTTGGCGTGGAAGCAGGCGACCGGACATCAATCGGTGCTGTGGTCGCGGCAGCCGGTCGAAGTGTCGTTCTGAAGAGGTTGAATGCCCGCGTCGCGTCGCGTGTGGGGCGCTGGTGGCGCGCCAGCGGCAGCGGCGCGCGCTGTGTGCTGCTGGCAGCGCTCTGGGTCTGCTCGCCTGCCGGCGCGGCCGCCGAGCATACGCAGATGCAGCTGCGTCTCGATGCGCACACGCAGGCGACCGCAGCCTTGGTCGGCCAGCAGCTGCACGTGGTGGTGTCGCCCGGTGGCCGCGAGCAATGGCTGGACGTAGACGTCGGTGATGGCGAGAGCGAGGCCAGCCTCTACAGCCAGGACGACAACTTCGATGGGTATCCGGATCTGGTGGTGAGCGCGCTGATGGGGCGCGTCGACGCTGCGAGCCAGGTGTTCCTGTTCGATCGGCAGCAAGGCCGATTCGGCGAACTCAGTGCGCCTGCCGCGGCGCCGGTGCAGTGCAGCGGATTCTGGAATCTGGCGGCGGAGCCGCAGACACGCCAGCTCACCAGCTCACCAGCAGCTGCCACGGTGGGCCGATGCTGTATACCGATGTGTATCGCTATGCCGACGATGGCCGCCTCTACGTCTATCGCTCGCAGCGGAAGATCGATGCGGACGACATCCAGTCGCTGCTCGGCTCGGAGGAAGCAGCGTCTTTCCCGCTGTCGGTCTGGTCTACCTATGGCCCGCAAGGCAACGTGATCGCCACGGCCATCGGTCGGACCGAGGACTCGCCGATGCCGGTGCCGCTGTACGTCCGCGTGGCACGTTTACCGCTCTATGCCAGCGACACCGCCGTCGGCACGCGGCGTTATCTGGTGCAAGGCGATCGCGCCGATGCGCTGGATGTCAGCGCCGATGGGCGCCGGATCAAGCTGCGTTACCACAGCGCCACTGCGGGCGAGCTGATCGGCTGGGCGGACGTGGACGCTGCCAAGCCCTGACATCACGCGCTGGATCGCAACAGCGCTGCAGGGTGCTGGTCGCGGACGCCTATCGATCCAGGATGCGCCAGCCGCGCTGCATTCCAAGCGTGCCGCGTTGTGTTCCACCCGGCCGCTGTCGCGGGCAGGGTGCAGCGGCTACCATCGCCTGTCCCCCCGTTTGCAGATCGCCATGTCCGATCCCTCCTCGCGTCCTGCGGCCGCGCCGCGCTGGTTCGTCGCCGGCGACCTCAATGGTTTCTTCGGCCTGGTGGTCGACAATCTGTCCATCCTCGGTTTCATCGCGATGGCCTTGGTCGGGCTGTTCCAGTTTCCCGCCGAGGTGGTGTTCGGGCGGATGTTCCCCGGCACCGCGTTCGGCGTGCTGGTCGGCAATCTGCTCTATACCTTGATGGCGCGGCGGCTGGCCGCGCGCAGCGGCCGCGACGATGTCACCGCCATGCCGCTGGGACTGGATGCACCGACCAGCATCGGCATGGCGTTGCTGGTGCTGGGACCGGCCTTCGTTGCCTACAAGGCGCAGGGACTGGACCCGCAAGCCGCGGCCATTGCCACCTGGAAGCTGGGCATGGCCTCGCTGGTGGTGATGGGACTGCTCAAGCTGGTGCTGTCCTTCGTTGGCGAGGCCGTCACCCGCGCGCTGCCGCGTGCGGCGTTGCTGGGGTCCATCGCCGGTATCGCGCTGGTGCTGATGGGGCTGCTGCCGCTGCTGGAGACACTACGCGCGCCGGTGGCTGGCTTCGTCACCCTGGGGTTGCTGCTGTACGTGTTGCTGGCCAAGGGCCACCTGCCGATTCGCCTGCCCGGAGTGCTGGTCGCCTTTCTGGTCGGTACCGCGCTGTACTACGGTCTGGGGCTGGCCGGGCTGGGGGCGCCGGGGTTCGCCGTGCCGGCGTGGACGCCGCCGCGCATCGTGCTGCCGCTGCCCAACCTGGGCTTCATCGATGGCTTGCCCGATACCGTGGCCTATCTGCCGTTGCTGCTGCCGTTCGGCCTGTTGATGGTGGTGGGCGGCATCAACGTCAGCGAAAGCGCGCGCGCGGCCGGCGACGACTACCGCACCCGCGACATCCTGCTGGTGGAAGCGTTCGCCACCCTGGTCGCCGGCGTCTGCGGCGGCGTGGCGCAGACCACGCCGTACATCGGCCAGCCCGCCTACAAGCACATGGGCGCGCGCGCCGGTTATACCTTGCTGACCGGGCTGTTCGTCGGCATCGGCGGCATGCTGGGGGTGATCAGCGGCCTGGTGCAGTGGCTGCCGTTGGCGGTGCTGGCACCGATCATCGTCTACGTGTCCATCGACATCACTACCCAGGCCTTCCAGGCCACTCCGCGCCAGCATGCGGGCGCGATGGTGTTGGGATTCCTGCCGTCGGTCGCCTATCTGTTGACGATCAAGGCACCGGGCTGGATGACGCCGGAGCAACTGGCCGCGCTGACCACCACGGTCGATGGCCACGGCCTGCCGGAACTGGCAGTAGTGTTCGCGCTGGGCAACGGTTTCATCATCACCGCCATGCTGTGGATCGCCACCGTCGTGGCGATGATCGATGGCCAATTGCGGCGGGCGGCTGGCTTCCTGCTGGTCGCCGCCGGGTTGGCGCTGTTCGGGCTGATCCATTCGGTGGATCCGCGCGGCGGCATCTACCTGCCGTGGTCGCTGCATGGACTGGCGCGGGTGATCAGCTGGCAGTTCGTCGGCGCGTATGTCGCGCTGGCGGTGACCCTGCTGCTGTTGTCGTTGTTGCCGGCGCGCAAGCCGGTGCACCCATGAGCCGCCGGCCATGGAGCACCGCGCTGCTGCTGGGCAGCGCAGTGGCGCTGACGGCGAGCGCGGCGGTCGCGGCCTCGTTCGACTGCAAACAGGCGCGCACGGCGGTGGAACAGCGCCTGTGCGCGGTGCCTGCGCTCGGTCGGCTGGACGAGCAGGTGGACGAGGCGTACCAGGCCGTGCGGCAGCTCACGCCGCGTGCGGCGTTGGCGGATCTGCGCGAGCAACAACGCGCCTGGTTGCGGCAGCGCAATGCCTGCGCGCCGGACGCCACGCTGGACGACTGCCTGCGGCGCAGCCAGCAATCGCGGGAAAAGGAGCTGACCACCGCACTCGCCAGCCAGCGGCAGGCCCTGGACCGCATCGTCGCGCGCATTCCACAGACGCCGGCTGCTGCTGCGCGGCAGTTGCGGGACTACGACACGCCGTTGGCATCGGCCTGGCTGGTCTATCTGCAGCAATTCGTCCCGGCGGCCGGTGTCGATGCAGCGCTGGCACGCACCCGCTATGCGAGCGCACGGTCCGCGCTTGGCCAGCAGGACGCCTACGCTGCTTCGGTGCTCGACGATCTCGGCGACAAGGATTCGGCGGCGCGTGCGCTGACCTTGTTGCGGATGTGGATCGAGCGCACTGAGGGCGATGCATCGGAGGTGCATTGCTTCGTCTTCGCTGCGCAGGGCGAGCTGGCGTACGAGGCGTTCGGGCCGCTCTACGGCTCCACGCGCGACAGCTTCGCGCCGATCTGCGCGCCGCAGGGCGGACTGTTCGAACTGCCGGTCTGGACCCGCCTGGGTGCGGCATTTGCGCCGATGATCGAGGCCGTGGGTGCTGATGCCGGCACGATGCGCTTTGCCAGCTTCGCCGAGTGGCGGGTGATCGATCTGCGCGCAACGGTTTCGCCGCTGCTGTATCTGACGCCGGCATTGCGCGAGCGCTATGGCGACGATCCCGACCAGGGCATTCTGAACTGGGATGCGGGCGAGGACGACGTGCAATGGCCGTTGGCGCAGCGCAAGGCGGCCGCGGCCTTGCTGCCGGAGGCGCGCAAGCAAACCGCGGCCTGGCTGGTCCGCGAAAAGCAGCTGCCTGCCGACCAGGCCCAGCAGGCTGCGGCAGCGATCGTGGCGGCGTGGGTGAATGCCCGATTGGGATTCGAGGGCTGAGCCGCCGGCGAGGATTGCCCGCGCAGCGGGCAGGGAAGGCGGATCTCGCTGGCTGGGGAACCCCCGGACAATCGCATGGTCACATCCTGGGTGTGCTGTCGCTGTAAGGAGCTCCTGGATGCAACGCCAATCCCCGCTATGGCCCTGGTTGCTGGCCATTCCGCTGCTGTTGGGCGCCGCCTGGTGGTTGTTTGGTCCCGACTCTCAGGGGCCGGATGCGACGCCTGCCCCGGCCAAGCGTGCCGCCGCTGCAGTGGCGGCGCTCACTACCGGCAAGCCGCCGGCCGCCGATGCCGAGCCCCGTCACCCCCTGCCAGCGGCATCGACGGACGCCGCCGATGCGGCCATTCCCACGCTGGGCAAGAGCGACGAGGCCGCGTTGCAGGCGTTGCAGGACCTGCTGCACGATGACACCGCGTTGGCGCTTGTGCTGCGTGAGCACCTGATCCAACGGGCGGTGGTGATGATCGACAATCTCACCCAACCCAGCATCAGCCGGCGCGCGCTGATGTTGCAGCCGGTACCGGGTGAGTTACAGGGCAGCCAGGCCGCCGGCCACACCGTCATCGGAAACGACAACGCCGCTCGCTACGCGCCGTACGTCGCTGCATTCACTGATGTCGATCCACAGGCGCTGGTGCGCAGCTATCGGCGTTTCTACCCCTTGATCCAGCAGGCCTACGCCGAGCTCGGTGCGCCGGACCGCTATTTCAACGATCGTTTGATCGATGTGATCGACCACTTGCTGCGCACGCCGACGCCGCAGCAACCGATCGTGGTGGTCGCCGATGGACGTGGCCGTTATCGCTTCGCCGATCCGGCGCTGGAGTCGCTCTCGGTCGGCCAGAAGGCCTTGCTGCGGCTGGGACCGACCCAACAGGCGGCGGTCGCCGCGCAATTGCAGCAGGTACGTGCCGCGCTGGTGCAGGGGCGCTGAGCGGTCAGGGCCGTCTGCAACGACGCAGCCGGAGCCTTACGCCGCATCCAGTTCCGGGTAGTGGCGGAAGATGCCGTTGGTATTGAACGGCACGCGGCGCTCGGAGGCGAGGTAGGCGGCGATGCGCGGCCGCTGCGCGATCTGCTGCTGCAATGCACGCAGGCCCGGAAGGCCCGCGCGCAGCGTGCGCATGCGCTGCGGGAACATATAGTCCAGCCCGCTGAGCAGTTGGAACAGCGACAGGTCCACGTAGGAATGCTCACCCAGGCAGTGCACACCGCCGGCCTGCTGCAGCACCTGTTCGAAATAGCCCAGGAACTTGGGCAGGCGATTGGCGCGCAGATCGGCGGCACGCTTGGCCGCTTCCGCCTTTTGATCCTCGTAGTAGGCAGCGCTGGCGATCGGGTGATGGGTGTCGTGCATCTCGGCGACCAGGTCGGCGATGGTCAACTGCAGTTGCAGTGCCTGGAGCCGGCGGGCTTCGTCCTGCGGTACCAGTTGTAGCGGCGGACCCAGGAAGTGCAGGATCGCCGCCACCTGCGCCACGACCACCGAGCCGGCCTGGAGGAAGGGCGGCGCAAACGGTTGTGTGCCGTCTGCCTCGCCGTCCAGGAAGCGGTCCATCGCCGCATCGCCTTCGCTGCGTGCGACGTCGGTGTAATCGGCGCCGGCATCTTCCAGCGCAAGACGGACGAACTCGCCGCGCCCCTGCAGTCCGGTCCAGTAATAAAGCTGGTAATGCATGCGCTGCTCCGTGATCGAGATCGCGTAGCAGGCTAGTCCGTTGGCGGCTAGCGAGGCGTGAGCGGGGTGTCAGGGCTGTGTAAGCCATTGATGGCTTCCGGCTGTGCCAACAGCCAGGCCAGCTTGCGTGCACGCGGCTGTCGCTTGAGCGCCCATTCGGCTCGCGATGCGCTGGAGCGGTCGGGGTAGCGGCGGCTGGCAAGCAGTTGCAGCGGCGGATTGGCGCGGGTGTAGCGGGCGCCGGCGCCGCGGAGATGGGCCTGGAAACGCCGCTCCAGATCGTTGGTGATGCCGGCGTAATAACTCCCGTTGCGGCAGAGCAGCAGGTACAGATGCCAGGGCGCGGAGGTCTCCATCGCCGTCATTATGGCGGCAGCCGCGATGGGATGGGAGCGCATGTCGGGTGGCTGCCACCTGCTGTCGGCGCCGCCTGTCGTGCAGCCGGTTGGCCTTGAAACCCCGCGTGGCAGCCGCATCTGCACGGTATCGCCGGCGACGCCGGCCACCAGTTCAGAGGATTCCACGATGCGGATGGACAAGCTCACCTCGCGGTTCCAACAGGCCCTGGCCGACGCGCAGTCGCTGGCCGTGGGCCGCGATCACACCATCATCGAGCCGGTGCACGTGCTCACCGCGCTGCTCGACCAGAGCGGCGGCAGTACGCGGCCGCTGCTGGCCCAGGCCGGGGTGAACGTGCCGGTGCTGCGCGAGCGCCTGGGCGAGGCGCTGGACGCGCTGCCCAAGGTCTCCGGACAGGCCGGCAGCCTGTCGATCGGCAACGATCTCAATCGCCTGCTCAACCAGACCGACAAGCTGGCCCAGCAGCATGGCGATGCCTTTATCGCCAGCGAGTGGTTCGTGCTGGCGGCCGCCGATGACGCCAGCGCGCTGGGCGTGGCGTTGCGCGCGGCTGGCGGCGACAAGAAGAAGCTCGAAGCGGCCATCGACAAGTTGCGTGGTGGCGAGACCGTGCAGTCGGAGAATGCCGAGGAGCAGCGGCAGGCGTTGGAGAAGTACACCATCGATTTGACCGCACGCGCCGAGAGCGGCAAGCTCGACCCGGTGATCGGCCGCGACGAGGAAATCCGTCGCACCATCCAGGTGCTGCAGCGCCGCACCAAGAACAATCCGGTCCTGATCGGCGAACCCGGCGTGGGCAAGACCGCCATCGTCGAAGGCCTGGCCCAGCGCATCATCAACGGCGAGGTGCCGGAAGGATTGCGCGGCAAGCGCGTACTGTCGCTGGACATGGGCGCGTTGATCGCCGGTGCCAAGTTCCGCGGCGAGTTCGAGGAGCGGCTGAAGGCCGTGCTCAGCGATCTGGCCAAGAACGAAGGCCAGATCATCCTGTTCATCGACGAGCTGCACACCATGGTCGGTGCCGGCAAGGCGGACGGCGCGATGGATGCCGGCAACATGCTCAAGCCGGCGCTGGCGCGCGGCGAGCTGCATTGCATCGGCGCCACCACGCTGGACGAATACCGCAAGTACATCGAAAAGGATGCCGCGTTGGAACGCCGCTTCCAGAAGGTGTTCGTGGGCGAGCCGACAGTGGAAGACACCATCGCCATCCTGCGTGGACTCAAGGAGCGCTACGCGGTGCATCACGGGGTGGAGATCACCGACCCGGCCATCGTCGCCGCCGCCACCTTGTCCAACCGCTACATCACCGACCGCCAGCTGCCGGACAAGGCGATCGACCTGATGGACGAGGCCGCTTCGCGCATCCGCATGGAGATCGATTCCAAGCCGGAGGAGCTCGATCGGCTGGAGCGTCGCCTGATCCAGCTCAAGATCCAGCGCGAAATGCTCAAGAAGGAAAAGGACGAGGCCTCCCGCCAGCGGCTTGCCGATCTGGAGCGCGACATCGAGGCACTGGAACGCGAGTTCTCCGACCTCAATGAAGTGTGGAAGTCGGAAAAGGCCGCGCTGCAGGGCGCGACCAAGATCAAGGAGCAGATCGAGCACGCCAAGCTGGAGCTGGAAGCCGCGCAGCGCCGCCAGGACTACGCCAAGATGAGCGAGATCCAGTACGGCCTGCTGCCGCAGCTGGAAAAGCAGATGGCACTGGCCAACGAGGCCGAGCAGCACGACTTCAAGCTGGTACAGGACCGCGTGACCGCCGAGGAAATCGCCGAGGTGGTGTCGCGCTGGACCGGCATTCCGGTCAACAAGATGCTCGAGGGCGAGCGCGACAAGCTGCTGCGCATGGAAGAGGAGCTGCATCATCGCGTCGTGGGGCAGAACGAGGCGATCAAGGTGGTTTCCGACGCCGTGCGCCGTTCGCGCGCGGGGCTATCCGATCCCAATCGTCCCAGCGGCTCGTTCCTATTCCTCGGTCCCACCGGCGTCGGCAAGACCGAGCTGTGCAAGGCGCTGGCGGATTTCCTGTTCGACAGCACCGACGCGATGATCCGCATTGACATGAGCGAGTTCATGGAGAAGCACTCGGTGGCACGGCTGATCGGTGCGCCTCCGGGCTATGTCGGCTACGAAGAGGGCGGCTACCTGACCGAGGCGGTGCGCCGGCGGCCGTATTCGTTGATCCTGCTCGACGAGGTGGAGAAGGCGCATGCCGATGTCTTCAACATCCTGTTGCAGGTGCTCGACGATGGCCGCCTGACCGATGGCCAGGGCCGCACTGTGGACTTCCGCAACACCGTGATCGTGATGACCTCCAACCTGGGTTCGCACCAGATCCAGGAGCTGTCCGGCGACGGCAGCGCCGAGGCCTATACGCAGATGAAGGCAGCGGTGATGGGCGTGGTGCAGGCGCACTTCCGCCCGGAGTTCATCAACCGGCTTGACGACATCGTGGTGTTCCACCCGCTGGACAAGGCGCAGATCAAGTCGATCGCGCGCATCCAGCTGCAGGGGCTGGAGAAGCGGCTGGGCGAGCGCGGGCTGAAGCTGGACCTGGACGACGCGGCGCTGGAGCTGTTGGGCAATGTCGGCTTCGACCCGGTCTATGGCGCGCGCCCGCTCAAGCGTGCGGTGCAATCCCAGGTCGAGAATCCGCTGGCGCAGCAGATCCTCTCTGGCCAGTACGTCAGTGGCGATAGCGTGCGCGTGCGTGCCGACGGCGGACGGCTGGTGTTTACCAAGGGCTGAGCGCGCACGGCTGCGCGACACCCGTACGGCGTAGGAGCGCACCTGAGCGCGATGGCTTTACCGGGAGCGCCCATCGCGCCCAGGTGCGCTCCTACGTCGTGCTGGAACCTGCGGCTGGCCGGTTGCCGCAGATCGCGGCGGCGCGGTGCCCTAATCCTGTTACCATGCGCGCCCCTGAGGTGACTGCCGGCGCGCCGGTGGTTTAAACGGGAATCCGGTGCGCGCATCGCCCAGGCGCGGCGCAAGTCCGGAGCTGCCCCCGCAACGGTGGGCGAGGTCAGGTGTCGCAACACGCCACTGTGCGCATCGCATGGGAAGGCGCGGCACCGGAAGCGTCTGCTTCCACTCGCAAGCCCGGAGACCGGCCTGAGGGTGTGACCCGGCACGCGGTGGGCGTGGCCTCGATCGTCCGACGCTGTCGCGCCGGGCGTCTGGCCCGTTGCTGCCTGCCGCCCCCATTGCCCGCGCAGGTAGGCGCGGTTCCAGGAGCAGTCGTCGATGTCCGTTTCATCCGTTGTCATGCCTCGCGCCATGCTGGCCGCGTGCCTGTCGCTGTGCGTGGCCCACCTCGCCCACGCCGAGGCCGCCGTCGATCTCGACCAACTGGTGGTGACCGCTTCGCGCACTGCGCAGACCCAGGACCAGACGCTGGCGCCGGTCACGGTGGTCGACCGCGAACAGATCGAGCGTCGCCAGGCGGCCTCCTTGCAGGATCTGCTGCGTGGCGAGGCAGGCATCTCGCTGGCCAATAACGGCGGCCCTGGCAAGGCGACGTCGCTGTTCCTGCGGGGGACCGAAGCGGACCACCTGGTGGTGCTGGTCGATGGCGTGCGGATCGGGTCTGCCACCTCGGGCGGCGCGGCGCTGCAGGATCTGCCGATCGAGCAGATCGAACGCATCGAGATCGTGCGCGGCCCGTTCTCCAGTCTCTATGGCTCCGATGCGCTGGGCGGGGTGATCCAGATCTTCACCCGTCGTCCGCAAGGCGCATTCACCCCGACCTTCAGCGCTGCTGCCGGCAGCGACAACGCGCGTCGCTACAGTGCCGGCCTGGCCGGGCGCAGCCAGGGCGACGTGGACGGAGCCGGCGGCTGGTACTCGGTCACCGCGGTGCATGACCAGACCGATGGCATCAATGCCTACCTGGATACCAGTTCCAGCGCCTACGACCCCGATCGCGACGGCTACCGCAACGATTCGGCCAGCGTGCAAGGTGGTTGGCGCTTCAATCGCCAATGGGAGGCCGACGCGCATGCGCTGCGTGCGCAGAGCCGCAACGCGTACGACGGCTCGCCCTTTGGCGGCAATCTCGGCAAGGGCGTGCAGCAGGCGGTGGGCGGCCGCGTGCGCTATGCGCCCTCCGATGCGGTCAAACTCACGGCCAGTCTGGGCAGCAGTTCGGACCTGAGCGATACGTACTACGACGGCGCCTACCTATCGACCTATGATACCCGGCGCAAGCAGGGGTCGCTGCAGGCCGATGTCTCCACCGCTCCCGGTCTGCTCACCGTCGGCGCGGATTGGCAACGCGACGCCATCGCCAGCAGCGATACCTACGATGCCGATCGCCGGATCGATCGCGCGGTGTTCGCGCAGTGGCAGCAGACCCTGGGCGCGCAGTCGCTGCAGGCCAGCCTGCGTCGCAACGACAACAGCCAGTTCGGTGGCAAGACCACCGGCAGCGTGCTGTGGGGCTGGGATGTCGCCGAGCAGTTACGCCTGACCGCCAGCTACGGCACCGCCTTCAAGGCGCCGACCTTCAATGAGTTGTACTACCCCGGCTATGGGAACCCGCGGCTTGGGCCGGAAAATTCCAAGAGCGTGGAGTTGGGCGTGCGTGGCACCCACGCCTGGGGCAACTGGACGTTGAGCGCCTTCCAGACCCGCATCGACGACTTGATTGCCTACGATGCCGCGCTGGTGGATGCGGCGCATCCGTTCGGTCAGCCGAACAATATCGATCGTGCGCGTATCCGCGGCGCCGAAGCCGGCTACGACACCGAACTGGCCGGCTGGACGCTGCGCGGGGCACTGACTTGGCTGGCCCCGCAAGCCGATGGCGGCGTCGACCGCGGCAACTGGTTGCCCCGACGCGCGCGCCAGAGCGGCCGTGTCGATGCCGATCGACGCTTCGGTGACTTCACTGTCGGTGCCAGCCTGTTCGGTTCGGGCGCGCGCTACGACGATCTGGCCAATACCGAGCGGCTGGGCGGCTATGGGCTGTTCGATCTGCGTGTCGGCTACGTGCTGACACCGGACTGGCGGATCCTGCTCAGCGCCAGCAACGTGTTCGACCGTCGTTATGAAACCGCGCGCTGGTACAACCAGCCCGGTCGCAACTACCTGCTGACCTTCCGCTACCAGGCCGCGCAGTAAGGCGCATTGGAGAAACCGCAATGGCCCCCCTGTCCCGTCCTGCCGAACGTGCACTGTTGATCGCGCTGATGTTGGCCATGACCGCCACCCGTTTCCATCACGCGGGCGATTGGCTGCAGTTGCCGGATGCATCGATGGCGGTGTTCTTCCTGGGTGGACTGCTGCTGCGCCGGCTGCACGGCTTTGCGGTGTTGCTGGCGTTGGCAGTGGTGATCGACTGGGCGGCGGTGCGCCTGGCCGGCGTCAGCGACTTCTGCATCACCGTCGCCTATGCGGCACTGCCATTGGCCTATGGAGTGCTGTGGGCGGTGGGCCGCGCGCTGCAAACGCGGTTGCGCGCCAGCGCCGGCAGCCTGCTGGGCGCCTGGTTGGTGGGCAGCGCGGCGGCTGCGCTGTCCTTCCTGATTTCCAATGGCGCGTTCTACTGGTGGGGAGGGCGCTATCCCGATCCGTACTGGGCGCAGTACCTGCAACGTGCATGGCAATGGGGGCCGCTGTTCGTGCGCACCACCTCTGCCTATCTGGCAGTGGCGTTGGTGGTTGGCGGCTGCGTGGTGCGTTGGCCTGCACTGCGTCGACAGGCGCGCGTCGCCACGCCGCTGGAGCTGTCATGAGCACGCCGCGGCGATTGCCCGTTGCGTCTCCCCTGATGATGCGCGGGATGGCCGCCTGGGCCACCGCCGGCCTGTTGGCGCTGCTGATGGTGTGTACGCGTGGCCAACACCTGGCCGGCATCGACGGCTTGCCCAGTGCGTCCTGGGCGGTGTTCTTCCTGGCGGGCGCCTTGTTGCGACCGGCATGGGTGCTGCCGTTGCTGTTCGCGCTGGCTTCGGCCCTGGATCTGCTGGGCCTGGCCAGTGGCAGCATCGGCGATTGGTGCCTGTCGCCGGCCTATTGGGCATTGGCACTGGCCTATACCGCGCTGTGGTCCGGCGGTCGGGTCTACGCCAGGCGCCTGCAGCATGGCGGTTGGCGCGCTGCGCCGCGGTTGCTGCTGGCGATCCTGCTCAGCGGCAGCGCGGCCTATCTGCTGTCCAAGGGCAGCTTCTATTTCTTCTCGGGACGTTACCTGGAGCCGACCGTGGCGGGTTTCCTGGCGCGTATGCCGGTCCACTATCCACGCGCGATGCTGCCGTTGCTGGGCTACGTCGGCGCGGTGCTGACGATCCTGGCGGCTGCGCGGTCGCGCAGCCCGTTTTCGCCGTCTGGAGTACGCGCATGAGCACGCAGAATCATGATCCCGAGCATCACCGCGAGCGCTCGCAGCGCAAGAAGGAACTGGTCGACCGGCGCATCGCGCGTGCGGTGATCGATCGCGGCGTGCTGCTGGTCAACACCGGCAACGGCAAGGGCAAGAGCTCGTCCGGCTTCGGCATGCTGGCGCGTTCGTTGGGCCATGAGCTGCGCTGCGGGGTGGTGCAATTCATCAAAGGTACGTTCTCCACCGGCGAAGAAGCGTTCTTCCGGCGCTTTCCCGACCAGCTCGACTATTACGTGATGGGCGAGGGCTTCACCTGGGAGACCCAGGACCGCGAACGCGACGTTGCCGCGGCGCAGGCGGCCTGGCAGCGTGCCGCCGCCATGCTGGCCGATGCGCAATACGATTTCGTGCTGCTGGACGAGCTCAACATCGCGCTGGCCAAGGACTACGTCGCGCTGGACGAGGTGCTGGCCGCGCTGGCCGCGCGGCCGCCGCGCCAGCACGTGGTGATCACCGGGCGCGGTGCGCCGCAGGCGCTGATCGAGGCCGCCGATACCGTCACCGAGATGCGACTGGTCAAACATGCCTTCAATGCCGGCATCAAGGCGCAACTGGGCGTGGAGCTGTAGCGATGCGCAGGGCGCCGGCGTTGCGGCCCATGCATCCGCGTCGGTGCTGTCGATGCGCGCGATGCTGAGTCTGATCGCGATTGCGGCGGTCCTGCTGGATCTGGTGCTCGGCGAGCCGCGACGGTGGCATCCCTTGGTGCTGTTCGGGCACTGGGCGAACGGGCTGGAACGGCGCCTGTGGCAGAACACGCGCACTGCCGGCGTGCTGGCCTGGTCTGCGGCGGTGCTGCCGTGGACGCTGTTGGCCGCGGCGGTGCAGCTCGGTCTGTGGTGGTGGTCGCCGTGGGCAGCGGCCGCGTTTGCCGCGCTCGCCTTGTATGCCGCGCTCGGCCTGCGCAGCCTGGGCGAGCACGCACGACCGGTGATCGCGGCCTTGCAGCACGCCGATCTGGCGGCTGCACGCCTGGCCGTGGGCCACATCGTCAGCCGCGACACCGCTGCGCTGGATGCCACCCAGGTGGCCGCTGCGGCCACCGAATCGGTGCTGGAAAACGGCAGCGATGCGGTGTTCGCCGCGCTGTGCTGGGGCGTGCTGCTGGGCGCGCCCGGTGCGGTGCTGTATCGGCTGTCCAATACGCTCGATGCGATGTGGGGCTATCGCACGCCGCGGCATGCGCGTTTCGGCTGGGCAGCAGCGCGCATCGACGATGCCCTCAACTGGCTGCCGGCGCGCTTGACCGCGCTGACCTACGCACTGCTCGGACACACGCGTGCCGGGGTGCGCTGCGGTTGGCAGCAGGGGGGGCGCTGGAAGAGCCCCAATGCCGGCCCGGTGATGGCCGCCGGTGCCGGTGCGCTGCAGGTGCGCCTGGGTGGCGCGGCGCCGTATCACGGCCAGTGGCAGCCGCGGCCGCCGCTAGGCGAAGGCGCGCCGGCCAGTGCCGCCAGCATCGGCCAGGCGCTGCGGCTGGTGCGCGCCGGGGTGCTGCTGTGGCTGTTGCTGGGACTGCTCGTTAGCGTGCCGGTGACGCCATGAGCCATGATGCGGGCAAGTTCCCGCCATCCCACGCAGTCGATCGCCCCGATGTGACGCCTCCTCATCGACACCAGCAGACCGCCATGCTCGAGCATGGCGGACGGCTGCGCCG
This sequence comes from Xanthomonas maliensis, assembly GCF_009192945.1. Lineage (GTDB taxonomy): Bacteria > Pseudomonadota > Gammaproteobacteria > Xanthomonadales > Xanthomonadaceae > Xanthomonas > Xanthomonas maliensis. The sequence goes on along the minus strand of NZ_NSET01000004.1, from coordinate 211,246 downwards.
CGCCGCACACACCTATGGCCGGCCGGTGGCGCAATGGCTGGACCTGTCCACCGGCGTCAGCCCATTTGGCTGGCCGGTGCCGCCGGTCCCGCCCGAGGCGTGGCTGCGCTTGCCGGAGGACGACGATGGCCTGAGCGCCATCGCGGCCGATTACTACGGTGCCGCCCACCTGCTGCCGGTGGCCGGTTCGCAGGCAGCGATCCAGGCATTGCCGCTGCTGCGCGCGCCGGCCAAGGTGGGTGTGCTGACACCGGGCTACGCCGAGCATGCGCATGGGTGGCGTCGTGCCGGACACGACGTGCGGCCGCTGGCCGCCGATGCGGTGCCGCAGGCGGCTGGCGAACTGGATGTCGTGGTGCTGATCCATCCCAATAATCCCACCGGCGCCCGCTTCGCCATCGACCACTTGCTGGCGCTGCACGCGCAGCTGGTCGACCGCGGCGGCTGGCTGGTGGTGGACGAAGCTTTCATCGATGCGACGCCAGAGCACAGTCTGTGTCCGCATGCCGGTGTCGAGGGACTGGTGGTGCTGCGCTCGGTGGGCAAATTCTTCGGCCTTGCCGGCGCGCGTGCCGGCGTGGTCTGCGCCTGGCCGTCGCTGCTGCAGGCGCTGCATGCCCAGCTCGGGCCCTGGACGCTCAGCGGCCCAACCCGCTGGGTGCTGCGGCAGGCATTGGCCGATCGCGATTGGCAAGCGCAGGCACGCCCACGCCTGCACGCCGCTGCGCAGCGGTTGGCGTATCTGCTACAGGCGCAAGGATTGACGCCCACGGCCGGTACCGCCTTCTTCCAATGGTGCCAGCGCGCAGACGCCGCCGCGCTGCATCACGCGCTGGCGCAGCACGGCATCCTCACCCGGCTGTTCGCCACACCATCCAGCCTGCGCATCGGCCTGCCCGCCGATGCTGTCGGCGAGGCACGGCTAGCGGCTGCATTGACCGAGGTGATGGCATGAGCGCGCGTGTGCTGATGGTGCAGGGCTGCACCTCCGATGCCGGCAAGAGCACGCTGGTCGCCGCGCTGTGTCGCTGGCTGTATCGCCAGGGCGTGGCGGTGGCACCGTTCAAACCGCAGAACATGGCGCTCAATGCCGCGGTCACCGTCGACGGCGGCGAGATCGGTCGTGCCCAGGCGGTGCAGGCGCAGGCCTGCGGCCTGTCACCGTTGATCGACTTCAACCCGGTGTTGCTCAAGCCCAATAGCGATACCGGCGCGCAGGTCATCGTGCACGGCCATCCGGTCGCCACCCTGGATGCGGTGGATTACCACGGCTACAAGCCCACTGCGATGCGCGCGGTGCTGGCTTCGCATGCGCGCCTGGTGGAACGCTACGCGGCGGTGCTGGTGGAAGGGGCCGGCAGCCCGGCGGAGATCAACCTGCGTGCGCACGACATCGCCAACATGGGCTACGCCGAGGCGGTGGATTGCCCGGTGATCCTGGTCGCCGATATCGACCGTGGCGGCGTGTTCGCGCATCTGGTCGGCACCTTGGCGCTGCTGTCGGTGAGCGAACGTGCGCGCGTGGTCGGGCTGGTGATCAACCGTTTTCGCGGCGACCTGGCGCTGCTGCAACCCGGGCTGGAGTGGCTGCAGCGCGAAACCGGCAAGCCGGTGCTGGGTGTACTGCCGTATCTGCACGGCTTGCAACTCGATGCCGAGGACGCGGTGCCGCGCACGCCGCTGGTCAAGCCGCAGGCACGCTTGCAGATCGTGGTGCCGGTCTTGCCGCGGATCAGCAACCACACCGACCTGGATGCGTTGCTGGCGCATCCGCAGGTGCAGGTCCATCTGGTCGGGCCGGGGCAGGTGCCGCTCCCCTGTGACCTGATCGTGCTGCCCGGCAGCAAGTCCACCCGCCAGGATCTGCAGTGGCTGCGGGCGCAAGGTTGGGAGGCGACGATCGCGCGCCATCTGCGCTACGGCGGCAAGCTGCTCGGCATCTGCGGCGGCCTGCAGATGCTCGGCACGCGCATCGATGACCCACAGGGCATCGAAGGCGATGCCGGCAGCAGCGCGGGCCTGGGCTGGTTGGACTTGCAGACCGTGCTATTGCCGGTCAAGCAACTGCGTCGCGTGCGTGGCCGCCTGCTGGTGGGCGAGGCCGCGGTGGAGGGGTATGAGATCCACTGCGGGCGCAGCGAGGGCCCGGCGCTGGCGCGGCCGCTGCTGCAGCTGGACGACGGCCGCCACGACGGTGCCATGTCTGTCGATGGACAGGTGTTGGGCACCTATCTGCATGGGCTGTTCGATCATCCCGCTGCCCTGGCGACATTGCTGGACTGGGCCGGCTTGGCGCAGGCCGCGCCGTTGGATCTGGCTGCGCTGCGCGAGGCCAGTTTCGAGCGGCTGGCCGATGCGGTGGACGCCCACCTGGATACCGCCGCATTGCGCGGCCTGCTCTGTAAGGAATTCCCATGCGACACCTGATCCTGGGCGGTGCCCGCTCCGGCAAGAGCGCGTTGGCCGAACGCCTGGCCGCCGACTCCGGCCTGGAGGTGGTGTACCTGGCCACCGCACAGGCGCTGGATGCCGAAATGGCCACACGCATCGCCCACCATCGCGACCAGCGTCCTGCGCAGTGGCGCTGCGTGGAGGAGCCGATCGCGCTGGCGGCGGCGTTGCAGGCCATCGCCGCACCGGAACGCTGCGTGCTGGTCGATTGCCTGACGCTGTGGTTGAGCAACCTGCTTGGACACGCAGACCCGACGCTCTTCCATCGCGAGCGCGTGGCCTTGCTGGCGACCTTGCCAAGCCTGCCAGGCCAGGTACTGCTGGTCAGCAACGAGGTCGGCCACGGCATCGTTCCGCTGGGCGAACTGACCCGCCAGTTCGTCGACGAGGCCGGCCGCCTGCATCAGGTATTGGCGCAGCAGTGCGAGCGGGTACTCTTCGTGGTGGCTGGGTTGCCGATGGTGTTGAAAGGAGCGCCGTAATGAGCGAGTGGATCCATGGGCCGTGCGCCGCGCCAGACCTGCGCGCGCAACAGGCCGCGCTGGCGCGGCAGGCCGAGTTGACCAAGCCGCACGGCGCGCTGGGCCGGCTCGAACAGCTGGCGGTGCAACTGGCGGCCTTGCAGGGCCAGGTGCGGCCGACCCTGGAGCGAATCTGGATCGCCGTGTATGCCGCCGATCACGGCGTGGCCGCCGAAGGGGTGTCGGCGTTTCCGCAAGCCGTCACCGGCGAGATGGTGCGCAACTTCGCCACCGGCGGCGCAGCGATCGCGGTGCTCGCGCGCACGCTGCAGGCGCACCTGGAAGTGGTGAACCTGGGCGTGGTCAACGACCCTGGCGACCTGCCGCAGGTACGGCGCGCGTGGATCGCCGCCAGCACCGCCAATTTCTGCGAGCAGCCGGCGATGACGCCGGCGCAGTTGCGCGAGGCCTTGGCGGCCGGTGCGGCCAGCGTCGCGCAAGCGCGTGCCAGCCGCAGCCAGTTGTTCGTCGGCGGCGAGATGGGCATCGGCAATACCACCGCGGCAGCAGCGCTGGGCTGTGCGCTGTTGGCGCAGCTGCCGCAGGGGCTGGTCGGGGCCGGCACCGGACTGGATGCCGAGGGGATCAGCCACAAGGCCACCGTGGTGGCGCGCGCACTCGCCGTGCATGCCAACGCGGCGACGCCACTGGAGCGCTTGCGCTGTCTGGGCGGTTTCGAGATCGCGGCGCTGGTCGGTGCCTACATCGCGGCCGCCCAGGCGGGCATTCCGGTGCTGGTGGATGGGTTCATCAGCACCGCCGCGGCACTGGTGGCGACCCAACTCAATCCCGGCGTGCGCGAGTGGTTGCTGTTCGGTCATCGCTCGCGCGAGCGCGGCCATGCGGCGCTGCTGCGCGCGCTCGATGCCGAACCCTTGCTGCAGCTGGAGCTGCGGCTGGGCGAAGCCAGCGGTGCGGCGGTCGCGATCCCGCTGCTGCGACTGGCCTGCGCGCTGCACGCCGGCATGGCCACCTTTGCCGAGGCCGGGGTGCGCGACGCATGAGTACTCGCATCACGTTGCTGCGCCATGGCGACACCGGTCAGCGCAGTTACCGCGGTCAACTCGACGATCCGCTGACTCCGCTGGGCTGGCAGCAGCTGCGCGCCGCCACCGCTGGCGGCAGCTGGGAGGCAGTGGCAACGTCAAGCTTGCAGCGTTGCGCCTTGTTCGCAGAGGAACTGGCGCAGGCGCGTGGATTGCCGCTGCGGCGCGATCCACGCCTACGCGAATATCACTTCGGTCGCTGGCAGGGCGTACCGATCGCCGAGATCGATCGCGACGAAGGCCCCGCGCTAGGCCGCTTCTGGGCCGATCCGGTCGCGCATCCGCCGCCGCAGGCCGAACCATTCGCGGATTTCTGCGCGCGCCTGGCGGCCGCGCTCGACGACCTGGTCGCCGCCCATCCGGGTCAACACGTGTTGGTGGTCACCCACGGCGGTGCCATTCGCGCGCTGCGCTGCATGGTCGAACGGCGCCACTTCGGCAGCATGACCGAGCTGGCGGTGCCGCATGCGTCGCTGCATCCGTTGGCGTGGCCGCCGCTGCCACGCGCGGCGACGTGATCGACGGCCTGCTGGTCGCAATCGGCTTTCTGACCCGCATCCCGGTGCCGGGCTGGGCGTTTGCCCGTTCCGGCGCGGCCGCCCGCGCACTGCCCTGGTATCCACTGGTCGGTCTGCTGCTGGGCCTGTTGCTGCTGGCGTTGGCGTGGTGCCTGCGCGGAACGACGCCGTTGCTCGCGGCCGCGTTGGTGCTCAGCGCCTGGGTCTGGCTGACCGGCGCGCTGCATGTGGACGGCTTGGCCGACATGACCGATGCCTGGGTCGGTGGCCTGGGCGACCGCGCACGCACGCTGGCGATCATGAAGGACCCTGCCAGCGGCCCGATGGCAGTGGCCGCGGTCGTGCTGCTGCTATTGCTCAAGTGCGCCGCATTGGCCAGCTTGCTGCCGCATACGCTCGCCGCGCTATGGCTGGCGCCGCTGCTGGCGCGCGCGGCGGTGGTCGCCGCCTTCCAGAGCACGCCCTACGTGCGCGCCGGTGGCCTCGGTATTGCGCTGGCGGCTGCCGGGCGCGGGCCGGCATGGCTGGCCGTGCTGGGCGCGCTGGCGATCGCCGTCGTCGCCGGTCCACGCCGCGCGCTATTGGCCGCCGTGCTGGTGGCTTTGGTGTTTGCGCTCTGGCGACGCGCTTGCCTGCGCCGGCTCGGCGGCATCACCGGCGATACCTGCGGTGCGTTGGTGGAATTGAGCGAGACGGCGGTGCTGGTGGGGCTGGCGTTGGCAACGGACTGAGCGATTGCGGTGGGCCGCGCGGATGGGCGCGCGCAGCGCAATTGCGCAAGATCGGGACCGCACCGGCGTGCAGGCGCGCCTACGCTAGAGCGGGTTATGTACTTTGAGATGAGATGCGTTGGCCGTCAGCGGTGCGGAGCGGGTGCTGGGTGGCGCCGGCGTGGCTGGCGCCAAGGCAAGCCGCGCGGCGCCCGCTCCGTGCCGCTGACGGCCAACCCTCCGGGAAGCGCCCTGCGGCACGCCGATACCGCGTTGCGCGCCTTGCCCAGGCGGCCAGCCTGGGCCGCGGCGCACGCCTTGTCTCGACGCGCCGCAGGACGCCTCGCACTCACCTCAAAGTGCATAACACGCTCTAGTATCCTCGACCAGGAGCCCTCCATGCCCGCTGCCGCTACCGCTCGCCCAGACCATCATCACCACAGCGTCGTTGCGCGGGTGATCGCGCATCTGCAGGACAGCCTGCGTGCCGGCGCGGCCGTGCCCGACCTGGCCAGCTTGGCGGCGGTGGCGCATCAGTCGCCGCATCACTTCCATCGGGTCTATCGCGCACTGGCGGGAGAAACCCTGGGACAGACGATTGCCCGTCTGCGGCTGAGCCAGGCGTTGCATCTGCTGGGCGAGCCGGACCGCAGCGTCACCGAGATCGCGCTGGCGGTGGGCTACCAGACGCCACAGGCGCTGGCGCGCGCATTCCGCGCCGCGGTGCAGGCCAGCCCCAGCCAGCTGCGGCGCACGCCGGCCCTGCGCGCGGAAAAATTGCGGCAGCTGGCGATGCCGGCACTGCCACGCACCGCAGACGTGCCGTTGCGGGTGAGCGTGCAGATGCTCGATCCCTTGCAGGTGGTCGTACTGCAGCAGCGCGGGCCGTTCGATGCACTGGATCGCGGCTTCGGCCGCATCGCCGGCTGGGCCGAGCGGGCCGGTGCGATGGCGCATCTGCAGGCCTTGATCGGCGTGCCCTTGAGCGACCACCGGGATGTGCCGCCATCGCAGCACCTGTTCGAATGCGGCATGGCCTTTGCCACCGAGGTCGCGCCGCCGGCGCCGCTGCAACTCCGCGTGCTCGACGGCGGCGCGCACGCGGTGTTACGCCATACCGGCAGCTATGCGCTGTTGGAGGACGCGCTCGACCGCCTGCTGGCCGACTGGCTGCCGGCCAGCGGCTACGTCCTGCGTGCCGCGCCGTTGCACTACCTCTACCTGGACGATCCGGAGGTGGTGGCCGAAGCGGATCTGCGTGCCGATATTCGTGTTCCCATCGCGCCCAGCTCCAGCGCTGCATCGGCGTGATCGCGCACGGGCAGGAACAGCATCTGCGGTGGCGGGTGCATCAGAAACTGCTGATGCGAGATGTTCCAGGCATAGGCGCCAGCCAACGGAAACGCCAGGCAATCGCCCGGCGCCAGTGCCGCCACCGGCTGCGCCCGTGCCAGCACATCCTTCGGCGTACACAACTGGCCGACCAGGGTCACGCGCGCATCGCGCAGTACCGGCGCCTGCGTACCACGCAGTACCAGGAAGGGATGATCGTGGCCCTGTGCGGCCGGGGTGCGAAAGTGATGCGTGCCGCCACGCCCGATCGCGAACCATTCGCCATGGCTGCGCTTGAGATCCAGCACCTCCATCAGATACCAGCCGCAGCTGGCGCTGACATAGCGGCCCGGCTCCAGCCGCAGCCGCAGGCCCTCGCCGTGCGCATGCAATAGCGCCGGCAATCCGGTGCAGAACTGCGCCCAGTCGAACGACGCCGCCGGCGCCAGGTAGTCCACGCCGAAGCCGCCGCCGGCATTCACGTGCAGCGGACCAAGCCGGTAGTGCTGCCGCCATTGCTGCACCGTCCGCAGATAGGCGGCGATCAACTCCAACTGGGCGGCGGCATCGCGCTGGTGCGACAGCAGGTGGAAGTGGAAGCCTTCCAGGCGCAGCGACGGGCTGCCACGCAGCAGCTGTATCGCAGCGTCCAGATCGGCTGCATCCAAGCCGAACGGCGAGGGCTGTCCGCCCATCATCAAACGCGTACGTTGTGTCCCCGGGACGGCGATGTTCATGCGCAGGAACACCGGCACCGTGCGCTGCGCCTGAGCCGCAATGGCCGCCAGTCGCTGCAATTCGCCCAGGCTTTCCACGTGCAGCGTGCAGGCCGGCAGCGCAACGGCCTGGGCGAGTTCGCTGTCCAGTTTGCCTGGGCCGCCGAACAGCAACGGCGCCTGCGGTTGCTGGCGGTGCAGCCAGGCCAGCTCGCCGCCAGAAGCGGCCTCGAAGCCGTCGACATGCGGCGCCAGCGTCTGTAGCACAGCAGATTCGGCATTGGCCTTGGCCGCGTAGTACAGCGCGCACTCTCTCGGCAGGCAGGCACGCATCCACGCCGCCTGCCTGTCCAGCGCGTGCAGATCGTAGACATAGGCGCAGACCGGCGCATCGCTGCCGGCACGCAGTCGGGCGAGCGCCTGCGGCAGAACGTCGGCATCGATGCGCAGGCTCATGCCGCCACCTGCGTGCGGACGCTGGGCGCGGCACTGGCGAGCGGGTTGGGCAGGGCGGTGTAGTCGGCCTGGCGGTCGGCGCGTTGCCACAGGCGTGTGCCCAGGTTGTTCTTGCCGGGCAATGGCGCACCGTCGAGCAGGCCTTGCAATGCCGGCTGCACGCCGTGGCGCTGCTGCCAACGCATCGCCAGCTCGCTCACGCATTGCCACAGCCGTGCTTCCAATACGGCATCGCCCTCGGCCAGATGAAAGATCGCCTCGGCCAGATTGTTGACCAGTGCGCAGTACGCCACTCGGTTCCAGGCCTGTTCGGGCGTGTAGTACAGCGATTGCCGCACACGCTCGCCCACGCCGCGCAGCCTTGTGGGTGGCCAGTGCTGCGGCAGCAGCTTGGTGCCTTCCAGATCGCGGATCCACACGCGCGTCGGCCAGCCGTCGGCAAAACCCATGACGGTGTTCTGCAGATGCGGCTCCAGCGCGATCCCGTGCAGGAACAGCGCGCTCCAGACCCCATCGAGCAGCAGCGCGGCATAGGCGCGAAACCACAGCACGGTTGCGCTGGCGTACTCCATCTGTCCTCGGCATAGCCGCCCGATCGCGGCGGCACAGACGCTACGCCCTTCGCCATCGCTGGTGAACAGGGCAGCTGCCACCTGCGGTTGCCAACGCGTCCGCAGCGCCGCTGGCAGCGCTTGTCGATACAGGATGCCGAAGCTCTCGGTGAGCGCGCGCGCGGCCTGCGGATGGGCCGCGTGCAGCGCCGGATCGACCTGAGCCACCTCCAGCGAGGTGGCCGCTGGCTCCAGCATCACGTCGAAGCCGGGAACCTGCGCCGCCAACGCCTGCCAGCTTGGTGCCAGCAAGGTGGTCAGGGCCACTGCGCTTTCCAGTTCGTACCAGGCGTTCTTACGCACGCAGTTGGTCAGCCGGACATGCACCGAGCACTTGAGGAAGTAATCCAACTGCGTGTGGTACAGCGTGCGGACCGACGAGGTCGGCCGCAGCGCCTGCCCCAGCGTGCCGAGCGGTTCGATCAGGCCACGTGCCTGCAACTGTTGCAGCAGCGGGTCGGCGAGCAGACGCGGTGCTTCCCACGGATGGCAGGGGTAGAGGTCGGTGGCGCCGGACAATTGCTGCAGGCTTGCCCGCACGTCGCGGCCTTGCACGCGCAACAGGCGCGGATCGATGCGGAACCAGAACAGCGGGAATTCAGCACGCGCTTCCGGCGCGCAGGCCAGCACCTGCGCCAGATCCACGCCTTCGCGGCTCTTGGGCGTGGGATGCAGGGCGTGCCCCCATAGCAGCGATTGCTCGGCATCGATCAAGGGATCGCCGGTCGGCGTGCTGGCCTGCGCCTGGCGCAGCAGCGCGGCGGTGATGGCCACGCTGTTGGCGCTTTGCGCCAGCAACTCGGGGTTGACCGTCTGGGTCGCGCCGCCCAGTGCCTGCAGCAGGCAACGCGCCAGCGCCTGCGCATCCAGGCTGTGCCAGGCCTGGCCAGGGCGCTTCAGGAACGGCGCTGAGGCGAACCGGCAGCGGCCCAGGCGATCGGCATGGGCGATGCGCACGCAGAGCAGATTGCCGTCGTCCAGCACGATCCGCGCCCAGCGCTGTTCGCCGAGCGCAGCGCCAGGGCGATCGCGCCCGCGGTAGTCCAGGTCGGCGGCGGCGGCCGGCAGGGCGAATTCGCGCAGGTAGCAGTTCAACCAGCAACTGCAGGCCTGCGCGTCGGCCAGGCTGTGACACCAGGCGTCAAGCATCGTGGGCGACGACATCGGCGGATCTCCTCGACGGAAAGGACAGCAGGACGGTCAGTGCGGCCGCGGCCGCGGCCAGCGCGGCGGCCAGGAACGCGGTGGCAGGGCCGGCGGCTTGTGCCAGCGCGCCGGCGACGGCGCCGGCGAGCACGCCGGCCCACTTGCCGCAGGCATCGAAGCGGCCGAACAGGCGTCCGGCACCGCTGCCGCTGGCGACTGCGGCCAAGCGGCCGTTGAGCCCGCGCAAGCCGGCCAACATGCCCAGGCCGAAGGCCAGGCGTGCCAGCGCCAGCGCGCCGGTGTCATGCAGCTGCGCCTGCCAGAGACTGGCCGCAGCGAACAGCAGCAATCCGGGCAGCAACCACGCTTCGCCATCGCCACGCCGCCACCAGGGCAGCACCACCAGATAGACCAGATGCGGCAGGCTGTAGAGCAGGCCGGCCAGTGCGTCATGGCCGGCGCCGCGGGCAAGCGCGTAGGGAATGAAATAGGGGAAGGTCACCACCATCGCGAAGCAGAACAGAAACTGCGCCAGCAGCAGCGCAGGCCAGGCGCTGCCAGTGGCAACAGATGCCCCCTTGTCCGCGGCATGGCCGTCAGGGGTGGACCGTGGGCGCGGCGGATCGGACGGCAACCACCAGGTCAGCGCGAATGCCAGCAGCGGCAGCAGTGCCAGTACGCGATACAGTGCCTGTGCCGGCCCGAAGGCCAGAGCCAGTCCCAGCAGCGCCGGTGCGGTGACCATCGCCAACCGAGCCGAGTACTGGGTCCAGTCGAGCGCACGCGCCAATGGGCCCGCCTGCGGCTGGCTGGCCAGATAGGCATTGGCCGCCGCCAGCGAGCCGCCGCAGGCGCCTTGCACGACCAGGCCCAGCACCAGCCAGCCCAACGACGGCGCATAACCGGCGATCACAAAGCCCAGCGCCAGCCCGAGCTGTGCGCGCAGCAGCGAGCGCTTGCGTCCATAGCGGTCGGCCAGCCGCCCCCAACTGCTGGCCGTCAACGCTGTGCACAAGGTAGGCAATACATACAACACCCCACTCCAGCCCACCGCCGCCGACGGTGCCAGTTCGGCCAGGACCTGCGGCAGGAACAACGGCATGCCGAGCGCGGTGAACGCCGCCAGATAGTGCGCCGCGAGCACTGGGCCGAGAACACGCCTCATCGTCCCGCTCCGGCCTGGCGGCGCGGCATGCGTGTGGCGAACGTCTCGCCAAAGGGATTCGGCGCGCTGTCGCCGTAGAACTTGTTGATGTCGGCGGCGCCGGTCTGCGCCTTGCTGAGCAAGCTGCCAGCGCTGAGCAGGTATTTCACCGGCAAGCGCGGCGCCGACAGCACTGTGCGCGCAGGCGTGGTGTCCACGCCCTCTGCCTCCAGTGCCTGGATCGCCGTTGCCAGCTGTGCCTGTAGCTGTGCCTGTAACGGCCCGCGCAGTGCAGGTTGCCAGTCGGCCAGGCCTTCGAGCACCGCTTGCAGGTCCAGCTGCAGGATGATGGTGCAGAACATCCGCGCCAGCGCCTGTTGTTCGTCCACCGCGATGCGCGCGTCGTGCAGCGGACCCAGCGCCTCCACCGCAGGCACTTGCGCGCGGAGTTGCGGCAAGTGCACGCGGGCGGCGTCGTTGTCCTTCATCAACAGGCGTGGTGGCTGGCCATCGGCGTACACCAGCACGCTGTTTTGCTGATTGGCTTCCAGGGCGATGCCGTAGCGCAGCCACAGGCGTAGATGCACGCCCAGCAGCAGCGCGCAATAGTCGCCCCACCAGGCCAGCAGGTCGCCGCCGGTGACGCGATCGGCCAGATGCAACGCTAGCGGCCGGCCGTCGGGCATCGGCGCACACAACGCGGCCACCGGCACCAGGGTGAGGCCGTCCAACGGCGGATAGCGGCGCAGTAAATACGCCAGGTGACGTGCCTGCGCGACATGGCCGCCGTGCGCTTCGTCGGCATGCAGGCAGCGGCCGCGCAGCGCGGGGTCCTGTGCATCGATCAGGCGCAGCACGCGCTCCAGCCAATGGCCGTCGTACAGCGTCGACGGCTTGATCAGGCGCAGGTTGAGCGCGCCCAGGGTGCGCATCGGAATCGGCAGTTTCAGGTGCAGCTGCGGATGCTGCAGCGGCACGACGGTGCGTACCGACAGCGTGGGGCGCACCTCCAGGTAGCTGCGCGGTGCCTGCCAGCTACCGTCCGGCAGCGCGAACTCCGGCTGCTGCAGGCGCGCCCACACCAGCGGATGCACCGGCCAGGCGATATGGCTATCGGCCAACGACGCCGGCAGGCCCAGGCGGGTGAAATCCGGCCATAGCGACGGTTCGATCGGCGAGGTGAGGCTGGCGTGCTGGCGTGGGATCGCCAGCCACTGCAGGGCGAAGCTCGGTGCGAATTCGGGCGCATAGCGGCGGACTGCCTCCGCTTCCAGGCCGGCCTTGGCGCGCGCGGTGGGGTAGAACGGATGATCGCGGTAACTTGCCAACTGATCGCAGCGGTACGCGCGCTCGGCGGCATCGGGATGGGTCAGCGCCTGCATCAGCGCCGGCGACTGTGCTGCGAAGGCCTCGCGTGCGAGTGCGCGATGCACGGCTGCGCAGTCGGCTTCGTCGGCGTAAGCGCGATGCAGCTGTTGGGTGTCTGTGTCCAGGCCAGTGGCCATGCGCTGCAGCCAGGCTGCCGTCCCTTGTTCACGCTCGATCCGATCGGCGTGCTGGACCAGCCAGCGGTCGTCGCAGGCACTGAGCGGCTGCAGGCAACCTTGCCAGCGTACCGGCAGCCACACGGTGCCACCGGGCACGTGGTCGATCCGCCACCAGCCATCGTGCGGATGTGGTTGCGGCCACTGCGCCAGGACCTCGCTGTCGGGAACGGCGGCGCGACCGCGGCTGACGATGCCGCGCAGGTCTTCGCGCAGACAGGCATCGATGATGCGGATGGCGATATAGCGACGATCCTCGGGCAGGCTCATGCGCGCAGCTCCGCGCTGTCGATGCGCCAATGCAGGCCGGCCTCGGCCTGCGCCAGTGCCTGATCCAATGCCGAGACATCGTTGGCCAGCACGCTGAGCGCGCCCAGATAGTCCTTGTTGGAGTGGCTGAGCCGGATCTGTTCGCCGGGCGCCCGCAGGCGCCGGTACTGCGCCACGCTGTGCGCGTCGTGCAACTGACCGTCGCTGCTGGCCGCGACCAGTTCGCCTTCGCGGTCGGCCACGTAGTAGCGCAGCACGGCCTGCGCGCGCGTAGGCTGCAAGGTCGGCAATGGCAGCCCCAGATGCGGCGCCAGTGCGGCGGCGAACCAGTGCTGGCCAAACATCGCATCGAGCAGGAATTCGCGACGGTCGCCGATGCTGCGGTAGTTGATCTCCACCAGCACCGGCCCGTCGGCGGTCAGGATGAATTCGCTGTGGCAAAGCCCGAAGCCGACGCCGAAGGCGCGCAGCTGCGCCAGCGCCTGCGCCACCACCGGGGTGTCGGTGCCCCCATCCCAGCGCGCTTCGCACTCGATGAAGTGCGGTGGCGGCGACAGCTGCACCCGGAAGCCGCCCAGCGCATGCAGGCGTTCGCCATCGCCCAGCGTCTCCAGGGTGAACAACGGACCCTCGAGCATGCCTTCCAGCAGCACCGTGCGTTGCGGCTGGCGTTGCCAGAAGTCATCCAAATAGGTGCGCAGCTGTGCTGCGTCGGCGCAGTAGCGCACGTCCAGACTGGCGACGCCTTCGCGCGGCTTGGCCACCACCGGCCACGGAATGTCGGCGGGCAATCCGCTGTCGGGCGTTACGCTGCAGAACCAGGGCGCCGGCAGACCCCGTGCCCGCAGCCGCTGCCGCATCGCCGCCTTGTTCTTGGCCGCATGGCAGACCTGCCAGTCCTTGCCGGGCAGGCCCAGGCCGGCGGCGACCAGCGCGGTACTGGTCTGCAGATGATCGCTGTTGCTGAACACCCCCGCGGGCCGGATGCCGCTGTCGTGCAGCAGATCCAGCACGCCGAGCGGATTGAACACATCGCACTCGATCACCCGCTGCGGCGCATGCGCTGGCTGATTGCGGAAGTAAGCCAGATGGTCGTGGCGATGGTCGGTCAGCAACCAGACCGGCACGCCCAGCCGGTGGGCGGCGGGCAGGAAGCCGTCGGTGACGGCCGGGTGGCAGACGTGGGCAAGGATCACCAGCGGTACAGTGGGGAGGACGTTCATGGCAGCTCTCGTTCGACAGGACGGTAAGGACACACCGATGTGGAAACGGGCTGCCTGACGCCGATAGGCGCTGGGTGGCCTGCGATGCATGCATCGCAACGCCGCGGCTGCGGCAATGACGCGCGGACTGCGCGTCGGTCGCTGGCGGCCACGAGGGCCGCCGTTTCAACACAAACTCAGAAGGTGTATTCCAGTCCCGCGGTCAGCGTGCGTCCCGGTGCCGCCTGGCGACCCCACGGACTGGTATCGACGCCGCGGAACCAGTACTGGCGATCGAACAGGTTGTTGATCGCCAGCGACGCGCTCAACTTCTGCCCATCACGTTGCAGCAAGGTGTGGCTCACTTGCGCATTCCACACCCAGTACGCGGGCAGCTGGCCAACCGAGGCGATGGCGTTCTCCTGTACGGTGTTGGCCGCATCGCTGAAGGCCTTGCTGAAGTAGTAGCTGGACAAGGCGACAGTGGTATGACCGATGGCGTAGTTGCCGCCGAGGGTGATCTGGTTGCGCGAGGTATACGGCACGCGCAGACCGCGGAACTGCCCCGATTCCTGGCTGGCATCCAGATAGGCGTAGCCGGCATCGAGCGTGAGTGCCGGCACCGACAGCGGACTCCATTGCAGTTGCACCTCGCCACCCTGATGGCGGGTCTTGCCGAGGTTGCGGAACACGCGTGTGGTGTTGTCCAGCTGGATCTGCTGATCGAAGTCGATCAGATAGCCGCCGAACTGGATGCGGGTGCGCGCATTGGGCTGGTAGCGCGCACCGGCCTCGTAGTTCCAGGCCAGCTCGGCGTCGAGGTTGTTGCCGAAGATGATCTGGGTGACCTGCGGCGCGCGCAGCGAGCGCTGCCCGTCCGCGTACAGATACCACTGTTCGGTGGCCTGGAAACCGAGCGTCAGGCCGGGCAGCAGGTCGCGTGTCTGATTGAGCGTACGCTGGCCGGTGGCACGGTTGAGATAGTGCGAGTCCAGCCGCTCGTAGCGCAATCCCGGGGTGATGGTGACGCGCTCGTCGGCCAGGCTGATCGCGTTGCTGACGTAGGCAGCCAATGCGCGGTCTTCGAACTGCCAATCGCGCACGGTGGTGGAGACGCCATCGCGCAAGCGCAGATTGCCGACCAGGAAATCGATGTCCTCATTGACCGCGCGCACGCCGGCGGTCCACTGCTGACGCACGCCGCCAGTGTCACCCATGGTCCAGCTCAGGCGTGGCTCGGTGCCGACCACGCGGAAATCGCGCGGAGCGGTCTGCCGCAGTTGCGGCGGCAAGTCCGGCCGCCAGGTTTCAGTGGACGCCTGGCGCAGGCCGACGATGAAGTTGCGGCTGCTGTGCGCGCTGAAGCTGTTCCAGTCCAGGCGCAGATCCTGCAACGGCCCGACATCGCCGAACAGTTGTTGGTAGCCCAGCGAAGCGCGCGTGGTGCGGCCGTTGAAGCTGTCCAACGGACGCGTGGACTGGCGCGGATCGCGGCGGTAGTCGTCCGGACTCAGCGCACCGGCCAGGTCCATGTCCACCAGGTAGCGTTGCACGCTGGCCTTGAGCAGCTTGTGCTCATCCAGCCACCACTCCGCGCGCACGCGCAGGTTGCTGATGTCGGTGTCGCTGTGCGCACGCCAGTACTCGCCCCAGGTGCGGTTGGCATCGACCTGCAGGCCGAAGTTATCGCTGAGATAGCCGCCGCTGCTGACTGCACTGTCGTACAGGAAGTGGCCGGCGCCACCGGCAGTGACCTTCTGCGCCAGCGTGGTGCTCCAGGTGCTGGGGATCTCCTTGCTGACCAGGTTGATCACCCCGCCGACGTTGTTGGGGCCGTACTGCACGGCGGCACCGCCACGGACGATGTCGATGCGGTCGATCTGGTTCAACCCCACCGGGAACAACGACAGGCTGGTCTGGCCGTAGGGCGCCAGCGCAAGCGGAATGCCGTCTTCCAGCACCTGCACGCGGCCGCTGCGGCTTTCGTACAAGCCGCGCAGCATCAGCTGCGGCAGCGCACCGGTGCCGGTCTCGTCGAAGATCTTGATGCCGGGTACGCGTTGCAAGGCATCGTCCAGCGAGCGATTGCCGCCATTGCGTAATTGTTCGCGGTCGATCACCTGCCGACTGCCGGCATACCGCTGTACATCGTCCGGCTGCGAGCGGCCGAGCAGGCTGCCCTGCACCTGGATGGCATCCAGCGCGCGGATCGGCGGTGCGTCATCGTCGACCTGGGGCTCGCCGGCATGCAGCGGCGGCACGCCGACGATCAGCGTTGCCAGCGCAACGGCCAGGATATGAAAACGGACACTGCGCATCTTACGGCGTGCTCCTGCAGGCGGATGGGGAAGGGGCGGCGTAGGCGGCGAGATGGCCACGCAACGCGCGCTGGATCAGCGAACGATCCTCGCCGGCCAACAGCCAGCGCAGGTCGGGGGTCTGCAGCCAATGCGCGCGTTGCGCGTCGGTGCGGGGATTCGGGCAGAACGGCACCGCGGCGGCCAGGCAGTGGGCATGCATCCGTTGCAGCGCGGCCCAGACCTGCGGATGGGTGGGCTCCGGTCCCAGGCCGAGGTCCAGCGCCAGATCGAGCGCGCCTTCCATCACCAGCGCGACGCCGGGCACGGCGAGGATCTGCGGCAGCGCGGCCAGCCCGGCGGCGCTCTCGATCATCGGCACGATGCGGATGTCGGCGTTGGCCTGGGCGATGTAGGACGTCAGGCCGATATTGCCGAAGCCGGTGACCCGGCCGCCGGTGATGCCGCGACGCCCCAGCGGCGGGAACCGCGCGGCCGCGATGGCTGCGGCGATCTGCTCGGCCGATTCGCAACGCGGCACCACGATTCCGCGCGCACCGCCGTCGAGCACGCGGCCGATCAACTTTTCATCGACGTCCGGCACCCGCACCCACGCCTCGCAGCCGGACAGCTCCAGCGCGCGGATCGCATGTTCGAGTTGCTCGGGCGCGTGCAGCACGTGTTCCAGATCAAGCACCACGAAACCATAGCCGATGCGGCCCAGCAGCTCGCACAGCTGGACGCTCGGCAAGGCATTGAGGACACCGACCACGGGCGACATGGATGAGACCGGAGTGAAACGGGCGCTCATCCTGCACTTGATGGGAATGATTATCAAGTGTGTCTGGGAAGGGCGGCGTTGGTCACGGTCTCATTGCGTCAAATCGTCTCCCAGGCGCCCAGTGGTTTCCGGGGCGCAGACGCCATCACGGCCATGCCGTGCAGAGGATGCCGCTCAGGGCGGGGATGGGCCTCGCTCAGGATGCCGGCACGTTCAAGCCCCGATACGGAGGGGTGGCCATGACCATCTCCGCCAGCGAATAGGCCAGCTCGCGCTCGGCCAGCACCGCGCCGTCGGCGCCATGTTCCAGCAGATGCTTGACCTCGGCATCGCTGTGCGCGCGCGCCAGCAGCGTCAGCGACGGATTGATCGCGCGCAGCTTGGACAACGCCTCGCCGGCTTCCAGCGGCTGCGGGATGGCCAGGATGGCGATCTTGGCGTGCTCCGGTCGCGCTTCGGCCAACACGCGATCGGCCGCCGCACTGCCACGAATGCCGGGAATGCCGGCCGCATGCGCCTTGGCGACGTGGTCGCCGTTGTCGTCGATCACCAGCACCGGCACGCCGCGCCCACGCAGCAACTGCGCCAGCGCGCTGCCGACGCGGCCGTAGCCGATCACGATGGCATGGCTTTCCAGTTCCAGCGGCGGGCCTGGCGGCAGCTCTGGCTCCACCAACGCGGGCGCTTCCTGTGCATGTTTGGCCTGCCAGCGATCCAGCCAGGAAAACAGGAATGGATTGGCGATGATCGACAACAGCGCACCGGCCAGGATCAGGTCGCGCCCGGTTTCCGGCAGGATCGCCAACTGCACGCCCAGACCGGCGAGGATGAAAGAGAACTCGCCGATCTGCGCCAGGCTGGTGGAAATGGTCAGCGCGGTGCCGGTGGCATGGCCGAAGGCCCGCACGATCAGGAACGCCGCCAGCGACTTGCCGACCGTAATGGTCAGGAAGGTAGCCAGCACCTGCCAGGGATGGGCGACCAGGATCATCGGATCGAACAGCATGCCGACCGACACGAAGAACAGCACCGCGAACGCGTCGCGCAACGGCAGCGAATCGTTGGCGGCCTTGTGGCTGAGTTCGGATTCCTTCAGCAGCATGCCGGCGAAGAACGCGCCCAGCGCGAACGACACACCAAACAACGTGGCCGACACGAATGCCACGCCCAGCGCGATGCCGAGGACGGCCAGGGTGAACAGTTCGCGCGAGCCGGTAGCCGCCACTTTTTCCAGCGACCAGGGAATCACGCGCCGGCCGATGACCAGCATCGCCGCGACAAACGCCACCATCTTGAGCAAGGTCACGCCGAGCGCGGCTAGCAGCGATGGCGATTGTGCGTCGTGCGCCGTGGCTGGTGTGCCGGTACCGAGCACATCCGCCAGCGCCGGGAGCAACACCAATGCCAGCACCATCACCAGGTCTTCGACAATCAGCCAGCCCACCGCGATGCGGCCGCGCTGGGTGTCCAGCAAACGGCGTTCTTCCAGAGCGCGCAACAACACCACCGTACTGGCTACCGACAGCGCCAGGCCGAACACCAAGCCGTGAATCAGCGACCAGCCCATGCTCCACGCCAGCGCCCAGCCGAGCAGGGTGGCCACCACGATCTGCGCCAATGCGCCAGGCACCGCGATCCATTTCACTTCCATCAAATCGTCGAGCGAAAAATGCAGGCCCACGCCGAACATCAGCAACATCACGCCCAATTCGGACAGCTGGTTGGCGATGGTCTGGTCGGCGACGAACCCCGGCGTAAACGGCCCCACGCACACGCCCGCCAGCAGATAGCCGACCAGCGGCGAGAGCTTCACCTTCTGCGCAAGCGTGCCAAGGATGAAGGCGACCGCGAGGCCGACGGCGATGATGTCGATGAGGCTGGTGTCGTGATGCATTCCAATCCGTAGTCAGTGGGATCCAGGGGGGGGATGGCATCCAGCAGACAGCACGGCGCACGCGGTGCGCGCGGGCAGTGCGTCGGGTTGCTGGAGTCGGCGCGAGGGCGCGGACCGCGCTGCGGGTCCGCTGGCCGATTCACCCATAGTACACAGCGACGGATTAATGCACCGCGACACCGGCGGTGCAGATACACATGACCCACGCCGCGCCGCGGTGAACCGAAACGGGCGGCGTGCGGGATGGTATGCGCAGCGGTGCGTCGCCACGTCGACGGGGCAACGGATGCAGCCCGGGTCGCCGGGCTGCATCCTGCGCTGCGGTGCTGCGCGCCCCTGGCAGGGGCGGTCGATCAGAAGCGGTAGGTCACACGACCGTACCAGTAGCGACCGTTGAAGCCGAACGGCGACAACGAGGAGTACTGCAGACCGCTGGCACGGTCGTCGTAGCCAGTGGTCAACTGCGCCTTGGTCGGATACTGGTTGGTGACGTTGTCGGCGCCTACGGTGAAGGTCAGCGCCTGCCAGGTGTAGTTGGCCGCCAGATTGAGGATCCAGCGCGCCGAATAGGTCTGGTCCTGGCTGCCGTCGGCCGGATCGCCGATGCGCTTGATCGCGCCATAGCGGGTGGCGTTGCCGTTGAGCGAGAAGCCGCCCAAGGTCCAGTCCGCTGCCAGCATGTACTTGGTGCGTGGCGTGGACTCGGTCAACAAGCCCTGGCTGGCGCGTCCGAAGTTCGGATTGGACAGCTCCAGGATCTTGGTCTTGTTGTAGTTGGCACTGGCACTCAGGTTGAGGCTGCCGCCCGCACCGAGATCGGCCAGGTAGCTGTTGACCCAATCGACCCCGCGCGTGCGGCTGGTGGCGCCGTTGACGAAGAACTGCACGGCACCAACCTGGCCGATCGGCTGGGCGAGCTGGATCTGGTCCGAATACAGGATCTGGTCCCAGATGCGGATCTGGTACACGTCCAGCGTCGAGGTGAAGTTTGCGGTCGGCTGCCAGACGCTGCCGAGCCCGAAGTTGGTGGACTTTTCCGGACTCAGCGGACGTGCGCCCAACTGCACGGCGATCGGGTCGGAGGTACGGTAGGTACCGACCTGGATCAACTGGCCGTCCTGCGGCAGCGTCACCACCGAGGCGTAGTTCTGCTGCGCCAGCGAGGGCGCACGAAAGCCGTTGGAAACCGTCGCACGCATGGAGAACGTATCGGTGAACGCATAGCGCGCCGACAGCTTGCCCGAGCGGGTGGAACCGGCATCGCTGTAGTTTTCGTACCGCCCGGCGATGCCGCCGGACAGCTTGTCGGTCAGGTCCGCTTCCAGCGCCGCGTAGGCCGCATTGCTGTGGCGGCCGAACTTGCCGGCCACCGACGGCTCCAGGCCGGAGAACACCTGCGCACCGCCAGGATAGGGACTGCCGGTCTCCGGGTTGATGGTGTTGGGGTCGAAGAAATACGACGCGGGCGAGCCGGCGACGATCTCGTAGCGGTCCTGGCGATGTTCAGCGCCGAAGGCCAGATTGACCGGATAGGCCAGGCCCCAATCGAAGGACTTGCTGAAGTCGGCATTGAGCGTGCCTTGCTCGGTTTCGAAGCCGCCGGAATTGAAATCCGTCGGCGAGCTGCCGGTGGTCCAGTACAGATTGGTGTTGATGCTGTTGAGGATGTTGAAGGTCATGTCGTTCTTGCCGTAGGTGGCCGACACGTCCCAATGCCAGTCGCTGGCCGTGGTGCCCTTGACGCCGAGCACCGCCGAGCGGTCGTTGATCGGGTTGTAGATCTGCGGCAGGAAGCCGTTGGGATACACCGCCTGCACATTGCGGTCGCTGTTGTCGTAGGCACGGTAGTAGCCGTTGGAAGTGACTTCGCGGCGGCTGACGCTCAGATGGCCATACAGTTCGACGTTGGGCGTGAAGTCATAGCCGAACGCGACCAGGCCTTGATAGAACCTGGCATCCGGATCGCCATGACGCTGGTAAGGCACGCCACTGGGATTGGCGGCGCCGGCAAGCGTGGTGGCGCGGTTGGTGTTTTCGCTGCGATTGGTATCCATCGAGTTTTGATAGTTCCACGACAGCCGCACCCAGCCAGGTGCGGTATCGCCGCCGGTGGCGCCGAACGGCAGACCGATCGAGCCGTCGATGCCGTTCTGCGCGCCGTCGCCCTTGTCCATGATGCCGCCATTGGCCGAAATGCTGTTGCTGCCGGCAGCTGCACCGTGCTTGAGCACGATGTTGACCACGCCAGCGATCGCATCGGAGCCGTATTGCGCCGATGCGCCGTCGCGCAGCACCTCGATGCGGGCGATCGCCGACATCGGCAGCGAGTTGAGATCGGCCGGCGCCGAACCACGACCCACGTAGGGGTTGTAGTTCACCAGCGAGGAGGTGTGATACCGCTTGCCGTCGACCAGCACCAGCACGTTGTCCGGCGACAACCCGCGCAGGGTGGCGGGACGGGCGGCGTCGTTGCCGTCGGCGATAGCCGGACGCGGGAAGTTCAGCGACGGCAGCAGCTTGCCGAGCGCGGTGGCGACATCGGTGGCGCCGGTGGCCTGCAGCGACTGCTCGGAGATGATGTCGATCGGCGATTCCGACTCGGCCACCGTGCGGTCGCTGACGCGCGTGCCGGTGACGATCAACGTATCGAGAGTCTTCTGCGGAGGAGCGTCCTGCGCGCTGGCACCGAAGGCGCTGGTGGCGAGTGCCAGCGAAACCGCGAGCGAGAGGGGTTTGGCGTTGAGCATGGGTGGGAAGGTCCGAAAGATTCAGGGGAAGACGGCAGGGTGCCGATGTAGGAAGTGGTCTAACGGGTGCGCCATCCATTGCGCCTGCATGGCCGGGCAGTCTGTGTACGCCGGTCCGTGCAGAGGGAACATGGTGTGCGGCGTCCTGGCCGCCTGTCGTGGTACGCGCACGCAACGCAACCGGGGCAGTGCGCGCTACGCACTGCCCCGGTCAGCCCGAGGCGGTCATCGTCGACGCCGGAGCGCTACAGTCGGCGCGCCATCGCATTCTTGCGGCACTGCCGCCAGCGCGCTGCAGCAGCGATCGCGGGCCGGTGCGATCACCAGGTGTAGCTCACGTTGGCGTAGGCCAGCGCACCGTTGAAGCCGAACGGCGATGCGCCGCTGTACGGCAGATAGTTGCGCGTGCCCAATCCGGCCTGCTGGCGATCGGGATACTCATCGAGCACGTTGTCGCCGCCGATGGTGAAGCGCCAGCGATCCAGCGTGTAGCTCGCCGCAAGATCCAGAGTCCACTTGGCGCTATAGGTCTGGTCACTGCCGGCATTGGTGCCGAAGGTGGTGAATTCGCCCCAGCGGGTAGCGGTACCGGTGAAGGACCAGTTGCCCGGCGACCAGGTCCCGCCGAGGAAGAACTTGTCGCGCGGCGTGCCCTTGGTGATGCGGCCCAACTCGGCCCGGCCGATGCGCACCGCACCCGGATCGATCGCCTCCAACGCCGGTGGATTGGCAGCGACCTTCTCCACATCGGTCTCGTTGTAGTTGTAGCCTGCGGTCAATTCCGCGCTGGCGCCATCGAGGTTCCAGCGATAGGTGCCCACTGCGTCCACGCCCTGGGTCTTGGTGTCCACCGCATTGGTGAAATAGCGCCCGCCGCCAATACCGGGAAAGCCATTGGCCTGCAGGTAGTTGCGCGCAGCGGTGGAGGTGAGGTTCTCCGACAGCACGATGCGGTCGTCGATTTCGATGCGGTAGGCATCGACGGTGACGTAGAGATTGTCGATCGGCTGCAGCACCAGGCCCAGTCCGTAATTACGCGACTCCTCGGCCTTCAGCGGCTCGGCACCCAGCGCCACCGCTGCCGGGTTGTCGGTACGGAAGGTGCCGATCTCGAACGGCACCGCTGCGACCGTGCCATTGGGCTGGGCGACATTGAGGAACTGGGTGGCGATCGACTGGAAGTTCTGCTGCTGCAACGACGGCGCGCGGAAGCCGGTGGAGGCGGTGGCGCGCAACGCAATCTTGTCGGTGAACGCATAGCGCAGCGACAGCTTGCCGGTCGCGGTATCGCCGAAGTCGCTGTACTTCTCGTAGCGCCCGGCCAGTCCGGCGGAAAACTTCTCGGTCAGGTCTGCTTCCAGATCCAGATAGAGCGAGTGGCTGTTACGGTCGTAGTAGCCGGAATCTGAGGCCTTGAAGCCGGGGAACACCTGCGCGCCGGGAATCAAGCTGCCATTGGCCGAAGGGATGCCGCCGTTGGCCGACGATGCCGCATCGCCCGGCGACTGATTGAACTTCTCCCCGCGCCATTCCGCGCCGAACGCCAAGGTGACCGGATAGGCCAGCCCCCAATCGAGACTCTTGCTGAAGTCGGCGTTGAGCACGTTCTGGGTCACTTCCAGCGTGCCGGCATGGAACTGGGTCGGGCTGGCCAGACCCAGGCTGTTGTTCAAGCTGTTGCGGACATCGAAGCTGAGATTGTTCTGACCGTAGTTGTAGCTCAGATCGATATTGAGTCCGCCCTCGGTGGAGGTCTTCAGTCCGCCCACCCACGACACGTCCTTGCTGACGTTGTAGATCTGCGGCAGGAAGCCATCGGGGTAGATCTCAGGGCGGTTGCGGTTGTCGCCGGCGAAACGGAAATAGCCATTGGACAGGACCTCGCGGCGGCTCAGCATGCCGAACGAGTAGAACGTCAAGTAGTCGGTGGGGCTGTATTCGCCGTTGAAGGACACTGCCCCCTGGTCGATGTCCGGATCGCCGTAGCGTTGTTCGACACGTCCCTGATAGGGCACGGCGCGGTTGGTTTGATCCTGGTGGCCGGCCTGTGCAGCCAGATGCACTTTGCCGGTGCCGGCAAAGCTCAGGCCGGCATCGCCGGAGAGCTGGTATTGCTCGCCATCGCCGGCGCTGTATTTGCCATAGCGGCCGCTGAGGCTACCGCCTTCGCCGCTGCCCTTGAGCACGATGTTGATCACCCCGGCGATCGCATCGGAACCGTATTGCGCCGACGCGCCATCGCGCAGCACCTCGATGCGCTCGACCGCGGCGATCGGGATGGTGTTCAGATCTGCGGGCGACGAGCCGCGCCCCTGGGTGTCGTTGAGATTGATCAGCGCGGTGGTGTGATAGCGCTTGCCGTTGACCAGCACCAGCACTTGGTCGGGCGACAGACCGCGCAACTGCGCAGGACGGATCGCATCGGTGCCGTCGGAAATGGCCGGGCGCGGGAAGTTCAATGACGGCACTGCGCGCGATAGCGCGGTTGCCAGTTCGGTGGTGCCGGTGGATTCGAGCGCCTGCGGGGAGATGATGTCGATCGGCGAGGCCGACTCGGCCACGGTGCGATCGGCCACGCGCGTGCCGGTGACGATCAGGGTGTCGAGGGTTTTCTGCGCCGGTTGCTCTTGCGCAGTAGCGGTGGTCACGGACAGGGTCAAGGCAACAGCAACGGCAACAGCGAGATGGCTGGTCTTGCAAGGCATGCGGTAACGACTCCGAGTGGGGAACGGATGCAGCGCAGTGGGCCCCCTCCCAGGCCGCGTCCGTTGCGGCAGCTGCGGTGCGAAGCTCAACCATTAACCGGCGCGGAATCGAGAGTCAAATTTTGGTTAAAGTTGCGCGTGCAACTGTCATCGCAGTTGTGCTAGTGGCAACGTTGTCATCTGGAAGTAAACTGTGGTGCGATGCACAATTCACCCGCAATTTGCACCGTCGTGGTGCCAACACGGCTGTTGCAATAGCAGCTATGAAATTTGCATATCAGTCGCGAATTCGGACCGCCTCCACACTGCTTTGCGCAACCCCGTGGCAAACCGCTTCGATGT
Organism: Xanthomonas maliensis; assembly: GCF_009192945.1. GTDB lineage: Bacteria > Pseudomonadota > Gammaproteobacteria > Xanthomonadales > Xanthomonadaceae > Xanthomonas > Xanthomonas maliensis. The sequence goes on along the minus strand of NZ_NSET01000004.1, from coordinate 186,813 downwards.
TGTTGCCGTCCGGATCGAGCACGAAGGCAGCGTAATAGTCGGGGTGGTAGGGCCGCAGCCCGGGCGCGCCGTTGTCGCGGCCGCCATGGGCGAGCGCCGTTCGATGGAAGGCCTGTACCATCGCGTGATCGCGTGTCTGGAAGGCCAGGTGGTGACGTCCCGTCAGGTGTCCCTGCGCGACCGTCATGCGGTCGGACACGAATCATTCGTCGGCCCAGAAGTAACCCTCGCCTTCGCCGCCGATCGCAATGCCCAGCACGCCGAGCACTGACTGATAGAAGCGCCGGCTCGCCGGCAGGTCGTGAACAACGAGATGCAGATGGTCGATCAAGCGCCCGCGAAACAGGTGTTCTGTCTGCATGCTGCACTCCTGTGGCGATCGGAGTGGCAGTGCTATCACGGCTGCCGCGATGCGCGCGTCACGTCGTGGCGCATGGCGAGCACAAGCGCAACGCCCCGGGCCAGCCGGGGCGTTGCTTCTTGAGAGCCTCAGCGCGCATTACCAGCGGTAGTTGATGCGCCCGTACACGTAGGCACCGTTGAAGCCGAACGGCGACAGATTGCTATAGGGAAATTGGCCGCTGGTGGAGTTGGCGAAGTTGTTCTCGTCCGGATACTCGTCCAACACGTTGTCCGCGCCCAGCGTCAGCGTCCAGCGATCGATCTTGTAGCTGGCCGATGCATCCACCACCCACTTCGCGCCGAAGGTCTGGTCGTTGCGCGCGTCCGATGGACGCGTGCTGTACTTGCCGTAGCGGGTCGCTCCCAGTGCCAACGTCCACTGCGCGTTGCTCCAACTGCCGTTGAGCAGGAACTTGTCGCGCGGGAAGCCTTCTTCGATCCGCCCCCGTTCGGTGCGATCGATGCGCTCCAGGCTCAGGCCATTGGCCGACAACGCGGCCGGATTCGGCGCCACCCGGCGCACTTCGGTCTCGGAGTAGTTGTAGCCGGCAGTCAGGTCGATGCTGCTGGCCGCCAATTGCCAGCGATAACTGCCGACCACGTCCACGCCGCGGGTGCGGGTATCCACGGCGTTGGTGAAATAGCGGCCGCCGTTGATGCCGAAGATGCCCTGCGCTTCCAGCAGGCTGCGGACACCCGCGCCGGTCAGGTTGGACGACAGCACGATGCGGTCGTCGACATCGATCTGGTAGGCATCCACGGTCAGGTACAGCGCGTCGGTCGGTTGTAGCACCAGGCCCAGGCTGTAGGAGAGCGAGGTTTCCGCGTCCAGCGGCTCGGCGCCCAATGCGCGTGCCACCGTGCTGTTGGCCGGGAAGGTGCGGATCTCGAAGGGATTCGGATTGCCGGCCAGGAAAGTGGTGCTGGTGGACTGGAAGTATTGCTGGGCCAACGACGGTGCACGGAAGCCGGAAGCCACCGTGCCGCGCAAGGCGACCTTGTCGCTGAAGGCGTAGCGTGCCGACAGTTTGCCGGAGGTCTGGTTGCCGAAATCGCTGTAGTCCTCGTAACGGCCGGCCAGGCCGGCGGAGAACTTGTCGGTGAGGTCGGCTTCGATATCGGCGTAAAGCGCATAGCTGTCGCGCGAATAGCGTCCGGCCACGCTGGGGGCGAAGCCGCCGAAACCCTGCGCGCCGCCGGCCAGGGTGCCGGCCTGGAAATACGAGCCCGGTTCGCCCGGCGACTGGTTCCACTTCTCGTTGCGGTACTCGGCGCCGAAGGCTACCGTCACCGGATACGCCAGGCCCCAGTCGAAGCCCTTCTTGACGTCCAGATTGACGATGTTCTGCGTGGTCTCCAGCGCGCCGTCGTAGAACTCCGTCGGCGATGTCGGCCCGAGGCTGACGTTGAGGGTGTTGCGGGTGTGGAAGTCGATGCGGTTGTAGCCGTAGTTGTAGCTGGCATCCCAGTCCCAGCCACCGGCCGTGGCGCCGCGCACGCCAGCGACCAGCGCGCGGTCCTTGGCATAGGTCTGGATCTCCGGCAAGAAACCCTGCGGATAGATCGACACGATGTTCTGCGCGGTGTTGCCCGGTGCGCGGAAGAAGGCGAACGCGTCGATGTTGCGGTTGCTGGCGGTGGCGAAGGCGTAGCCGGTGACGGTGTCGCTGAACTGGTACTCGGTATTGAGCGAGGCGGCCTGCGCATCGACCTGCGGGTCGCCGATTTTGAACGCTTTCTGGCCGACCGCCGGTTGCGATGCGCTGGGAGCGCCGGCATAGCCGCGTGCGCGGTCGGTGGGATCTTGCTGGTTGAGCTGCGCGGCCACGTGCAGCCAGCCGCGGTCGCCGCCGTAGGCCACGCCGGTGTCGCCGGACAGCTCATAATTGTTGCCGTCTCCAGCCGAGTACTGCCCGAAACCGGCCTGCAGGCTGCCGCCTTTTTCCGTGCCCTTGAGCACGATGTTGACCACGCCGGCGATGGCGTCGGAGCCGTACTGCGCCGACGCGCCGTCGCGCAGCACCTCGACGCGGGCGATCGCCGCCACCGGGATCGTGTTGAGATCCACCGCCGCAGCGCCGCGGCCGATGGTGCCGTTGAGGTTGAGCAGCGACGAGGTGTGGCGACGCTTGCCGTTGACCAACACCAGCACCTGGTCCGGCGACAGGCCACGCAGCTGTGCCGGGCGAATCGCGCTGGTGCCATCACTCAGCGCCGGGCGCGGGAAGTTCAGCGAGGGCAGGGCACGTGCCAGCGCAGTGGCCAGCTCGGGGGTGCCGGTCGCCGCCAGCGACTCGGCGCTGATGATGTCGATTGGCGATTGCGATTCGGCCACGGTGCGGTCGGACACCCGGGTGCCGGTCACGATGACGGTGTCCAGGGTGTTGGCGGTGGCGGCCGGCGCAGAGGCCTCGGTCTGGGCCAGGGCGGGGGAGGCAAGCAGTGCAGCGACCACGGCGGTCGCAAGCGAGGACAGGGGGATGTTCATGACAACTCCGGAACGTGGGTCCGCGCGGGACCGGCAAGACGAGGCAGGTGGCGATCGCGCGTGGGCATAGGCCCATGGGTCCAACCTGAAGGCGCTAATTATTCGTTAACGCTAGAATGGTGTCGCAGGAGTGCTGCTCATCTGCTCATTCCTTTTCGTTCTATTGGACCGTCCATCGATGATTTCCCTGCGTAACTTCTCCATGCGCCGCGGCGAGCGGCTGCTGTTGTCCAATGTCGACCTGACCATGCATGCCGGCTACCGCGTCGGCGTGGTGGGCCGCAACGGCGCCGGCAAGTCCAGCCTGTTCGCCGCGGTCCAGGGGGAGCTGGAGGCGGACAAGGGCGATGTGGAATTGCCTGGTAAGGTGCGCATCGCCAGCGTGGCGCAGGAAACCCCCTCGCTGCCGGACCCGGCGTTGTCCTTCGTGCTCGGCGGCGACACCGAGGTGGCCGCGGTGCTGCAGGAAGAAGCGGCAGCGACGGCGCGCGAAGACTGGGAAGCGGTCGCCAACGCGCACCAGAAGATGGCCGAAATGGGCGCCTATGACGCCGAGGCGCGCGCCGGCAAGCTGCTGCACGGGCTGGGCTTTCCGGCCGACACCCATCATCGTGCGGTGTCCTCGTTCTCCGGCGGCTGGCGGGTGCGCCTGAATCTGGCGCGCGCGCTGATGATGCCAAGCGATCTGCTGTTGCTGGACGAACCGACCAACCACTTGGATCTGGACGCGGTGTACTGGCTGGAGCAGTGGCTGCTCAAGTATCCCGGCACCCTGCTGCTGATCTCGCACGACCGCGAATTCCTCGACAACGTCGCCACCCACACCCTGCATCTGCATGGCGGCACCGCCAAGCTGTACGTGGGCGGTTACACCGACTTCGAGCGCCAGCGCACCGAACAACTGCGCCAGCAGCAGATCGCGCACGAAAAGGAACAGTCCGAGCGCGCCCATCTGCAGAGCTTCATCGACCGCTTCAAGGCCAAGGCGTCCAAGGCGGCGCAGGCGCAGAGTCGCATGAAGCGCCTGGAAAAACTCGCCGGCACCGAGGCGGTGCGCGCCGAGCGCGAATTCCGCATCCAGTTCGCCGACCCGGCCAAGCTGCCGTTCTCGCTGATTCGCCTGAATCACGTCGAGGCCGGCTATGGCCGCGATGCGGTCGTGCTGCACAACGTCGGCTTCGGTCTGGAGGCCGGCCAGCGGATCGGCTTGCTCGGCCCCAATGGCGCCGGCAAGACCACCCTGGTCAAGACCCTGGTCGGTGAGCTGCCGGCGCTGGCTGGCGAGCGTGCCGCGCATCCGGATCTACGCATCGGTTACTTCGCCCAGCACACGGTGGAGTCGCTGCACGAAGGCCAGTCGCCGATGGACCACTTTCGCGAGCTGGCACCGGATGGCGCCAACCAGGCGTTCCGCGATTTCCTCGGTAAATGGAACTTCCCTGGCGATCGCGCGTTCGAGCCGGTCGACGGTTTTTCCGGTGGCGAGCGTGCGCGTTTGGCACTGGCGCTGATTGCCTGGCAGCAACCGAACGTGCTGCTGCTGGACGAACCCACCAACCACCTGGACCTGGAAATGCGCGAAGCGCTGGCCGAGGCGCTCAGCGATTTCGAGGGCGCGATCGTGATGGTCTCGCACGACCGCCACCTGATCGGCCTGGTCTGCGACACCTTCTGGCGGGTGGCCGATGGCGTGGTCGAGCCGTTCGATGGCGACCTCGACGACTACGCCGCCTGGCTGCGCACCCGCCCCGCCGCGCAAGGCACCAAGCAGAAGCTGGCCGAGGCCGCGCCAACCCCGCCGCCACCGACCAAGCCGTTGGTGCAGAAGAAAGCCGCCAACCCGCACAAGCTGGCCGCCGCCGAGCAGCGCGTGGGCGAGCTCGAGGCGGCGCTGGCAGAGCTGGACCGGCAAATGGCCGATCCGAAAGCCTACGCCGATGCCGAGAAGATGGCGGTGTTGGGCCGCGACCGCGAGGCCACTGCGCAGCGGCTGGCGCAGGCCGAGCAGGCGTGGATGGAGTTGATCGACGGCGCCTGAGCCGCTATCGCTGATGCCGCCATCGCGCCATGACAGGGACAGCATGAACACGATCACCGCCAGCATCAGCCTGGAAGACCATATGGCCGCACAGCGGCTGCATGCACGCCATCAGGCCGTACGTGCCAGCGTCTTCCTGGGCGTCCTGCTGCTGGTCGGGCTGGGGCTGCTGCTGAGCGGGGCGGGCAAGGTCTTCGGCGCGATGCTGCTCGGCGGCTGCGGCGGCGGAGTGGTCGCACTCGCCGTGCTGCACCTATGGGGCATTCGGTGGCGGGTCAAGCGCCTGCATGCGCAGCACGTCGCGTTGCGGCACACCTACACCTACAGTTGGGACGAGGACGGCATCGAAATCCGCTGGTCGGCAGGGCATCTGCGCCGCCCGTGGTCGGACTACCTCCGTTGCCGCGAGAACGCGCGCATCCTGCTGCTGTACCACAACGATCAACTGTTCGAACTGTTCGCCCCGCACTGGTTCGCCGACAAGGCGCAGTACGAGGCGTTTCGCCAACTGGCGCTGCGTGTCGGCAAGGGCGCGCGATCGGTATAGCGCGGCGCGTGCCGGCCTGTTTCACGCGGCGCGTTGCTGCTCGTCCAACAACCAGCTGCGCAACTGCAGCTCGGCATTGCTTTCCTGGCGCGAGCGCAGCCGGGTCAACCAGTAACGCCCGGCGTCCAGGCGGATCGGGAACGGGCAACTCAGGCGTCCGGCGTCCAGGTCCTGGTGGAACATCGGCAGCGGCAGCAGCGCCACGCCGGCACCGGCGGCTGCGGCGGCGGCCAGGGCCAATGAGGAATCGAACATCGGGCCGCGCGCGGCGACCTCGGCCACGCCCGCGGCGCGAAACCAGCGCGGCCATTCGTCCAGCCGATACGAGCGCAGCAAGGTCGTCTTGGCCAGGTCTTCGGGTGTGCGCAGCAGCCGCGCCAGCGCCGGCGCGCAGGCCGGTGCGAACGGGGCCTCCATCAACGGGGTCGCCACCTCGCCCTGCCAGTCGCCATCGCCGAAGCGGATCGCCAGGTCCAGCCCTTCGGCGGCCAGATCGACGCGGTTGTTATGGGTCAGCAGGCGCAACTCGATACCTGGATGGGCGGCATGGAAGGCCGCCAGCCGCGGCAATAGCCAGCCGGTGGCGAAGGTCGCCACCACGCCGACACTGAGCACGTCGCGATAGCGTCCGTCGGCAAAGCGTTCCAGAGTCGCAGCGATGCGGTCGAACGATTCGCCCAGGACCGGCGCCAAGGCCGCGCCCTCGTCGGTCAGTGCCACGCCGCGCGGCAGGCGATGGAACAGGCGCAGGCCCAGCTGCTGCTCGAGCGCCTTGATCTGATGACTGAGCGCGGCCTGGCTTACGCACAGTTCGTCGGCCGCGCGGGTCAGGTTCTGGTGACGTGCGGCGGCCTCAAAGGCGCGCAGGGCATTGAGCGGAAGGCGAGGGCGGACCATGTATAGAGATTAGTTCAATTCATGGCTGAGATCGAAACATCGCGCTGGTCGCTGTGACCGGGGACCTCGATACTGCGGGCTTTCCGGGAGGTGACCAATGCATAGCAGGCGACAGTTTCTACGCGGAGCCGGGGTCGGGATTGCCCTGGCGGTATCCGGGAATGCCTTGGCAATCAAGCCGTCCAAGCCAAGCGCCGAGGCCGCGCTGCGTGTCCGCTGGGCCGAGATCGAAGGCCGCAGCGGCGGGCGGCTGGGGATCAGCCTGCTCGATACCGCCACCGGCCAGCGGATCGAGCAGCGGCAGGACGAGCGCTTCCCGCTCTGCAGCACCTTCAAATTCTTATTGGTTGCTGCGGTCTTGCAGCGGGTCGACCGAGGCGAGTTGCGGCTGGACAGGCAGGTGCCGATCCGTGCCGAGGACATGTTGTCCTATGCGCCGGCGACCAAGCCGCATGTGGGCGGGAGCCTTAGCCTCGCCGAGTTGTGTCAGGCGGCGATGATCTTCAGCGACGGGGTGGCGGCAAACCTGCTGTTGACCCAGGTCGGCGATCCGGCCGGCTTGACCGCCTTCATCCGAACCCTGGGCGACACCCAGACCCGCTCGGATCGCAACGAGCCGTCGATGAACAATTTCGCCCTGGACGACCCGCGCGACACCACCACGCCGGCGGCGATGCTGGGCAGCATGCGCGCCGTGCTGGTGGGCGATGCCTTGCTGCCGGCCTCGCGCAAGCGGCTGACCGAGTGGATGATCGACAATCGCACCGGCGACGACTGCCTGCGCGCGGGTTTCCCGCAGGGATGGAAGGTCGGCGACAAGACCGGCAACAACGGCACCGACAGCCGCAACGACATCGGCATCGTTTGGGTGCCGGGGCAGCAGGCGCCGCTGCTGTTGACCACGTATTTGAACAAGGCGACCGTCGATGCCGACGCCCGCGATGCGGCGCTGAAGGCCGTGGCGCAGGCGGTGGCGGCTTGGTGGCCGACACGCGCAACGCGCGCCATCTAGCCGCGTTTGCTCTCTCTCGCCTGCCGCACGGTGCGCGCCGCGTGCTTGGTGGCAGGCGAGAACACCGCCGATCCAGCGGCGACGCGGCGGATGGCCGCCGCGCGCCTTCCCAGCAGTCCTGTCGATCCCTTTGGAGCTCGCCATGCGCCGGTTCGTCTGCTGTACGTTTGCCATCGTCCTTGGCCTGTGCGCGCATGCTGCGCAGGGGCGCGTCTGGGAACCCACGCCAGGTCATGTGCAGGTACCGATCTGGCCAGGCGCAGTGCCGAATGCATTGCCGCATCCGACGCCGGAATCGGCCGGGCCCGGAGCCAGGGTCGACAACGTCAGCAGGCCGACCATGACCGTGTACCCGGCGCAGGGCCACAACACTGGCGCGGCGGTGGTGGTGTTTCCCGGTGGCGGCTACCAGATGCTGGCGATGGATCTGGAGGGCACGGAGATCTGCGACTGGCTGGCGGCGCGCGGCATCACCTGCGTGCTGCTGAAGTACCGCGTGCCGAGCTCCGGGCCGACCTGGGTGGATGGGCGCCGTTACTACCCCAAGGTACAGACCGCGCTGCAAGACGCCCAGCGTACGTTGAGCCTGGTACGCCAGCAGGCCGCGACCTGGGGCGTGGACCCACACAAGATCGGGGTCATGGGCTTTTCCGCCGGCGGCCACCTGGTGGCCGCGGCCAGCACCCATTTCGCCGAGCGTACCTATCCATCGGTGGATGCGGCCGATCGCGTGAGCTGTCGCCCGGATTTCGCCATCGCCGTGTACCCGGGCCATCTCTGGGCGCACGAGGACGAGGATGACGACACGCGCGATCCCACCCATCTGGACCTGCGTCCGGACATTCGTGTCGTCGCCGATACCCCGCCGACCTTCCTGCTGCAGGCGCAGGACGATCATGTGGATGGCGTTTCGCAGGTGCTGGCGTACTACGTGGCGCTCAACCACGCCGACGTGCCGGTGGAAATGCATGTGTACGCCCAGGGTGGCCATGCCTTCGGTCTGCGCGCCAAAGGGTTGCCGATCGCCAAGTGGCCGCAGTTGGTCGAAACCTGGCTGCATACGATCGGTGTGCTGCATTGATTGGTCCGCGCTGCTGAAAAGGGGCGGCAGCGCGCTCATCGCGCGCTAAGGTGATCGCAGGTGTGGCGGCACTGTGCTGGACCGGCAGATGCGGCGAGCTCCTGGCAGCTGCCGGCGCCGACAACGGCTTGCGCTCGCTGCCCGCAGAACCGACACTGCGCGCCCGGCCGCCTTGTGCTTGCTGGCCGGCGCCTACAGGAGCGCGACACGTGAACCAGCAACTGCCCCCCGACCGTGGCCTGCTACCGGCCCGGATCCTGCTGTGCTATTCGGCCATCGCGCTGTTGATCATGCTGGTCTTCAGCTGGTCGATGCCACCCATCGATGCGTCCGGTTTCCGGCAGACGCAGACCGTCCTGTCGATCGACTGGATGCTGCGCGGCGGACCCTTCCTGTCTTATCTCACGCCAGTGCTCGGCGCGCCGTGGTCGATCCCGTTCGAGCTGCCGCTGTTCCAGTGGCTGGCTGCCTTGCTGTCCAAGGCCACCGGCATGAGTGCAGACAATAGCGGCCGTTTGTTGTCCACCTTGTTCCACCTGGCCTGCATCTGGATGAGTTATCGCATCACCCTGGTGCTGCGCCCCGACCGCGTGTTGGCACTGTGCATCGCCGGTGCGTTCGCGGTGTCGCCGCTGGCGCAGTTGTGGGGACGCTCGGTGATGATGGAATCCACCGCAGTGTTCTTCGGCCTGGTGTTTGTCTGGGCGATGGCACGGCTGTACGTGCAGCCGCGGGCCTGGCATGGCGTGGTCGCCGTTGCCGCCGCAGTATTGGCAGCCCTGATCAAGATCACCACCTTCTTCGGTTTTGCGGTCTTCACCGTCATGGCCCTGGCCTGGGTGGCGCTGCGCGAGCATGGCTGGCGTCCGCAGTGGTTGGTTGGGCACTGGAAGCTGCTGGGCTGGGGCGCGGTGGCGGCCGTGGCGGCGCTGGTGGCGCTGCTGCTCTGGCTGCACCATGCGGATCTCTTGAAGTCCCAGTCGGTACTGGGCCAACAGGTCACGTCCGACAGCCTGTCGGGCTTCAATTACGGCACCCTGCAGCAGCGCCTGGATCCGGCCGTCTGGTGGGGGACCATCTTCAAGAAGCGCTTCGCCGGACCGGTCGGTTCGAACTGGGTGTTCCTGATCATCCTCATCGCCGGCTTGTCGATCCGCCAGATCCGCGCGGCGGTGATAGTGCTATTGCTCGCCTATCTGGCGCCGATGCTGGCCTTCACCAATCTGCAGGTCGTGCATCCCTATTACCAGTTCGCGCAGGTGGTGTTCGCCACCTCGATCGTCGGCTTGGTGCTGTGGTGGGTGGTGCAGCGTGGCCAGGCGATCGGTAAACCCGGCCGCGGCGTGGCATTCGCGGTGTTCCTGTGCCTGCTGTCACTGGGCTCTGGCCTGGTGAGCTCGCTGAAGAACATGAAGGAAGCGCGTGCGCCGACGTCGATCTCGCAGATCGCCGAACAGATCCGTGCCGCGACCCCCGAGCAGGGCGTGGTGGTGGCTTTCGGCGATGACTGGTCCTCCGAGCTGCCGTATCGGTCCGGGCGCCGCGCGGTGATGATTGCCGACTGGGCGTCCGATCAGGCCTTGCAGTCGCTGGCCAGCACCGACACTGCGCTGGGTGGCCTGCCGCTGGCGGCGATGGTCGATTGCCCCAACAAGGTCGGCAGCACGCCGCAACGGGCGCAGTGGCACGCCGCGATCGTGCAGCGTTATTCCGCTGGCGCGCCGCCGCAGACGATCGGCGATTGCCGGTACTGGCTGCATCGGTAGTGCACGCCAGCGGCGTGGCCGGCGACGCGGTGTGCGCGTCGGCCAGGGCGCTCAGGGGCGGCGCATCAATGGCTGTCCTTGCCGGGCGGCCGCTGCCGCTCGACAGGGTGCGTAACCGCGGCAGCAGACCAGCAGACCGTGTTGTCGCTTGCGCTGAAAAAGGCCATCGGCGACGCCGATACGCATGGCGCGGCGGCACGGCGATCGCGAGCCGATGACGGTGCACATCGGTCCGCTCCGTCCCGAATCTCCCCTTTCCCATCCCACCGGTCTTACGCAGGTCCTGGGCCGTCAATGCGTGGCGGGTCGTCCTGATACAGCCGTGCCGGCCCGCCGAGCGCCGGGTCGCTGATGCCGGGCTTGCCGGTTTCCATGCGTCCGGCCAGACGCTGGCGCGCGCTGCCCTGGACCAGCCACAGGTCGTACCAGCCGCCAGTCGGTGCGGCGCTCCAGCGCTCACGGTGCTCGCTGCCGGCGGCGACGGTGATGCGCTTGCGCGGTTGCGCCTGTGTATAGGCGCCGGGTTCCAGCGTGACCTGCAGTGGGCGGTTGCCGGGATTGCGCAACGTCAGGCACAGCGCCTGCGCCTCGTCCGCGTCTTGCGTGATGTCGGCCAGCAGCGGCGCGGCATCCAGGTCGCCGCGATAATGGCGATGGAAGCCGTTGGGGCCGAGCAGCCACAGATCGTAGCGCCCGTCGTAGGTGGTCCAGATGCCGTCCAGCGCCGCGCCGGCAGCGATCGTGTAGCGGCGCGGGATTGCTGCCAGGTCGTAGCGGTCGTAGACGTGCAGCACGACCGCCGCACCGGCGTTGGTCATCTGCAACTGCACCGCGCCGCGCGTCTGCAGGTGCTGCAACTGCACCGTCGGGCGATAGGGCAAGGCACGTGCAGGGCGCACGCCAAACGCCTGCTGCGGCGGCTGCAACTGCGATGGCGTCGGCGGGACGGTGTGCTCGTGCAGCGCCGCCGCACGCGTCGCGGCGCTGCGCACATCCGGCAGTGCGGCGACGAACGTGCGTGCATCGGCCTGGCGGAAATCGAACGCATCGACCAGATCGCCGCAGACCGCGCGGCGCCATGGGGACACTCCGCTGGCGGCGACGCCGAAGCGACGTTCCAGCAACCGCAACACCGAGGTATGGTCGTAGACCTGCGAATCGACCCAGCCGCCGCGGCTCCATGGCGAGATCACGTACAACGGCACCCGTGGGCCCAGGCCGTAGGGGCAGCCGCGCCATTCCGGCAGGTCGGCCTTGTCGTCGCCCGGCGCCGGATGCACATGGTATTCGCCATCGGTCGGCACGCTGGAGGCACCAGCCCAGCCGTTTGCGGCTGCGGAATCGGGCGAAGGTGGTGCCGGTGGCGGCACGTGGTCGAAGAACCCATCGTTCTCGTCGAACATCAGCAACAGCGCCGTGCGCGCCCAGACCGCCGGATTGGCGGTGAGGGCGTCGAGCACGCGCGCGGTATAGGCCGCACCCTGCGCCGGGCTGGATGGATCCGGATGCTCGCTGCCGGCGGCGTCGGCGATGAGGAAGCTCACCGACGGAAGTCGCGCGGCCAGCACGTCCTCGCGCAGCTGCGCGAGGCTACGGCTGGAAACACCACGTTCGCGCAATTGCGGGTCGTGCCCGGGCGCACCGCGCCAGGCGGCACGAAACGGCGCGAAGCCGGCCAGCGGGTTGTCGGTGAAGTTGTCGCCCATGTCCTGGTAGATCTGCCAGGACACCCCGGCCTGCTGCAATGCCTCGACGTAGCTGGGCCAGCGATAGTCGTCCGGATGGCCGCCAAGCTCGGGGAAGTTGTCGTGCGAGTTGGCGATCACCGGGCCACCGGCGCGCGCCAGCGGATCGTTCTGCCCGGTCCACAGAAACACTCGGTTGGGATTGGTGCCGGCCTGGATCGCGCAGTGATAGGCGTCGCACACGGTGAAGGCTTCCGCCAGCGCGAACTGGAACCGCAGGTCGTCGCGGGTGTAGTGCGCCAGCGCGTGGTCGCGCTTGGCCGCCGGCCACTGGCCCATGCGGCCGTGATCCCAGGCTTGTTGCGCGTTGGGCCAGGTGTGCGGCGTGCCTTGGACACGCATGGTGGCAAAGTCGCGCGCCGTGTGCAGCGGGAACGGTGCCAGCATTCGGCTGCCGTCGGCGCTGGGTTGCAGCCAGACCGTGCGTGCCGGCGTCTCCGGCAGTGGCGGCGCCGGGATCGGGAAGCGATCGCCGAAGCCGCGCACACCCGCCAGGCTGCCGAAGTAATGGTCGAAGGCACGGTTCTCCTGCATCAGGATCACCACATGTTGCAGGTCGTCCAGCGTGCCGCTGCGCACGGCCGGGGCGATCGCGGCGGCGCGCGCGATGCTGGGGAGCAGGCTGGCAGCGCTGGATGCCAGGCCGGCCTGCAATAGGCGGCGGCGCGGAAGGTTGATCATGCGGTCACCTGAGGCTGGCTCGGTTGCGGGTCATCTTGCCGCGTTGGGAGCGGGGAAGGGCGCCATGTGCGGCGATGCCGGCGCGTGCTGCTTGCAGGCGATCTCCTGCACGCAGCGCTATCGGAGATCGGGCGGCCAGGTCCACCGCAGTACTGTCTGCGTGGCGCGAATGGCGTGCGCGGCCGTTGACCACGGCGTTGGCCGTGACCAACAACGCGCGCGCTATTAATCGCGACTGCAGATCGGACGGCGTTTCCATGGCAGCGCGGATGCGCGGAAAAGCGGTAGTGTGCTGCGCCTGCGTTGCGTCGGGATGACTGCCCCGTCGCGCTTCCACATGCCGAGGACGCGTGCAGGGATCCCTGCGTTTTCGTCAATGCGCTAGTCGGTACTGGCCCTGCGCGCGCTTCAGGAGCTGCGCCGCGGCGTCGGCGCTGGCGCCTGCTGGGTCTCCGGCATCAGTTCCAGCGCGGCTGGGGTGGTGCGCACCATCGGCCGGAAGGCGATCGGGTGTGGGCGGCGGCGCGTGAAGCGCAGCAGTCGGTGCAGGACGAACCCCGCCAACAACACCAGCATGCAGGCAAAGTACATCGGCAGCGCGAACGGACCAAATTTTTGCATTGCCCCACCCGCCAGCGCAGGGCCCAGTGCGGCGCCCACCCCATGCACCAGCAGCAGGCTGCTGGAGCCGGCCAGCAGGTCCTCGCGCGGCAGGTAGTCGAGCATGTGGGCGACGGCGAACGGATACAGCGAGAAGGCCAGGCCGCCATAGACGAATACCAAGGCGAACAGCAGCTGCAGGTTGCCCTGCACGACCGGCAGCGCGATCGCGATCGCAGTGGCCGCGGCCAGCACGCTGACCGCCACCAGCCCGATGCGCCGATCGTGGCCATCGCTGATCCGCCCGATCGGCCACTGCAGGGCCGCTCCGCCGACGATGGCGGTGAGCATGAACAATGCGACGCCATCGGCATCCAGGCCGATCCGGTCCGCATACACCGGCAGCAGGCCCCAGAACGCGCCCATCGCCAGACCCGACAAGCCGGCCGCGACGGTCGCCACCGGCGCCAGCGCATACAGTGCCTTCAGCCGTAGCCGCGAGACCTGCGGGACCTCCGGCGGGATCAGCCGCGTGGTGACCACCGGCATCACCGCCGCGCAGATCAGGATCGCCGTCAGCGTGAACATTGCCGGCGCGGCCGCATCGCCGGCCCGCAACAGCAACTGGCCCAATGCCAATGCCGATAGATTCACCGCCATGTAGACCGAAAACACCCGGCTGCGCCGACGTGCGTCCGGCTCGGCGTTCAACCAGCTTTCGATCACCGTGTACAGGCCGACCAGCGCCACGCCGGTCAGCAGCCGTAGCAGCCCCCAGCCCCAGGCGTCGAGCCAGATCGGATGCAGCAGCACCGCAATCGCCGCCAAGGCGGCGTAGAAGGCGAATGCGCGCACATGCCCGATCCGTCGGATCAGCGGCGGAGCGAAGAAGGTGCCGAGGAAAAAGCCGGCGAAGTAGCCGGACATGATCAGGCCGAGCGCGCGCGCGTCGAAGCCGATCTGGCTCCCGCGCACGGCGAGCAAGGTGCCCAGCAGCCCGCTGCCGGTCAGCAGCAGGCCGACGCCGAGCAATAGGGCGGTCAGCCGCAACACGGCTGCGGCCCTCGTGTGGGGAAAGGCGCGTCGGTCACCGGGCCAGTGTAACAGTCCCTCCGAACAGCGCCGAGGGGCAGGGGAGGCGCCGGCGCTGCTGCATTGATGCCAGCGCGCACCGTAGAATCTGCGGCCGCTCCATCCGCACCGCACCTACCGCACGATGCCTATCTACGCGTTCCAATGCTCCAGCTGTGGCCACGCCTTCGATCGCCTGCAGAAGATGGCCGATCCGGATCCGCAGCAATGCCCAACCTGCGCTGCCGTCGGCAGCGTCCGCCGCCAGGTCACTGCACCGGCCTTTCGCCTGTCCGGAAGCGGGTGGTACGAAACCGACTTCAAGTCCGCCGGCGAAAAGAAGAAGAACCTGGTCGACAGCGGCGCTGCTGCCGGCAGCGCACCTGCGGCGGATGCTGCCTCCGCCAAGCCGGCCGCAGCGACGTCGGCGAGCCCATCCGCCGCGTCCTGAGCAGGCCGACACTGCTGGACACTCCGGCGCCGTCGCTGGCGAACACGCGGTTAGCGAGTCTGCGCTGCGGCCACGTCGGCGCATGTTCGAGCAACCGCGCTTGCGCGCTCAGCGCGCCTCGAAGCGGGCGCGGCAGCCGTCGTTGACCCAGACCGTGGCGCGGCGACGGTCGTATCCCCAGGTGCGACCTTCTTCGCAGCGGGTGTCGGAGAGTTGGCGGGTCAGCACCGGATCGCCGTAGCGGCCGTCCCAGCCACAGGTGCGCAGCCGCCGGTCGTCGCTGCTGCAGGTGATCGCGTAGTCGTTCGCCGGGCGGCCGCCACCCCAGCCACCGTCCCAACCGCCACGGGCTTCGGCGAACTCGCCGCGGCAGCCATCGTCCACCCAGATGCGTCCCGGTGCCTGGCGCCAGTTGCGGCCCTCGACACAGCGGGTGTCCGAGAGCTGGCGCACCAGGGTGGCGCGACGCCAGCCGGTCTGGCAGACCGCCTGGCGCTGGTCGCGGCTTTCGCAGCGCACCGTGCCGGCGGCGGCCGGGCCGTCGTCGCGGTCCCAGCCGCCACCCCAGCCGCCGCGGGCCTCGACAAAGCGGCCCCGGCAGCCGTTGTCCACCCAGATCCGCCCACGCGCGCTGCCCCAGTTGCGTCCTTCGATGCATCGAGTGCCGGAAATGTTCTCCACCAGCACCGCGCGCCCGCGAAATGGGGTGTCGCACTCGCGGCGGCGATTGTCGTTGCTGGAACAGGTGATCGATGGCCCGTCCCAGCCGCGGTCCTGGGCGTGGGCATGGCGGCTGATCAGGAGGCCGGGCAGGGCCAGGCAGGCGGCAAAGAGCAAGGCTGTGCGCGACATGGTCTTGTCCTGCAACGAGAGGAGGTTGTGCCTATTCAGCCTAGCGCCGACTTAAGCGACCGTGACCGCCTGCGCATTTGCCCCGGCCGGCCGTGGGCCGCAGAATACCCGGCTCTCCGGCGCCGTCCTGCGCCGGTTTCCAGCGGAGCTTTCGATGCGTACCCACTTCTGCGGCCTGGTCGACGAGACCCTGATCGGCCAAACCGTCACCCTCGCCGGCTGGACCGACGTGGCCCGTAACCAGGGCGGCGTCTGTTTCATCGATCTGCGCGATCACGAAGGCATCGTGCAGGTGACGGTGGAAGTCGACAACGCCGAGGTGTTCGCGGTGGCCGCGTCGCTGGGCTACGAAGACGTGCTGCAGGTGGAAGGCGTGGTGCGTGCCCGCCACGCGGTCAACGACAAGATGCGCACTGGCAAGGTGGAAGTGATCGCCAGCCGTATCACCGTGTTGAACAAGGCCGCGCCGTTGCCGTTCCACGCGCACGAAAACCCGGGCGAGGACACCCGCCTGAAGTATCGCTATCTGGATCTGCGCCGCCCGGAGATGCAGCGCATGCAGCGCACCCGCATCAAGCTGGTACAGGCGCTGCGCCGCCATCTGGATGCGCGCGGCTTCCAGGACATCGAGACCCCGATCCTGACCAAGGCCACGCCGGAAGGCGCGCGCGATTTCCTGGTGCCGGCGCGCATGCATCCGGGCGAGTTCTACGCACTGCCGCAGAGCCCGCAGTTGTTCAAGCAGATCCTGATGGTGGCTGGCTTCGACCGCTACTACCAGATCGCCCGTTGCTTCCGCGACGAAGCCCTGCGTGCCGACCGCCAGCTGGAATTCACCCAGCTGGACATGGAGTTCGCCTTCGTGCGCGAGCGCGATGTGCAGGACTTCGTCGAGGAGATGATCCGCGCGATCTTCAAGGAAGTGGCCGAGGTCGAGCTGGACGCCAGCTTCCCGCGCATGACCTGGGCCGAGGCGATGCGTCGCTACGGCTCGGACAAGCCGGACCTGCGCATCGCCCTGGAGCTGGTCGACGTGGCCGACCTGGTCAAGGACAGCGAATTTGCGGTGTTCACCGGCCCGGCTAGCGATGCCGATGGTCGTGTCGCCGCACTGCGCATTCCCGGCGGCGCCAGCCTGTCGCGCAAGCAGATCGACGAATACGCCGCGCATGCCGCCAAGTACGGCGCCAAGGGCCTGGCTTACATCAAGATCGCCGACAACGGCGAGATCAGCTCGCCGATCCAGAAATTCTTCAGCGAGCCGGCCTTCGCTGCGCTGGTGGCCCACGTCGGTGCCGGCAATGGCGACCTGGTGTTCTTCGGCGCTGGCAGCTACACCAAGGTGTCCGACTTCATGGGCGCGCTGCGCTTGAAGGCCGGCAAGGACTTTGGCCTGGTCGCCGAGGGCTGGCGTCCGTTGTGGGTCACCGACTTCCCGATGTTCGAATGGGATGAGGAGGCGCAACGCTATGTCGCCCTGCATCACCCTTTCACCGCGCCGGCAGTGGACGACATCGCCGACCTGCGTGCCAATGCCAGGACCGCGGTCTCGCGCGGCTACGACATGGTGCTCAACGGCAACGAGATCGGTGGCGGTTCGATCCGTATCCATCGCCCGGACATGCAGAGCGCGGTGTTCGAGCTGCTCGGCATCGGTGCCGAGGAAGCGCGCGCCAAGTTCGGCTTCCTGCTCGATGCGCTGAACTACGGCGCACCCCCGCATGGCGGCATCGCCTTCGGGATCGACCGTATCGCCGCGCTGATGGCCGGCACCGAGTCGATCCGCGACGTGATTCCCTTCCCCAAGACCACCGGTGCGCAGGACCTGATGACCGATGCGCCGTCGCCAATTGCCGATGCGCAGCTGGCCGAAGTGCACGTGCAGGTCCGGCCGCAGGCCAAGTGATTCCCCATCCCTCCCAGCGGAGACAGCGACATGAGTGAGACCGATAACGACCAGGCCTTCGCCCTCGAGTGGGAGACGCTGGAAAATGAAGGGGCCACAGACACCATCACCACCCAGCGTGCGCGCGTCTTCGGCGGCTGGCTGGTGCGCGTCGGCGCCGGTGCCAACGCGCCGTTGACCTTCGTCCCCGATCCGGAAGGGCGCTGGGATGGCGAGGACTTCGGCGAGGACGACTACGAGTACGAGGACGATGAAGAGTCCGAAGACGAGGAGTCCGAGGACGAAGAAGAGGAAGAGGACGACGAGGCCGAAGAGGGCCGTTGAGCCATGCAGATCCGCCGCGCCACGTTGGACGATGCCGCGGCGGTCGCGCGGATCGCTACCGCCACCTTTACCGAGACCTTCGGTCATCTCTATCCCGAACAGGATCTGCGCGACTTCCTGATCGAGACCTTTTCGGTCGAGCGTGCGCAGATCGTGCTCGGCCATCCCAACTATGCGATCTGGTTGCTGGAGCATGAGGGCGTGGCCATTGGCCATGCCGCCGCCGGTCCCTGCGGCCTGCCGCATGCCGAGGTGCGTCCGGGCGATGGCGAACTGAAACGGCTCTACCTGCTCAAGCAATACCAGAGTTGCGGTTGGGGCAGCCGCCTGTTCGAGACGGCGTTGCAGTGGCTGGAGCGCGACGGCCCACGGACGCTATGGATCGGCGTGTGGTCGGAAAACTTCGGCGCCCAACGCTTCTATGCGCGCTATGGCTTCGTGCAGGTCGGCGAATACGATTTCCCGGTCGGCGCGACTGTCGATCGCGAATTCATCCTGCGGCGGGAGCCGCGCCTGTCGTCCCGCTGAGCGGTCACGTCGATGTCGTCTCCGCCTGTCGTGCCCCTGCGCGTGCTGGCGCCAGCCGACGCCGGCGGCAGCGCACTGGCCGATGTCCTGCTGGTGCATGGCATCTGGAATTCCCCGCTCTGGTTGCTGCCACTGGCACGTCGATTGCGGCAGGGGGGGTATCGGCCGGCGCTGTTCGGCTACGCCAGCGTCCTGGGCGGTCCCGCGCAGGCGGTGCCGCGGCTGATTGGCCGCCTGCGCGCGACCGGCGCGCAAGCGCTGGTCTGTCACAGCCTTGGCGGCTTGATTGCCGCACAAGCCCTGCGCAGTGCGCCGGAGCTGCCGGTGCGACGGGTGGTCTGCCTGGGAAGCCCGCTGGCCGGCAGCGGTGTGGCGCGTGGGTTGGCCAGACGCGGCCTGCCGTGGGCGATGGGTCGCAGTGCCGACTTGCTGCAGCAGGGCGTGGGGCACTGGGACGGCCCAGCCGAGATCGGCCAGGTCGCCGGCTGCGTCCCGCGCGGGCTGGGCCACTGGTTGGCTCCGCTTGGCGCGGTGTCGGACGGAACCGTGAGCCTGGGCGAAACGCAGCTGCCCGGCCTGCGCGACCATTGTGTGGTCCGCGCCAGCCACAGCGGCCTGTTGCTGTCGCCAGCCGCGGCGCGGCAGGCATTGGCCTTTCTGGGCAGCGGGCGATTCCAGCACTGAGGTGGCCGCCGCGTAAGGGGGCGCCAATCAGGTAAAATCCGCGCCCTGTCTTCAGCCAGTCTGGAATGCTCCATGGGTAGAGGCCCCTCGATCGAAGCCCGCAAGAACGCGTCCGACGCCAAGCGCGGCAAGATTTTCACCAAGATCATCCGCGAGATCAG
Source organism: Xanthomonas maliensis (assembly GCF_009192945.1). Lineage (GTDB taxonomy): Bacteria > Pseudomonadota > Gammaproteobacteria > Xanthomonadales > Xanthomonadaceae > Xanthomonas > Xanthomonas maliensis. The sequence goes on along the minus strand of NZ_NSET01000004.1, from coordinate 167,579 downwards.
CGTGGCCGCGCGCGCCGGCGGTGGCGATGCCGCCAACAATCCGCGCCTGCGCGTGGCGATGGACAAGGGATTGGCGTCCAACATGCCCAAGGACGTGATCGAGCGCGCCATCAAGAAGGCCACCGGCGAGCTGGAAGGCGTGGAGTACGAGGAAGTGCGCTACGAGGGCTATGCCCCCGGCGGCGTGGCAGTGATCGTCGACTGCCTGACCGACAATCGCGTGCGCACGGTGGCCGATGTTCGCCATGCTTTTAGCAAATGCGGCGGCAACATGGGAACCGATGGCTCGGTGTCCTTCATGTTCAAGCGCCTGGGCGTGTTCAGTTATGCCGCCGGTGCCGACGAAGATGCGGTGACCGAGGCGGCGATCGACGCCGGCGCCGACGACGTGGTGGTGTATCCGGAAGACGGCGCCATCGACGTGCTGACCGCACCGGAAAGCTTCGCCCAGGTACGCGACGCGCTGACGGCCGCCGGCCTGGTGCCGGCGCACGCCGAGATCACGTTCCGTGCCGAAAACGATATCGCCGTCGATGGCGACACTGCCGTGCAGGTGCGCAAGCTGCTGGACATGCTCGAAGACCTCGACGACGTGCAGGACGTGTATTCCAACGTCGACCAGGCCGCGCTGGGCGCGGGGGCGTAGGCGCGCGATGCCTCCCAACGGGACCCGGGACGCGGGGCCGGGGTCCCGGACGCGCGTTGGCAGCCGTCGGGTCGTCGCCGAGCTGGCGGTTGCCAGCCCCTCATCGCAGGTTCCCGCTCCCGGTGTGATTCGCATCCTCGGCATCGACCCGGGATCGCAGCGCACCGGCATCGGGATCATCGATGTGGATGCTGGCGGGCGCAGTCGTCATGTGTATCACGCGCCCTTGCTGCTGCTGGGCGAGGGCGATTTCGCCCAGCGCCTGAAGCGTTTGCTGCATGGGTTGTCGGAGGTGATCGAGACCTACCGGCCGCAGGAAGTGGCGATCGAGAAGGTGTTCGTCGGCAAGAGTGCCGACTCGGCGCTCAAGCTCGGCCAGGCGCGCGGCGCGGCGATCTGCGCGGCAGTGTTGCGCGATCTGGCCGTCCACGAGTATGCGGCGACCGAGATCAAGCTGGCCCTGGTCGGTCGCGGCGGCGCGGACAAGGGGCAGGTCCAGCATATGGTCGGGCTCATGCTCCAGTTGCAAGGCAAGCTGCAGGCCGACGCCGCCGATGCGCTGGCGGTGGCCATCACCCACGCCCATGTGCGCGCCACGGCGCAGCGATTGGGCGTCAATCCTCAACAGGCGTGGAGCCGGAAATGAGCATGAAGATGTCGGGAAAGGCCGGGACTGGGGACGCGGGACCCGGGACGCGACCAGCATCGAGCGATGAAGCTCCGGCGAGCATCGCCTTTACGAGTCCCGGGTCCCGGGTCCCGGGTCCCGGAGCTTCCGCATGATCGGCCGTCTGCGCGGGATCCTCGCCTATAAGCAGCCGCCGTGGCTGGTGATCGATGTCGGTGGGGTCGGCTATGAGCTGGAGGCGCCGATGAGCACCTTCTACGATCTGCCCGATGTCGGTCGCGACGTCATCCTGTTCACCCATTACGCCCAGAAGGAAGACAGCGTGGCGCTGTACGGCTTCCTGCGCGAAGGCGAACGACGGCTGTTTCGCGACGTGCAGAAGGTCAGTGGCATCGGTGCCAAGATCGCCCTGGCCGTGTTGTCGGGGGTCAGCGTCGACGAGTTCGCCCGCCTGATCACCGCCGGCGACATCACCGCGCTGACGCGTATTCCCGGCATCGGCAAGAAGACTGCCGAGCGTATGGTGGTGGAGCTGCGCGATCGTGCGGCCGATTTCAGCAGCGGCGCGCCGATCACAGGCCAGCTCGGTCCGGACGCGGTGTCCGAGGCCACCGTCGCCCTGCAGCAGCTGGGCTACAAACCCGCCGAGGCGGCGCGCATGGCGCGCGATGCGGGGGCCGAGGGGGACGACGTCGCCACGGTGATCCGCAAGGCCTTGCAGGCCGCGCTGCGCTGACCGCCCGGTCGGCCCGGCTACCCGCTTTCTTCACGTTCTGGCGCTACTCTTCCCTCCATGTCCAGCTCCTCCAGTTCCGCCGCCCGCCCGGGCAGCCACGATCCGCATGCCAAGACGGGCTTTGGGGTGATGCTGACCGCCATCGGCGTCGTCTTCGGCGACATCGGCACCAGTCCGCTGTACACGCTCAAGGAAGCGTTCTCGCCGCATTACGGGCTGACCCCGGACCACGACACCGTGCTGGGCATCCTGTCGCTGGTGTTCTGGGCATTGATGCTGGTGGTCACGGTCAAGTACGTCACCGTGATCATGCGCGCCGACAACGATGGCGAGGGCGGCATCATGGCGCTGACCGCGCTGGCGCAGCGCACTCTGCCGGGCGGCTCGCGCTCGATGTACGTGGTCGGCATCCTCGGCATTTTCGGCGCGTCGCTGTTCTTCGGCGATGGCGTGATCACCCCGGCCATCTCGGTGCTGTCGGCGGTGGAAGGCCTGGAGGTGGCCGCGCCCAGGCTGGAGCCGTTCGTGGTGCCGATCACTCTGGTGGTGCTGGGCATCCTGTTCATGGCTCAGCGCTTCGGCACCGAGCGGGTGGGCAAGGCGTTCGGGCCGATCACCCTGGTCTGGTTCGTGGCACTGGGCGCGATCGGCATCTACAACATGACGCGCGCGCCGGAAGTGCTGCATGCGCTGAACCCCTGGTGGGGCGTGCGCTTCTTTGCAGAACACAACTGGCATGCGGTGTTCGTGCTTGGCGCAGTGGTGCTGGCGGTCACCGGCGGCGAAGCGCTGTACGCGGACATGGGCCATTTCGGCGCCAGGGCGATCCGCCGCTCGTGGCAGTTCGTGGTGTTGCCGATGCTGACCCTGACCTACCTCGGGCAGGGTGCGCTGGTGCTGCGCGACCCGGCCGCGGTCAGCAACCCGTTCTACGAGGCGGTGCCGGAGTGGGCGCTGTACCCAATGATCGTGCTGGCCACCGCGGCCACGGTGATCGCCTCGCAGGCGCTGATCACCGGCGCCTACTCGGTGGCCAGCCAGGCGATGCAACTGGGCTACATCCCGCGCATGCACATCCGCCACACCTCGCATTCCACCATCGGCCAGATCTACGTGCCCGCAGTGAACTGGTGCCTGCTGGCGCTGGTGGTGGTGGCAGTGATCGGCTTCGGCGACTCCACCTCGCTGGCCACCGCCTACGGCGTCTCGGTGACCGGCACCATGCTGATCACCACCGTGCTGATGGTCATCTACGCGCGCGCCAACCCGCGCGTGCCCAGGGCGGCGCTGTGGCTGTTCGCGCTGGTGTTCCTGGCGGTGGACTGCGCGTTCTTCTACGCCAACATCATCAAGTTCCTGGACGGCGCCTGGTTCCCGCTGCTGCTGGGCCTGATCCTGTTCACCCTGATGCGCACCTGGCGCCGCGGCCGCAAGCTGCTGCACGACGAGATCCGCAAGGACGGCATCAAGCTCGACACCTTCCTGCCCGGGCTGATGCTGGCGCCGCCGGTGCGCGTGCCCGGCACCGCGGTGTTCCTGACCGCCGACCCGATGGTGGTGCCGCATGCGCTGATGCACAACCTCAAACACAACAAGGTGCTGCACGAGCGCAACGTGTTCCTGACCGTGGAGACCCTGCAGGTACCGTACGCCTCGGCCAAGCAGCGGCTGAAGATGGACGCCATCGGCGACGAGTTCTACCGGGTGATCGTGCGCTTCGGCTTCATGGAGACCCCGGACGTGCCGCTGGCGCTGATGCGCTCCTGCGACCAGGGCGGGATCTATTTCGACCCGATGGGTACCACCTATTTCGCCAGCCGCGAGACCATCGTCGCCAGTGCCAATCGCGGCATGCCGATCTGGCGCGACAAGCTGTTTGCGCTGATGCATCGCAACGCTGCCCCGGCGACCGGATTTTTCCGCATCCCCGGCAATCGCCTGGTCGAACTGGGCGCGCAAGTCGAGATCTGACCATGGCCGATCTCAAGTGGATGGTCTATGGAAGCGGGCCGTCCCTGGAGACGCTGTGGGATGAAGGGCTGAATCTGGGCCGAGAGCCGGCCACGGCTACAGCGATCGCGGCGGCCGAGCAGCGCCTCGGGGTGCGGCTGCCGGCGTGGTTGCGGCAGTTGTATGCGCGCTACGACGGCGGCGCGGTACAGATGGCGCGCGGGCGCTCGCTGGATCGCCCGGATGCCTGGCTGAAGGCCGAGTGGTTGATTCCGCGCGCGCGCCTGCTCGGGGCTGCCGGCCTGTTTTCCTTTGCCGAGGTGCGGGCGCGCGAGGAGTATCGCGACGACGCCTACGCCGGCCTGGCCGTCAGTGACGACGATCGCCTGCTGATCGTCATTGCCGCCGACGACCGCGCCCCTGGCCGCGCGCTGTGTCTGGATTACCCATCCCCCGACGCCGAGCCCGGCCTCGTGTACGTCGACGCGCACAGCAAACGACGCCTGATCGCATTCGAGAGCGTGGATGCGCTGCTGTCGCAATTGGTCGACGTCGTGTATTGGTCGCCCGCGTTGCAGGCCAGGCACGATGGCGACGTGTTGGAGTGGCAGCCGCAGCCACCGGCGTTGGCAACCTTCTGGAGTGGCCCCGGGCACTGGAATGCGGCAGGCGCGCCGGCGGACCAGCAGGCCTTGTCCGCTGCCGAAGCGCGGCTGGGCGTACGCCTGCCTGCGCTGTTCAAACGTCTCTACGGCGTACAGGACGGCGGCGATACCCAGTGGTGCTGGGTGCCGCGCACCCGTTTTCCGTCCGACCGTTACGTGGACTGGGACTGTGTGCTGGTGGATCGTCATCTGCTGCCCTTGGCGCAGGTCGGGAGCGTGCTGGACATGGCCGCCGCCTTCGAAGATCCAGACGACTTCAATGGGGTAGCCTGCCTGCATGCCGGTCTGGAGCAGGTGCTGGTGCTGTCGGCCCACAACGTCGATTGCCTGTTGTGCCTGGACTACCGCGCGCGCGGTCCGCAGCATGAGCCGGAGGTGGTGTACATCGAACGCTGGGAGGGGCTGGTGCCGACCTGGCGGGCGCCGAGCTTCGACGCGTTCTTCGGTCTGCTGCGGCAGGCCGAACTCGACACCTGAGCGTAGGTGCGGTGCTGTGCCCGCCGCACGCGGCATGCGATGATGGGCGGATGACCGAACAGCGCATCATTGCCGCTGGCGCGACCCGCGAGGACGACACCGCGGATGCCAGCATCCGTCCACGGCGCCTGGCTGACTATCTCGGCCAGCAGCCGGTGCGCGAGCAGATGGAGATCTACATCCAGGCCGCCAAGGCGCGTGGCGAGGCGATGGATCACCTGCTGATCTTCGGGCCGCCCGGGCTGGGCAAGACCACGTTGAGCCACGTGATCGCCAACGAGCTGGGGGTCAGCCTGCGGGTCACCTCCGGACCGGTGATCGAGAAGGCCGGCGATCTGGCCGCGCTGCTGACCAATCTACAGCCGCACGACGTGCTGTTCATCGATGAGATCCACCGCCTCTCGCCGGTCGTGGAGGAAGTGCTGTACCCAGCGATGGAAGACTTTCAGATCGACATCATGATCGGCGACGGGCCGGCCGCGCGTTCGATCAAGATCGACCTGCCGCCGTTTACCCTGATCGGCGCCACCACCCGCGCCGGACTGTTGACGGCGCCGCTGCGCGACCGTTTCGGCATCGTGCAGCGGTTGGAGTTCTACTCGCCGGCCGAGCTGACCCGGATCGTCAGTCGCTCGGCGGTCATCCTGGGCATCGATTGCACTGCCGACGGCGCCGCCGAGATCGCGCGCCGGGCCCGCGGCACGCCCCGCATCGCCAACCGCCTGCTGCGACGTGTGCGCGACTTCGCGCAGGTCAAGGCGGCCGGGCGGATCGACCTGGCGGTGGCGCAGGCCGCCATGCAGATGCTCAATGTCGATCCGGAGGGCTTCGACGAGCTCGACCGCAGGATGCTGCGCACCATCGTCGAGCATTTCGATGGCGGCCCGGTCGGTGTGGAATCGCTGGCGGCCTCGCTGTCGGAAGAGCGCGGCACGCTGGAGGACGTCATCGAGCCCTACCTGATCCAGCAGGGCTTCCTGATCCGTACCGCACGCGGGCGCATGGCCACGCAGAAGGCCTATCTGCATCTGGGCCTGAAGCCGCCGCGCGAGCGCGGAATGGCCATGGGCGAGCCAGGAGACCTGTTTTGACTTCGACAGACCGCCCCGCCGCGCCCGCGGCGATCGCCGGATCGCAGGCGCGCTTGCCTGACGAGCCCCATGCCTCGGGTCCAGGAACCCGTTCACTATTCAGTTGGCCGACACGCGTCTATTGGGAAGATACCGACGCCGGTGGGGTGGTCTACCACGCGCGTTACGTCGCCTTCCTGGAGCGGGCGCGGACCGAGTGGATGCGGGCATTGGGCTACGGGCAGGAGCGCATGCGGCAGCAACACGCGCTGGTGTTCGCGGTCCGCTCCATGCAAATGGAGTTTCTCAAGCCAGCCCGGTTGGACGATGCATTGGCGGTGTCTGCGGAGTTGGTGAGGTGCAAGCGGGCCAGCCTGGTATTCGCTCAGTCCATCCGCTGCGAGGGCGCGGTGCTGCTGACCGCCGAGGTGCGGGTCGCCGCGCTCGGGGCCGGCGACTTCCGACCCCGCGGCATGGACGACGCGCTGTATGACGTTTTGAAAGCTCAAGAAACCCCAGAATCCGAATACTGAGGAACAAACGGATGTCGATCGCATTGCTCCTGGCCCTGCAGGACACGGTAGTGGAAGCACTGCCGCAGGATGTCACCGCCGCAGCGGCGCAGACCGCCAGCGTGGCGCACAACAGCGGCATCAACTATGCCGAGCTGATCCTGCGCGCCAGCATCCCGGTGAAGATCATCGTGCTGCTGTTGCTGCTGGGGTCGTTCATCAGCTGGGTGATCATTTTCCGCAAGGCGCGTGCCTTCAAGCAGGCCAACCGCGAAGCGGACGAGTTCGAGAACCGCTTCTGGTCCGGTGCCGATCTGTCCAAGCTGTATGCCTCTGCGACCGATCGCAACCGCACCGTCGGCGGCCTGGAGGCGATGTTCGAAAGCGGCTTTCGCGAGTTTTCCCGTCTGCGCGATCGTCGCCGCCTGGACTCCCGTATCCAGCTGGAAGGCGCCCAGCGCGCAATGCGTACCACCTTCACCCGCGAGGTCGACCAGCTCGAGCGCAATCTCGAACTGCTCGCCAACATCGGCTCGACCGCGCCGTACGTGGGCCTGGTCGGCACGGTGTTCGGCATCATGGTCACCATGCACGACATGATCAGCAGCGGCGAGCAGGCCGGTATCGCCTCGGTCGCACCGGGTATTTCCGAAGCCCTGTTCGCCACCGCCATCGGCTTGTTCGTGGCGATCCCGGCCGTGTGGGCCTACAACCGCTTCACCACGCGGGTCGAGCGGCTGTCGGTGCGCTACGAGACCTTCGCCGACGAGTTCAGCTCGATCCTTCAGCGCCAGGCCGGCGCCGAGGAGTGAGCGGCATCCGTCGTCACGGCGCGCCTCGGCAGATCCACGGATCTGCCGATCGCCGCCTGGCTCGCAACAGCCCGCACCGGCAGGTGCGGGGATCCAACTGGAACGTTCCGCGATGATCTCCGGTATTTCCCGCCGCAAGAAGCGCAAACTCAAATCCGACATCAACGTCGTGCCGTATATCGACGTGATGCTGGTCTTGTTGATCATCTTCATGGTCACCGCGCCGCTGCTGACCCTCAGCACCGATGTCACGCTGCCCAGCTCGCGCGCCAAGGCGCTGGAGAGCAAGCAAGACCCGATCGTGGTGGTGGTGGCCGCCGATGGCGCGCTGGCGCTGCAGCTGCCCAAGGGCAAGCCGCAGGCGATGGACGTGCCGACCCTGCAGGCGCAGCTGTCGGCGATCGTCGCGCAGGACAAGGATGCGCGCGTGGTGGTGGCCGGCGACCGCGCCGCGCCCTACCAGAAGATCATGGACGCCATCGATGCGCTCAAGCAGGCCAAGGTCGAAAAGGTTGGCCTGATTTCCGACTCCGGCGGTACCGCAAGCAGCAATGCACGCTGATACGCTTCCCTCGCAGCGGGCGCAGGACGAGGGCTGGTTCCGCCCGGTCTTGCTCGCCCTGGTCGTGCACGTGCTGGTCGCGCTGGTCTTCATCGCCGGCTGGCTGTGGTCGCCGAAACGCTCGGTCGAGCCGGCTGCCGGCGATCCGAGCATGGAGGCATCCCTGGACGTCTCCGCCGCCGAGGCGCGGGTTGCACAGCAGGCCCTGAAGGCCACGCCGGTCAGTCAACCGCCGCCACCGGCGCCGCTGCCCGAGCCAGCGCCGGAAGACACCGTGCCGCCACCGCAGCCGATCCCCGAACCGCGACCGCAAGACGCACCGACGCCGCAGCAGTCGCAGGCGCAGGAGCGCGTGGCGCAGCCGGACAAGGTCGACCAGGATCAGGTCGACGCGTTGGCGGTGTCGGCCGAGAAGGCCAAGCAGGAGCAGGAAGCCAAGCGGCGGCAGGAACAGATCGATCTCACCGAGCGCAAACGGCAGGAAGAGGCCGAGCAGAAACTGCGCCTGGCCAAGCAGCAGGAAGAGGAAGACGCCAAGAAGAAGCAGGCGGCCGCCGCGCAGCAGCAGGCCGAGCAGGCCGAGCGCGAAAAGAAGATCGCCGAGATCCGTCGCCAGCGCGAGCAGGCCGACAAGGACGCCAAGCTGGCCGAGCAGAAATTGCGTCAGCTGGCTGCCGCGCGCGCTCAGCAGGCCTCGGCGGCCGCGGCCAGCAGCGCGCAGCCGACCGCGGGGCAGGGGGGCACGAATACCGATCTATCGGCCAAGTATGCCGCCGCGATCCAGCAAAAGGTGCTGGCGCAGTGGGTGCGTCCGCCGTCGGTGCCGATCGGCCAGAAGTGCACGATCAACATCCGCCAGCTGCCGGGCGGCAGCGTCATGGAAGCCAAGGTGGCGCCGGGTTGCCCATACGACGAGGCCGGCCAGCGCTCGATCGAAGCGGCCGTCCTCAGTGCCCAGCCGCTGCCATACCGTGGCTTCGAGGCGGTGTTCCAGCGCAACCTGACGTTCGTGTTCACTGCCCAGGATCAGTGATGCGTGCCTGCCGGCAGCCCACTCGGGCGCCGCGGCGCAGTACCGATGCCGTCTTCGAGCCCGGTGTGACACGCACGCCACGCCGCTTGTCGAGAGTGCGGTGCTGCGCTCGCTTCATTTTCACGTTGTCTCGTTCACGATTGCGAGTATGTTCACTCGTCGATTGGTATCCCTTGCCCACTTTCCCGCCCGATCCGAGCCGTCCATGAAGAAATCGCTGCGTTGGCTAGCCGCCTTGACCGCCCTGTTGTTGCCGCTGAGCGCACTCGCGCAGCAGCAGGGTCTCACTATCGATATCGTCGGCGGCAGCGCTTCGGCCACGCCGATCACCGTTGTGCCGATGCCCTACCAGGGCTCGGGCAGCGCCCCGCAAACCGATGTGTCGGCCGTGGTGGGCGCCGACCTCGATCGCTCCGGGCAGTTCCGTACCTTGCCGGCTGCGCAGATCGTCGAGAAGCCGACCCGCGGTACCGATATCCAGTTCCAGACCTGGCGCGCGCTCAAGCAGAACTACATCGTCGTCGGCCGGGTGATGGATGCCGGCGAGGGTGCATACCGCGTCGAGTACGAACTGTTCGACGTCGCCAAGGGCGAGCGCCTGCTCGGTCTGGCGATGACCGCGCGTGCCAACGCCATGCGCGACGTCGCCCACCAGATGGCCGACGCGATCTACGAAAAGATCACCGGCGTGCGTGGCGCCTTCTGGACCCGCATCGCCTACGTGACCGCCAGCGGCAGCGGCGGCGCGATGCGCTATGCGCTGATGGTTGCCGATTCGGACGGCTACAACCCGCAAACCATCGTGCGCTCGGCCGAACCGCTGCTGTCGCCGAACTGGAGTCCGGACGGCAAGAAGCTGGCCTACGTGAGCTTTGAGCGCGGCAATTCGTCGATCTATATCCAGGACATCGCGACCGGCGCGCGCGAGCTGGTGTCCAGCTTCCGTGGCATCAACGGCGCGCCGTCGTTCTCGCCCGATGGTCGCCGCCTGGCGCTGGCGCTGTCGCGCAGCGGCAACCCGGAGATCTATGTGATGGACCTGGGCAGCAAGCAGCTGACCCAGCTGACCAATCACTTCGGTATCGACACCGAGCCGACCTGGGCTCCGGATGGCGGCAGCATCTACTTCACCTCCGATCGTGGCGGTCGTCCGCAGATCTACCAGGTGGCGGCCAGCGGTGGCAGCGCCAATCGCGTGACCTTCCAGGGCAACTACAACGCCACCGCGAGTGTGTCGTTCGACGGTAAGAAGATCGCGGTGGCGCAGGGCAGCGGCAATACCTACCGGATCGCGATGATGGATCGCAGCCTCGGTTCGCCGAGCTGGAGCACCTTGTCCCCCGGATCGTTGGACGAGTCGCCCAGCTTTGCACCCAATGCCAGCATGGTGCTGTACGCTGCACGTGAGGGGGGGCGCGGTGTGCTGTATGCCGTCTCCGCCGACGCTCGGGTCCGCCAACGGTTGGTCCTGGCCGATGGGGATGTAAGAGAACCCGCTTGGGGGCCTTACCGAACCGCGCATTAATGTTAATATTTCGCTGCGTTACACCCCTCATTGGCCCAGGAGCCACCATAGGTATCCCATGAACAAGTCCACCCGCGTCTTGCTTGTCTCCCTGCTGTCCGTCGCCGTGCTCGCTGGTTGCTCGAAGAAGGTGAAGGAAACTCCGCCTCCTGCGACCGACACCACCAGCGGTTCCACCGCCCCGACCGGTCCGGCCACCTCCGGCCTGTACGGCCCGGGCGACCTGGATACCGATGCCTGCCTGCGCCAGCGCGTCGTCTACTTCGATCTGGATCAGGACGCCGTGAAGCCTGAGTTCCAGGCGATCATGGCCTGCCACGCCAAGTACCTGCGTGACCGTCCGTCCTCGCGCATCACCCTGCAAGGCAACACCGACGAGCGCGGTTCGCGCGAGTACAACATGGGCCTGGGCGAGCGTCGCGGCAATGCCGTGTCGTCCGCGCTGCAGGCTGCCGGTGGTGCCGCCAGCCAGCTGACCGTTGTCAGCTACGGCGAAGAGCGTCCGGTCTGCACCGAGAGCAACGAAAGCTGCTGGTCGCAGAACCGTCGCGTCGAGATCGTCTACACGGCGCAGTAAGAAGCGATGCGCTTTTGGGCGACATCCCTGTTCGTCGCGGCGGCCCTGGTGGCCGCCGCGCCGGCGTTTGCGCAGCGGCAGAGTCTTGCCGACCGCGTTGCCGTCCTCGAGCAGCAACAGGCCAATACGCAGGCCAACACCGATTTGCTCAACCAGCTGCAGCAGGCGCGTTCTGACCTGCAGTCGCTGCGTTCGACGGTGGAACAGTTGCAGCACGACAACGAACAGCTCAAGCAGCAAGTCAAGGACCAGTATCTGGACCTGGACGGGCGTTTGAACCGTCTGGAAGGAGCGGGTGGCGCAATGCCGTCTCTGCCTCCTGCCAACGGCAGCGCGACTCCGGCCCCGGCACCTGCCGCGCGGCCCTCGTCGGCGGCAACTTCCGAGAAGCCGCCTTCTGTCCATGGCGATGCCGGCACACTGGCTGTCGGCAACGACGAACGTACCGCCTACAACGTGGCTTTTGACGCGTTGAAGAACGGCAAGTACGACGATGCCTCGCAGTTGTTCCAGAGCTTTCTCGAGCTCTATCCCAATGGCGTCTACACCCCCAACGCACTGTATTGGTTGGGCGAAAGCTACTACGCCACACGCAATTTCCCGCTGGCTGAGGCGCAATTTCGCGATCTCATCAGCCGCTATCCGACCCACGACAAGGCTGCTGGCGGCCTGCTGAAGCTTGGCCTGGCGCAGTACGGCGAGGGCAAGAACAGCGAAGCGCAGCAGACGCTGCAGCAAGTGCAGGCGCAGTATCCGGGCTCGGACGCCGCACGCGTCGCTCAGGAACGCCTGCAGTCCATCCGTCTCGGTCAGCAAACGCGCTGAGCGAACCTGCGTTGCCGTGGTCGCGACGACGCCCCGGAACTCCTATGAATGCCGCCGCCGTCCCCAGCGAGATCGTCCAATCGCCTTTGCCGCGACTGAAGATCACCGAGATCTTCCTGTCCCTGCAAGGTGAAGCGGAGACGGCTGGCTGGCCGACCGTGTTCGTCCGTCTGACCGGTTGCCCGCTGCGCTGCCAGTATTGCGATACCGCCTACGCCTTTCACGGCGGCCAGTGGCGCGATATCGATGCGATCGTGGCCGAGGTGATGGGGCATGGCGTGCGCCATGTCTGTGTGACCGGTGGCGAGCCGCTGGCGCAAAAGCGCTGCCTGGCCCTGCTGGAACAGCTCTGCGATGCCGGCCTGGAGGTATCGCTGGAGACGTCCGGGGCGCTGGATGTCGCGGCAGTGGATGCGCGGGTGTCGCGGGTCGTGGACATCAAGACGCCCGCGTCCGGCGAAGTCCACCGCAATCGCTGGGAAAACCTGACGCTGCTGAATCCGCACGACCAGATCAAGTTCGTCATCTGCAGCCGTGCCGACTATGACTGGTCGCGCGCGGTGGTTGCCGAGCACGGATTGGATCGTCGCTGCACCGTCTGGTTCTCGCCCAGCAAGAGCGAAGTGTCCGCGCGCGAATTGGCCGACTGGATCGTCGCCGATCGCCTGCCCGTGCGCTTCCAGATGCAGTTGCACAAGCTGCTGTGGAACGACGAGCCCGGCCGCTGATGCAGGCGTGCCCGCCGCCGCGCCGCTGCATCGCGCCTACCTGCTAGCCTTTCCGATTCCATCGTGATGTCCGATCGCTCATGAAGAACGCCGTTGTCCTGTTGTCCGGTGGCATGGATTCCGCCGCCGTCGTCGCGCTTGCGCAGGAGCAGGGCTTCGCCGTGCATGCCTTGAGCGTGCGCTATGGCCAGCGCCATACCTCCGAATTGGCTGCCGCCGCGCGGGTCGCAGCGGCGCAAGGGGTGGTCGCGCACAAGGTGGTCGATGTGGATCTGCGTAGCATCGGGGGATCGGCGCTGACCGACGATATCGACGTGCCGGACGCCGGTGGTGAGGGCATCCCGGTCACGTATGTGCCCGCACGCAACACCATTATGCTGTCGCTGGCCTTGGGCTGGGCCGAGGTAATCGGCGCCGCCGACCTGTTCTGCGGCGTCAATGCGGTCGATTATTCCGGCTACCCGGACTGCCGGCCGGAGTTCATCAGCGCCTTCGAGACACTGGCCAATCTGGCTACCAAGGCGGGTGTGGAAGGCGCCGGGTTGCGCGTGCATGCGCCGCTGCAATTCCTCAGCAAGGCGGACATCGTGCGCGAAGGGCTGCGTTTGGGCGTGGACTTCGGCCTGACCGTGTCGTGCTATCGCGCAGATGCCGATGGACGCGCCTGCGGACACTGCGACGCCTGTCGGCTGCGCGCCGCCGGTTTCGCCGACGCGGGCGTAGCCGATCCCACCCGCTACGCGATTTCGCCTTGACGCCCGGGTAGGGTAGAATGCGCACCCCGGCGTCTGCCGGGCCTGTGGGCCGTTAGCTCAGTCGGTAGAGCAGAAGACTTTTAATCTTTTGGTCGATGGTTCGAATCCATCACGGCCCACCATCTACAGCAAGGCGTTGCGCCAATTCCCCGCCCGGACTTTCGCTCCGCAACGATGCGCAAGTGCGTGCTTTTGCGCGTCCTGCGATCTCACCGGGTGCTCGGCCACGACGACGTTCCTGGTGATGTGATTGCGACCGGACGGACCGCTGGTATGTGTCGACACCGTTGCCCTCGTCGGTGCCGAATGCGTCCTGCTGGCCGCCGCCGCCCTGGCCTGAGTGATCCCGACGAGCCCATGCGTGGCTCGGTTCGCCTGTCCTGACCGCTAGCCGATGCTGATTTCCGGCCGCTGGCGCACGTCGAGCTCGTCGGGTGGCCGGGATGATCGTGCATTCACGTCCCTGGCTTTACCGTGCATCGCAAATCAAGGATCTGAACGACGTGATCGCCGAGCAGGACGACGCTACCAAATCGCGCATCTACAAGGCGTTGCTGCAAGCAACTCCCGATCTGTTGTATGTGTTCGACACCCAGCATCGCTTTATCTATGCCAATGAGGCGCTGCTGTCGATGTGGGGGATGCGCTGGGAGGAGGCGAGCGGCAAGACCTGCCTGGAGCTGGGCTATGAACCGTGGCATGCGGCCATGCACGACGCCGAGATCGAACAGGTGATCGCGACACGGCAGCCGTTGCGTGGCGAGGTGCCGTTTCCGCATGTCAGCAAAGGGCTGCGCATCTACGACTATATCTTTACGCCGGTGTTCGGGCCGGACGGCGAGGTCGAGGCGATCGCTGGCGCCACCCGCGACATTACCGAGCGCAAGCAACACGAGCAGCATCTGCAATTGCTGATCAACGAGTTGAACCATCGGGTCAAGAACTCGCTGGTGATGGTGCAGTCGCTGGCGCGGCAATCCTTCAACAACGCTGCCGATGTCAACGATGCGCGGGAAAAGATCGATGCGCGATTGCTTGCGTTGTCCAGGGCGCATGACATCCTGACGCGGCAGAACTGGGTCAGCGCCGACATCGTGGAGCTAGCCGGCGATGCCGCGGCGCTGTACGGGGCTGGCGACGGCGAACAGTGGCTGCTACAGGGCGACGCCTGCCAGCTGGATCCGCGGCGTGCATTGGCCTTGTCGATGGCACTGCATGAGCTTTGCACCAATGCAGTCAAGTATGGCGCGCTGTCCTCGCCGCAGGGACGGGTGCAGTTGTCGTGGGAGCGTACGACGCGCGATGGAAAGGACATGCTCCTGCTGGTGTGGCAGGAGCGCGACGGACCGCCGGTAACTCCGCCGCAACGGCGTGGCTTCGGAAGCCGCCTGCTCGAGCGGGGGCTGAAGCACGATCTCGACGGCACGGTGGAGTTGCTGTTTGAGCCAACGGGGGTGGTCTTCCGCGTCTGCATGCCGTTTCCCACGCTGCCCGAGCCGGCGCTGCCATGAACGCACGCGTGCTTATCGTCGAAGACGAGTCGCTGGTCGCCATGCTGCTCGAAGACTGCCTGGTGGAACTGGGCTATGAGATCGCAGATACGGTGGCGACGGTAGCGGCGGCAATGTCGGTGGTGGAGGCCGGCGGATTGGACCTCGCGTTGCTGGATATCAATCTGGGCGGAACGCCATCGTTTCCCGTCGCCGAGGAATTGGAACGGCGAGGCATTCCCTTCATCTTCGTCAGTGGATACGCACGGGCCGGGATTCCCGAGCGCTATCGGTGCCACCACGGCTTGCAAAAGCCCTTTCATTTTCGCGATCTACAGGAGGCCGTCGGCCGCTTGAGTCAGCGTTGCAAACCCGACGCGGCAAGCGCCGGCGAGCACTGTCAGTAGACTCCGAGCAGCCCACTGGGTTGAGGGGTTCGATGCATCCGACGGCGACGGGCATTGTCGAACGTCATCGCAAGCGCAATCCTGTCGATTGCGACGATGATCTGGTGACGCCCGCAGCGACAGCCTGTGTCCGCAGCAATGATCCCTTCGGGAGAGAGGGGCGTGTTACGTCAGCTTGTCGACATGGGTCTGCGTCACGCTGCGCACCAACGCAAAACCGGTCTGGCCATCGGTCAGCTACGATTTCAGCTCGGCTTCGGTCGTATGGTCCTTGGTGCCTTTGGGCGGCAGCACACCACTGCCTTCGTTCATCAGGCGGAAGTTGCAGTTGGCGTTGTGAACCCACACGCCGGCCTTGCCGACGTAGTAAGTGTGGAACCCATCCACTTCAAGATTGTAGACGTCCACGCCCAGCACTGGGCCCTCGATGAACTTCTCAGTAGGTCGGTAAGTCCGTGACTTGACCAGGCGCAACGAAGGTCCATTGGAGTCGAAGTCATTGCCAAGTTGTGAAGTTGCCGTGCGTGGGCACCAACCGACATCTGGGGTCTCGGTCCGATAGACGGGCGAGACCAGCGTTACGCGGAGTTTGCTGCCATCGCTACCCTGTAGTTCATAGCCCGGTCGTAGTGCGCCAGCGGCGACCCATCCACGTCCTTCCACCCAGAAAGGGTGGTCTTCAGTCGCGAAGGTGGGAATCGTGGCCTGCGGCCTATTGGGGTCCACATAGAAGATCCCAACGATCACCTTGTTGCTGTGCTTGATCGTCCTGACCACGGACCGATAAGCCAATTCACCGCCTTCCTCAGGCTGCGAGAGCACCTTGTCGCCTTCCTTGATTAACTCGATCGCGATCTCGCCCGCTTCCGTCCACACGGAGGTGCCAGCGATGAAGCAGCTGGTTTCCGAGGCAATGGTAGCGTCGACCTTGGTGAGCACCTCGTCGAGCATCTTGCGGTACAGCGCGTCGCCGGAGAACTGGTTGGCGAACGTTGCGCGGATGCTCTCGCGCGAGGCCAGCACGAAGTCCTCAAGGAACTCGCCACTCAGCGTGCTGTCGACCAGGCCATTCACGCTGGCCGCGCGCAGCAGCTGGCGCAATTGGTAGGCCTGTTCGAACTGGGCAGCAAGGTATCGATCATCTCCGGCAAGCGCGCCACCTGCTGGGAAAACCAGGTTGAGGCGTCGCCAAGGACGAGCGATCCCGCCTTCGGTGCAGTAAAAGCGGGCTTGCCTGCCACGCTCACGGTCGATCCGGGACGGACATACGGCAGGGTGTTGTCGGCGGTCGTGCTGATGCCGGTATTGCTGTTGGGTGAGGTCATCTCGATGGTGTCGGCTGGAGACGCGTTCGGGTTGTTCTGGCCAATCTTGCCCTGAACGGGGTCGCTTCCGCGACCGACCAGCTTGCCGATAGCGGCAAACAACGCGCCTCCCGCTCCACCGATATAAAGGCCCGCGATCGGCCAGTCACCGCCTTTGATCCGAGGCAGTGTGCACCACGGCTTAGAGCGTGTTATGCACGTTGAGCTGCGGTGCGTTGTCCGTCAGCGGCGCGGAGCGGATGCTGCCTGGCGCCAAAGCAAGCCGTGCAGCATGCTCCGTGCCGCTGACGGCCAACCCTCCGGGAAGCGTCCACCTCAAAGTCCATAACACGCGCTAGGGGCGGGATGTCGCTCAGCCGCTTCGCTTGGGTTGTGTGGGCGTGCGACCCAGGCCAATGCTGGATTGCAATGTGCGCGGACTACCTCACGCGCACTCGCGGTCATTTCGTCACCGGTTGGCACGGATCGATGCGCGAGCACTCGCGTCTCGATCCATGCCAGGCGCCGATGATCAGCGGCGCTTGTCCAGCAATTGCTCCCGCACGACCGGGATGCAGTCTTCTTTGACGAACAGGTGCACCAGGGCGTTGTTGTCTTTGGGATCGCCGCTGCCCACGTCGACCATGGACACCTTGTTGCTGCCGTGCTGACGGAACGAAGCGATCGCCGTTTCGGCGTTCTTTAGCGGAACGGTTGCATCGTTATCCGAGCCACACAGCAGGGTCGGTGTGCGCGGTGCCCAATTCAACAGGTCATTGCGAGCCAGGTCGCGACGGAAGCTGTTGTTGGGATTGGTAGCGAAGTCGTTGTCGAAGCCCGCCTGGAAGTAGGCCTTGCGCTGGTCGATGGTGGGCAGGATGCCGAGCGCAAGATCTTCCGTGCTGTAGACGCCCGGGAACAGCGATTCCACCTTGCCAGCCCACGGATCCTGGAACACCTGCTGCGGCGCGCTGTAGATGTTCTGGTAGACGTGTTGCATGCCGACGATGGCGTAGCTGGCGAGTACAAGGCCGAAGGTGCTCTCGCCGACGGCATTGCGCCCGCTCCAGCTATCGACGAACGTCTGCTCGAGCGCGTAAGGGCCGGAGATCGGTGCACTCGCGACCAGATTGAACTCGTGCGACAGATGCGTCTCGATCTCGCGCTGCGCCGCCAGCGCAGCATGGCCGCCCTGCGAATTGCCCGAGAGCATGACCTTGCCCGACAGCGGCACCTGCTGCTTTTGCAGGTAAGCGCGTGCTGCGCGCAGCGAGTCGATGATCGCGCTCGCTTCCGAGGCAGCGTGCAGATACGGGTGGTAGGCGTAGTTGGACTTGCCCAGGCCGAGGTAGTCGGTGCTGACCACCACATAGCCATGCGCCGCGAATTGGGTCACCAACGGGTCGTCACCCTTGGCCCGGCGAATGTCCTTGGCCTGTTCCGCGCTTCGCTGGGTCTCGGTGCCATCGCCCCAACCCAACAGCGGATAGGGTCCGTGGCATTGCGCGCCTTGCGGGACCAGCAGTGCGGCAGACGCGGTGGCGGGTTCGCCATCGACGCCGACGGTGGCGTACGTCAGCTCGACGACGCTGACATCGCAGCTGGGTGCGGTCTTGGACGCGGCGGTGGCGGCTGTCGCGACGGCGTTGGTGTCGAGATGGCCGATAGCCTGATGGGTATAGCGCGTCAGCACGTTGCTGTTCAACAGCGTGCCGCGCGCTGGCGCGGCGGCGCCCAGGGTCGGCAGCAGCGCGGCGGCGACGGCGATCGTCAGAGTACACAGCGTCTTCGAAGGGGGCAGGCAGGGCATCGTGATGTCCTTGTTGTCTGGTGGAATGTATGCCAATGAATCGTCGTGTGGTTCCATCGCCATGGCGAAAGTGCCTGCAGTGGTGCGCGGCACGTTCCTCACGGCGTGGCGCGCTTCAGCACCCCAGTGACCGAACATCGCAAGCACCGATGTCGAACGCACTGGCGGGGCGGGCACACTATCTGCCGATGTCACGCTCAGCGGTGGCGGCGCGACGAAACGCGGACGCTGGTTGCGAAGCACCGTGACACCGTTACGGTAGCGCCGTTTCTGCGCCTGCCTGGCTTCTGGTCTCGCTGCGAGTTCATGAGCAATGGCGCAGCCTCTCGTCCCGCGTGCTCGTCGTAGTGCGCGTTCTGTCTTTGCACAGGAATCCATGGAGACATGCGTCGTCCGCGCAGATGCATGGCCGTGGCCGATGGGATTGTTGGCATGCGATCCAGCGAGTGACCGCAGGGTTTGCATCTGCGATCGCGAAGGCGATCTGCCTAATGGGAGAGCGGCCGCAGCGATCTGCTCGCCGTTTCGCGTAGAACCTGGGTCATCGCCAGCAGGGTTGGAGAACGTACCGCTGCGTATTGCCAATAGAGCGGAACATCGAGCCAGCGGGTCGGATCCAGCGTGACGAGTGCCGCCCGTTCGAGTGCCGGAGCGACCATCGATTCGGGCGCCAGGCACCAGCCCAAGCTCCGTATCGCCGCTTCCACGAAGCCGGTCGACGTAGGCACATAATGGATTGGGGGAGTGAGCGTGGCACGGGTGATGCGTCTGACGAACCGCGCCTGCAGGCGGTCCTTTCGATTGAAGACCAGCATGGGCGCCTGCGCCAGGCTGGAGGCATTCACGCCTTGGGAAAAGTACCTGCGCACGAAGTCCGGCGAGGCGATGGCGTGATAGCGCATGACGCCGAGCGCATGCACGTTGCAGCCCTGCAGGGGCGTGCGGACCGAGGTGACGGCCGCCAACGCGGCGCCGCTTCGCAGCAGCTCCAGGGTGTGGTCCTGATCGTCCACGCGCAGATCGAACAACAGCCGGTGACGGTCGTGCAACGTGGCCAGCGCCTCCAGCAACCAGGTCTGCAACGAGTCGTCGTTCACCGCCAGCGCAATGCTGCGCATCGGCATCTGCGCGCGTTTGTCGGGCGCAAGATCCGCGAGCGCGTCGGCTTCCAGCATCTGCATTGGACGGGCATGCCGCAAGAGCCGCTCGCCCGCCGGCGTCGGTTGACAGGGAGACTGCCGCACGATCAGCACCTGGCCCAGGCGATCCTCCAATGCCTTGATGCGCTGGGAGATCGCCGACGGAGTGACATTGAGTCGATCGGCAGCGGCGTCGAAGCTGCCTTCTTCCAGCACAGCAGTGAACGCGGCCAGTTGCGGGTGCAATAGATCCATTCCGCCCTCGCATTAGAATTTCTACAGACAGTCCAGAATATTGAGTTTTTCTAATGCAGCAAGCTTGCCCATCCTTGGCGGCAATTCTGGACGATGCCTTGGACGCAATGGCCACACACACGCTACTTGCCGGCTTTCTTGCTGGAGCCGGACTCATCGTGGCAATCGGTGCGCAGAATGCCTTCGTGCTGCGGCAAGGCCTGCAGCGCCGTCACGTCGGCGTGGTAGTGGCGATCTGCGCACTGTGCGATATCTGTCTGATTACACTGGGAGTCGCCGGCGTTGGTGCGCTCATTGCCCGTTGGCCGGGGGTGCTCATCGTGCTGCGATATGCCGGTGCGGCCTTCCTTGCCGGTTACGGTCTGCTGGCGGCACGACGCGCCTGGCAGGGGGCAGAGGCGCTGGCTCCTGCCGAGTCGGCCACACCAGGCGACGGGTATCGGATCGCGCTGACCTGCCTGGCCTTTACGTTTCTCAATCCGCACGTCTATCTCGACACCATGGTGCTGCTGGGCAGCTTGGCGAACCGCCATGCCGGCGATGCGCGCTGGGTGTTCGCGGCCGGGGCCTGCTTGGCCAGCGTGAGCTGGTTTGCCGCACTCGGCTACGGCGCGCGGACGCTGCAACCAGTGTTTCGCGATCAGCGCGCCTGGCGCGTGCTCGATGCCGCAATCGCCACCCTGATGCTGGTCTTGTGCGGACTGCTGGTGTGGCCAGGGACCGCGCCTGGGATGTAGCGGGCGCTAGCGTGACCATTGGCTAGCGGGTCTGGCTCGGGAAAGCGCGGTTCACCGCGTGGTGGCAGGCCGATTGCGACGCGCCAGCGCGTCGCCTGGATCAGGTATTCAGCGCCTCCACCACCTGCGCGTGCAGCGCTTCGGCGCCGGCCTCGGTATTGAAGCGTGCGAACACGTCCTGTCCGGAGATCAGGCTCAGGCGCACCGAATGGCAGTAGGAACCGAAGCTTTCGCCGGCATTGAACGGGTCGTGCACCACGGAAACGTGATCGAGCCGAACGCGCATGGTGCCGAAAGGGATGAACATCTTTGCAGTCTCCTGGTGGTGGGTTGGAAAGCCAGCGTCGCAAGGGCGATGCATTGCGCTGTCGGTCTATCGGCCGATGTCGGTGTGCCGCGATCGCAGCGCGCATCTGCACGCTCGCATCGGCGGCGTACACTTGCCGGCCCCTGTCGCGAGTATGCCCGATGTCCGATCCGATCCGCCTGGACAAGCGCGTCGCCCAGCTGTTCGGCTGCTCGCGTGGTCAGGCGCAGCTTGCCATCGAGGCGGGCGCCGTCCAGGTGGACGCCCAGGTGGTCGAGCGTCCGCAGACCCTGGTGAGCGATCAGCAGGCGATCGTGTTGGCCAGCGATCCCATCCGCGCACCGGCGCCGGCGACCTTCCTGCTGCACAAGCCGGTCGGGGTCACGGCCGAAGCGGCGTCGGCGCTGCTGGCGGACACCACGCGCAGTCCGCTGGAGACGAGCGAGGGACGCCTGCTGCAGAAGCAGCTGCGATCTCTGCAGGCGCCGTTGCCGCTGGAGGCCGAGGCCAGCGGGCTGCTCGTGCTGAGCCAGGATCCACGCGTGTTGCGCAGGCTCGATGCGTCGGCATTTCCGATCGAGCAGGAGTTCGTGCTCGAGGTCGAGGGCGAGATCCATCCGTACGGGCTGCGCCGGCTAGCGCTCGGCCTCCAGTGCGGGGGTGAGAGGTTTCCGGCGTGCAAGGCGAGCTGGCAGAGCGAGCGGCGTCTGCGCATCGCGCTCAAGACGGTCCGGCCTGCACCGCTACGCGACATGTGTGCCGAGGTGGGATTGCAGGTATCGGCGATTCGCCGCTTGCGGATCGGTCGCGTGCCCTTGGGCAAACTCGCGGCAGGCCAATGGTGCCATCTGCCACGGGATCTGCGCTTCTGAGCCAACGCAGCGGCGGCGAAGGCGAAGGCAGGGAGGCGTACGCCCCGCCGTCATCTCGCGCAGACGGCAGCGCCGGCGGCGATCGCTCGCTGTCGACTGAGTTAATGCGCCTTGTCAGCGCTTGTTGCGTTTCTTCTTCGCGCGCGTCACCAGAAAGAGCACGACCGCGATGATGGCGATAACGAGAATGATGAAGGCCGGTGAGAGAAAACTGTTGTCGCCCATGGGGATCTCCTGATGCTCCTTCCACCATGGAAGATGCTGCATCACAGCCTAGCGGTGTATGCCGAATGGAGCATGTGAAATGCACGCGCTTCGGTACGCTTGCGCGTGGGTCGATGAGCACACTGCCGGGCGCGTTCACTGCACTGCATGCCGCTGTTGCGCGCACGCACGCGTTGCAATGCATGCGTGTACGCATGCGCTAGCGAGATAGTGATGCGTCAGCAGTGATGCGATGCCACAGCCCCACCGCAACGACCATGACGGTGCTGGCGCTGCGCGGGCGCGACACCCTGTGCGAGAGGTGGTGCGTCAGAGCTTGCGTGGTGCTCGCAGGTCGAGCGCTGGGCGTGTTGCGGCATCTCGCCGCAGGCCAGCCTGGTTGCCTCTCGCGATCACGTCGATCCGCAACGGTGCACGCTGTTTGAAAGTGCGCTCACGACAACACCGACCGCGCGCAGCGGTGCGCAGGATCGGCGATGCACAGATGGCGATGTTCCGGCGGGGGCGTGCTCTGCGCCTCGCGAGTCGAGCTGCCATTGGCCTCGCGTCCGGTGATGGCAGTTTAAACGAGAAGTCGGTCACGGGAATCGGGCATGTGCGACTTGTCTGTCGGTGTGTTCCTGACGACCTGTCCTGCGGCGCTAGCACTGCCGCCGGCCGGTGGCCCGGCGCGCGATCGTCAATCGACCGAGGTCGAGACCCGATGCCGGGCCATCACGCTCCGGATCGCGGTCAACAATTGATCCGGCGTATACGGCTTTTCAAGGAAGGCGACACCCTCCGGAAGGATTTCTTCCACGTATTCCACTGCCAGGCCGGAGGTCAGGAGCGTGGGCAGGTGGTAGGGGGCGCCGCTCGCGCGCACCGCCAGATCAACACCGGTCAAGCCGCCTGGGAAGTGGATATCCGAAAACAGCACATCGACGCGGGGGTCCTGCTCGATCAACGCCAAAGCGTCCTCGACCGAACCGGCGCTGCGGCAGGTAAAGCCGTAGCTCTCCAGCACAAGGCAACTGAGTTGTCGGGTGCCATCACCGTCTTCGACGACGAACACAACCGGCCGTTCCTTGTTTTGTGACATGACACCATCTCATGAGGCAGACCGCATTCTCCGCAAACCGGCGGTGAACCGTCCGTCAACGCAGACGCGACTGTACGCTTACCAGCCGAATGGACGTGGCCCGTAATAGCCGGGGGCATAGCGCGGGCCGAAAACGGGACCTTCGCCGCGACCGACACTGATGCTGACGCCGATCTGGTGCGCCTTGCCGTCGTCGTCGTAATAGGTCTTGCACGAATTCAGGTTGGCGGCCTGCCAGTTACTGTTGCCGCCACGGCTGGAATAGCCGATGCCGGTCTCGACCGCACCATGCAGTTTCCCCTGGCACTGTTCGGCGCGCTCCGCGGCAAGTGTGGCAGCGCCAGGCTGGCTGATGGCCGGGCGGGGCCCGGTCTTGTCGCCGTAGAACGTCCCTGGCGGGTCGTTGCTGTAGGTGGGGTCGGACCGGTACTGCACCGGCGCGGAAGGCACGCTCAGGTCCAGTCCGCGCGGCATGGTTGCGGTTGCGCCGCTATCGGTGCCGGTGCTGTCGCCATTCTGCGCGAGGGCGCCACCGGCGGCGGACATCATGACCAGGAGGAGCAGGCTGCGTTTCATCGGTCTGACTCGGCAAGGGCCGACAGCAGTGCCGGCACAGGGAAAAGCTAGCAATGGCTGATTGAATGCGCGCTGTCGCAATCGATGACCACTGCTGGCGGCGGTTCGGGCGCGACCAGCGGTCAACCCTGTTCGCGAACGATCTCGATCAATTGGTCGCCATAGCGCGCCAGTTTGCCGCCGCCGATCCCACCGACGCGCGCCAATGCGTCGATGCTGGTCGGGCGCTGTTCGGCGATGTTGCGCAGCGTGCTGTCGTGGAAGATCACGAATGCCGGCACGTTCTGCGCGCGTGCCAGTTCGGCACGGAGGCCGCGCAGGGCGTTGAACAAGGCCAGGTCCTGCGGCTGCACCGGCACGCCGGTGCGCGGGGTGCTGCTGCGATCGCGCTCGCGCGCCGCGGCCGGATGTTCGCGTCGCATCATGACCTGGCGGGCGCCCTTGAGCACCTGTCGGCTGGCATCGGTCAGGCGCAGGCCGCCGTGGCCCTCGCTGTCGACTTCCAGCAGGCTGGCCGCCACCAGCTGGCGGAAGACGCTGCGCCAGGTCCGCTCGTCCAGGTCGCGGCCGATGCCGTAGGTGCTCAATTGGGCATGGCCAAGTTGGCGGATGCGCTCGTTGTCGCTACCGCGCAGGATGTCGATCAGGTGGCCGACACCGAAGCGCTGCCCGCTGCGATAGACGCAGCTCAACGCCTTCTGCGCGGCGATCGTCGCATCCCAGGCCGCCGCCGGGGTCAGGCAGTTGTCGCAGTTGCCGCAGGGCTTGGGGTAGGTTTCGCCAAAGCCAGCCAGCAGGACCTGACGGCGGCATTGCATCGATTCGCAATAGCCGAGCAGGTGGTCGAGCTTGGCGCGTTCCAGCCGCTTGCGTTCTTCGGCAGCCTCGCCCTGCTCGATCATCTGTTTGAGCAGCACCACATCGCCCAGGCCATAGCAGAGCCAGGCTTCGGCCGGCTCGCCATCGCGGCCGGCGCGGCCAGTTTCCTGGTAGTAGCCTTCCAGCGACTTCGGCAGGTCCACATGCGCCACGAAGCGCACGTCCGGCTTGTCGATCCCCATGCCGAAGGCGATCGTGGCGACCATGACGATGCCGTCTTCGCGCAGGAAACGCCGCTGGTTTTCCGCGCGTACCTCGGCCGGCAGGCCGGCGTGGTAGGGCAGGGCGTTGAAGCCCTGTGCGCAGAGCTGCTGCGCGGTCTCCTCGACCTTGCGTCGCGACATCGCATAGACGATGCCGGCCACGCCACGCTGGCGGTGCAGGAAGTCCTGCAGCTGGCGGCGTGCGTTGTCCTTCTGCACCACGGTGTAGCGGATATTGGGACGGTCGAACGAGCTGACGAAATGCCGCGCCTCCACCAGATCCAGCCGTTCTGCGATCTCGCGCTGGGTCGGCGGGTCGGCAGTGGCGGTCAGCGCCATGCGCGGGATCTGCGGCCAGCGTTCGTGCAACACGGTCAGCTGGCGGTATTCCGGACGGAAGTCGTGCCCCCATTGCGAGACGCAATGGGCCTCGTCGATGGCGAACAGGGCGATCCTGCTGCGCTCCAGCAGCGACAGGAAGCGTGGCGTCAGCAGGCGTTCCGGGGCGACATACAGCAGGTCCAGCTCGCCGGCCAGCAGGGCCCGTTCGACCCGCTGCGCGTTCTCCGCGTCCAGGGTGGAATTGAGGAACTCGGCGCGCACGCCGAGCTGGCGCAGGGCTTCGACCTGGTCCTGCATCAAGGCGATCAGCGGCGAGACCACGATGCCGATGCCCTGGCGCAGCAAGGCCGGCACCTGATAGCACAGCGACTTGCCGCCGCCGGTCGGCATCAGCACCAGCGCGTCGTTGCCGGCAGCGACATGCTCGACGATCGCTTGCTGGGGGCCGCGGAAGTCGTCGTAACCGAAGACGCGGCTGAGCAGTTCGTGGGCGGGGGAAGGCATCGGCCTAGGATACCGCGCAGGTCAAGCCTTGGCCCGGTCAATGCCTGAGTGCCGTGCGCAAGCGAACGTCGGAAGTTGCCGCGACGGGAGAAGTCTCCCATCGTGATCGGTGCACCGTGGGACACGGGTGCCGGTGTTCGATTCTGCCCGGTGCAGTGTGCCGCGCCAGGCGGTGTCGCATTCATTCGACATGGTGTTCTAGGCATGTCGTTTGCCGCACAGCAATTGGCTTGTCGGTCAGGGCACCTCTGCGCTTCCATGAACGGGCGAGACGCCAGCAGATATGGCACGACCGGTCTGCTGCCCTCCCCAGATCGACGATGGCGACCGCCGTCAGCCGATGCTCAGGCAGGAGCACACTGCCGTCAAATGGAAAGGAATATAGAAGATGTTCGTTCTCTCAGAGTCCGAAGTCATGCAGGTGTCCGGTGCCGGTGTGATTGCCGATGCGGCCACCGGAGCTGGTGGCGCAGGCGGCTGGCTTGCTGGTGCACGCGCCGGTGCGGCGATTGGGGCAGAGATCAGCTGGGTCGGCGGTCCGGCTGGCGAAGTCGCAGGCATCATCATCGGGGCTGCAGCAGGGGCAGCGATCGGCGGTCTGGTGGGGCGGGCGCTCGAGTAAGCGCAACTAGCAGATAGGCCTTGGTATCCGCGAGGCGGGGCCTGGCCGGGGCGTCCAAGCGCCGCCCCCCAACCCCCGCCTGGCAACTGCTGGAAATGGCTCGGTAGTCTTCAGGGCGAGCGACGTCAGCTTTGCAGCGTCAGCGTTCCAAACGAGAGTTGGATAAGCAAAATGATGGGCGAACGCAAAAAATGGCAGGTCGTCTCCTGCAATCCTTTCGGATCGTGGCGAGACGCGGGGCTGTGGCTGGTGGTGGTGATCGGTAGCGTCGGCTGCGTCGCTGAGCTCATCCAGCTTCTTTTCGACGATGCCGGAATGGCGCGTGGTGCGGCTATCGGCGCCATGCTCGCCGCGGTCGCGATGCGCCTGCTCAATCTGCCGGTCACCACATGCCTGCCCGCCGCCCAGGCAGCGTCGATGGCGGCTCGACTCCATCGGCTGGGGTATGCCGAGCGCCCATCCATCCGCAGTCGAACCTTCGAATCGACTGCTCCGCGTTGGCTGCGTTGGGACTCAAATACGGTGGTGATATGCCGTGATGAGGCCAATATGCGGCTGACCTGCCCGTTGTTTCTGGTCTCCAGATTGCGTTAGAACGCCTGGCGTTGGATTGCAGACCGTGCATCAGCTCTGCTGACGCTGGCGGTCTGAATGGTCGGGGCCGGAACGGGTCTTGTGGCTGTCTGCGCCCTGCGCTGCAGAGTGCCGATCTGCGTGTGCAGCGCGGAGGGAAAGGCGCGCCGGGCTTGCAATAATGGCTGTTGGCCCAGGCGTAGCGCCCTGGCATGTGCTGTCGTGAACGGGCAGCACGATTGAAACGTTGCGCTGCCTGTCCCTCCGGGCTCGATCCGGATGTTGCACGCGAGTCATGCCATTGCGTCTCCGCACGCAATGGCTTCTGTCCCTGCCGTGACCGCCTACTGCAACAGCGAGCGCAGCATCCAGGCGTACTTCTCGTGGGTCTGCAGGCGCTGGGTCAACAGGTCCACGGTCGGGTCGTCGCCGGCATCGTCGGCAGTGCCCAGTACCTTGCGCGCGGTGCGGCAGACCGCCTCGTTGCCGCTGACCAGCTGGCGCACCATTTCACGCCAGTCGGCGCTATCGCTCAGGCCCGGCTCCTCGGGAATCGAGGTCAGTGCGACGAATTCGCGGTACGAGCCCGGCGCGTTGTATCCCAGCGCACGGATGCGCTCGGCCACCTCGTCCAGCGCGCCCCACTGCTCGGTGTACTGGGTCTCGAACATGGTGTGCAGCGAATTGAACATCGACCCGGTGACGTTCCAGTGGAAGTTGTGGGTCTTCAGGTACAGGGTGAAAGCGTCGGCCATGTAGCGGGCCAGACCATCGGAGATCTTCTTGCGATCGGCGTCCTTGATCCCGATATCGATCTGTGGCGCCGACGGTGCCGACATCGGCAGGGTGTCCTTGCCGCTGCGCTTGGGGGAGCTGGACTTGGGAGATGCGTTCTTCTTGGCCATCGGGAAATCCTCCTCGGGAAGAGATATGGCGTCACAATAGACAGGCTAAAGGATCTTTTGTCATGCAATTTTTCACACCAACGCATCGATGAGCGCTATCGATCAGACGCTTGCCGCCACCTTGCGTGAGCGCCGGCGCGCCGTCGACGCGGCCATGAGCCGCGACCGCGGCCGCCTGCTCGGGCTATGGTCGCGCTGGCAGAGCAAGCCCGGCAATACCCAGCTGCGCGAGGCCTTCGAACAGGCGTTGGCGGCGTCGCAGGCGCAGCGGCAGGCGCGCGCAGAGGACGCCCCGGCGATCACGCTCGACGCGCAGCTGCCGATCGCACGCGAGGCCGAGCGCATCGTGGCGCTGATCCGCGACCACCAGGTGGTGGTGATCGCGGGCGAGACCGGTTCCGGCAAGACCACCCAGTTGCCCAAGCTGTGCCTGGCGGCCGGGCGCGGCGTGGCCGGCATGATCGGGTGCACGCAACCGCGCCGGATCGCTGCGCGCGCGGTGGCCGCGCGCGTGGCCGAGGAGTTGCAGACGCCGCTGGGGACGACGGTCGGCTTCCAGGTGCGCTTCACCGACCGCGTCGGCGAGCAGTCGCGCATCAAGTTCATGACCGACGGCATCCTGCTGGCTGAAATCGCCAGCGATCGCTGGCTGTCGGCCTACGACACCTTGATCATCGACGAGGCGCACGAGCGCAGCCTCAACATCGACTTCCTGCTCGGCTATCTGAAACAGTTGCTGAAGAAGCGGCCGGACCTGAAGCTGATCGTGACCTCGGCGACCATCGATACCGAACGCTTCGCGCGCCATTTCGGCGATGCGCCGGTGATCGGGGTGGAAGGACGCACCTATCCGGTCCAGGTGCGCTATCGTCCATTGGAGGGCCAGGCCGCTGCCGATGCGGACGGCGACGACGAGGACGGCCGCAATGGCGAGCGCACGCTCAACGAGGCGATCGTGGCGGCCGTCGACGAGATCACCCAGGCCGATCCGCGTGGCGATGTGCTGGTCTTCCTGCCGGGCGAGCGCGAGATCCGCGATGCGCATCAGGCGCTGGAGCGGCGCAAGTACCGCCAGACCGAAGTGGTGCCGCTGTATGCGCGGCTATCGGCCAACGACCAGGATCGGGTGTTCCAACCCGGACCGCAGCGCCGACTGGTGCTGGCCACCAACGTCGCCGAGACCTCGCTGACGGTGCCGCGTATCCGCTACGTGGTCGATCCCGGGCTGGCGCGGGTCAAGCGCTACAGTCCGCGGCAGAAGCTCGACCGTCTGCACATCGAGCCGGTGTCGCAGGCCAGTGCCAATCAACGCATGGGGCGTTGCGGCCGCGTCGCCGAGGGCATCTGCTATCGCCTGTACGCGGAAGCGGATTTCGCCGCACGCCCGGCCTTCACCGATCCGGAGATCCGGCGTTCTTCGCTGGCCGGGGTGATCCTGCGCATGCTGCAGCTGGGCCTGGGCCGGATCGAGGACTTCCCGTTTCTGGAAGCGCCGGACGAACGCGCCGTGGCCGATGGCTGGCAGCAATTGCTGGAGCTGGGCGCCATCGATGGCGAGCGGCGGTTGACGACGATCGGGCGGCAGATGGCGCGGTTGCCGGTCGACGTCAAGCTCGCCCGCATGCTGGTGGCCGCGCACCAGCACGGCTGCCTGCGCGCGATGATCGTGATCGCCGCGTTCCTGGGGATCCAGGATCCGCGTGAGCGACCGCCGGAAGCGCGCGAGGCGGCCGACAACGCGCACGCGCAGTTCGCCGATGCGCGCTCGGAATTCGTCGGCATCCTCCGCTTGTGGGAGGCCTACCGGCAGGCCCATGAGGACCTGACGCAGTCGCGCTTGCGCGACTGGTGCGGTCGCCATTTCCTCGGCTTCCTGCGCATGCGCGAGTGGCGCGAGCTACATCGGCAACTGCGTCTGTTGTGCGAGGAACTGGGGTGGAGCGAGGAACCGGCCGAGGCCACGTTCACCCCGTTGTTGGCAGGGTCCAATGCGCCGTTGCGCGACGATGGCCAGGCGTCCAACCGTCCGACCCGCGGCCAGTTGCATCGCGCCGCGCGACTGGCGCGCGAGGGCAAGTCCGATCCGACGACCACGCCTGAAGGCCCCGCGCTCGCCATCAGCACCCAGGAGCAGGCCGGGCAGGCGTCGCCGCGTCGCAACGAACGCGAACGCGCAGCCGCCTATCAGGCCCTGCATCGCGCACTGCTGGCCGGCCTGCCGACGCAGATCGGACATCGCACCGAGAAGGGCGATTTTCTGGCGGCGCGGCAGCGCAGGTTCCTGCCGTTTCCTGGTTCGACCCTGGCGCGCAAGCCGCCGCCGTGGATCCTGGCAGCGACCTTGCTCGACACCCAGAAGGTCTGGGGCCTGACCAATGCGGCGATCGAACCGGAATGGGCCATTGCCGAATTGCCGCATCTACTGGCGCGCAAGCACTTCGACCCGCACTGGTCGCGCGCGCAGGGGCAGGTGATCGCTTCCGAGCAGATCAGTCTGTTCGGACTGGTGCTGGCGCCGAAGAAGCCGGTGCATTTTAGCAAGATCGATCCGGCCGCTGCACACGACCTGTTCGTTCGCCAGGGCTTGGTCCCCGGCGAGATCAATACGCGCGCCGGTTTCGTCGCCGACAACCTGAAGGTGCTGGAGCAGGCGCGTGAAGAGGAAGCCAAGTTGCGGCGGGCAGGCATCGTCGCCGACGAGGACTGGCAGGCGCGTTGGTATCTGGACCGCGTGCCTGCCGAGTTGCATTCGGCCAGCGGGCTGGACGCGTGGTGGAAGAACCTGCCGGCGGACAAGCGGCGCGGGCTGCACTGGTCATTGCTGGATCTGTTGCCGGGCGAAGGCAGCGAGGCGGATCGGTACCCCAAGTATTTGCCGCTGGGCGATGCGCGGTTGGCGCTGCATTATCGCTTCGAGCCGGGCGCTGCCGACGACGGCGTGACGCTGGAGGTGCCGCTGCATTTGCTCAATGCGCTGGATCCGGCGCGGCTATCCTGGTTGGCGCCTGGCTTCGTCGCCGACAAGGCAGCCGCCTTGATCCGTGGCCTGCCCAAGGCGCAACGCCGCAATTTCGTGCCGGCTCCGGATTTCGCGCGCGCCTTCTACGAAGCCTACGGCACGCCGTCGGCCGATGAGATGCGTGGCGAGCTGGCGCGTTTTCTCGCCAAGGCCACCGGCGTGCCGGTGGTCGCACTGGACTTCGATGAGGCGGCGCTGGAGCCGCATCTGCGCATGAACCTGCGACTGCGCGATGAGCAGGGCAAGGTGCTGGCCGAATCGCGCGATCTGGCTGCGCTGCGCGCCCGCTTCGGCGAGCGTGCCGGGCAGGCGTTCGCTGCGCGTGCCGGTCGCGCGCTGGCGGCCGAAGGACTGCGCGAGTTTCCGGCGGCGCCGATTCCCGCGCAGGTACCGGGCGAAGCCGGCGTGCCTGCGTATCCGGCCCTGGTGGATCAAGGCGATGCCGCCGCGCTGCAGATCTTCGCCGACCGCACCCAGGCGCTACAGGCGCACCCCGGCGGTGTCCGCCGCCTGCTCGAGATCGCGCTGGCCGACAAGATCAAGCAGGCACGCAAGCAGTTGCCGGTCTCGCCCAAGACCGGCTTGCTGTACGCGGCGATCGAGTCGCAGGAACGCTTGCGCGGCGATCTGGTCGATGCCGCGCTGAACGCGGTACTGGCCGAGGGCCTGGCGGCGATCCGCGATCCCGGTGCGTTCGCACAGCGCCGCGACGACGCGTCCAAGCGCTTGTTCGGCGAGGCGATGGAGCGGTTGAAGTTGGCCGAAGCCATTCTGGCCGCGGTGGCCGAACTCAAGCCATTGCTGGAGGCACCCTTGATGGGGTGGGCGCGCGGCAATCTGGACGACATGGAGGCGCAGTTGCAGGCGCTGGTGCATGCCGGATTCCTCCGCCAGACCCCGGCCGAGGCATTGGCGAACTATCCGCGCTATCTGAAGGCGATGATTCTGCGCACCGAGCGGGCCAAGCGCGATCCGGCCCGCGATCAGGCGCGGATGCTCGAACTCAAGCCGTTCGTCGATGCGCTACAGGACGCCGCCGCCCGCGGGTTGACGCAGCGCCCGGAGTGGCAGGCACTGCGTTGGGATCTGGAGGAGTTACGGGTGTCGGTGTTCGCGCAGGAGCTGGGTGCGAAGTCAGGGATTTCGGCCAAAAAGCTGGCGCAACGGGTGGCGGCACTGGGCGGATGACCCAGCCGCCCGACACCCGACCGGCCACCCTGAGGATGGCCGGTCGGCATCGTCAGAACTTCAGATGCAGCGTGGCCATGTAGCGACGGCCGCTCTTGTAGCGGCCTGCCAGATGGTCCTTGTCGCCCAGATACTGCAGATACTCTTCGTCGAGCAGATTCTGTGCGTCCAGTTGCAGCGACCAATGCGCGTCGAACGCGTAGCCGATGCTGGCCCCGAGTTCGGCATAGTCGTCCACGCTGGCGGGCGCGGCACCGGCCACGTAGCCGCCGGCCAGGTAACTGTCGCGCCAGTTGTAGGTAAGGCGTGCATTGAGCGGGCCTTTTTCGAAGTACGGGCTGACCGCGATGCTGTTGCGGGACTGGTAAGGCAGCGGGTCGCCGGTATTGTTCTCGCCGCTGGCGTAGGTGTAGCTGCTGGTCAGGCCGAAGCCGCTGTCGCCGAAGGGTTGCTGGAACGCCAGGGTGAAGCCCTTGACCTTGCCATCGCCGGCATTGCGCGGGCGCTGGATGCTGTAGTCGCAATAGCCGTCGGCGGTGCAGCCATTGCTGCCGACCACTTGCGCCCAGCTCTGCGGCGCGGTGTCGCGCAAGGCGTTGTATTGGCGCTCGATGCGCGCGCTGGTGTCGATGTAGTTGTCGATCTTCTTGTAGAACACCGACCACGCCACCACCGCCTGCCGGGCGAAGTAATACTCGGCCGAGAGGTTGAAATTCCATGATTGGTAGGGCGACAGGTCGGCATTGCCGCCGCTGCCGGTCAGGGTGGTGTCGTTGAGGAAGGTGTTGTTGACCATCTGGTTGTAGGGCGCCCAGGCAATCACCTTGGCGGCCGCAAAGCGCAGCACCCAGTCTTCGCCGACGTCGTAAGCCAGGGTCAGCGACGGCAGCAGAAAGTCTTCCTTGCGCGTGCGGGTCTGCCACAGGCTGTCGGCGTTCTGCAGCGTGGGCGTGCCGCTATAGACGAAGCCGCTCCCTTCGGTCTTGGAATCGACATAGCGCAGGCCGAGATTGCCGCGCAAGCCGTTGGCGGAAAAGTTGAGCTGCGCATAGGCGGCGTTATTGGTCTGCTCCAGCGCCCAGGTGTTGTTGAGATAACTGGACGGGTCCGGTGCGCCGTAGTCGACCGGGCTGTTGCGGATCCAGGCCAGCACGTTGTTGCGGCCGGCCTGCACGTGGCGGCCATGATCCGGGTAGAAGCCCTGCAGGTCGGTCAGTCCGATGGTGCCGACATCGGCCAGCGTCCCCGGGGTGACGCCGCCATAGACGTTCAGCACGAAGCGCTCCTCGTGCTTGCCGTGGCGTACACCCAGCAGCAGCTGGTTGAACGGTCCATCCATGCGCAGATCCAGATCCAGCTGGCCGTAGCGGTCCTTGCTCTCGGTGGAGAAGATCCCGTTGTTGCCGAACCAGCCGCCGGCCGAGCCCCAGTTGGCCGGGGCGCGCGCAGCGGCCGGATCGTCGAAACGAATGCCGCGGCGGGTGTCCCAGCTGAAGCCGCCGTTGTAGAACGGCTCGATGAAGTATTGCGATAAATCGTTGTTCTCCGACTTGCTCTGGCCCAGTTGCCCTTTCAGCCCCCAGCGCTCGCCGCGGAACGCGCCGCGCAGATCCAGGCCGCGCGTGGTGACCTCCGACTCACGCACGTTGTTGTCGTAGATCACCGTGCCGCCCAGCGGGTCGGCATTGGCGCTGGAGTGGCCGCTGTTCACCACGCCATTGCGGACATCGCCCAGCCGGTCCACCGCGGCCACGGTCCCGGGATTCCAGGTCAGGAAGCTGTACATCGACTGGTTGTAGTTGTCGAAGCTCTCGTTGATGTACAGACCGCTGAGATTGAATTCCAGCGCGTCACTGGGTTTGAACTGCAGGTTGACCACGGCACTGTCGCGTTCGCGGTCCTGCTGGAACCAGGCAGAGTTGATCGAGTTGGGAACATCCGCATCGGCCGGGACGCCAGCGGCATTGGCGAAGGTGGAGGCCGGCGCATAGCCGAACACCTCCATGCCGCGGCGATCCACCCGCTCTTCGTAATGCTGCGCGGACACTGCGATGCCGAAGGTCTGCGCCGGATTCTTCCAGCTGTAGAGGATCGCCGCGTTCGGCTTGCCCTGGCTGGCCTGTGCGCTATAACTGTAGCCGACCGACGCCGCCACTTCGTTGACGTCCAGATCCAGCGGTTGCCGGGTCTGCATCAGCACCGTGCCGCCCAGGCTGCCTTCGGTGAGGCGCGCTTCGGAGGATTTGATAATCTCGGCCCGACCAAGAATCTGCGGCGCCAGCAAGGTGTAGTCGAAGCCGCGATTGGGCTGCTCGCCATACAGCCAGATGGCTTGCGCGACCGGATGGCCGTCGAGGAAGGACAGATTGAGGCTGGGGTCGGTGCCGTCGATGCTGACGCGCTCGCCCTGGCCGAAGCGGCGATCCAGGGTGACGCCGGGAATCTGCGACAAGGCCTCGGCGACATTGGTGCTGGGAAACTTGCCAATGTCTTCGGCGGTGATGGCTTCGGACACGCCGGCGTTGTTGCGTTTGGTATCCAGCGATTTTTCCAGGCTGGCACGGATGCCGACGACCTGCACGGCATCCAGGTCGGTGGCCTGTTGCGCGTGTGCGGCAAACGTCAGGGCGGCGGCAATCGCGCCGGACAGCAAAGCAGGACGGTGCTTCATGATGTCTCTCCTCATCATGCATCGGGATGGCCGGTGGACGCCTGTCCGCCGGAGACTCGTCACACAGCCGTCTGCATCCGCGGGGAAAGGGATGCAGGCGGGGAACTGCTAGGACTGATCGTGCCGCTGTTGCAGATACCAGCTGGCGGCGCCACGCACGCCGAGCTGTCCATGTTCGACCACATGCACCGGAATGCCTTCCAGGACGGCGCGCATGCGGCCCTTGTCCAGAAAGCGCACTCGGAACTCGCTACTGGCCAGGAACGGCGCCAGCGAGGGCAGGATGCCGCCGGCAAGGTAGATGCCGCCGGTCGCGGCGTAGGCGAGCGCCATGTCGCCGACCGCGCTGCCGAGCCAACCGCAGAACAGCTGCAGGCAGGTGCGCGCCAGCGCATCGTCCGTATGCAGGGCGGCATGGGTGATCGCATCCGGTTGCGCATGGCGCGGCTGCTCGCCCTGCCGATCGCACAACGCCAGGTACAGACGTTGTAGCCCGGGGCCGGACAGCACGTGCTCCAGCGGCAGGTAAGACTGTCCCCGACGCATGCGTTGCAGCAGCAGCTGTTCCTGCGGCTGGTCACTGGCCAAGGCCATCTGTCCGGCCTCGGTCGCCAACACGACCGGATGCGGCGTCGCGTCGATCCAGACGGCGGCCCCCAACCCGGTACCGGGACCGACCACCAGGATCGGCCCGGTGGCGCGTGCATGCCGCGGCGTCGGTCCGCTGAGCTGGGCCACTGCGCTGAGCGCCATCTGCGGCGCCGCATAGGCGACTGCTTCGAAGTCGTTGACCAGTTGCACGCTGCGCAGCTCCAGCGTGGCACGCAACCGATGCCGCGACAGCGGCCATGGCAGGTTGTTGCTGACCACGTTGCCATCGTCCAGTGCCACGCCGGGCGCAGCGATCACCAATGATTGCCGGGGCACCGCCGTCGCGGCCAGGAAGTCGCCCACGATCGCTTCCAGACTGGCGTGTTCGGCGCAGCGATAGGTGCGGTAGTGCGCCAGCTCCATGGCAGCGCCGTGGGCATGCACGCTGGCGATGCGGACATGCGTACCACCGACATCGGCGGCAATCAGGCCCGTGCCGCTGGAGGTAGCCGGCCACGCAGAAGCAGGGGCGGAACGCGGGGTCGCAACCACGGGCAATCCTTGATCGAGGACTCCGGCGCGATCGCCGGTAGCCGCTGTGTAGGAATTGCTGACAACGATGTCAATGGATCAGCCGGGTTGGATCGATCTTGCTGGCGGGCCCAAGCACTGATTTGCCATGTTGGGCGGAATTGCCAGCGAGCGGCGCGCAAGCGCGCAACTGTTCCGCGGCAAGCGTAGCGGGCGATGGAGGTGGTCTGCGGCCGCCGAGCAATGCGGATGCACGCAGCAGCCAGGATGCGAGTCCCGCAAGCGGGCATTGATGACATCGATGGACGTCAATGCGTAGAAACAGCAAGCACGGGCGATCGGCGCCACGCGGCGTCGATGCAGGTCAATGCTGTCAGCTTGTACACGCTGCCACAACGCGCTGCGACGCATGCCCGGCGGCGCCCGGGCCACCAGCGTTACTTGATGCGACGCACCTTGGCTTGGGTGTTGTAGCCGTCGATCTGCAAATACCACACGCCGACCAGGCCCGGCTTGATCTGCACCTTGGGCGATGACTTGCGTACGCCCGGCAGGCTGCTGCTGTCGGTCTGTTCCCACTCCTGGCCGTTGGCCAGCACGTAGACGCGGCTCTTGGCGAAGCCGGCAAACTCGCCGACCAGCGTGCTCTGGATCGGTTCCTTGCTGCCGAAATCGAAGAAGCCACGATTCTTGACGATCACCTCCTGGCGGCCGGCTTCCTTGGCTTGTTCGACCGCAGCCGCCGACTGTGTGGCGACCTTGCCCTGCAGCCAATCGTTCAGTGCCGCCAGTTCGCGCGCGTCCAGCTTGTTCAGACCGGCAGCCTTGAATTGTTCGGGACTCATCTGCGACTGCAGATCGGCGTGCGCGTTGTGTTGGGCCAATGCCGGAACGGCAGCGAGGGACAGCGCAGTCAGCAGAAGAAGGCGGCACGCGGCGGGCATGGAGGCGATCCAATGGAGAAGGCGGTTAGTGTAGTCGCAGTCTCCGATCGCGCCACTGACCTTGCCGTCTGTGCCGGCGCTAGTCCTGAGTCGCGCCTGCCGTGCTCCGAGCGGGCCGGCGGTAGACCAGTGCCGGTGGCGCTGCGGCCGCCTCCTGCCCGGCGGTGGCGCGTACCACCATGTGGTCGGGCGAGCGCTCGCAGACTGGATCCAGCGTCGCCGCGTCGCCGCTGAGGGCCAGCGCCTGGCAGCGACAGCCACCCCAGTCGATCTCGCGTTTGGGGCACTCCTGGCACACCGCCGGCATCCAGTCAGTCCCACGGAAGCGAACGAAGGCGTCGCCGTGGGCCCAGATATCGGCCAGCGAGCGATCACGCAGATTGTCGAAGCGCAGTCCCTGGATGGTTTCCGCGGCATGGCAGGGCAGCACATCGCCGCGCGGAGAAATATTGACGAAGCGCTGCCCCCAGCCGCCCATGCAGGGCTTGGGTTGGCGCGCGTAGTAGTCCGGAGTGACGAAATCGATCGCCAGGCGCTCGCCGACTTCGCGGCGGGCCTGCTCCACTGCGGCGATGGTGGCCAGCAGTTGTTCGCGGCTGGGCATCAGGGCGGCCCGGTTGCGCAGTCCCCAGCCGTAGTACTGGGTATGCGCCACCTCGATGCGTTCGGCTTGCCAGTCGAGCGCCAGCGCGATCATCTCCGGCACGCGCCCGGCATTGTGGCGGTGGATCACCGCGTTGATGGTCAACGGCAGCCCGCGTGCGCGCGCCGCAGCGGCAAAGCTGCGTTTCTTGTCCAGGCTGTTGCGATAGCCGGCAATGCGGTCGGCACCGGCGGGATCGACATCCTGCACGCTCAGTTGCACGTGTTCCAGGCCCGCGTCCCGCAATTGGTCGAGCATTGCCTCACCGCCGGCCACGCCGGAGGTGATCAGATTGCTGTACAGACCGAGCGTGCGCGCGTGCGCGACCAGCGCCGGCAGATCCTTGCGCAGCATCGGTTCGCCGCCAGAAAAATGCGCTTGCAGCACGCCGAGCGCGGCCGCCTGATCGAGCAACGAGCGCCAGCCGGCGGTGTCCATTTCCTCGCGCATCGCCGCCAGGGCGATGGGATTGGAGCAGTACGGGCAGGCGAGCGGGCAGCGGTGCGTCAGCTCCAGCAGGACCGACAGCGGCGGCGGCACCTGGCTCATACGCGCAGCAGGCGCTTCTGCTGCAAGGTGTCGGTGAATTCGACCACATCGGCCTCGATCACGGCCGCGTCGGCAGCGAATTCGGCCGCCAGCTCGGCCGCGATATCGGTCAACGAACGGCTGCCGTCGTAACGCTGCGCGATCGCCGCGGCAGTGTCGTCCAGTTCCACTACCCGTTCGGGCGCCAGCAGCACCCAGCGCTCGCGGGCGCGGTCGTGTTGCAGGCGCACGCCGGCGCGCAAGGCCGGCCGGCTATCGCGGGTGATCGCACTCATGCGGCGGCCCGACGGTCGGCGTCTTCCGGCACGAAGGCCCCCGGCCAGCGGATGCCCGGGGTGACGTAGGCCAGATGAAGAGCGTCCAGCTGCGCCCACAGCACCGAACACTTGAATTCCAGCGCGGCCTTGACCAGGGCCTGTTTCTCGGGCGTGTCGGCATGTTGCTTGACGTAGTCGAGGGCGAAATCCGAATCGCGCGGTGCCTCGCTGAGGCGGTGCTCGAAGTAGGCCAGCGCGTCGGACGACACGAAGTCGTAGTGCTTGAGCATGCCGGCCACCCGTTGGCCGATGATTTGCGGAGAGAACAGCTCGGTCAGCGACGATGCGATCGCCTCCAGCAGGCTCTTCTCGCGCACGAATTGCAGATAGGCCTGTACCGCGAAGCGCGTGCCCGGCAGCAGCGCACGCCCGGACTGCACCAGCGCGCGATCCAATCCCAAGGCATCGGTCAAGCACAGCCAGCGCGCGATGCCACCGTCGGTGGCGCCATCGCCATCGTGGTCGAGGATGCGCTGACGCCAGATGCGCCGCAGCGCCGGGTCGTCCATTCGCGCTAGGATCGCTGCGTCCTTCAACGGGATGCAGCGCTGATATTCGAAGCGATTCAATGCCCAGGCCTGGACCTGGCCGCGATCGAGCTGGCCGCCGTGCAACAAGGCGTGGAACGGATGGCGGTCATGGTAGAGCCGTGCGCCGATCGCGCGCAGCTCGGCTTCCAATTGATCGGGGGATAGCAGTGCGCTCACAGGGCGATCTCCATGCCATCGTGCGCGATCTCCCAACCGGCGGCGCGCGCGGCGGCGCACTCGGCGGAATGGGCATTGAGCACGGGGTTGGTGGTGTTGATGTGGATGAAGACCTTGCGCGCCACCTGCAGCGGTGCGAAGGCGGCAATGGCGCCGTCGTCGCCATCGATGCTCATATGGCCCATGCGCTGGCCGGTCTTTTGGCTGACGCCCAGCTGCACCATCTCGTCGTCGCGCCACAGCGTGCCGTCGAAGAACACCAGTTCTGCACCCCGCAGGCGCGCCCGCAACGCGTCGGTCATTGCAGCGCAACCGGGAATGTAGTGCAGGCGATGGCGACCGTCGTCGATGGTCAGGCCAAGCGTCTCCTCGTTGGAGCCGGCCAGATCGCCACCGCTGCGCGACTCCATGAACAACGGCACCTTGCCGGGTACAGAGAAAGGTGTGAACTGCAGGCCCAGCAGCGATAGCGGCGTGTCCAGCGCGAACGGCTGGCGATCGACGAACTGCGGGTTGAGCGCATCGAAGATCGGATTGCCTGCCAGCAGCTCGAGCACACGCGCACTGGCATGCAACGAGAAACGCTGGCTCTCGCGTAGCGACAGCAGGCCAGCGATATGGTCGATCTCGCCGCTGGTCAGCAGCACCGCCTCGATCGGCGAATGCCGCAGTCCTTGCTGCGGCCACAGGCTCGGGGTTGCCAGGATCTGCTGGCGGACATCAGGGGAGGCATTGATCAGGACCCAGCGTTGACCATCCGCGCTGACTGCGATGCTGGCCTGGGTGCGACGTTGGGCACCCTCAGCGCATTGCCAGGCCCGCAGACTCGCGGGGGTGTGGCAATTCCACTGCGGATGCCCGCCGCCGGCCGCCGATCCGAGAACGATGATGCGCATGAAAGGCTGTTACCTGGTTGCCGGCAACAGCCGGACATGCGTTGGGCAGCGACCGCTGTGGTCAGAGCTCGCCGGAGACGTAGCAGTTGATCTCGGCGCCACAGTTCACTTCACGCACGACGGGCTTGTTCCAGGTCTTCATGGGCTACCTCGGTGTTGGAAGGGACGGCACCGCTTGGGCGTAGAGAGCCGGCGCGATGCCAATCGAGCATAGGCAGCAGGTCTGGTGGAGTTGTAAATCTGGTGTAAAAGCCGCTGTGGCGGCAGCGCGTCGCCGTGGTCGCGCCCGCGCGAACGTGACCGACGGCTCGCAAATCAAGACGATGCAGGTGAACCGCAGTTAAAGTTGGCGCCTGCGGCCCGGCGCGACCTGGTCCGTCAGGCTGCGTTGTGAAGAGGGTGACGCGCACGTTACCGTAGTCGTCAGCACTGTCTCCGATTGCCCACCTGTTGTGATCAGCACCTCATCCGAACGCCTGGACGCCTTGTTGCAGCGTCCCGCGCTGGCGTCCCTGTCCCCGGCGTTGCGGGCGGGACTGGCAGACGCCTGGCGCGTGCTGCCGTCCGCACCTGCCGATGAGGTCGCCTGGCCGGTGTTGGCCGATACGGTCGATGCGCTGGCGTTATTGGCCGCCGACGAGGCGACCTTGGTGGCCGCCTTGGTGTTCGAACTAGCTCCGTTGCGGGCATGCCTGGCCGCGCTGCCTTGGCAGCCGGCCGAACGGCGCGGTGCCGTCGAAGGCTTGCTGGACGGGTTGGATGCCGCCGACCAGGTGTGGGCGCTGCACGCCGGGCGCGATGCCGGGCGCAACAGCGAGGGTCTGCGCCGATTGTTGCTGGCCATCATCCACGATCTGCGCGTGGTGCCGATCCTGCTGGCGCGGCAACTGGCGCGCATGCGGGTCGCCGACCGGCTGGGCGAGGAGCGGCGCCGTGCGTTGGCGCAGCTGACCCGCGACATCCATGCGCCGCTGGCCAACCGGCTGGGTATCTGGCAGCTCAAGTGGGAGCTGGAGGACTTGGCGTTCCGGCACCTGGAGCCGGAGACCTATCGGCGCATCGCGCGCGAGGTCGATGAGACCCGGGTGGCGCGCGAGCGCTACATCGAAGCGGTCAAGCGTAGCCTGTCGTCGGCGCTGGCCCAGCAAGGCCTGCACGCCGAGGTCAGTGGCCGGCCGAAGCACATCTACAGCATCTGGCGGAAGATGCAGAAGAAGCGGCTGGCCTTCGACCAGCTGTACGACGTGCGCGCCGTGCGGGTGATGGTCGACGACGTGGCCGCCTGCTACGCAGCGTTGGGCGCGGTGCATGCACTGTGGACGCCGGTGCCCAGCGAGTTCGACGACTACATCGCCCGGCCCAAGGCCAACGATTACCGATCGCTGCACACCGCGGTGGTGGGGCCGGAAGGCCGCACGATCGAGATCCAGATCCGTACCCACGAGATGCACGCCCAGGCCGAGCTGGGCGTGGCCGCACACTGGAAATACAAGGAAGGCGGCAAGGGCGCGGAGAAGGCCTTCGATCGCAAGATCCTGTGGATGCGCCAACTGCTCGAGCAGGTGCAGGA
This sequence comes from Xanthomonas maliensis, assembly GCF_009192945.1. Classification (GTDB taxonomy): domain Bacteria; phylum Pseudomonadota; class Gammaproteobacteria; order Xanthomonadales; family Xanthomonadaceae; genus Xanthomonas; species Xanthomonas maliensis. The sequence continues at coordinate 126,221 of NZ_NSET01000004.1, read as the reverse complement.
CGGCGAGCATGGCGAGCTGGCCGGCGCGCTGGACGCCGAGCTGATCGAGGACCGGGTCTATGCGCTGACGCCCAAGGGCGAGGTCATCGACTTGCCGCAGGGCGCCACGCCGCTGGACTTCGCCTACCACGTGCACACGATGGTGGGGCATCGCTGTCGCGGTGCGCGGGTCAATGATCGCATCGTGCCGCTGACCTACCGCCTGCGCAGCGGCGACCGGGTGGAGATCATGACCGCCAAGGAAGCCGATCCGCGCCGCGACTGGCTGTTGGCATCGAACGGCTTTCTGGCCAGCGGGCGCTCGCGAGACAAGGTGCGCGCCTGGTTCCACAAGCTGGACCGCGCGCGCAACGTGCAGGCAGGCAAGGAGCTACTGGATCGCGAACTCAAGCGGCTGGGCCTGCAGCACGCCGATCTGGGCGCGGCCACGCGCAAGTTCCACGCCGACAGCGTGGACGATCTCTACATCCAGGTGGCGCTGGGCGATACCGGGCCCAGCCAGATCAGTCGCGCCTTGCTGGAAGCCGAGCGCGCGGCGTCGCAGCCGCAGACCCCGGCGCCGCCACGGCCGACGGCACGCCGGCAGGGCCTGGGCAAGTCCAAGTTCACCGTGCAGGGCGTCGGCAATCTGCTGGTGCAACTGGCGCGTTGCTGCCAGCCGGTGGCCGGCGAGCCGATCGCCGGCTATCTCACCCGTGGCCGCGGCGTCACCGTGCACCGCACCGATTGCGCGGCGTTGTCGCGTCTGGCGGCCGCGCATCCGCAGCGGGTCCTGCCAGTGGAATGGGGACAGGCTGGCAGCGGCTATGAGGTCGACGTGCAGGTCAGGGCGGTGGACCGGCGTTGGCTGCTCAAGGACATCAGCAACGTGATCGCGCAGGAGGACGCGCACGTCCTGGAGATCAACAGCGACAATGTGCGCGACAGCGGCCGCGCGCAGCTGCGGTTGCGGCTGAAGGTCAGCGACTACGGGCAGTTGTCGGCCTTGCTCGGCAAGCTCGATGCGCTGCCCGGTGTCAGCGAGGTCCGACGGCTCGGGTAATGGGGGGCGGACGGCGTACGAACGCGGTCTTCGCGGCGGCCAGTTACCATTGCGCCGTGAACGCGTCCCCGTCAGGTCGCGCCAAGGATGGACGCCACCGTATGCCCCTGTTGCCGCGCTGGGCCCGCTCGCCGCGCCTTTGGCGACCGTTGCGCAGTCCTGCGCTATGGCGGCTGGTCGTGGTGTTGGCGGTAGCGCTGACGATCGGCCTGGTGGCGTTGCGCCGCCCGCTCGCCGATTCGCTATGGCCAGATACCCGGATCCAGCAACTGCTGCAGGCGGGCGAGACGGCGTTGGCGCAAGGCCGACTGAGCGCCGCCGATGGCAGCGGCGCGCGCGATCTGTTCGCCGCCGCGCTGGCGCTGGACAGCGATCGCAGCGAAGCCCGCGCTGGTTTGGTGCGTACCGGCGCGGCAGCGGTTCGGCAGGCGCGCGCGGCCTTGGCCGCCGGTCAGCTCGAACAGGCCCAGCAGGCGCTGTCGCTGGCCAGCGCCTTGCAGGTGCCGCAAGCGCAGATCGATGCGGTGGCGGTGCCGTTGCGCCGTCAGCGCGCACAGCGTGTCGGCCTGGATGCCTTGGTCGCACAGGCAGCGGCCGCGCAGCGGGAAGGACGGCTGGACGGCACGTCGGACAGCGCGCTGCCGCTGTATCAGCGAGTGTTGGCGTTGGCGCCGGACCGGACCGATGCGCTGGAAGGGCGCGAGGATGCGCTGACCGATGTGCTGGCGCAGGCGCGTGCGGCGCTCGGGCGCGAAGATCTGGTCACTGCCGGTGCGCTGCTGGCGGCGGCCAAGCGCTTCGACGCCGGGCATGCCGATGTGCCGCTGACCGAAGGGCATTATCACCGGGCGCTGGATCAGCGCCGACGACGCGCCGAACGCTTGCTGCAACGGGGGCGGCTGGCGCCGTCCGCGCGCGATTTCCAGGCCGTGCTCGCCGCCGCGCCAGACGATGCGATGGCCCGCCGTGGACTGGAGCAGGTGGCGGCCGAATATGCAGCCCAGGGCGCGCGCCAGGCGGCCGATTTCCAGTTCGACGCCGCACAGAACTCGCTGCAGCAGGCGCGTGCACTGGTGGCGGATCTGCCGGCGATCGCCCAGGCCGAGCAAGCGCTGACGCGCGCCCGCGAGGCGCAGCGCGGCCCAGAGAGTCGGCTCTCGCGCGCCGCACGCGAGACCCGCCTGCGGCGCTTGTTGCAGCAGGCACAGGCGGCCGAAGCGCGGCAACAGTGGCTGGCCCCGCCCGGAGACAGTGCGTACGACGCGGTACGTGCCGCGCAGGCGTTGGCGCCGCGCGACCCGCGCGTGCTGCAGGCGGCCGCGCGGGTGGTGCCGGAGAGTCGGCGCTGCTTCGAGGAGGAGTTGCGCAACAATCGCCTGCGCGCTGCACGCGGTTGTCTGGATGCCTGGCAGGCCTTGACTCCGTCCGGGGATGCCGTGGGCGAGGCGCGTCGGCGCCTGGCGCAGCGCTGGATCGCGGTGGGGAGCGAGCGGCTGGGTCAGGAGGACGCGCTGTTTGCGCGGCGGGCGCAGGAGCAGGCGCAGCAACTGGATCCGTCGCTGCCGGAACTGGCCGAATTCAGTCGCCGCGTGCGAGCGGCGACCGATCGGCGCTGAACGCAGCGCTAGCGCCAGCGTCAGCCGTCGATGAACAGCGTGCGGACCGTCGCCCGCGCGGCATCCAGCGAGAAGTGGCGAGCGACATTGTGCAGGCCATTGTCGGCCAGTCGCTGCCACAGCACCGGGTCCTGGTAGAGCCGCACGACCGCGGCAGCGAAGGCATCTGCGTCATCGGCCACGCAGACATCCTCGCCATCGCGCAGGTGCATGCCTTCCACTGCGCACGACGTGCCGACGACCGGTTGCCCGTGCGCCATGCTCAGGTTGATCTTGCCCTTGACCCCGGCGCCGAAGCGCAACGGCGCCACCGCCACCCGTGCCTGCTCCATGTAGGGCCGCAGATCGGGCACGTGACCATGCACCTGTACGCCGGGGCATTCATCGGCCAGCAGCTGCAGCGCAGCGGGGAGGTCGGCGCCGATGCAATGAAAGGTCACTTCCGGCAGTTGTGCGCGAATCAGCGGAAAGATCGTGCTGATGAACCATTGCATCGCGTCGGCGTTGGGCGGGTGACGGAAGCCGCCGACGAACACCAGATCGCGGCGTTGCGCAAAGCTGCCGCCCGGGCCGGCGACCTCATGCAGGTTGGACAGCAGGGCGGTGCGGATCTTCGGCGCATCGGCGCGCAACTGCTCCTGCTCCGCTGCCGAGACCAGTACGGTGACGTCGGTCGCTGCCATGATCTCCAGTTCGCGCTGGCGGGTGCGTTCGGCCGCGCGCAACAGGTTGGCGTCGCCCGCGATCTCGGCGCCGCGGCGTTCGCGTAGATAGTGCAAGTCGACCGTGTCGAACAAGGTGCGCGCCTGCGGTGCATATTGCTGCAGCAGCGGCAGGCAGGCGTGGGCGACATGGTGGCGCACCAGCAGGACGCTGGAGAAACGCACGCCATGTTGGCGCAACCACGTGCCGATGCCATCGAGGAACGGCGCGTACCAAACCTCCACGCCCAGCTGTTGCAGCGCTCGCGTGTGTTCGCCGGCGTGTTCGCGACGGGTGGGCACGAACACGACATGCGCGCCTTCTGCGCACAGCAGGCGGATCAGGTTGAACTGGCGCAGCGAACCAGAGTCGCGGTCCGGCTGCGGGACACACTCGTCGAGGATCAGCACCTGCCGTTGGTGGCGATGCAGCAGGGCAGGCCCCGGGACGGTTCCCGCTGCCAGCTGGCCGGTCAAGACCTGACGCCATTTTTCTGCAAATACTGTCTGGTTGCGGACCTGGTAGGCCTTCACGCCGGTGCGCAGATCGGTGCCATTGCTGGTGCCTTCGTCGTGCACCACCACGCTGGCCGGTTGTACCAGTACGCGCTTGCCCGCCGCGCGGACCGCGAAGGCCAGGTCGGTATCTTCGTAGTAGGCCGGCATGTAGCGGCGATCCAGTCCGCCTAGGCGCTGCAGCAGCGCCCGCGGCAGCGCGATCGCCGCGCCGGAGCAGTAGTCCATCGATCGCAGATAGGCATAGCGCGGGTCGTCGACCGACTCGAACCGTCCATAGCTCCAGGCGCTGCCATCGGCGAATACCACGCCACCGGATTCCTGCAGTCGGCCATCCGGATACACCAGCTGCGCCCCCACCAGGCCGGCCTCGGGGACCTGGTCGAAGGTGGCGATCAACCGATCCAGCCAGCCTGGCTGCGGAATCGTATCGTTGTTGAGCAACACCACGTAGTCGCCACGCGCCAGCGCGATGCCATCGTTGCAGGCGGCGATGAAGCCGCCATTGGCGGCACGCCGGTGGTAGTGCAGCCCCTGCACCTGCGGCAATTGGGTGGGGGTGGCATCGCTGCTGCCGTCGTCCACCACGACGATCTCGACCGGTAGCCGCGGCGGATGCGTCGCCAGCGCACGCAGGCAGGCCAGGGTATGGCCGATCTGGTTATAGACCGGGATGACCACCGTCGCGCGCGGCAGGGCGTCCAGTGGCACGGCAAATGGCGCGAACGGCGCCGCTTCCGGCAGCCACAGCGGCGTGCCGAGCGCAACCGGTGGCGCTTGGGTGTGGACGCGGATGCGCTGCCAGGTGGCGCGCCAGCCGCGGGTACGCAGGCTGGCCAGGCTGCGGTGGATCAGGCCGAGTGCGCGGTTGAATAGATACCGCGCCTCGGCCAGGGTGAATGACATGCCGTTGGAACTCCAGCTTAAGCAGGGGGCAAGCGCTTCCACAGCCATGACAGGCCTGCGATAGACTCGCCGGACTCTACATTCTCGCATTCCCGTGCCCCGACGCTACGAACACGACGATCCCGACGATTTCGAGGACGACACCCCACAGGATTCTCCCTGGCCGCGCCGACTGATCGTCTGGGCACTGGCCGCACTGGCGCTGGCGCTGGGCTTCCTGATTCCGTACACGGTCTATCTGAACTCGCAGGTCACCCAGCGGTTCGGCGAATTGCGCTGGCAGATCCCGACCCGCGTCTATGCGCGCCCGCTGGTGCTGTCGCCCGGACTGGCACTGGATGCGCCGACCTTGAAGACCGAACTGGACGCCGCTTCCTACCGTGAGGACGGGCAGGGCGTGCTGGCCGGCACCTATCGGCAGGACGGCGGGCGCTTTGTGATCGCCAGTCGCGGCTATGTCGATGTCGACGGGCGGGTGCCGGCGCGGCGGATCGAAGTCACCCTCGCCAGCGGACGGGTCGCGACTCTGCGTAATGCTGCGGACCGCAAAGCGCTCAAGAATGCGCGTCTTGACCCGGCCCGCATAGCGACGCTGTACGGGCAAAAGCAGGAAGAGCGCCGGTTGGTCCGCATGGAAGAGGTGCCGGAATTGCTGGTGACCGGGCTGCAGGCGGTGGAAGACCGCGATTTCAACAGCCACCACGGTATCGACATCAGCGGCATGGTGCGGGCGGCCTGGGTGATGGCGCGCTCGGGCGGGCAGGTTCGCCAGGGCGCCAGCACCCTGACCCAACAGCTGGCCCGCAGCGGCCTGCTCGGCATCGGCAAGGAACAGACGCTCACCCGCAAGCTCAACGAGATTCTCTATGCCTTGATCATGGAAGCGCGCTACGACAAGCGCACCATCCTGGAGGCCTATCTCAACCAGGTCTACCTGGGGCAACGCGGCGGCCAAGCCGTGCATGGCGTGTCATCGGGCGCGGAGTTCTGGTTCGGGCGCGAGCTGACCTCGATGACCACCGAGCAGATCGCGTTGCTGATCGGCCTGGTCAAAGGGCCGTCCTACTATGACCCGCGGCGCAGCCCCGAGCGTGCCCTGGATCGACGCAACTTCGTGCTCGGCAAGCTGCGCGAGAGCAATCTGATCGACGATGCCGAGTACAAGCGCGCGCTGGCCGCGCCGCTGGGCGTGCCGAAGGAGCCGGGCTTGGTCGCGGCCAACCGCTTCCCGGCCTACGTCGACCTGGTGCGGCGCCAGCTGGCCCACGATTACCCGGAAAGCGTGCTGCAGGGCGCCGGCATGAGTGTGCTGACCGGCATGTCGCCGTCCGCACAGGCGTATGCCGAAGGCGCGGTGACCGGCACCATCAAGCGGTTGGAGAACAAGAAGCGGCCGCCGCTGCAGGCCGGCCTGGTGGTGACCGATGTGCACAACGGCGATGTGCTGGCGGTGGTCGGCAGCCGCGATGTCGCCAAGCCGGGGTTCAATCGTGCGGTCGAGGCCCAGCGCCAGGTCGGTTCGCTGCTCAAACCCTTCGTGTATCTGCTGGCGCTGGCATCGCCGGACCGCTGGTCGTTGTCCAGCTGGGTCGACGATTCGCCGGTGACGGTGCAACTGGGACGTGGTCGGACCTGGTCGCCGGACAACTCCGACAACCGTAGCCACGGCACGGTCCGATTGATCGATGCGCTGGCGCATTCCTACAACCAGGCCACAGTGCGGGTCGGCATGCAGGTCGGTCCGGAGCGGGTGGCGCAGCTGATCCAGGTCCTGGCCGGCATCAAGGCCGACAGCAATCCGTCGCTGATCCTGGGGGCCACCGACCAGAGCCCCTATGGCATGGCGCAGCTGTACCAGTTCCTTGCCGCGGGCGGCGAAATCCAGCCGCTGCATGCGGTGCGCGGCGTGCTCGATCCGCAGGGCAACCTGCTCAAGCGCTACGACAAGACCCCGGCGCCGGCGCAGGAAGGCGACTCGGTGGCCGCCAACCTGATCAGTGTCGGCCTGCAACAGGTGGTGACCGGCGGCACCGCGCGCCAGTTGTTGAGCGATGGGCTCGGTCGATTGTCGCCGGCCGGCAAAACCGGTACCTCCAACGATGGGCGCGACAGCTGGTATGCCGGCTACACCGGCGATCATCTGGCGGTGATCTGGATGGGCAACGACCAGAACGAACAGACCGGCCTGTATGGCGCAACGGGCGCGATGCGGGTGTGGTCGAGCATCTTCGCCCGTCTGCCGAGCGCGCCGTTGAAGGTCAGCGGCAAGGGGTTGGATTGGCAATGGGTGGATGCCAGCGGCACCGGGGTGACCGATGCCGGCTGCCCAGGCGCGCGGCAATTCCCGTTCGTGGTTGGCTTCACCCCGGCGCATGCCCCCTGTGCCGGCTATGCTCCGTCGGTCGAGACCGCGGCCCCCACCGAGGCAGCGGAGGCATCCGCGCCGGCGTCCGGTGGCGGCTGGCGCCGTTTCTTCGGCCTGGACAAGAAGCAGGAGACCCCCACCCCTGCACCGGCTTCGGCCCCACCTGCGCATTGATGGACGGTTCGCCATGACTGCATTGCCTCGCCTGCTCATCCTCATCGTGCTCGCCAGCGCCTTGGCGGCCTGCGTGTCCGCGCCGCCGCCGCCGCCGGCACCGCGCGACACCACCACGCCCGCGCAGCGCCTGGCCATGATCGAAAAGGTCGGCGGCGTCGACGACACCGAGCTGTCCATCCAGCCATTGCGCGACCCGCAGGTGGAAGACCTGCGCGAGACCGCCAAGGCCAAGCGCCAGGTTGGCGATCTGCCCGCTGCCGCCAAGGCATTGGATCAGGCGCTGGCGCTGGTCGCTGGCGATCCGGCGGTGCTGCAGGAACGTGCCGAAGTGGCCGTACTGCAAGGCGATTGGGTTGCGGCCGAGCGCTATGCCAAGCAGGCGGTGGACCTGGGCTCGCGCACCGGCCCGCTGTGCCGCCGGCATTGGGCGACCATCGAGCAGGCACGCATCGCACGCGGCGAGCTGGAGAACGCGGCCTCGGCCAAGGCGCAGATCGCCTCCTGCACCGTGCCGGGAATAAAGCGGTTCTAGTCGCGGCAGTGGGCTCTGATCGCAGTGCGCCGTCATGTGCGGCCGACCTGCGGAGGAGGATGCCCGCAGCTGGCAGCATCCATCGCGGTGGTCGCGGCGAAGCTGCGCGGTGGCTGTCGTCACGCGGTACTGCCCCGTCGCCGCTCCACACCCGCTAGGCTGTCCGGCCGTCCGTTCGCGTTCCTGCCGTCGTTTCCATGTCCGAACTCGCCGCCGCCAGTACCGAAGCCCTCAGTGCGGGCGGTGCGCTGGCACGCCAACTGGATGCTTTCCGTCCGCGCCCGGCGCAGCTGCGGCTGACGGCCGCCATCGCCGACACCTTGCAGCAGCGCGATGTGCTGCTGGCCGAGGCCGGCACCGGCACCGGCAAGACCTATGCCTACCTGGTGCCGGTGCTGTTGTCCGGGCTGAAGACCATCGTCTCGACCGGTACGCGCGCGCTGCAGGACCAGTTGTTCCATCGCGACCTGCCGCGCGTACGTGCCGCCTTGGGCATCGGACTGCGCAGTGCGCTGCTGAAAGGACGCGCCAACTATCTGTGCAAGTACCGCACCCAGCAGGCCCGCGGCGAACCGCGCTTCACCTCGCCCGAGCAGGTCTCGCAGTTCCAGCGCATCGTCGCCTGGAGCGGCCGCACCCAGTTCGGCGACATGGCCGAACTGGAGGCCTTGCCGGACGATTCGCCACTGCTGCCGATGGTCACCTCCACCGTCGACAACTGCCTGGGCACCGACTGCCCGTTCTACGGCGAATGCTTCGTGGTACAGGCGCGCCAGCGCGCGCAGGCGGCCGATCTGGTGGTGGTCAATCATCACCTGCTGCTGGCTGACCTGGCGCTCAAGCAGGAAGGCTTTGGCGAGATCCTGCCGGGCGCGCAGGCCTTCGTCATCGACGAGGCGCATCAGTTGCCGGAACTGGCGGCCAACTTCTTCGGCGAAAGCTTCGGCATGCGGCCGTGGCAGGAGCTGGCACGCGACTGCATGGCCGAGGCGCGGCTGGTGGCCGGTGCGCAAGCCAGCCTGCAGCAGCCGATCCTGGCGCTGGACGAGGCCTTGCGGTCGCTGCGGGGCGGGATGGAGGGCTTGCCGGCGCGCGGCACCCAGTGGCGCGCGCTATCGCGGCCGCAGGTACGTGAGGGATTCGATGCGGTATTGACGGCGCTGGCGCGGCTGGGCGAGGCCTTGCTGCCGCTGCGCGAGGCTTCCCCAGGATTCGATGGCTGCAGCGCCCGCGCGCAGGAAGCGTTGGCACGGTTGTCGCGTTGGCTCGGCGAGGATGCGCTGGTGCCGGACTTCGACCAGGAGCCGGCCGAGGCGGTCGACAACGACGTGCTGTGGTATGAGCTGAGTCCGCGTGGCTTCCGCTGTCAGCGCACGCCGCTGGATGTGTCCGGGCCACTGCGCGCGCATCGGGAAAAATCGCTGGCGGCCTGGATCTTTACCTCGGCAACGCTGGCGGTCGGCGGGGAGTTTGCGCATATCGCCACGCGGTTGGGCTTGGACGATCCGCAGACCTTGTTGCAGCCCAGTCCTTTCGACTGGGCGCGCCAGGCGCTGTGCTATCTGCCGCCGGGGTTGCCCGATCCGGCCGCGCGCGGGTTTGGTACCGCCTTGATCGCCGCGCTGCGCCCCGTGCTGGAGGCATCCAACGGTCGCGCCTTCCTGTTGTTTGCCTCGCACCGCGCGCTGCGCGAGGCGGCCGAGGCCCTGCGCGACGCGCCGTGGCCGTTGTTCGTGCAGGGCGAGGCGCCGCGTGCCACCTTGCTGCAGCGCTTTCGCGCCTCCGGCAACGGCGTCTTGCTCGGATCGGCTAGCTTCCGCGAGGGTGTGGACGTGGTGGGCGATGCCTTGAGCGTGGTCGTGATCGACAAGCTGCCGTTCGCCGCGCCGGACGACCCGGTGTTCGAGGCGCGGTTGGATGCGATCCGGCGCGAGGGCGGCAATCCGTTCCGCGACGAACAGCTGCCGCAGGCGGTGATCGCACTCAAGCAGGGCGTGGGACGGCTGATCCGCAGCGAGACCGATCGCGGCGTGCTGGTGCTGTGCGACCCGCGCTTGCTGAGCAAGGGCTACGGCCGCACCTTCCTCGAGTCGTTGCCGCCGTTCGCGCGTACTCGCGACATCGCTGCGGTGCAGGACTTTTTTGGCACTGCGGCACCGGCCAGCGAAGCCGTGACGCGCGATACCGACCCCGGTTAGCGCGGGCGAGGGCGGTAGACGCATCGTCGATGCGACGGTTGTGGCCGGGAGGCGAATGGACAGGAGGCCTGCGCACCCGCAACGCACCTGCACGGTTGCGCATCTGATCTCCCATTGCCGATGCGCGTATCGCAGCGTCAGGACAGGCCCACTGCGCCAACAGCAGCAGGCCGCTCCCGGCGCGCCGCGATTGCGGCGCGCCGCCGCCCGCCCGGCTGATGCATTAAAATCCGCCCACTCCCGCATCCGGCGCTCCGCATGCAACTGCACATCCTCACACTCTCAGGGCTCTCGCCGTTTCGGGTCCCAGGTCCCGATTCCCGGGTCCCGGCATTCCCATGAACCTGCTCGCCTTCGAAACTTCCACCGAGGCCTGCTCTGTCGCCGTTCAGGTGGATGGTCGGGTGCTTGAGCGCTTTGAACTGGCGCCGCGTCGGCACGCCGAACTGGCATTGCCGTGGGCCGAGCAATTGCTCGCCGAGGCGGGACTGTCGCGGCGCCAGCTGGACGCGGTCGCGGTTGGGCGCGGCCCTGGTGCCTTCACCGGCGTCCGCCTGGCGATCGGCTTGGCGCAAGGGATTGCGTTGGCCCTGGATCGGCCGGTGATCGCGATCTCCACCCTGCAGGTGCTGGCCCTGCGCGCGCCGCCGGAGGCGCGCCAGGTACTGGCCTGCATCGATGCCCGCATGGGCGAGGTCTACCTCGGCGCGTATGCGCGACGCGGCGACACCCTGGAACCGTTGGCCGGCGAAGTCATCTGTGCGCCGGACCAGGTGGTGGTGCCGGACGCGGCGGCGCCGTGGATCGGCGTGGGCACCGGCTTCGCCGCGGTCGACGGTGTATTGCAGCAACGCCTGGCTGGTCGCTTGGCGAGCGTCGATGCAGCGGCGTTGCCGCATGCCGCCGACCTGCTGGCCTTGGCGGGGCCGGCGCTGCAGCGCGGCGAAGGCATGGCGCCCGAGCGTGTCGAGCCAGCCTATCTGCGCGACAACGTGGCGTTGACCCTGGTCGAACAACAGGCGGCGCGCGCGGCCAAAGCCGCTGCCGGCAATTGAGCGGGCGCCAACGCCGTCATCGGCGTGTCCGACGGATCGCTCAGCGGTCGTCGTGCAATTCGCCGCCGGGCAGGAACAGCCAGGTGCGGGTGACCTGCAGGATATCGACGTCGTCCTTGGTGCGGGGCAATGGCGGGAACGGTTGTGCCAGTTGCACCACGCGCAACGCGGCCGCGTCGAGCACCGGCGTACCGCTGGAGATCAGCACGCGACTGCTCTCCACGCTGCCGTCGCGGCGCACGCCCACCGTGATCACCACCTTGCCGCCGAGCCGGCGTCGGCGCGCTTCGTCGGGATAGTTGAGGTTGCCGACCCGCTCGGCGCGGTCGACCCAGGCGCGCAGGTAGTTGGCATAGACGTACTCGCGGGTACTGGCAGAGACGAACTTGCGATTGGGCCGCTTGGCGTACTGTTCAGACCGCAGGTGCACTTCTGCGGCCAGGCGGGCCATTTCGGCATCGCGTTGCACCCGTTGCGCGTCGGCTGGGGACAATGGATCGGTCTGCGGGTTGAGTTGCGGGGTCGGCACCGACTGCTCGCCGCGGCGGCTGGACACCACCCGGGTCTGGGTCGGGGCGGGTGCCTGTACGCTGGTGGCGCGCTGGGCCTGCGGCGCGAGCCCATTGCGGTCCTGCGGAACCACGCCCGGCTGGCTGTCGCGCGGGCGCTGCGCGGTGTCGTGGTCGCCGCCGCCCTGCTGGTTGGCCTGGGCCAGGAAGTCGGCCTGCTTGGGCGTCAGCGGCGTGCTGGTCTGGCTGAAGATCACATCCAGGGTCGGCACCAGCGGCGCCTCGTCGCTGACCGCGAAGCCCACGCCCAGGATCAGTGCGCCATGCACCAGCAACGACAGCGCCAGCGTGATGCCCAGGCGCCGACGTTCCTCCGCCACCGGCGAGGGCAGGGCCGCGGCCGTGCTCATTGCGGTGCGCCGGCCTCGATCGCGTCGAACAGCAGCCCGGCGATATTCAGGCCGAACTGTGCGTCCAGTTCACGCACGCAGGTGGGGCTGGTGACGTTGACCTCGGTCAGGTAGTCGCCGATCACGTCCAGGCCGACGAAGCGCATGCCGCGCCGGCGCATTTCCGGGCCGACCTGGGCGGCGATCCAGCGATCACGCTCGGACAAGGGGCGGCCTTCGCCGCGTCCACCGGCCGCCAGGTTGCCGCGGAACTCGTCCCCCTGCGGGATGCGTGCCAGGCAGTAGTCCACCGGCGTGCCATCCACCAGCAGGATGCGCTTGTCGCCGGCAGTGATATCGGGAATGAAGCGCTGGGCCAGGCTCAGGCGGCGGCCGCCATCGGTCAGGGTCTCCAGGATCACATTGAGGTTGGGATCCCCGGTGCCGCTGCGGAAGATCGAGCGTCCGCCCATGCCGTCCAGTGGCTTGAGCACCGCCTGGCCGTGTTCCAGTACGAAGGCCTTCAATGCGGCAGGGTCGCGGCTGACCAGGGTCGGCGGGCAGCACTGCGGAAACAGCAGGGCGGCCAGTTTCTCGTTGTAGTCGCGCAGACCCTGCGGGTCGTTGATCACCTGCGCACCGGCGCGCTGGGCCACGGCCAGGACCTGGGTGTCGTAGATGAATTCGGCATCGACCGGCGGGTCCTTGCGCATCAGCACCACCTGGCCGCGGCCAAACGCCAGTTCGGCGAAGCTGCCCAGGGTGAACCAGCCGGCGCTGTCGTCGCGCACGTTCAGCGGTGCCACCTGCGCCACCGCCCGCCCGTCGCGCAGACTCAGCCCGCCGGGGCGGACGTAGTGCAGACGGTGGCCACGGCGCTGGGCTTCCAGCAGCATGGCGAAGGTGGTGTCTTTGGCGATCTTGATGGCAGCGATGGGATCCATCACCACGACGACGTCGAGCGACATGGGCTAAACCTTTCGAACCGGCTGCCGATGGTAACGTCAAGCGGTGGGCGATGGCGCGCCGGGGAGGTCGCGGAATGCGCGGCAGACCTGGCGAAACGCTCCCTGGCGCGGTCGGAACGCCCGCCTGGCGGGGCCCCGGCAATGCACCCTTGACAGTCTACGCGGGTCTTGGGATATACATGCAGTTTCGTAGCGACGTCGGAGGGATGAAGCGTCGCGCGCTCGGGGATATTTGCATGACTGAAAACATGGCTGCGGGTGGGGAACTCGCAGGACTGAAGGTGATGGTCATCGACGATTCGAAGACCATCCGCCGCACCGCCGAAACGCTGCTCAAGCGCGAAGGCTGTGAGGTGGTGACAGCGACCGATGGATTCGAGGCACTGGCCAAGATCGCCGACCAGCAGCCTCAGATCATTTTCGTGGACATCATGATGCCGCGTCTGGATGGGTACCAGACCTGTGCGTTGATCAAGGGCAACCAGCTCTTCAAGTCGACGCCGGTCATCATGTTGTCTTCCAAGGATGGCCTGTTCGACAAGGCGCGTGGCCGCATCGTCGGCTCCGAGCAATATTTGACCAAGCCATTCACCCGTGAAGAGCTACTGAGCGCGATCCGTACGTACGTCAACGCCTGACCAGGGGGAAAGGCAACATGGCTCGAATTGTGTTGATCGAGGATTCGCCCACCGACCGGGCGGTCTTCAGTCAATGGCTGGAGAAGGCTGGCCATACGGTTGTCGCCGCCGACAACGCTGAAGAGGGGTTGGAACTGGTGCGTAGCCAGTCCCCCGATCTGGTGCTGATGGACGTGGTGCTGCCCGGCATGAGTGGCTTCCAGGCCACGCGTGCGCTTGCGCGCGACCAGGCGACCAAGGACATCCCGGTGTTGCTGGTCAGCACCAAGGGGATGGAAACGGACCGCGCCTGGGGACTGCGGCAGGGGGCCAGCGACTACGTCGTCAAGCCGCCGCGCGAAGACGACCTGCTCGCCCGCATCAAACAGTTGGTGCGCTGATGCGTTCGCCCTTCGATATCCTCGATGATTACGAACGTCGCAGCTTGGCGCATGCCACGCCGTTGCCGGAGCGGCAGTTCTCCACCGACATCTGGCGTGGCGTCGGCTATCGCGTGGGGACGCGCCGGTTGGTGTCGGACTTCCGCGAGGTGGCCGAAATCGTGCCGATCCCCTCGATCACCCCGGTGCCGGGCGCACAGCCCTGGTTGTTGGGCGTGGGCAATCTGCGCGGCAACCTGTTTCCGGTGATCGACCTCAAGCAGTTCCTGGAAGGGCGTCGCACGGTGCTGCAAGAAGGCCAGCGCGTGCTGATCATGCGGCAGAGCGGTGGCGACGTCGCCCTGACCATCGACGAGCTTTATGGCCAGCGCAGCTTCGAGCAGGCCCAGGCTGTCGAGCCGGGCGAGCTGGCGCAAGGCCGCTATGCCCATTTCATCGATCGTGCCTTTCGCAACGAGACGCAGGACTGGGGTGTGTTCTCCCTGGCATTGCTGTCGCGCACTCCTGAATTCCGGCAGGCCGCGGCATAAGCCGCAGTCGCGTCACGTCATACAGATCGAGGTCGAACCATGAGTACCGCCCCGGACGCCCGCAAGACCAACAAGCTCGGCAGCGTCAGCACCAGCTTCTGGCTTGGCCTGCTGGTCCTGTCGATGATCCTGTTCGGTGCCAACACCGGTGTGGCCACCTGGCAGGGCAGCCGCCTGGCTGGCGCCAGTACCGGTGCGGCCGACTTGCAGGTGCTGTCGCAGCAGTTGGCCAACCAGGGCCGCGAAGCGGTCTCCGGCGACGCCAAGGCCTTCGCCGCGTTCAAGGAGACCAAGGCGCGCATCGATGCCACGGTCAACGAACTCGACAACCGTTACAGCCGGGAAGGCACGGTGTCCAGCCCGCTGGCGCAGCTCAAGGCGACCTGGGTGCCGTTGGGCAAGAATGCCGATCAGGTCATCGCCAGCGAACAGGCGGTGCTGGCGCTCGCAGGCAACGCCGAGCGTTTCTCCGGCAACGTGCCGCAGCTGCAGGCGCAGTTGAACGAGGTGGTGCGCGCGATGACCGTCAGCGGCGCGCCGGCCTCGCAGATCTACAACACCTTGCAGCAGGTCGTGGTTGCCGGAACCATGGCGCGGCGGGTGACCGAAATCCGCGCCGGCGAAGACAATGCCGCCGCCTCCGGTGACGCGCTGGCGCGCGACTCGGTGGTGTTCACGCAGATGCTGGAAGGCCTGCGCGCCGGTAACGAGGAACTCGGCATCGCCGCGGTCCGCAACCCGGCCGCGTTGTCGGCGCTGGAGCAGTCGCAGGCGCAATGGGCGACGATGAAGAAGGACGTCGACGCCATCCTGGCCACCTCGCGCAGCCTGTTCGCCGCGCAGTCCTCGGCGGCCGCACTGACCGCCGGCTCGGGCAAGATGCTCGACGACAGCAAGAAGCTGTTCGATGCCTTTTCGGCGTTCGGCTCGGTACGCGACACCCGCATCTTCCCGAACTTCTGGGTCGGCGTGGTGTCGGGCCTGCTGTCGTTGCTGGCTATCGTCGGCTTCGTCTGGAGCTCGGTGCGTGCACGCTCGCGCGAACAAGACGTGCGCTACCAGGCGCAGGTGGAATTCAATAGCCGCAACCAGCAAGCGATCATGCGGCTGCTGGACGAAATCAGCTCGCTCGGTGAGGGCGACCTGACCGTCAAGGCGTCGGTGACCGAGGACATGACCGGCGCGATCGCCGACGCAATCAACTACGCAGTGGACGAGCTGCGCCACCTGGTGACCACGATCAACGACACCTCGGCCAAGGTCGCCGTGTCGACCCAGGAGACCCAGGCCACCGCGATGCAGCTGGCCGAAGCGGCCGGCCAGCAGGCCAACCAGATCACCACCGCCTCCGAGCGCATCAGCGAAATCGCCGCCAGCATCGAACAGGTGTCGCGCAACTCCACCGAGTCGGCCGAAGTGGCGCAGCGCTCGGTGGTCATCGCCGCCGAGGGTGCCGGCGTGGTGCGCGAGACGATCCAGGGCATGGACCAGATTCGCGACCAGATCCAGGAGACCTCCAAGCGCATCAAGCGGCTGGGTGAGTCTTCGCAGGAAATCGGCTCGATCGTGGAACTGATCAACGACATTTCCGAACAGACCAACATCCTGGCGCTCAACGCCGCGGTGCAGGCGGCGTCGGCAGGCGAGGCCGGTCGCGGTTTCGCGGTCGTGGCCGACGAAGTGCAGCGCCTGGCAGAACGCACCTCCAACGCGACCCGCCGGATCGAAGGTCTGGTGCAGACCATTCAGGCCGATACCAACGAAGCGGTCAGCTCGATGGAGCAGACCACCTCCGAAGTGGTGTCCGGTGCGCGCCTGGCCGAGGACGCCGGCACCGCGCTGACCGAAATCGAGCGCGTGTCCAACGCCTTGAATAACCTGATTAAGAACATCTCCATCGCCGCGCACCAGCAGTCGGCCGCGGCGACAGATATCACACAGACCATGGGCGTGATCCGACAGATCACCAGCCAGACATCGCAGGGTGCGGAACAGACGGCCGAATCGATCGGCAACCTGGCGCAGCTCGCTGCCGATCTGCGCCGTTCCGTCGCCGACTTCAAACTGCCGGCGTGACCACGACGCGGAACGGGAAAGGATCTTCAGATGGCGCGTAGTGTTACGTCGATGCAGGAATGGGCCCACTGCCGCCAAGGCGGCCGTTCGGTCCTTGTCAGGGGGCTGCAATGAGCGCGCTTCGCGATGCGATGAGCCATGCCGCGCTGGGCTGGGTGAAGCCGGAGCTGGACGAGACCTTGCGCCAGGCGCGCAACGAGATCGAATACTTCGCCGAGGAACCGTCCGACACCAGCCGGATGCGGTTCTGCGCCGGTTACCTGCACCAGGTGCAGGGCACCTTGCGCATGGTCGAACTGTATGCCCCGGCGATGGTGGCCGAGGAACTGGAACTGTTGGCCAAGGCCGTACAGGACGGCGAGGTCGCCGATCGCGACGAAGCCTGCGCGATGTTGATGCGCGGTACGGTGCTGCTGCCGGATTACCTGGAGCGCTTGCAGAACGGCCACCGCGACATCCCGATCGTGCTGCTGCCGCTGCTCAACGAGATTCGCGCCACCCGCGGCCAACCCGGGTTGAGCGAGAGCGTGCTGTTTGCGATCGACCCGCAGGCCGGCGAAGCCACCCAGGCCGAACTGGAGCACGCCCGCGGCAGCTTGAGCGGGCGCAATCGTGAACTGCTCGACACCGTCGGTAGCGCGGTCAAGGAAGAATTGCTGCGCGTCAAGGATGCGCTGGATCTGCACTTGCGCACGGGCGGCGACATCGCCGAGTTGCAGAGCCAGGTCAAGGATCTCGGCAGCGTCGCCGACACCTTGGGCATGATGGGTTTGGGCGTGGCCCGCAACGTGGTGATCCAGCAGCGCGACGCGCTGGCCCGCGTGGTCGATGGCCAGGACCGCATGGACGAAGGCGTGCTGCTGGATATCGCCGGCGCGTTGCTGTACGTGGACGCCTCGCTGGACGACCAGGTCGCCAGCCTCGGCGCGGAGGTCAGCGCCAGCGATGACGGCAGCGGCAGCGGCAGCGCCAACGCCTCGGAAGTGCGCCGCACGGTCGACGTGCTGGCACAGGAGGCCATCGCCAACTTCGGTTCGGCGCGCGAACACTTCGTCGCCTTCATCGAAACCAACTGGGATCACGCCCGCCTGGCCGATGTGCCGCATCTGCTCGGCGAAGTCGGCGGTGCACTGCGCATCCTCGAGCTGCCGCAAGCGGCCGATTACTTGGAAGGCGTGCGGCGCTATGTCGATCTGGAACTGATCGGCAAGCAGCGCGTGCCCAGCGGCCGCCAGCTCGACACCCTGGCCGATGCGATGGCCAGCCTGGAGTACTACCTGGAGGCCTTGCGCGAGCGCCGTCCCGGCCGCGAAGAAATCCTGGACATCACCCGTAACAGCCTGGAAACGCTGCGTTACTGGCCGTTGCCGGCAAGCGAGCCCTCCGAGCTGCCGGTCGGCAGCGCGGCGCCGGGTGTCCCGCTGGACGCGTCGGTCGCAGCGCCGGTCGCCGCGGCACCCGCGCCGTCCTCGCCTGAACTGCTGCCGGCGGCCAACGATGCGGCACCGCCGCTGGAGTGGGCCAACCAGACCCTGCACGAAGCGCCGTTCGCGGCCAGCGCCGTGCAGGACGTCGGTGCGGCCGCCAGCGATAGCGTGTTTTCGTTCGACCCGGTC
This sequence comes from Xanthomonas maliensis, assembly GCF_009192945.1. Lineage (GTDB taxonomy): Bacteria > Pseudomonadota > Gammaproteobacteria > Xanthomonadales > Xanthomonadaceae > Xanthomonas > Xanthomonas maliensis. The sequence goes on along the minus strand of NZ_NSET01000004.1, from coordinate 108,007 downwards.
GCCGCCGAGGAGACCGCTTCCGGTCAGGCCCACGTGCCGTTCACGATCGCGCCGCTGGATCTGTCCGGCGATGGCGGTCAGGCACCGGGCAGCTGGCAGTTGGAGACCAGCGAGCAGCCGGGGTCGGTGGCCTCGACGTTCGATCCGGTCTCGGCCGAGCAAGGTGCCAGCCTGCCGACCGAGGCCGCGCAGGTCAGCTACACGGTCGACCTGAGTGCATTGGAGCGCGACGACGACAGCGTCCCGGTCGACGCCCAGCAGATCGCCGAGCCGCCGCCGCAGGATGCGACGGTCACGGCCGTCGATGACGCGCCGGGCGCGCTGGACGCACCGGCTGCGACGCCTGCCCCCCGCTTCGATCTGGCCGATGCGTTCTCGCCGCCCGAGCCGCAGGATCCGTTCGTCGAGCCGTCCACCGAGACGCCATCGGCACCGGTGTCCGACGCAGCGCCTGCTGCACCGCGGGTGCAGGAAGCGGTGGTCAACAAGATCGAGCTCGACGCCGACTCGGCCGCGTTCCTGCAGCAGCTCGATGCGGCTGTCGCGCAGTTCGATGTGGATCGCTTGAGTTCCACCCCGGCCAGCAGCGCCGACACCGGCGCGGTTGCTGCGCCGACGCCGGCCGCGCCCGCCGTGGCCACGCACACGCCTGCCGCCGTCGAACCGGCAGCGAGCGTGTTCGGTGGCTTCGCCGATGCCGAGATCGACGACGATATCCGCGAGGTCTTCCTCGAGGAGTTCGACGAGGAACTGGTGAACCTCGGTCAGTTGCTGCCGGTCTGGCGCGCTGCTCCGCACAGCCAGGACAACCTGCGGCCGATCCGTCGCGTCTTCCATACGCTCAAGGGCAGCGGCCGGCTGGTCGGCGCCGCCGCCTTGGGTGAGTTCAGCTGGAAGATCGAGAGCATGCTCAACCGCGTGCTCGACAACACCCGGCCGGCCAGTCCGGCGGTGGTGACGATGGTCGAGCTGGCCTACGAGGTGCTGCCGCAATTCAACGCCGCCTTGCGTGAGCAAGGGCAGATCCAGGCCGATGTCATCGCCATCCAGACGGTCGCCGATCGCATTGCCGCCGGTGAGGACGCGTATTACGTCGCCACGCCGCAGGACACTGCCACCGACGTCGGCGCGGTCGCGCCGGTCGACACTGGCGTGGCGGCAACCGCTGGCACGCCGGCCTCGGTCGACAGCGTGTTGCGCGAGATCCTCGAAGCCGAAGTCGCCACCCATCTGGAAACCGTGCACGCCTGGCTGCAGGCGGCACAGGTGGCGCCGCAACCGGCCAGCGAAGAGCTGTTGCGTGCGGTGCATACGATGAGCGGCGCCTTCGCGATGACCGATGTGCCGGAAATCACCCTGGTGACCACGCCGGCCGAAAGCTACGTCAAGCGGCTGCTGGCGGCCGCGGCGACGCCGTCGAACGAGGGCGTGGATGCGCTGGCCGCGATGGCCGCGGCGATCGCCACCACGGTCAGCGCGCTGCGTGCCGACGCGCCGTTGATCCCCTCCTTCGCGCCGTTGACCGCACGCCTGCGCGTGCTGGTCGATAGCTTGCCCGAAGCACAGTGGCCGCCGGAGGCGTTCCTCGAGGAGCTCGAGGACGCCGAGACCGACACCGCACTGCACGACGCCGAGCCCACGGTCGAGTTGACCGGTGCGCAAGACCTGTCGCAGTACCTGGATACCGCCGCGCTGCCGCCGGCCGCCGAGGCGCCCATCGTCGTCGACGAGCTGGCCACGGCGGAAGCCGAAGTCGCACCCGAGCATGCATTGCACAACGATTCGGCGCACGCGACGCCCAGCGAAGAGACGCTTGCGCAGCCGTGGCGCGAGCACGCCGACGCAGCGCAGGGCATCGCAGACGATGCGCATGTGCAAGGCGAGCAGGCCGAATTCATCGGCGCGCCGCCGACGGACGAGGTTTCGGCACAGCCACATGTGCAGACGCCTGCCGAGGCCGACGAAGCCGAGGCACCGCACGCCGTTGCGGACGGCGCCGATCAGCAGGTGACGGACGCGATTGCTGTCGAGGACGAACAGGCCCACGTCGTCGACGCCGTGCCGGCCGACGTCAGCGCCGACGCAGCGCAGCTGACTGACGTACCGGTGGCCCCGATCCACGTGCCGGCCGATGCCGACACTGCCGATGTCGTAGCCGTCGACGCCGTTGCGCATGCGCAGGCTCATGACGCTGTCGAATACACGGCTGCCGATACGGAGCCAGCGGTGGCAGTGGACGAACTGGCCGAGGCCGAGGCGACGCTGGGGCAGGAACAGAGCCTGGGCGAGCCGGTCGCGTCGTCGCTGTCTGACGAGGATGCTCTGCAGTTGCAGACGCCAAGCGACAGCGTCGTGGACGCGGACGACCAGCGTGCAGCTGTCGAGGCAGTGGATCAGCCAGTTGCCGAGACCGACGCCGAGACCGAAACCGCCTCGGCGGAGACGGCACTGCTCGACCAGGCCGGACATCCGTTCGAGGCCATGCCGGACCATGCTGCCGATGCGCAGCAGCCGACATCGGAGCAGGAGCACGTGCACGGCGACATGCTCGACGCAGCCGCCCCGACGGAACACGACGTCGCAGCGGCAGCGCCGGAGGCGACCACCATCGCACCGGAACCGGTCGCCGAGACCGAGCAGTCCGACCCCGTCGAGCCGTCGCAGCCGGATGCCGAGACAGTCGCGTCGTTGCCGATGCAGGCCGATGTGCAGGCCAACGATGCGTCCGCCGACGCCCCGTTGGCGCCGCCGCACGACGCGTCCGTGCCGGAGGCCACCATCGAGTCGGTGCAGGCCTTCGAGATGGCGCAGGTGTCCGAACGCGTCGACGAAACCGCCGATGCGCCTGCCGAGACCGACCCGCTGTTGTCGGCCGATGTTGCCGAACTCGGCGCGCCGGAAAGCGTGCCTGCCGACGTGCAGGCCGCTCAGGAGGAGACACACGTGGCAACGAGTGCCGAGTTGCCGGTCGCCGTGGAAGCCGAAGCCAGCGTTGCTGCCGATGCACCGGCAGTGGACGGCGACGACGCCCACGCCGTGACCGCAGACGAGTCTGTCCATGTCGAGCCGGAAGCGCTCAGTGCGCCGGTGGAAGAGGCCAGCGCCATGTCCGACGCCACCGGCAACGATGCCAGCGCCGCGCTCGACGTCGGTCCGCTCAATTTCGATCAGCTCGACGGCGAGCTGGTCGACATCTTCGTCGAGGAAGGCCGCGATCTGCTGGACCATTGCGATGGTCTGATCGCCCGCATGCGCGAAGTGCCGGAAGACCGCGATGTCCTCAACGGACTGCAGCGCGATCTGCACACGCTCAAGGGCGGTGCACGCATGGCCGGCATCAATGCCATCGGCGATCTTGGGCATGCGATCGAATCGCTGCTGGAAGCCGTGGCGGCCAATCGCACCGACATCGACCGCGACGACGTGCGTCTGTTCGAGCGTGGCTTCGACCGTCTGCATCAGTTGTTGACCCGCACCGGCATGCACCGGGCGGTGGCGATGCCGACCGACCTGGTGGAAGCCTTCGAGACCCGTACCCGCGGTCGCGACGCCGCTGCGCCGACCGCCGCGGATGTGCGTGCGATCGCCAAGGTCTCGGTGGAACCGGCACCGCTGTCGGCGCCGATTCCGCTGGAAGGCCAGGCCGACGAAGACTTCCTGCCGCGCGTGCAGCAGGAACAGGTGCGTGTGCGCGCCGATCTGCTCGACCGCCTGGTCAACCATGCCGGCGAAGTGGCGATCTACCGTTCGCGGCTGGAACAGCAGCTGGGTGCCTTCCGTGGCGCGATGGGCGAACTGGATCGCACCAACGCCCGTCTGCGCGATCAGTTGCGGCGTCTGGATCTGGAAACCGAAGCGCAGATCGTGGCGCGCTACCAGCGCGAGCAGGATCAGGGCGACCGCACCTTCGACCCGCTGGAACTGGACCGCTTCTCCACCTTGCAGCAGCTCAGCCGCGCACTGAACGAATCGGCGGCCGACTTGGGTGGCCTGCAAGGTGTGCTGGAAGATCTCTCGCGCCAATACGACGGCTTGCTGCAACAGCAGTCGCGCGTCAGCTCCGAGCTGCAGGACGGCCTGATGCGTGCGCGCATGGTGCCGTTCGACGGGTTGGTGCCGCGCCTGCGCCGCGTGGTCCGCCAGGCCGGCACCGATACCGGCAAGCAAGTGCATCTGGTGCTGGAAGGAACCCAGGGCGAACTCGATCGCAACGTGCTCGATCGCATGGTCGCGCCGTTGGAACACATGCTGCGCAACTCGGTGGCGCATGGCCTGGAAACGCCGGAACAGCGGCGCGCGGCCGGCAAGCCGGAGGAAGGCAGCATCGCGATCCGTCTGCGTCGCGAAGGCTCGGAAATCGTGCTGGAAGTGGCCGACGACGGCGCCGGGCTGGACCGCGAGGCGATCCGTCGTCGTGGCGAACAGCGTGGCCTGATCGAACCGGATCAGGCGCTGACCGATACCGAACTGGATGCACTGATCTTCGCGTCCGGCTTCAGTACCTCCGACCAGGTCAGCCAGCTGGCTGGCCGCGGCGTCGGCATGGACGTGGTGCGCAACGAGGTTCGTCAGCTGGGCGGCTCGGTGGACATCCACTCGGTGCGTGGCCAGGGCGTTACCTTCACCCTGCGCCTGCCGCAGACGCTGGCGGTCACCCAGGCGGTGTTCGTCCGCATCGGCGAAACCACCTTTGCGGTGCCGGTGGCCTCGGTCAGCGGTATCGGCCGGATCTCGCGGGCGCGTTACGAGTCGGGCGAGGGTGGTTACCACTACGCCGGCGAGGAATACGTGTTGCACGACCTCGGCTCGCTGGTCGGCCAGGCCGCTGCGGGTGCCGAAGGACAGGCGCAGGTGCCGTTGCTGTTGGTGCGCGCAGGCGACCTGCGGGCAGCGGTGGCGATCGACCAGGTGCTGGGTAATCGCGAAATCGTGGTCAAGCCGGTGGGTCTGCAGATCGCCTCGGTGCCGGGTATCTACGGCGCCACCATCACCGGCGATGGCCGCGTGGTGGTGATCCTGGACGTGGCGCCGCTGGTGCGTCGTTACCTGGCCCAGCCGGCCGGCCCAACGCAGACGACGCAGGCCGAATCGCAGCGGCACGTGCCGCTGGTGATGGTGGTCGACGACTCGCTGACCATGCGCAAGGTGACCAGCCGCGTGCTGGAACGCCACAACCTGGACGTGACCACCGCCCGCGATGGCGTGGAAGCGCTGGAGCTGCTGGAAGAGCGCGTGCCAGACCTGATGCTGCTCGACATCGAGATGCCGCGCATGGACGGCTACGAGCTGGCCACCGCGATGCGTGCCGACCCGCGCTTCAAGGCGGTGCCGATCGTGATGATCACCTCGCGCAGTGGAGAGAAGCATCGCCAGCGCGCGTTCGAGATCGGCGTGCAGCGCTACCTCGGCAAGCCCTATCAAGAGTTGGATCTGATGCGAAACGTGTACGACCTGCTGGGGATCGCCCGTGTCCGAGAGTAATGGCGCAATGACGCCGGTCGCCCTGCTGGGGCGCCCTGGGCAGGCACGCGAACGCTTGCGCGAGGCGCTGGCCTTGGCCGGCGCCCAGGTGGTGCTGGAAGACGAACCCAGCGCGATCGATGTGCAGACGCTGCGCGATGTCGATCCCAGCGCCGTGTTGGTGGCGCTGGAACCGGCGATCGAGGATGCGCTCGAGGCGCTGGAGCCGGTCCTGACCCGGCCCGGCCTGACGGTGATCTTCGACGAAGCCGAGTTGACCGTACGCCGCGAAGGCTGGGAAGCGCAGCGCTGGGTGCGCCATCTGGCGGCCAAGCTGCACGGCCACGCCGATGTGCTGCCGCCGGGCACCGAATGCGAGCCGTCGCTGCAGCCCGAGCCCGGGCTGGACATTCCGTCCAACCGGCAGGATTCCCCGCAACAGATCGACCGCCATCTGGAACTGGCCGCACATGCCTTCGAGCAGGTGCCGGGCGACGCCTTGTTCAGCGCTGCCCAAGCGGCGGCCGCGCCTGCTGCGCCGGCTGCGGCCAGCCTGTCGTTGGGCGATTCCAGTACCTGGGGCCTGGTCGACGATGTCGCAGTCGTGGTGCGGACGCGCGCCGAGCCGGATGTCGCTGCGCTGTCCACCGGCGGGTTGTCGTTGGTCGACCTGGACGAACCTGGCGCGTCGGCCAGCGGTGCGGTGCTGGTGATGGCCGGCATCGGTGGTCCGGATGCGATCCGGCGGCTGCTGGGCGCCTTGCCGGCGGAGTTCCCGCGCGCGGTGTTGGTGCGGATGACGCTCGACGGCGGTCAGTACGGCAACCTGGTGCGGCAGATGGGCCGGGTGTCGACCTTGCCTGTGGAGCTGGCCGAGATCGGTCAGCCGGTGACTGCAGGCAAGGTCCATGTGCTGTCAGACGCCGTCGGCGTGCAACCGCAGGGCGGTGCGCTGGTGTTCGTGGCGCAGGCGGATCCGGCGGCCCTGGTCGCGGCGCTGCCGCCGGCCGATAGTGCCGTGCTGATGCTCAGCGGTGCTAGCGAGGCCCTGGTGGAGGCGACGCTGTCGCTGGCCGAACAGGGGGCGCTGGTCGCCGGCCAATCCGCCGACGGTTGCTACGATCCGGCCGCCGCCGCACGCCTGGCCCAGCGTGGCCTGCCGTCCGCCGATCCTGCGCAGCTGGCGCAGACCTTGGCACAGCGTTGGCCGGCCTGAGCCGGCGCCCTCCCAGACCGGAATCGAAGCCATGAGCTACGCCAACAATGACGAAATCCGCGGCGTCCTGATCCAGGCCGGGCAGGAACGCGTGCTGTTACCCAACGCCACCGTCGCCGAGGTGATGTCGCGCGTGGCGGTCGAGCCGCTGGCCGACATGCCGCGCTGGGTGGTGGGCCGCATCGATTGGTATGGTTGGAAGGTGCCGCTGCTGTCGTTCGCGCGGTTCAGCGGGCTGGGCGAGGAATCCACCGCGGTCAACAACAAGGTGATCGTGCTCAAGGCGCTGGGCGGCAATCCGGCGTTGCCGTACTTCGCCTTGCTGACGGCCTCGTTCCCGCAGCTGATCTCGATCCCGCGCGATGGTCTGCTGGCCGATGCGTCCGAAGACGCGCTGCCAGACGGTGTGCACATGCGCGTGTTGTTGGGCGAACAGAGCGCCTTGTTGCCCAACCTCGATGCGATCGAAGCCCAGATCGGCCAGGCGCTGGCCGCGGCCGCGGCCTGAGACGATCGCGGCGCCTGCGCAGGAGACGCGCCGGTGCCATCCACACCATGCGTTGACCGACCTGTCGTGCTGAGCCAGTCGGTAGATCCCCGTGCCGCTGCGAGCGGCCGTTGAACTGTTTTGGCGCGCAAGCATGGTCGGTGCGGCGCGCGGGTGCTGCGCTTGCAGCGTGCGCAAGGCGGCGGTGTGCGCGATCAGATGGCCAAGCACGGTCTTGCATCGCTTGGCGACCGCCCTCGATCCTGTATCGCTCGTGCCAGATGTGGACGCGGCTCGCGTGGTGCATCGTCGCGGCCGAGACCGCAGCGGTGAGCCAGCGATGAAGCTGCCGGTGTTCGCGTCCCTGCAGCATCCCGATGGGGTGGTGCTGGCCGACCTGTCGGCGGTTGCGCCGGACGCCATGGCCGATTATCACGCACGTAATCGCGCTCATCTGGCCGATGCCATGCCGTTGCGTCCTGCCGCGTTCTACACCGTCGAGGGCTGGCGGCGCTTGTGCCTGGCGTATGTCAATGCACAGCCCGGCCAGCGCGAGGTGCAATTGGTCTTGCTGCGGAACGGGCAGGTGGTGGGCACCGTCGGTTTTACCCAGATCCAGCGCGGCGCCTTCCAGGCCTGCCACTTGGGGTACGGCGTCGACGCGACCTGCCAGGGCCGCGGCTGGATTCACTGGGCCGGCGGGCATGGGATCGCCTTCATGTTCGGTCCGCTCGGCCTGCGGCGGGTGATGGCGCAATACGTGCCGGGCAACCTGCGCAGCGCGCGTGTGCTGCAACGGTTGGGCTTCCAGGTCGAGGGCTATGCGCGTCGCTATCTGCAATTGAACGGCCACTGGCGCGATCACGTGCTGACCAGTCGATTGGTGGACGATCCGCCACCGCCTGCAGACGGCTCGCCGGCCTCGGTGACCGAGTGAGCATGAAGGCCGTGGTTGCTGCTGGTGGCGCGGCCGAGCGCGATGTCACCGGGCACATTGCGATGACAAGCGTACTCATCGGCATCGGCATCGGCATCGGCTGGCTGGCTGGCGATTCCTCGCCCGGCGCTGGCGTTTTCTGTGTGGCGCGATGACATGCCGCCCTGCCTGTTGCGTGGCGCAAGCGACGAGCCTGCCTGCCTGCCTGCACTGCGGCATCGTGCCGCAATCCGCATCGACGATGTGGTCGGCAACGGTTTCGCGATGGCGGTCACTGGCGCATCATCGCGGGAGCCGTCGTGCACGGCGTTCATTACTGCTGGAGTCGCCTGGATGATCCAACGTCGTCATTTCCTCAAGCACGCCACGCTCGGCGCGATCGCTTCCTCGTTGGCCGGCTGGAGCGCGCGCGCGCAGGCGGCCGCCGATGCTGCGCAGCCGGTGTCGACGTTGCCGGCCGGCGCGCCCCGGGTGATTTCCACCTGGGATTTCGGTGTGGCGGCCAACCAGGCCGCGTGGAAGATCCTCGCGGCCGGCGGCAATGCCCTCGATGCGGTGGAAGCTGGCGCACGCGTTCCCGAGGCCGATCCGCACAACCCCACGGTCGGCCTGGGCGGCTACCCGGACCGCGATGGGCGGGTGACGCTGGACGCCTGCATCATGGATCATCTTGGCAACTGCGGTGCGGTCGCCTCGCTGGAGGACGTGGTGCATGCGGTATCGGTGGCGCGTGCGGTGATGGAAAAGACCCCGCATGTGATGTTGGTCGGCGATGGCGCACGCCAGTTCGCCTTGGCGCAGGGATTCCCGAAGACCAAGCTGCTGACGCCCGATGCCGAAGCGGCCTGGAAGCAATGGTTGAAGACCTCCCATTACGCGCCCGAGGCCAATATCGAGAACCGCGCCTGGCGCGACTCCAAGCTGCCGGGCGGCAAGGACAACCACGACACGATCGGCATCCTGGCGTTGGATGCGCACGGCAATCTGTCCGGCGCCTGCACCACCAGCGGCATGGCCTGGAAGATGCATGGCCGGGTCGGCGACAGCCCGATCATCGGTGCCGGCCTGTACGTGGACAACGCGGTGGGAGGCGCCACCTCCACCGGCGTGGGCGAGGAAGTGATCCGCAATGTCGGCAGTTTCGCGGTGGTGGAAATGATGCGCCAGGGCAAGTCGCCGGCCGAGGCCTGCCGCGAGGTGGTGATGCGTCTGATCCATCGCAAGCCCGAGCTGACCCGCACGCTGCAGGTCGGCTTCCTGGCGATGAACAAGCGGGGCGAGGTCGGTGCATTCGCGATCCAGAAGGGCTTCAGCTACGCCGTCTGCGATGCGCAGCGACAGGACCTGCTGGTGCCCGGCGACAGCCATTACCACAGCGAGCCGGCAGCATGAGCGCATTGGGATTGGAAGTGGCGGCCGATTCGGTCGGCTCGGCGCTCGCCGCGCAAGCCGGTGGGGCGATCCGGGTGGAACTGTGCGGAGGACTGGACGGCGGTGGCTTGACGCCCTCGTTCGGCACCCTGGCCGTGGTGCGCGAGCGTCTGCGTATTCCGCTGTATGCGTTGATCCGTCCGCGGGTGGGCGATTTCGTGTTCGACGCGGCGGAGGTGGAGGTGATGCGCCGCGATGTCGAGCAATGCGTGCGGCTGGGCTGCGATGGCGTGGTACTCGGTGCGCTGAATGCGGCCGGCGAGGTCGACCTGGCGACGATGCGCGTGCTGATCGCAGCGGCAGGCTCGCTGAGCGTGACCTTCCATCGCGCCATCGATGTCAGCGCCGATCCCGCGCGCACGCTCGAGGACGCGATCAGCTTGGGTTGCGCGCGCGTGTTGACCTCCGGCGCGCGCGCCACGGCGCTGGATGGCATCGACACGATCGCTGCACTGGTACGCCAGGCCGGCGACCGGATCCGTGTAATGCCGGGGGCGGGCGTCTCCGAGCACAATGTCATGGCGCTGCGTGCCCACACGGGGGCGCAGGAGTTTCATGCCTCGGTCCGCTCGCCAGTGGCCGCGCAGGTGGCCGCCCTGCATGCCCATATCCGCGATCTCGGTGGCGATTACCAGCGTACCGACGTGGCGCGGGTCCGGCGGATCGTCGGCTTGCTGCAGGAATCCTAGAGCGTGTTATGTCCTTTGAGGGGGAGTGCGACGCGTTCTGTGGGGAGCAGAGACAGGGCGCACAACGCGGTCTCGGCGCGTCACAGCGCGCTTGCCGCAGGTTGACCGTCAGCGGCACGGAGCGTGCGCCGCAGCGCTTGCCGTGGCGCCCGCCAAGCCGGCGCCACGCAGCACCGCTCCGCACCGGTGACGGCCAACGCCTCTCATCTCAACGTGCATAAACATGCTCTGGCGATTGGGCCGCGAGCCGGCCCGCTCGCGGGATCGCACGTGGTGATCAGGTCGAAACGTCTGCTCTCAACAATGCGTCCCACTCAAGGAAACGAAGTGAAAAAAATCCGCGCGTCACGTGGATGGGGGATGCTTGTGCTGGCAGTGGCGGTCCTGGGCATTGCGATCGCCCAGATCAGGGTGCACCGCACGTCCGTTTCGGCGGCGAGCGTCCAGGCCAAGCAGGTGCGTGATTGGCTGAGCCAGCATTCGCAGTCCCCTGTCGATGCGGAACTGGGCCCAGCCGCCGACTTGGGCAAGGTGAGCGTCGTGGTGCGGCGAGCAACATCGGACACGCCGCCGTCCGTCACGCCATTGCCGGCCAGTGGTGCCGAGGGAGATGTCGTTGAAGTGACCTTCGCGCGCCTGGGGGCGGGGCGGACGTGGCCATACGTCTGGGGCGGGCATGGGTGGCGCCTGCAGGACTATCGCGCTTATCACATCAGCGTGCGCTGATCGCGCTGCCAGTCCTGTGGCAGCGCCGCCAGTCACTGCGCCGCGTTCGGCGAGTGCTGCTCCGCTGGGGCCCATTGCAGTCGTGCAGGATCGATCACGACGTGCTTGATGCGCTGCCGTTTCCAGGTGTAGCTGATGTGCACCAGGCCGTCATGGGTCTGGATCACCGCCGGATAGGAGAACTCGTCCTTCGGGCTGTCTTCCAGTGTCAGCACGCGCTGCCAGTGCACGCCATCGGTGGACAGCGCCACCGCCAAGGTGCCGCGGCCGTCCCACCAGTTCTTGCCGGCAACGCCAGGGTTGTAGACCAGCAAGGCGCGGCCGTCGCGCAGCATCACCGCGTCGGTGCCTGAGTTGGGGTTGCTCAGTTCCAGCAACTGCATCGGCTGCCAATGCAGGCCGCCATCGGAGGAGAAGGTGCTGAAGAGCCGGTTCTGCTGGCTGCGGCCCAAGGCCTGCAGGCGACCATCGGGATAGCGCAACAGGCTGGGTTGGATCGCGCCGATCCGGGTCGGGTCGTTGAGCGGCATGCCGCGCTGCCAGTGCGCACCGTCGTCGTCGCTCCATTCGATATGCGCGCGCCAGCCGCGATCTTCGCTGCTGCTCGGCGCCAGGACGCGCCCATCCGGCAATTGCAGCGGCTTGTTCTTGATCGGGCCGAGGATGCCGGCGGGCAGGCGCGTGGGCGGCGCCCAGTGCGCGCCATCGTCGCTGGAGCTCAGGCGCATGCCCCACCACGTACGGGGATTGGGGCCGAGTTTGTAGTACAGCTGGACCTGGCCGTTGCGGGCCTGGAACAGCACCGGATTCCAGGCCGGCACCGGCGCGCCTCCCGCACCGGCGCTGGCACCGTCGGCGACCCGGCGAGCGGCCTCCCAGTGCTCGGCACCGCGTCGGCTCAACCAGATGCCGACATCGGCCGCACCTTCGTGGTCGCCGCCGAACCACGCCGCCAGCAGCGTGCCATCGTGGGTTTCCAGCAGGGTGGAGGCGTGCGCCTGCGGCGTCGGCGGTGCATCGGCGATGAATTCGCTCGAGACCAGGGGCGAGGCGGATTGGGCGCTCGCCACGGAGGTCAGGCAACACAGCAACAGCGCCAACGGTCGCATCTGGTCCAGTCCTGTCTTGCTTAGAAAGATACCTATTTGTGATCTATTAAATACCATATCCCCCGGTCACCTCCGTCTGCGTCGTTTGCCGAGCATGACCGAGATCCGCGATGCCGACCGGGCCGCTGTCGCCAGTGCGCCAACTGTCTGCGATCGGTTGGAACGCGCTGGTCCCGCCTGAGCAGGTCGCCTGGCAGGTGCCGGAGTTCGGCGTGGAGTGCCAGCCGGTGCTGGTCATCGCACCGGACAGGCGCGGCCTGCTGCGGAGGCCGATGTCGTGCGTCTATCGGGATCGGTCGGGCAATCCAGGCGCTGAGGCGGCAACCGCGATCTGGTTGCGTGCAATCGAGCAAAGCACTGCATCGCCGCCGCAGTGAACAGTGAGCGCCGCACCGTGTGCAGCGCGCTGGCGCGATTGCAGACCGCGGTCATGGAGCGGCAGTTCAAGCCGCTGCTGAGCGTCGATACGGCGATGCGCATGGAACGGACCAACGACGGCCGGCGCGTGCGGCAGTCCGTCGTGGACGTCTGGCAGGACGGCACGTGGGCGCCGCTGGCCACCGCGCAGGCGATCGGTCGCATGAAGATCGATCACTTCGCCCCGGTGACGGCCTCGCGCATGCGTCTGAACATCCCATCCAGCTTCGCTGCGGTGCATCTGCGCAATTGCAGTTGTTCAATGCCGGCAACGGCGCTGCCACGCGCTGATCGCCACCCACCATCACGCAGCGCTGGGCGTGGGGGAGGGGGCTCTATCGTGTGGGCGATGTGCGCTGTCGGTCGGTCGCGGACGTTGCCATCGATCCCGGTGTCCGCGCTGATCGATGCGCGACGCGCGCCGAGGTCGCGTCAGGCCGCGTCCTGATCGCGGCCTTGCGGCGGCAACAAGGTCTGCGGCTGCTTGGCCGACTGCGTCTGGCACAGGAAGGCCATCAGATGCGCGGCTTCGGCGCGGCCGACCGAACCGGTCTGCAGCTGGGCGGCGAATGCGTGCTGGGTCTGCTCCGATACCGCGGAGACCGGGTCTTGCGTAACGGCGAGCGACGACATGAACACTCCTGGGACCACGACATGCCGCTATCCGTTGGGACAACGGCCAAGACCGCCGAGGCGTGCCCCCGCGGGCCGGTGATCTTGCCTGGACGGCCGCGCCGATGGAAGCACGTCGGTGCGGCAGTCCTGCCGATCTGGCTGTTCCCAATAGCGGCCAGTGCGGGCGGCGCTGAAGACCGCAGATCGGAAGGCCGGTGGGCATCCCGCCAGGCGCCACAGGGCAGACGCCGCCTAGCGCAGTGGCCTGATCCGCCAGCGTTGCCGTTGTCAGCAGGCAGGGCTGCGGCGGCCGCGCGGCTGGCGGCGCGCAGCAGCCATCCACGACCTGGATCAGTCCTGCGGGGTGACCCAGACCTGCTGGCGCAGGCCGGAAACGCGCGGCGTCGCCACGCTGTCCAGATCGAACACCACCACCTGGTTGTCGCCCTTGCGCTGGAATGGCGCCGGGAAATAGAGCGCACGCTGCGGGCCGATGGCCCAGTGCCGGCCCAGGTTGACGCCGTTGGCCCAGGCCACGCCCTTGCTGAAGGCACGCATGTCCAGGAAGGTGTCGGTGGGCGTGCCGATGCGCAGGCTGCCGCGGTGGAAGGCGGGCCCGTCGACCTTGGCGCGGGTCCAGCCACGCAGGGTGTCGGGGGTGCGCATCGGCAAGGGGAAGGCCTGCCAGCCGGTCAAGGCCTGGTTGTCCAGCAGCACCGGGTCGACCAGTCCGGCGCGGCCGTCGGCCAGGCGCAGGCCGTAGTTGATGCGGCCGCTGTTTTCCACCAGCACGTCCAGCGTGTGTTCGCCGGCCGGAATGTCGATCGGCGTGGCGACCTGCTGCAGGCGCCGCTCCACGCTGCCGACCTGCTTCTGGTCCAGGTAGACGCGTGCCACGTCGCGCACGTCGCCCAGGTACAGGCTGCCCTTGCGTGGGCCGCTGACGCGGGTGCGATAGAGGATGTAGCCGTAGTCCTGGCCGAACTGCTCCATCGGCTGCGGCGTCTCGATGGCGATCGGCGCCGGCAGGTTGTCCCACAGCGACGCCGATTCGGGCAGCGCCGTTTCCGGCAGCGTTGCGCTGGCGATCGGCTTGGGCAGGGCTGGCGGCTGTATGCCGGTGACGCGGGCGATGGCATCGCGCATCAGCGCGAACTTGGGTGTGGGTTGGCCGGCTTCGTTGAGCACGGCGTCGTAGTCGTAGCTGGTGGTCTGCGGTGCGTAGTGGTCGCTGGGATTGGTCTGGAAGTTGGCGCCATTCATGAAGCCGAAGCTGGTGCCGCCGACGAACATGTACAGATTGGCCGAGTAGCCCTGGCGCAGGATCCACTCCAGTTCCTCGCTCTGTTGCTTGGCGTCGGTGCGGGCATGCGCCTTGCCCCAATGGTCGAACCAGCCAGCCCAGTACTCGCCGACCATATGCGGCTGCGCGGGGCGTGCCTTGATCAGTTTGTCGAACGCGCTCTTGGCTTCGCCGGGGGCGAAGTTCACCACTGCCAGCGTATCGGGCAGCGTGCCATTGGCCAGCATGTCTGCGCCGTCGGAGGTGAACAGCAAGGCCTGATCGAAGCCGGCCTTGACGAACATGGCGCGGTTGGCCGCCATGTAGGCGTGGTCGTCGCCATAGGATCCGTATTCGTTCTCGACCTGCACGGCGATGATGGGGCCGCCATGACCGTTGAGCAGCGGCCCCACCTGAGTGGCGAGCGCGTCCAGGTACGCCTGGCTGGCGGCCAGGAAACGCGGATCGCGGCTGCGCACGCGGATATCGCCTGGGCCGAACAGCCAGGCCGGATAGCCGCCGGCTTCCCACTCGGCGCAGGTGTACGGGCCGGGACGCAGGATCACATTCAGGCCTTGCGCGGCCGCTTCGCGTACGAACGCGGCGACGTCGTTATTGCCGCTGAAGTCGAAGCGACCTTGCTGCGGCTCGACCAGATTCCAGAACACATAGGTTTCCACCGTGTTCAAACCCAGGGCGCGCGCCTTCTGCAAGCGGTCCTTCCAATAGGCGCGCGGAATGCGCTGGAAATGGATGGCGCCGGAAAGGAGTTGGTACGGCTTGCCGTCGCGGATGAAGTGCGTGCCTTCGGTGGCGAAGGTCGGCCAGGCGTTGCGATGCGCCTGCTGCGCGGATGCGGGGAGCGACAGCAGGAGCGACAGGGCGAGGGCAGACAGGGAGCGACGCAGCATGTGGGGGATTCTTCCGTTAGCGAATTCGGGCATGACGGGCAACGGGGCGTCAGCTGAAAGAAGGCGGCAAATCGTCCTTGCCTGCGCCGAACGCGGTGTTGGGCTTGGGGCCCATCTCCAGTTCCAGCGTGCCGCCCGCGGCGAGGTCGGCGTGGCGTAGCCAGCTGCGGGTGTACGGCTTGCCGTTCCAGCGGGCGCGTTGGACGTAGACGTTGCTGGCGCTGTTGTCGTGGGCGACGATGCGCAGGCGGCGGCCGTGGCCGACGTCCAGCTCGGCGCGCTTGAACAACGGACTGCCGAGGATCCAGTTGCCGCTGACCGGGTCCACCGCATACAGCCCCAACGCACTGAGGACGAACCAGGCGCTCATCTGTCCGCAATCCTCGTTGCCCGACAGGCCGTTGCGGGCATCGTGGTACTGCTCGCGCAGCAGGCGGCGCACCATCGCCTGGGTCTTGTACGGCTGGCCGGCGTAGGCATACAGATAGGCCACGTGGTGGCTGGGCTCGTTGCCATGGGCGTACTGACCGACCATCCCGTCGATGTCCGGTGGCGCATCGGCCGGCAGCTCCGAACTGGTGGAGAACAATTCGTCGAGCTTGGCGACGAAACCGTCGCGACCGCCGAACAGATCCATATACCCGTACAGATCGTGCTGGTTGAGGAAGGTGGCCTGCCAGGCATTGGATTCGGTGAAGTCGCGCCATTTCTGCAGATGGCCCATGGCGCGGGGATCGAATGGGCTGGCCCATTGCCCGTCCTGCAGACGCGGTTGCACGAAGCCGCTGGCGCGATTGAACACATTGCGATAGTTGCGCGAGCGCTCGCGCAACTGCCGCGCGTCGTCGTTGGCCCCGGCAGCCTGCGCGATGTGGGCAACCGCCCAATCGTCGTAAGCGAATTCCAGCGTGCGGCTGACCGCCTCGTCGACCTTGTCGCAGGGGATGTAGCCAAGCGTTCGGTACAGCGCCAGGCCATGCACGTCATCGTCCATCGCGCGCTTGCGCCATGCCGGCCAGGCGGCCTTCCAGTCGATCCCGGTAAAGCCCTTGGCATGCGCCTCGGCCAGCACCACCGCCGAGTGATAGCCGATCATGCAATCGGTCTCCACGCCTTGCAGCGGCCAGATGCCCACCCCGGCCGGGCCTTCGTTGGCGCCGCGCACCAGGCACTGCACCAGGTCCGGCACCCGCTCCGGTTGCACCAAGGTCAGCAGCGGATGCAGGGCGCGGTAGGTATCCCACAACGAATAGGTGCTGTAGTTGTGGTAACCGGCAGGCGCCTGGTGGATTTGCAGGTCCATGCCGCGATAGCGGCCGTCGCTATCGCTGAACAGCGTGGGCGCGAGCAGGCTGTGGTACAGGGCGGTATAGAAGATGCGGCGCTGGGCATCGTCATCGCTGTCGATGTGCACCCGGCCCAGTTCCTTTTCCCACGCCGCGACCGCTTGCGCATGCACGCGTGCGAAGTCGAAATCGACCAGCTCGGCGTCCAGGTTGGCCAGTGCGTTGTCGGCGCTGACCGCCGAAATGCCGACCTTGACCAACAGCGGCGAGTCGGCCGCATCCGGGTAATGCAGGGCGGCTTTCAGATGCGTGCCATCGGCCTGGCGTGCGTCGCTGGCCATCGGCTGGTCTTCGGCATACAGCTGCGCCTGCGCGAACGGGCGCGACAGCCGCATGGCGAAGTAGATGTAGCGACCCTTGGCCCACTGGTAGACGCGGCGCCCGCCGGTGATGGTCTGCGCGTCGACCACGCGCAGTTGCGCATCGCTGACCCGGGTCGGGATCTCCGGCTTGTCCTGCATGCCGTGGCATAGGTCCAGCAGCAGATGCGCCGGCTTGCCCTTGGGGAAGTGATAACGATGCAGGCCGGCACGCGTGGTGGCGGTCAACTCGGCATGCACGCCGCTGTCTTTCAGCCGAACGCGGTAGTAACCCGGCGATGCGGCTTCGTCGGCTTGATCGAAACGCGAGCGGTAGCCGGCATCGGGATTGTCCAGTGGGCCCGGTACCAGCTTGACGTCGCCGGTGGCGGGCACCAGCAGGAAGTCGAGCATGTCGCCGATGCCGGTGCCGGACAGATGGGTGTGCGAGAAGCCCATGATCGAGCCGTCGGACTCGTGATAGCCGGAACACGAATCCCAGACCGCGTTGTAGGTGTCCGGGCTCAGCTGCACCATGCCGAACGGCACCGTGGCGCCTGGGAAGGTATGGCCGTGGCCGCCGGTGCCGATGAACACGTCCACGTGGCGGGTGAGCTCGGCGCGCGCGCGGGCGTCGGCCGGCAGCGCGTAGGTGCCGGCGCGTGCCCGTGCCAGACCGGGCAGGCCGACGCTGCCGAACAGTGCAGCAGCGATGGCGCCTTGAAGAAAACCGCGTCGTGTTGCCATGGATATGCTCTCGAGAATCGGTGACTCGCGCGTCGGCAGCCGTCAGACGCTGCCTCTGCGCGTGGAAGGAGGATCAGGCTGCGCGTAACAGCTGCGGCTTGCGCTGCATCAGATCCAGGATCAACTCGCCGAACAAGGTGTTGGCCCAGGCGAACCAGTCGCGGGTGAAGGTGCTGGGATCGTCCTTGTTGAACGCCTCGTGCATGAAGCCGGTGCCGGCGTGGGTGGTCTTGAGCCAATGCAGGCATTGGCGCAGTTGCGCGTCGTCGTCGCTGACCAGTGCGTACTGGATGATGGACATCGGCCAGATGGTGCCCAGGCCGCTGTGCGGGCTGCCCACGCCCTCGGCCGCGCGCCCCTGCGAGAAATACGGGTTGCGTGCGCTCCAGGCCAGTTGGCGGGTGCGCAGAAAGACCGGGTCGTCGCGCTCGCAGCACCCCAGGTAGGCCAGGCTGAGCAGGCCGGGGGCATTGGCGTCGTCGATGAACACTTGGTTGCCGTAACCATCGACCTCGTAGGCCCAGAACGGCTGGCCATCGTCATCGCGCATCTGGCCGAATTGACGCGTCGCTGTCTCGACCTCGTCGGCCAAGGCGGTGCACTCGGCGGCGAAGACGGTGTCGCGATGCAGTTGCGTGCTCATCGTCGCCAGTTGCCGCAGCGAGGTCACCGCGAACAGATTGGCCGGCACGAACAGCGGAAACAGGCAGGCGTCGTCGGATGGACGGAACATCGAATGGATCATGCCGTTGGGCCGGGTCGGTTGACCGTAGCCTTCCAGCACCACCGTCTCGGTCGCCAGTGGCGAAGGCCGCTGGAACGTGTAGGGCCCGCGGTCATGCTTGCGCTGCTGCTCGCGGAAGGTCTTCACCACCAGGTGCATGGCCGCGCGCCAGTCGTCGTCGAACGGTGCGCGATCGCCGGTCGCACGCCAGTATTCGTGCGCGATGCGGATCGGATAGCACAGTGAGTCCACTTCCCACTTGCGCTCGCCGACGCCGGGTTTCATCTCGGTGATGTCGTGGAGCGACCACTTGAGCCGCTGGGTCTGGCCATCGGGCAGAAAGGCGTTGGCATACGGATCGAGCTGGATGCAGGCGGCCTGACGCTGGATCAGGCCATGGAACATGCGCCGCAGCGCGGCATCGTGTTTGGCCAGCGGAACATAGGGATGCACCTGCGCCGACGAGTCACGCAGCCACATCGCGTGGATGTCGCCGGTGATGACGAAGGTATCTGGCTTGCCGTTGCGGGTACCGGTCTCGACCGTGGTGTCGAGGGTGTTGGGGTAGCAGTTCTCGAACAACCAGGCCAGTTCCGGGTCGGCGATGCGCGCCTTGACCTGGGCAATCTGTCGCTCCACCGCCGCGCTGACGAAACGGCGCTGCGCCTTGGGCGGGCGCTTGCTGACGAAATTGCCTGCGCCAGCTGCGGGGGGCGCGGCCAGCGCGGGCAGGGCACCGGCCAGCAGGCCGGCGCTTGCGCTGACGCCAAGGAGTTGAAGAAGTTGGCGACGGGTAGGCATGGGCGTGAAGCGTCCTCGAGTGGCAGGTGGCCGGCAGCGACATCGCCCGTGCCGTCCAGGGACGGCCATGTCGGTGATGAGACCTATGCATGACCAATTCCCAATGAACATACAACGTGTGCGCCGCGAGTGCATAGTGCGGACGCACAATCCGGGCCCGTACGCCGGCCGCCCTGGCGTCACCCGTGCGCGGTGCTGCGCCAATGCGAGTCGTCGCTCGCCTGGTCGAACAAGTCCTCCAGCAGACGCCGGGCCGGACTCCACTCGCCGATCGCCGGGTGGATCAACATGGCCTTGCAGGCGTCCAGATGACTGCCGCTGAGTGCGGCGTCGATCGCGGCGTGTTCGTAGGCCTTGGCGGCGCGGACCAGGCCATGCACCGCGTCCGGCAGGGCGGCTGCCGGCAGTGGCGTGATGCGGTCGCGATCGATCTGCGCGGCGATCTCGACGATGTCGTCGTCGGCCAGCTCCGCCATCGCGCCGCGGTTGCGCACATTGACCACGTGCTGGCCGGGGCGGGCACCGGTCAGCGCACTCATCACGTCGACGGCGATGCGGTGGTAGCCGGTGCTGGCGCGGAACGGATCCGGCTGCGGTGCCAGATCCGCCGCGAACGCCGAGCCGGCCTCGGCCTCGAGTTTCATGTACGAGCCGGAGCGCTGCGCCAGATAGGCCGCATAGGTCTGCACGGCGCCGCTGTCGTCGCCAGCCTCCAGCCGGCTGCGCAGGTCCGCCATCAAGGTGCGGTTGAGGCGCTCGATCTCGCCACCGCGACTGGCGCCGCTGGCGCGTTGGTTGTGCAGGGCGCGGCCGCGCTCGTAGTAGAAGTACAGATACTCGGTCGGGATCAGCCGCAACGCGCGCAGCATGTCGAAGTCGAACAACGGTGCCAGGTACAGCTGGCGCAGGATGGCATCGTCGGCCAGGATGCGATCGAGGATGTCTTCCCCACGCAGCCGCACGCCGCGAATCCAGCCCAGGTGATTGAGGCCGACGTAGTCGCAGGCGATCGCCTCGCTGGGCTCGCCGAGCGCGCGGGCGATGTTGTGGAACAATTCGACCGGGGTGTCGCAGATGCCGACCACGCGTGCACGGGTATGGCGGCTGATGGCCTGGGTGATCAGTCCGGCCGGATTGGTGAAACTGACCAGCCAGGCCTCGGGGCTGAGGCGCTCCACCAGACGCGCCTGCTCGATGGCGACAGGCACCGTGCGCAGAGCCTTGGCGACGCCACCGGGGCCGGTGGTTTCCTGGCCGGAATAGCCGTGGCGGATGATGATCTGTTCGTCGGCGGCGCGTTGGGCAATGCCGCCGACGCGGATGCTGCTGAGCACGAAGTGCGCGCCTTCGATCGCCGCTTCCAGCGAGGACGCGGCGCGCACCTGCAGGGCGCCACCGGATTCGGCAACGATGGCCTGGCCCAGCGCGACCATCAGCGCCAGTCGTTCCTGGTCCGGGTCGTACAGCACGATCTCGCGCGCGCCGAGCGCTTCGGCGGCTTCGTTGACGCCATAGACGACCAGCGGCGCGCGGACGCCGCCGCCGCCGATCAGGGTGATCTTGCGATCTTGCTGGGGACTGCTCATGCAAATTCCTCGAGGGTGGGAGAGGTGGGAAGGCCATCCAGGGCACCGAGTGCGGTACAGCAGGCCGCGCCGCACAGGCAGCCTTGGCGTGCGCAGGCGTCCAGCGGCCAGTGCCGCAGACAGCCATCGATGAAGCCGGCATCGAACGCGTCACCGGCGCCGGTGGTGTCGCGCACCTGCACGGCCGGCGCGGCGATGCGACGTGCACCGCTGGCGTCGACGACCATCGCGCCGGCGGCGCCGAGCTTGATCACTGCCTGCTGCAGACCGAGCGCGCGCGCCCAGGCCAGGCTGGCGTCGGTACTGTCGCCGCAGCCCATCAACGCGGCTTCCTTCTGGTTGGGCAGGAAGGTGGTGACGGCGCGGCAGGTGGCATGGTTGGCCGGATCGGTCAGCCAGGCCGGCGAGAAGCCAACATCCAGCGATGTGCTGCAGCCGGCCTGTGCCAGCGGCGGCAGCACGTGCTGTGCCAGCTCGGCCGGCAACGGCATGGCGAAATGGACATGGCGCGCTGCGCACAGCGTCGCGAGGGTGTGTTCGCGCAGCAGCAGTTCGGTCAGCGCGGCGTTGGCGCCGTGATAGGTAAAGAACGAGCGATCGTTCTGCAACGACACACTGGTGGTGACTCCGGTGCCGGCGGCGACATCGGCCAAGCCGTCGATCGAGATGCCGAACGCCTGTAGCCGTTGCGCGAACAGCGGGCGGTCGTCGGCACCGATCGCGCCGATCACGCCGACGCGCCGACCCAGCCGCGCCAATCCGCAGGCGGTGATGATGGTGCCGCCGCCGAGCTCGCGACGATAGTCGCTGGCGAAGGCCTCCTCGCCCGGCGCGGGCCAGGCGGCGAAGCCGCCGAAGATATGGTCGAGATAGATCTCGCCGACCACCATCACGTCGGCAGCGCTCATTGCAGTGGGAACGGCCATGTCCGCGTCCTCCTGGCTTGGATCAGATACAGCGCCGCCCCTACGCCCAGCGCCGCCAGCGCCGCCAGCACGCGGCGTCCCGGGCTGGTGGCCAGCAGAGACAGCCAGCCGATCACGCTGATCAGCAATGGCCATGGATACAGCGGCATGGTGAAACGGCCGCGCCGCGGCCGGTCCCGACGCAGCAGCATCACCGCCAGGCACTGCGCCAGGAACTGGAACAGGATCTGGATGATCATCAAGGTGGCGATCAGATCGTCCAGCGACAGCAGGCAGGCCAGTGCCGAGCCGATGCCGACGCTGACCAACGAAACGGTGGGAAAGCCACCCCGTGGATGCAGTCGTGCGAACACCGCGAAGAACTGCCCGGATGCTGCGGCCGCATACGGCACGCGCGAGTAGCCCAGCAGCACGACCAGGGCCGATCCCCAACTGGCCAGCACGATCAGCAGCACCGCCACGGTGCCGCCGATGGGCCCGTAGATCGCCTGCATGAAGTCGGCGACCACCGCCTTGGACTGTGCCGCCTGCTGCCACGGCAGCACCCCGAGCAGTGAGATGTTGAGGCCCATGTAGAGCAGCGCCACCAGCGGGATCGAGATCAGCACCGCGCGTGGAATCGTGCGTCGCGGCTTGCGGATCTCGCCGCCCAGCATGCACACGTTGTTGTAGCCGCCGTAGTCGTAGACGGCGATGAGCGCCACTGCGCCGAATCCCAGCCAGAATCCCTGCGGCGAAGCGGCGCGCGCGTGCAGGAAATCGCCGGCGGTGCGCATGTCGAAATGCAGCAGGCCGCTCAGTACGATCCAAGCACAGGCCGCCAGCACGACTGCGCTGATGGCGACCGACAGCATCTGCACCGAGCGCACCCGTCGGTACAACAACGCGGTGTTGAACAGGCACAGCGCCATCGCCATGACGATGCGGTGCCCCTGCTGCAGGCCGGGCAGCAGAAAGGCCAGGTATTGCGCGCAGCCCACCGCCGCCGAGGCCACCGACAATGGTGCGGTCAACAGCGTCTGCCACAGATACAGGAAGCCGAACAAACGTCCCCAGCGCTCGCGGCCGTAGGCCTCGCGTAGATAATGGTAGGGCCCGCCCGAGCGCGGAATCGCCGAGCCCAGTTCGGCCCAAACCAGACCGTCGCACAGGCAGAGCAATGCGCCTGCCAGCCAACCCAGCAGTACCGCAGGTCCCGCCAACGCGGACAGCGCCAGTGGAATGGTGATGAACGGACCGATGCCGATCATGTTGAGCAGATTGGCCGACAACGCGCTCCAGAATCCCAGCGTGCGCGGCGGCGCGGTGGGCTGGGACGTTGCCGCCAGCGAGGTAGCGGCCGGCGTCAACATGTGCAGCACCGCGCATCGCTCGCTGCATCGGCCGCGCGCGCGGCGACGGTCAATCCGTCCGCACACCGTAGCCAGGCGGGCTCGCGTCGATGCAGGTCCAGCACCAGCACGCGATTGCGCCCAGGCTGCAACCAGGCGGCGGGGCAGTACAGGCACTGCTGCGGTCCGATGTCCCAATAGCGCCCAAGCAGGCGGTCATTGATCCAGAGATAGCCTTTGCGCCATTGCCGCATGTCCAGATACAGGTCGCCGCGCGTTTCCAGCACGATCTCGGCAGCGAAGAACAGCCCGGGCCTGCTGACCGGACCGCGCAGCGGTTGCAGCACCGGTGCACGTTCGCCGTCCAGCGCGAACGCGTGCACCTGCCAGTCGTGCAAGCTGTCACCGTCGAGTTGCACCGGTCCGAGCAGACCCTTGGGGTCGCCCAGTGCCGGACCGAAATTGATATGGCCGAAGCTGTCCACCACCACATCCAGCGTCCGTGTCGAGGCGCCGGTCTCCGGCAATCGCAGGTGCGGCGTGCTATTGAGCCGTGGATGCAGCATCCGCGACACATGGCCCAGCTCGGCGCCGTCGACCTGCACCACCGCATAGTCATGCACTCGCCCAAGCCGCAGCTCGGTGCCGCCTTCGATGCGGCGGCGATAGACCACCAGTCCCTGGTCCTGCCGCAGCAGGCGCTGGTTGTCGGTGGGCAGCGCAGTCGGCACCGGGTCGGCCAGGTTGTCCCACAGTGCCGCCAGCGGCTGCGCCAGCACCGCTGCGAAGCGCGCGCGTACCGGTGTGGGCGGCAGTGGCGGGGTGGCACCGCCATGTGCGGCGATGATCCGCCGCAGCTGGAAGTAGGCGTCGGTGGCGCGGCCGCCTTCATCGATCGGTGCGCCATAGTCGTAGCTGGTGATGACCGGTTGGAACTGCGAGCCGTCGTCTTCGGCATTGGCGCCTGCACCGAGGCCGTAGTTGGTGCCGCCATGCGCCATGTAGAGGTTGAACGAATAGCCGGCGGCCATCAGCTGTTGCAGCCTCGGCGCATAGTCGCGGCGCGCGAAGTCCGGCTCACCCCAATGCGTCAACCAGCCGGGATATCCCTCGGCGACCCACACCGGTGGCTGTCCGGCGATACCAGCAGCGTCGCGCAGCTCCGCCAGGTCGGCACCGTCCAGGCCCAAGGCCGCGCCCGGCAGATACGCCTTGCGTCGGCGCAGGTCGCGCAGGCCTTCGGCCAACGAGAACGGGCCGTCGATGCCGTTGGCGCGCCACAGCGCGGCTAATGCCTGCAAATAGCCAACGTCGCTGCCGTGCATGCTGTACTCGTTTTCGATCTGCAGCATCAGCACCGGCCCGCCGGCGCTGGCCATCAACGGCGCGATGCGCGGCGCCACCGTAGCGATATAGCGCTGCACCGCCTGCATGTAGCGTGCATCGTGGCGATCGCGCAGGCGGATGCCAGGTTCACGCAACAGGTAGGGAGGCAGGCCGCCCAGCGTCCACTCGGCGCAGACATATGGGCCAGGGCGCAGATACACCCACAGGCCTTCCTGCTGGCAGAGACGGATGAAGGCGGCGAAATCGCGCTCACCGCTGTCCAGGTCGAACTGGCCGGGCTCGCGCTCCAGCGCATTCCACATCAGGTACAGCGCGATGGTGTTCAAGCCCATCGCCTTGACCATGCGGATGCGGTGCTGCCAATCGGCGCGCGCGATCCGGAGCGGATGCAGTTCGCCGCTGCGGATCTGCCACGGCCGCCCGTCCAGCAAAAACCGCCCGTCTGCCAGACCGAAGGTATGCACGCGGCCGTCCGGCCGCGGAGCATGCTGCGGGTCTTGCAGCACAGGCACTGCCGCCAGCCCCAAGGGCGCCAGCAGGCCGAACGCGCACAGGCTTCTGCGTTTCATCGGCGTCTCCATCAGCAAAGGCGTAGCTGTAGGGCACCAGGCCCGCCAAGGCCCGGTGCGGCCGTCGATCAGAACGCGTACTTGGCGGTCAGCAGCGTGGTCATCCCGGCATCGACGATGTCGGAGATCGCCAGATTGTGGCGACCGACGTGTCCCCAGTAGCTGTATTCGCGGGTCAGGTTGGAGATCGACAGATCCAATGCCCAGCCATCGTCGAAGCGATAGCCGGTGTGCAGGTCCACCCGTCGGGTCGGGCGGGCCCACAGATCGTTCCAGGGGGCGCCCTGATGCAGGAAGTCGTAGCTCAGCAGATAGGAACTGCTGAAGTGGTAGCTCAGGTTCAACGAGAAGCCGCTGTGTTCGTAGAACAACTCGGCATTGGCCATGGCAGCGGGCGCCGATTGCATGTGCTCGTTGTCGAAGCCGTCCATGCCGAGGTCGGCACGCGCATGCTGACGGGTGGCGTTGACGCTCACGCCCAGGCCGTCGAATGGCGCGGGCAGATCCTGGAAGCGTTGGCGCGCGCTCAGCTCGGCACCGTAGACGCGTCCTTCGCCGCCATTGGTGGGCATGTGGTAGAAGGTGGTCCCGCTTCCGGTGGTGTCGCTATTGGCCTGCGCCGAGCCGGCATCGTAGATGTAGTGGCGCAGCTGCTTGTAGAAGCCTGCCACCGAGAAGAAGCCGCCATGCTCGGTGGACCATTCGCCTGACAGGTCGAAATTGTTCGAGGTGATCGGCTTGAGGTCGGGATTGCCTTGGGTGATGGTGGTGATGCCGTTGGAGACGCTCACCTGCCTGCCGCCGCCCAACTGGATGAAGGCCGGGCGCGTGTAGCTGCTCCAGAACGAGGCGCGATAGACCGTGCGCTGATCGGGGCGCCAGGTCAGGAACACGCTCGGCAGCGGCTGGGTATAGGTGGTGTGGTTGTGGTCGAAGGCGCCAGCGATCTCGTTGCCGTCGGCGTCGACCGGCGTCACCCAGAAGGTGTTGTGGATGTCGGTATGCTCCACGCGCGCGCCCGGCACGATTTCCAGGTTGCCCACGTCGAAGGTGGCGCTGGCGTAGGCGGCACCCACCGCCTCGGTGCCGCGCATGGTGTTGCAGTTGAAGTTGTTGACGTACAGAGCGTTACCGCAGGTATCCAGATCGTCGTCGCGCAGATGCTGGTCGATGACGCCAGCCACTGCCGCCTCGCTGACCCGCGGCGTGGTCCAGTGGTATTTGCCCGGGAAGATCGCCGCATAGTTGCCGCTGAAGATGCCCAGGTCGCCCAGCGTGGTCGTATCGTCGATACCGCCGGTATACCAGTCGCGGTTGCTGTAGCTGCGCCGGCTCCTGCTGTACTTCACGCCGAACTGTAGCGTCGACAGCGGGCCCTCGCCGACGTCGTAGCGGGTGTCGAAGCGGAAGCCGCCCTTTTTCTGCCCTGAATAGATCTTGGTGAGCTCGCCATAACTGCCGGCATACAGCGAGGGGATGGCGTTGACCTGCGCCAGCAAGGCCGGCGTCAGTTGCGGATACGGAAACGCGCCGTGGCCGTACTGCATCAGGCTGCTGCCGGAATAGGCGAAATTGGCATCGGAGAACTTGTCTTCGCGGCCATCGATCTCGACATGGTCGGGGCGGTCGTTGTCGCCGAAGCTGTAGAACACGTTCGGCATCAGCGTCCAGTTGCCGACCGTCTTGCGCGCACCGATCTGGAAGGTCGCCAGGTCGGCGACTTCCGGGTTGGTCTCGTACCAGAAGCGCGCCGCGATGCGGCCGATATCGGGGGTGTAGAGGCCCGGCATGGCGCCCGTGACATAACGCACATTCTTCGGCAGCAACTGCACGAAGGTCGTGCCCTGCGCGGTTTTGGCGTAGGCGTAGGTCATGCGCGCATACAGCGACAGGCTGTCGTCGACATGCCAGTCCAACGAGGCGTTGCCGCCATAGCGGCGTTCCCAGCCGGCGGCGATGCCGGCGTTCATTCCGGTGCTGGTGAGGTTGTGCTGCGGATCGAAGCCCGGCGCGTTGGCGCCGCTGGCATCGGTGTTGAGGAATTGCCAGGAGCCGTCGTTGAGCGCACTGGTGGCCGCCGCCGCCTCGCTATTGGTGGTGGTGCGGTAGTCGTAATAGCCGCTGACATACAAACCGACCTGCTGCTCCTGGCCGAACTTGTGCTGGAACTCGCCGCCGACACCGCCGCCCAGGCCGTCGCCGCCGTAGTCGCGCGCGCGGCTCTCCACCCGGCCGCTGCCGTTCACGCTGCCGCTGGTGGTGGACTTGAAGTCGTAGGCGGTAGGAGTGCGGAAGTCCAGCGTGCCGCCGATCGCATCGCCATCCATCTCGACGGTGGACGTCTTGTTGGCGACGATGGTCTGCAGCCCGGTCGGCGGCAACAGGCTCAGTTGCACGCTCCGGCTATAGGGCATGCCCTGGGCGACGGTGACGCCATCGATCATGTTGACGTTGTATTCGGACGGTAGCCCGCGCACAGAGGCGAACATGCCTTCGCCGCGGGCAGCGCCATCGATACCGCCGAAGTAGCCCGAGCCGGTGTTGGTGATATTGATGCCCGAGATCAGACCCAGTGCCTCGGCGACGTTATGCACGGCGGTGCGCTGCAGATCGTTGGCCGATAGCACGTCGACAGTATTGGCCGCATTGCTCTTCAGCGTGCTGGCATCGTAGCGATTGCCGACCACACTGACCGTGCGCATCTGGGTGGCCTCCTGTGCGGTGATCGTCACCGCAGTACTGCCGCTGTCGCCGACCTGCAACGCGGTCTCGGCAGCGCTGAGGCCAGGCGCATCCAGCGCCAGCGCATACTGCCCGGCAGGCACGTCATGGATGACGAAATGGCCAGTCGCGTCGGCCACTGCACTGAACGCGGTCCCGGTGATGCGTACCGTCGCGTTGGCAACGGGCTTGCCGTTGCGGCTGTCCTTGACGTCTCCTTCCACCGTGCCGGCCACGGCGGCAGTGGCCGAGGCGATGCCGGTGGTCGCCAGCAACATCGCAATCCACTGCTTTCCGTTCAAACGTTCGCGCTTTTCCACGTGCCACCTCGCCAGATGCTGGGCAACGTTGCCGTCGGCAACGCCCTGCGATGCCTTGCGTGTCGACAGCGCTCCACGGCGACGCACGCGGGACCACCGCAGCACGCAAGCAAGCGTGGGCGGACAGCCGAACGGGTGATGTCGGGGGCGCTGCCAGCTGGGACAGCGATACAGGGACTAGCGGGTGGGCGGGGAATAGCCGGCAATGCACTTGGCGCGCGATCGCAGTGCGCTCAGCTTATAGTGCTTGGTCATGACAGGTGAGCCGGCAATGCAGCCATGCGGACGATCGCGCTGCACTGCGCAATGGCGATCGTGACGCGGAACGTGTGTTGGACACGGTGGTGCTGCATACAACCCTCTTCCAGTGCGCGTGCGGTATGGAAAGACGATGCTGCCGTCACTCGGCGTTCGATTGTGCTGCCGTTTGCAGTTTTACCGAACGCGAGCATTGATAGGCGCACCGGCGCCTCCTGTCAAGAGGAAATGCACGCGCGATGACAGTGACAACGCATCGCGCCTGCTGGGCATCGCAGGGGGGAGCCGTTGACTGCACGGCGTGCACGGCGTGCAACTGCGCGCGTTGCCGCACAGTCGTGCTGATGCGGCGCGTTGAGGTGGCCTTGGGTGGATGCAGCCGCTCTGGGCGTTGCAATGCCCAGAGCGGCTGCCGCCTGTGAGCGGCAGCCGCGGCGCGGCCGAACACGGTCTTACTTCGGCAACGGCGAACGGCCCTGGATCGCAAAGCTCGCGGTCTGGCCGGGAGCGCCGGTCTCCGGCTGGCCACCGCCGACGAACAGCCGGTACTCGCCGGCTTCCACCGCACGGGTTCCGCTGCGGTCGACCGAGCTCAGGGCGCGCGCATCCAGCGTGAAGCGCACGGCACGCTGTTCGCCCGGCTGCAGATGTACGCGTTGGAATCCCACCAGGCTGCGCAACGGCGACAGTGGGGCCTGCGGCCCTTGCAGGTACACCTGCACGACCTCGTCGCCGGCACGCTTGCCGGTGTTACGCACCATGGCGGTGAGCTGCAGCGCATCGCCCGCTTGCACGTTGGCGGTCGACAGCTGCGGCGCGTCGTAGGCGAACTGGGTGTAGCTCAAACCGTAACCGAACGGAAACAACGGCTCGCCCTTGAAGTAGCGATAGGTGCGTCCCTTCATGTCGTAGCTGACGTAGGGCGGCAAGTCCTTGGTCGAGCGGTAGAAGGTCACCGGCAAGCGGCCGGCGGGGTTGTCGTCGCCGGCCAGCGCACGTGCGATGGCGACGCCGCCGGATTGGCCCGGGTACCAGGCTGCCACGATCGCATCGGCGTGCGTCTTGGCCCAATTCAGCGCCACCGCACTGCCGCTCATCAGCACCACCACCAGCGGTTTGCCGCTGGCCTTGGCGCGCTCCAGCAACGCCTGTTGCGGTGCGGGCAGGGCGATGTCGTTGCGGTCGCCGCCGTCGAAGCCGGGGACGTCGATCCGCAACTCTTCGCCTTCCACGTCCGGCGACAAGCCGACGAAGGCCACCACCGCATCGGCCTGTGCGACCGCTTGCTCGGCTTCGGCCAATTGCGGCGCCGTCGGTGCCAGCCACTCCAGGCGCACGCCCTGATCCTGGCCGCGGTGTTCCATTTCCAGCCGGATCTTGCGTGGGCGAGTGTCGTCGAAGTGCAACACGGTTTCGACATTGCGACCGTCGGCGTTATGCATCCCGGCGGGCACATGCTTGTCTTCGGCATTGCCGGCCACGACCAACTGGTCGTCGATGTACAGCCGCACCGGGTCGTGACCTGTGCAATCGAAGCAGCGCGCCACGCGAACCGCCAGGGTGTAGTCGCCGGGCCCGGGTGGCAGCAGCTCGCCGCTCCAGCGCACCGCGTAGCGATCGGCCGGCAGGCCCTTGGCCGGCGCGACCTGATCCCAGTTGAAGCTCACCACGCGGTCCTGGCGGACGACGCGGGCAGCGCCGCTCATGTCGACATTGTCGAAGTATTCGCCGCGCAGGCCAGGCTGGCCGTCGCTGCGCAAGGCGGTCTCCGGAATCATGCCCGGCACGCCGGCGGCCAGCGGCGCGCCTTGCGCATAGCGCACCTGCTGAGCGCCGAAGCGCTGGCGCAACCCCAGCAGCGGTGTCACCGGCGCCGACGAGGTGCCCTGGTAATTGGCTTCCAGCGCGGCCAGCGCATCGGCATTGGGGCCGATCACGGCCAGCCGCAGGCCAGGCTTGAGCGGCAAGAGACCGCCCGCGTTCTTCAGCAGCACCAGTGATTCGGCGGCCGCGCGCAAGGCCAAGGCCTGATGCGCGGCACTGTCGATGTCCTTGGCGCCCAGGCGAGCGTAGGCATCCTTGCGTGGCGCTTGCAGCTCGCCCAGGCGGTAGCGCGCCGCGAACAGCCGCACCAGCGATTGATCGAGCAAGGCCTCGTCGACGTCGCCACGGGCGATGGCGGTTCCCAGCTCGCGATAGGCGTGGCCGCAGTTGAGATCGTGCCCGGCCTTGAGCGCGGCGGCCGACGAGCCGGCGTTGTCCGGGCGGAAGTAATGAAACTGGGTCATGTCGTCGACCGCGTCGCAATCGGAGACCACGAAGCCCTTGAATCCCCAGTCGCCTCGCACGCGGCCGTTGATCAACCAGTCGGCGGCGCACGCCGGCGTGCCGTGCAGCGCGTTGTAGGCGCACATCACCGACCCCGCCTGTCCGTCGACGATGGCGGCACGGAAGGCCGGGGTGTAGGTGGCCTCGACATCATGCGGGGAGACATCGACATCAAAGCCGTGGCGGCCCGGTTCCGGCCCGCTGTGCACGGCCAAGTGCTTGGGCGTGGCGATGGTGCGCGGATGGTTGGGGTCGTCGCCTTGCAGGCCGCGGATGAAGCCGACCGCCAGTTGCCCGGTGAGATAGGGGTCTTCGCCGTAGGTCTCCATGCCACGTCCCCAGCGCGGGTCGCGGAAGATGTTGATATTGGGCGACCAGATGGTCAGCCCGGCGTAGCGCGTGTGGTCCTTGCCGGGACCGCCGGCCAGATTGAACTTGGCCCGCGCCTCGGTCGAGGTGACCGTGCCGACCTGCTGCAGCAGCTCGGTGTTCCAGCTTGCGGCCAGCCCGATCGCCTGCGGAAACACCGTGGCATAGCCATTACGCGCAATGCCATGCAGGCCTTCGCTCCACCATTCATAGGCGGGGATGCCCAGCCGCGGAATCGCCGGTGCATCGTTCATCGCCTGCGCCACTTTTTCTTCGCGGCTCATGTGCGCGACCAGGGCGGCGGCACGCTGTTCAGGCGATCCGTCCCGTTCGGCCGGGGCGGCAAGGGTAAGGCTTGGCAGCGTCAGGCCGAGGCCGAATGCCATGGCAAGGCGCGATACAAACACGGACGACATGAATTCACTCCTGGGCAGCGGCAAAGGCCGCTGGGCATGGTTCTGGTAGCGCCGCAGTCTGAAGGGTGTGGTGCGCGGTGTCATGCGCGCCATCGGTGATGGTTGGGACTGGTCCTGCGCTGGGCCCTCATCCGCCCCTGCGGGGCACCTTCTCCCGCTAGCGGGAGAAGGGCTCTTGAACGAAGCAGAATATTCATCGCAAGCACTTGCGTCCTTCTCCCGCGTCGCGGGAGAAGGTGCCCGAAGGGCGGATGAGGGGCGCTTACTCCTCATTTCGTAGCCGCGGCCTCCTGCCGCTCCGTCGGAGCGCCGGCCAACGTTGCGGCCAGATCGCGCACCTGCAGCGTGGCCTGCAACTGCGCCAGCGCCGTCTTGCTGCTCACGCGCACGGTGATTGGCTCGCCCGGCAGCAGGTCGAAGGCGTTGTCCGACAGCGTGGCATCCACATCGCCGAACGACAGCCAGACCTCGCGCGCCAGCGTGTTGCTGGTCAGTGTGAGCGCATAGCCATCGCCGTCGGCACGCCACTGGCTTTCGATCTTCGCGGTCGGCAATGCGAGCTGCTTGGCCGGCGCGAAGAACACCGTCTCACGCGACAGCAGCCTGTCGCCGTCGAACAGCTCGAACACCACATAGGTCTGCTTCGGATCGGCGTTGCCCAACAGTTGCTTGTCGCTGAAGTCGCCCACGCGCAGGCTGCTGAGCGGTTTGACCGTGACCTTCTGCTCGCGCTTGCTCAGCAGCTTGCCGTCCATGCGCATCACCCGCATGCGCCAACGCGCATTCAAGGCGGTGGTGCGATCGGACACCAGCGAGACCTCGGTCTGGCCCTTGTCGTTGCGCAGCGCAGCGATCAGCTCCGGCGCATAGAACCGACGCGCATGGTAGTGCAGCGCCTTCCAGCGGCCGTCGTAATCCACGCTGGACCAGGAGGCGCCGGGCCAGACGTCGTTGAGCTGCCAGTACAGCGAGCCCATCGACTGCGGACGCGATGCACGCAGATGCGAGGCAGCCAGGCTGATGCCTTCGGCCTGCATCAACTGGCTCAGATAGACGAAGCTCTCGAAATCCTTGGGTTCGCCAAACTCGCGGCGGATGTACAGCATCAGCCGCTTGTTGCCGTTGCCCTTGTCGAACTTCTGGTGCACGCGCATCACCGGCGATTCCGGATCCAGATCGCCCGGCTGCGCGAAGGCGCGCACGGTGCGCATGTCCGGGAACGACTGCAGACCGTATTCGGACATGAAGCGCGGGGTCACGTTGAGGTATTCGGTGACCGGCAGCGCAGGGCCACCCCAGACTTTCCAATAATGCATGTCGCCATCGTTGGGCTGGTCGGCAGGGCCATCGAAATTGGTACCGGGCGAAGTCGCCCAGTACGGCACGTCGCTGTCGTAGGTGGCGACCACTTCACCGAACACGGTGCCGAACAAGGTGGTCATGCCGCGCTCGATGCGGCTACGTTCCTCCGGATCCAGCGATTGCTTGAATTTGACCCGGTCGCCCCAGTTTTCCCAGCCGGTCTGCACCTCGTTGTTGCCGCACCAGAGCACGATGCTGGGATGGTCGCGCAGCCGCTTGACCTGTTCGATGGCCTCCTGCCGGGTGTTCTCGCGGAAGGCGACGTCGTACGGCGGCACCGCGCCGCCGAACATGAAGTCCTGCCAGATCATGATGCCCAGCTCGTCGGCGACGTCGTAGAAATAGTCGTCCTGGTAATGGCCGCCGCCCCACATGCGCAGCATGTTCATGTTGGCGTCGCGCGCATCCTGCAGGGTGCTGCGCATGCGTGCGTGGTCGACGCGGGTGGGGAAGGCCTCCAGCGGAATCAGGTTGGCGCCCTTGGCGAAGATCGGGATGCCGTTGACCACGAACTCCATGCTCTTGCCCCACTGATCCTTCTCGCGCCGCAGTTCGACCGAACGCAGGCCGGTGACGCGCTTGACCTGCTGGCTGTCGCCATCGGCATCGCGCACGCTGGCGACGAAGGTATAGCGATCCTGTGCGCCATACCCGAGCGGAAACCAGCGCTTGGGCTTGGCGATGCGCACCGGCAGGTCGATGCGGTTCTGGCCGGGATCGACCACCGCCTGCTGGCTGAACTGCCCGACCTTCTGGCCATCCGGACCGAGCACGTCCAGTGTCACCTGCACCGGGCCACTGCGGCCGGCCTGCACTTCCAACTGCGCCTGCAGCTGCGCACTGTCAGCGTCCACGCGTTGTTGCGCGATATGCAGGCCGTCCACCCGCAGTGCATCCCACGCTTCCAGCCGCACGTCCTTCCAGATGCCGGCATTGACCATGCGCGGGCCCCAGTCCCAGCCGTAGCTATAGGGCGCCTTGCGCACATAGGTCGAGCTATGACGCGCTTCCGGCTCGTCGCCGAACGCCGAGTCGTAGGCGCCGGGCAGCGCATAGGGCTGTTTGGCCAACCACGGCTGGATCTTCTTGATCGGCGAAAAGAACGTGATCTCCAGAACGTTGTCGCCGCGCTTGAGCAGCGGTTTGGCGTCCACCCGCCACTGCCGGAACATGTTGTCGGCACTGAGCAGCTTCTTGCCGTTGAGGGTGACCTCCGCCAGCGTGTCCAGGCCGTCGAACACCAGCTCCACGTGCTCGCGCTTGAGGGTGGCGGCATCGACGTTGAAGTGGCTGCGGTACTGCCAGTCGCTCAAGCCCACCCATTGGATCTTGCCTTCGTTATCGCGGTAGAACGGATCGGGCACCACCTTGGCGGCGATCAGGTCGGTCTGCACCACGCCCGGCACCTGCGCCGGCAGCCAGTCGGCTGCCTTCGGATAGGTCTTGGCCTGCGACTGTCCCGGGACCAGGCGCACCTGCCAGCCGCTGTCCAAGCGCGTCGCACTGGGCGGTGCGGCCCAGGCCGGCGAGAGGGCGACGGCGACGGCGAGCCCGAGGGCGGCGGATGCGGAACGGCGAGGGGACAGGGGCATGGATGACTCTCCTTGAGGGCTCAGCGCGTGGCGGCGGGGGGCGCCTGCGCGGTGGTTTCGATCAACTGGACGGCACCGATGGCGTACAACGGGCCGCGAATGGGGGCAGTGAAGCGCAGGCACAGATCATGGATGCCCGTGCGTGGAGGTAGTGGGGTTTCCAGCGTGAACTGTTCGCCCAGCATGTCGCTGTTGGGCAGCTGCATGCTGGCGATCAGTTCGCCATCGCACCCCTGGCGCACTTCCAGCTCGCCGCCGCGGCTGCGCGCCGGGTACTGCACCACCTTGGATTGCTCATGCGCCAGGCCGAAATTGTTGGCCAGCCGCGCCGCCTCGATCCGGATGGCGCCGATACCATCCAGCCGTGCCTGCGGATACAGCCGACACGCATGGAACAGATCGACGTTGTAGACCGGCGTATCGGCACCGGCCATGTCCGGCAGCAACGGCAGGCGCAGGCCGAGTGCGCCCTGGTCCACGCAGTGGCGTAGTCCTTGGCTGTCCAGTCGCAGCAGCGTGGGCCGGTCGAACTGACGGCCGCGCACTGCTGCCAATGCCACGCCATCGGCGCTGAAGGCGGTCGCCTTGACCGTGCTCGGCAGGGAGATCGTGAACGGCGCGGTATAGCGTGGCGAGGCCGGTGTCGGCGTGCTGCCATCGGTGGTGTAGTGCAACTGGCCGGCCCCGGTCTGCGTGCTCAGCACCACCTTGGCCGGGGCACCTGCCAGCACCGGATTGGGGCCGCCATCGAGTGCGATGTCGGCGGCGAAGGCGGCATCGCTATAGTCGATGCCCAACGCCCGGTATCGCTGCAGCTGCGCCGGCAGGCGGGCCAGGAAGCCCGGCCAGCTGCGTGCGCTCATCGGCGACCAGGTCACTTCGGCCACCGCCGACAGGCGCGGGAACAGCGCATGGTCCACATGCCAGCGGGACGGAATGTATTCGGACCACAACGCGCCTTGTGCACCGAGCACGTGCTGGGCTTGTTCGGCACTCAGGCCGCTCGGTACCGGGTCGAAGCCGTATACACGTTCCAGCGGCAACGTGGTCAGACGGCCATTGGGCTCGTCGCTGCGTGTGCTCTGCAGGTTATCCAGGTAGAGCCAGTCGCCCGGCGCCAATACCACGTCGTGCCCTTGCCGGGCCGCGGCCACGGCGCCTTCGACGCCACGCCACGACATCACCGACGCACTGGCTGGCACGCCGCTTTCAAGAATCTCGTCCCAGCCGATCATGCGGCGACCATGCGCGGTCAGATACTGCGCCAGTTGCTCGTTAAACCAACCCTGCATCGCATGCGCGTCCTTGATCCCGAGCTTGCGCATCTGTGCGCGCACCGCCGGCGAGGCTTCCCACTGGTCCTTGACCGCCTCATCGCCGCCGATATGGATGTAGGTCGACGGGAACAACGTCAGTACTTCATCCAGCACGTTGGTAATGAAGGTCAGGCTGCGTTCGCTGGTGTTGAACAGGTACGGGTTGACGCCCCAGTTCACACCTACCTGGGTGCGCACGCCGGGGACGCCAACTTCTTCGGGATAGGCGGCAACGGCTGCCTGCGCATGCCCGGGCATGTCCAGCTCGGGCAACACGGTGATGTGCAGCCGCGCCGCATAGGCGACGATCTCGCTGATCTGTTCCTGCGTGTAGAAACCGCCATAACGCTCCGGCGTGCCGTGCCGGCCTGCGCCCGGCGGCGTGCGCCAGGCACCGATGTCGGTGAGCTTGGGATAGCGCTTGATCTCGATGCGCCAACCCTGGTCGTCGGTGAGATGCCAGTGCAGCACATTGAGCTTGTGCATGGCCATCGTGTCGAGCACGTGCTTGACCGTCGCCACGTCGTGGAAGTGGCGCGCGACGTCCAGATGCTGGCCGCGCCAACGGAAGCGCGGCCAGTCGCGGATGGACACTGCCGGTATCACCACGGGGCCCTTGCCGCCGTCCGGTGTCAGCAGTTGCCAGGCGCTGATGGCGCCATAGAACAGGCCGGCGCCATCGCGCGCCTGGATGCGCAGGCCGTGGTCGTCCGCCTCCAGGCTGTAACCTTCCGGCTGCGTCACCGGTGTCTGCGCATTGCGCTGCAGGCGGATGCTGGCCGGCGAGGCCTGCGTCTCGCTGCGCACCTCCAACCTCAGGCCGCGCGTGCGTTGCAACAGCATGGCCAGGTGTTCGCCGGCACGCCGTGCATCGCCGTCGCCGTCGGCAATCGAGATCACCGTCCCCGGTCCCACGCGCAGACTGCCGGAGCCGCGGCGGCTTTCCGCCGGAGCGGGAATCAGCGGCAAGGGGGCATTGGCGGTACTGGAGGGCGTCGTGCGTGCAGCGGTGCGTGGCGAGGCATCGCCGGGGCTGCGCTGTGCACAGCCCGCCAGGGCAATGGTGCCGACGAGCAGCGCCAGCAGCTTCGTCAGCAAAGATGCGCGCGGCCGGTGGCGGGCGTGGATGACGTCGTAGCTCATGCGATCAGCTTCCCCACAGATGGCGGCGCAGCATGCCATGGCACGGTCGACGACCCTGCATGCGCCTGTCGCGCGCGTGCAAGTCTGGCCGCGCGATGGCAATGCTGCCTGCAGTCGCGGCCGGTGGCGCGCGCTGCAGACGCCGCGTGTTTCGAGACACCGGCCGGCCGCAGGTTAGCAAAGCGGCGGTGTGCTGCGCAGGGCCTGGCGCACGCTTCGCGTCCCGCCAAGGCCCTGGCATTATCCGATCAGCGTTGTGCCGTCGGCAATTCGTCCCACACCTTGGGATCTTCTGCGCCCAGCACCCAACAGCTGAAACCCTGCAGGCCGTACTGTTTGACCAGGTCGTAGCGCGCCTTGAAGCTGCGCGCGTCCGGGCGGAACACCCACTCGCGCATATCGTCGCGGTAGAAGTAGAACCACGATTCCTGCTCGACCGGATCCCATTGCACGGTGGCGTTCTGCTCGATCGCCAGCGGGAACGACTCGTCGGCATCGATATAGGTCGCGGAGATGTTCGACGCTTCGGTGCCGTCTTCCTTGACCGGATTGCCGGTGTACCAGCGGTAGCCGTAAGTGGCGATGCCGAGCGAGAGCTTGTCCTTGGGCACCTGGGTCAGCGCATAGTCGAGATGCTTCTTCATCCACACCATGCCATCGACCGGGCCGGGCGTGGTCCAGCGGGTGTGCTGGTCGTAGGTCATCAGGCTCACCAGGTCCGCCGCCTGGCCCAGTGCCTTCAGGTCGTAGGCGCCGCGCCAGTATTCCCACATCCACTTGGCGAACTGGCCGCCCTCGGCGTGGCCAGGCGCATTGGGCACCACCGCCACCGACATCTTGAAGCCCGCCTTGTGCAAGGCATCGGCAGTCTGCTTGACCATCAGCGAATAGGCATCGCGATCGGTCCAGGCGATGTTCTCAAAGTCGAACTGGAAGCCGTAGAACTTGTGTTGGCGGCCCTGGATCAGCAGCGAGGCGATCATGCGCTGCTTGGCTTGCTCGTCGTGCATCAGCTTGTGGAAGCCGTCGCGGCCGGTGGTCATCGACAGGATCGGCATCACTGGCAGGTTCTTCTGCTTGGCGATGGTGTAGATGTAGTCGTTGGGGCCGCCGCTAACCAGGCCGTTCTGGTCCACGCCATACCAGGTCGGTACCAGCACGTCGATCTTGTCGACATTGGCCAGAAACGAGTTGGTCGATTTCTGCGTGTTCATCAGATAGAACAACGCCGTGGGGTTCTTGGCCAGGGCCGGGGCGCAGGCAAACGCCAGCGCGAGCAACATCCAGGTCAATCGCTTACTCATGGAAGACAACATCCGTTAGGGAGTGGGGGAGGAGAGGTCGATGCGGAAAACGTAGGCACTTTCGCCAACCGGCTTCACCGGCAGCCGCAGGTGCAGGCCGTCGGCACGTTGTTCGAAGGGGATCTTCTTGCCGTTGGCCAGCAAGCTGACGCCGCGTACGCCATCGGCCGGTGTCAACGAGCGGATCACCGCTTCGCCGTTGCTCGGCCAGCCCAGTTCGATCGCATACAGGGCGCCGTCGCGCGTGGTGAAGCGGAAATCCTCGGGCGTGTACGGCTTGGTCTTGGTGTCCTGGAAGGTGCCGCCCACCACTTCGGTCGGGCCTTCGCCATAGACACGCCACGGTTTGCTGTCGTAGATCGCCGTGCCATTGGTCTTGAGCCAGCGGCCGATCGCCAGCAGGATGTTGCGCTCGGTATCCGGGATCGAACCATCGGCGCGCGGGCCGATGTTGAGCATCAGGTTGCCGTTCTTGGCCACCACGTCGGCCAGCATGTGGATGATGAAGGTAGGCGACTTGTAGGTGTCGTTTTCGATGTAGCCCCAGGAGGCATTGCTGACCGAGGTATCGGTCTGCCAATGGGTCGGGTGGATGCCGGTGAGCTGACCGCGCTCGATATCCAGCGTGCCCGCACCTTCCGGGAATGCGCCGAGTTTGTAGTTCACCACGACCCCGCGGTCGGGTTCGGTGCGCGCCGCGCCCTGGTTGTAGTAGTACGCCAACATGGTCGGCAGGCTGCGACGGAAGGTCGGGTGGGCGATCCACCAGTCGAAATAGATCAGGTCCGGTTGGTAGGTGTCGATCAACTCGGTGGTGCGCGCCAACCAGTCATCCAGCCAGGCTTGCGAGACCGGCGTCCAGTCGTTGGTGACATCGGCGTCGTCCTTGCCCGGCAGGCGCACCTGTGCCGGCCCGTACAGCGCCGCGTAGCGGGGATCGTTGACGTCCGAATCGAACGTGCGGCCGCCGTCGAAGAACCAGTTGTGCTCGGCACGGTGCGAGGACAAGCCGAAGTGCAGTCCCTGTGCGCGGATCGCCTTGGACAACTCGCCCAGCAGATCGCGCTTGGGTCCCATCTTCATCGCGGTCCAGTCCGACAGTTTGGAGTCATAGAGGGCGAAGCCATCGTGGTGTTCGGCCACTGGCACCACGTAGCGCGCACCCGCCTCGCGGAACAGCTTGGCCCACGCATTCGGATCGAACTTGGGCGCGGTGAACTTGGGAATCAGGTCCTTGTAGCCGAACGTTGCCTGCGGACCGTAGGTTGCCACGTGATGGGCGAATTCCTTGGAGCCTTGCAGGTACATGTTGCGCGAGTACCACTCGCTGCCGAAGGCCGGCACCGAGAACACGCCCCAGTGGATGAAGATGCCGAACTTGGCGTTGTCGTACCACGCCGGCGAGCGATAGGTCTTCAGCGCGGTCCAGTCGGGACGGAATGGTCCCTTGCGTGCGCCAGCCTCGGCTTCGCGGACCAGTCGCTCGCGCTCGGGGGCGTATTGGGCGGTGGCATCGAGCCATTGCTGGTCGATCGCCTCGGGGCTCAGGGTGGTTGCAGTGGCGGCGGTCGGCGCGTCGGCAGCATGCGCGGACAGCAGCGGACAGGCCAGCAACAGAGCGAGCGCGAGCGTTCGACTCCTGGGGGCAGCTCCGGCGTGGCGGCGGAATGGAGCCGCGTGGGCGCGGCTATCGGTCGTCATGGGAACTGCACTCCTGTAAGCAGAGACGTCGCAGCCAGGGTAACCGCGGCGTAGATGGCGGAAGCGGGCCTCGCCATCGCCCCTGCATCAAGGGCGATGGCCAGATCCACTCCTGCATACAACAATGGCGTGTCGCTGCATTGCAATCGACAGGCAAAAAAAGAGCGCGCCACCGTGGAGGGTCGGTGGCGCGCTCTGGTTACATCAGAACTTGAAGTTCAGCTGCGCCTGGTAGCCGCGGCCGTTCTTGTACATGCCGATCGGCGCGTACTTCACTTCGTTGTACCAGTAGTACGTCGAATCCAGCAGGTTGGTCGCGCTGAAGCTGACGCCCATCCAATCGTTGATCTGATAGGAGGCAGTCAGATCCAGCTGCTTGTATTCGTCGGTGAAGACCTTCGAATCCAAGCGGCCGATCTGGGTGAAGTACTTGGAGCGGTAGCTGTAGTTGACGCGCACCGTCCACGGACCCTGTTCCCAGTAGGGAATGACGTTGTAGGTGTTGCGCGACAGGTAGGGCAGGTTCAGGCCAGCGCTGGTGTTGGCTTCGGCATAGGTGTAGTTGGTCTGCAAGCCGAAGCCGTAGCCGAAGGTCTGCTGATAGTTGATCGACGCACCCTTGACCTTGGCGTTGGACACGTTGATGGGCGAACTGACCGTGTACAGCCCGGTGACCCCACTGACCGGATCGGTCAGCTGCCGCTCGCTGGTGTCGGTCACGATGTAGGAGCCGATATCGCGATAGAAGACTTCACCGGACAGCATGCTCGACGGCGCGAAATACCATTCCGCCGCGAGGTCGTAGTTGGTCGACTCGTAGGGCTTCAGGTTGGGGTTGCCGCCGCTGGCGGTCAGGTTCTGGGTGTTGGTGCTGTTGAACGTGAAGGCACCGGCCAGATCGCCGTAGCGCGGACGCGCGATGACCTTGGCGGCCGAGAAGCGCAGCACGGCATCATCGGTCATGTCGTAGGCGATGTTGAAGCTCGGCAACGGCTTGAAGTAGTCGGTGGTCTGCGCGACATGGCTGTAGTCGCTGCCACCGCTGTTCTGCCAGTACAGCGACTTGTCCTTGGTGTCGACCAAGCGCACGCCAAGGTTGCCGCGCCACTTGCCGGACTCGAAGTTCAGCTGGGTGTAGAAGTTATGGGTGATTTCCTTGACATCGAACGAGGAGCCGTAGTCGATGCTGTAGGGGCCCTGCGGCTGGCCGCGCAGGTAGTTGATCACCGAACGCAGGTTGGCGGTGGACCAGTTGGTCAGATCGCCGCTGGCGCCAAGGCCGTCGTACAGGCCGCTCGGGGTGGTGCCGGGGCTGAACTGGGTCAGCGACACCGCATCGGTGGTGTTGATGCGATTGCCACGGGCATCGACGCCGTTATCGTGGTTGATGTACTTATAGCCGAACTGCAGCTTGGTGAACGGGCCCCAGGCCAGGTCACGCGCGGCATCCCACTGGAAGTACTTTTCCTGATCTTCGCTCTTGGCGTAGTAGATACCGCCGGCCTGCATTGCGCCGTTGGCGGTCGAACCTGCCGGCAGGCCTGCCGGGCTGCCCGGCAGGGCCCAGTTGGAGGCTGCGCCGTTCTGATAGTTCACGCTGGTGTGGCTGCCGTCGTAGGCGAAGTTGTAGCCGCCGTCCTGCAGCAGGAACTTCATCAGGTACTCGGGGTTCTTGCCGCCGGTGGCCTTGGTGTCGCCGGCCTGGGTGGTGAACACCCAGTTTTCGCCATAGAAATCGTGGCGCAGATTCAGGCTCTTGGTGGTAACCGTGCTCTCGCGATAGTTGGTATCGAGCTGCGCGTAAGGCTGTCCATTGCCGGTTGCATCGGACAACTGGCCTTCGACGATGTAACCATTGTTGAGGGTGGCTTCGGTGAACTTGTCGCGATCGCCGCAGCCAGGGCAGACGTAGCGCGATTCGCTGAAGTTGTTGTACTTGCCCTTGATGTAGATGCCGGTCAGATTGAATTCGTTCTGCTCGTTTGGCTTCCACTGCAGTGCGCCCTGCAGGCCGTTGCGCTCGCGGGTCTGCTGGAAGAAGGCGCTGTTGATGCCGACCGGGAACTTGGCGGTGTTGATATCGCCGCTGCCGTTGATTTGGGCAGCCGGATTGATGCGCGAGGAAACCGTGCCGTCGGCGTTGTAGGTGGTGCCGGTGCTGTAGCCGAAGAACTCGATGCCGGCGCGTGCCAGATCCTGCTTGTCATGGGTGGCCGAAATCAACGCGCCGAAGGTTTCGTCGTCGTTCTTCCAGCTCCACAGTGCCGAACCGCGCGGGTTGCCTTCTTCGGAGCGGTCGTTGTAGTTGTAGCCGATCGAGCCGCGGATGGTGTTCTTGGGCAGATCCAGCGGCTTGCGGGTATGCACGATCACCGTGCCGCCGATCGAGCCTTCGTCGATGCGCGCTTCCGGGGTCTTGTAGACCTCCATCAAGCCGATGATTTCCGGCGACAGCAAGGTGTAGTTGAAGGTACGGCCGCTGGTGTCGGTCGGATTGCCGCCCCAATCGCCCGAGGCGATGGTCTGGCCATTCAGCAGCACGCGGTTCAAGGCCGGGTCGGTGCCGTTGATGCTGACTTTTTCACCTTCGCCAAACTGGCGGTCGACGCTGATACCGGGAAGATGCGCCAGCGACTCGGCCGCATTGGTGTCCGGGAACTTGCCGATGTCTTCAGCGCTGATCGCATCGACGATGGAGTTGGCCGAGCGCTTGACCGCCTGGCTCTTCTCCAGCGACGCGCGGTAGCCGGTCACGGTGATGGTATCCAGCTCGGTGGTGGTCGAGGATGCGCCGGAAGGCGCAGTCTGTTCCTGCC
This sequence comes from Xanthomonas maliensis, assembly GCF_009192945.1. Taxonomy (GTDB): domain Bacteria; phylum Pseudomonadota; class Gammaproteobacteria; order Xanthomonadales; family Xanthomonadaceae; genus Xanthomonas; species Xanthomonas maliensis. The sequence continues at coordinate 65,405 of NZ_NSET01000004.1, read as the reverse complement.
CAGCCGCCATTGCAGAGCCGGAGCAATAGAGAGCGGCGGTGATACAGAGTGCTAACGTCGTGGTGCGGCTGTGCATGACTAAACCTCGTTGGTTAGTGCTGTGGGCGCGGGACCCATTTGTCGGTCGAGCGTCCGGCGTGGCGGCAAAACAACACTTCCAGAGCCGGGAGCGCCGTGCGGAGGGACTTGCATGCGAAGTCCGGCCTTGGCGATGCGCGTGGCAGAGGAGGTGTCCCCCGTTCGGTGTTGCGGTGAAGCGGATGCGACATCAGCGAGTCGAGCGCCAGAACGACGCGCCACCCACGAACCTGGACCTTCCGGGCGAGGAGACAGCCGATCACTCAGCTGAAAATCGTTCATGGCCCCTCCTGCCCAAACCCCGATTTGCGGCGAGTCTCGCGTAGCCCTGACAGCGTTGTCAACACGTCGTCACAGATTGCTGGATCGGCTGTAAATGCGCTGCACTGCAGCAAATTTTGGGGTTTTGCGGTGTCTCCTCCTCTCGGTCGTCGTTGCTTGGATAAGCGGACGGAAGCGTCCATCGCTGCCGTACGGTTTCTTCGCGGATGGTATTGGTCGCTCGCTCCTCAGGGTCGGTGCCGAAATAGCCAGTGAAAATGCTCACTTCCGTGTGGTGTCGAATCCGGCTCCTGGCAGCCGTTGGATCTCCCTGCCAGTTGCGTTGTCAGGGAAATACTGACAACGTTGTCTGCCGATTCGCGGTCGCGGATTGGTATTGTTATCGGCCGCTGCCACTCAATCAGGAGGCCGCGCCACTTGATCGGGAGAATGCGTGAGCGCAAGCAGTCCAATGGAAACGGTGGCATTTCCGCGTGCTGAGACCTTCGCCGCCGCGGACGTCGGCGGAACCCATGTGCGCCTGGCGCTGGTGCGCGAGAACGCCGATACGCGCAAGCCGGTGACAGTGCTGGAATACCGCACGTATCGCTGCGCCGATTATCCGGATCTGGCAGCGATCTTTTCTGCGTTCTTCGCCGAGCTGGGATGCCCGCCGACGCGTCGCGGCGTGATCGCCAGCGCCGGTTACGCACTGGAAGACGGTAGCGTCATCACCGCCAATCTGCCCTGGCCCCTGGTGCCGGAGCAGATTCGTCAGCAACTCGGGATGCAGACGCTGCATCTGGTCAACGACTTCGAGGCGGTGGCTTACGCCGCCAACTACATGGTCGGCAACCAGGTGGCGCAGCTATCGGGGCCGCAGCAGGGGGCGCAGGGGCCGGCATTGGTGCTGGGCCCCGGCACTGGACTGGGCGCGGCGGTCTGGATTCCCAGTGGCGCCGGTGCAGTGGTGCTGCCGACCGAGGCCGGTCATGCGGCACTGGCCGCCGCCAGCGATCTGGAACTGGCGTTGTTGCAGGAATGGCGGCAGACGCGCTCGCACGTCGGCACCGAACACCTGCTGTCCGGCCCCGGCTTGCTCAATCTCTACACGACCCTGGCCCACTTGCGTCGCGCCGCCGTCGTGCATGCCACGCCTGCCGAGGTCACTGCCGCGGCCATCGCCGGCAGCGATCCGCTGGCGGTCGAGGCCTTGCAGACGTTCTGCGGTTTTCTGGGAAGCGTCGTCGGCGACATGATGCTGCTGTACGGCATTCGCAGCGGCGTCTACTTGGCGGGTGGCTTCCTGCCGCAGATCGCCGACTTCATCGCCCGCAGTTCCTTCGTCGAGCGATTGCTCGACAAGGGCACGCTGCGTCCGGCGCTGGCGCAGGTGCCGGTGCGCATCGTCGAGCATGGCCAGCTGGGCGTGATCGGCGCGGCCAGCTGGTTTCTTCAATACGGGCGCTGAGCCGGCCACCCGCTCCGCCCGTCAGCGAGCCGGGCGACCTGGCGCGTGTGATGCACGTTGAAATGAGAGGCATTGGCCGTCCGCGCTGCGCAGCGGATGCTGCGTGGCGCTGGCTTGGCTGGCCGCCAGGGCAAGCCAAGCCCTTGCCTCGACGTGCCACAGGAGGCTTCGCATGCACCTCAAAGCACATCACACGCGTTAGAGATCGCCGAAGCGCGCCTGCAATGCCGCGATCGCCGCAAGCCCGGCGGTTTCGGTGCGCAGAATGCGTGGCCCCAGTCGTAAACCGGTAAAGCCAGCCTCGGCCAGGGTGGCGCGGTCGCGTGGCGACCAGCCGCCCTCCGGGCCAATCGCGATCTGTACCGCACGATCGTCGCTCATCGACAATGTCGCCAGCCGGTGCTCACCCTGCGGATCCAAGGTCAAGCGCAGCGATTGGCCATCGCGCGTGGCGGCGGCAGCATCCGCCAGCGACGAAGGGATGGCCAGGCGGGGAATGCGTGCACGCCCGGATTGCTCGCAGGCCGAGACGATCACACTGCGCCAGTGCGCGATGCGTTTCTCCAGGCGTCCGGCGTCCAGCTTGACCTCGGTGCGCTCGGCATTGACCGGCACGATCGCGCTCACGCCCAGTTCGGTGGCTTTCTGCAGGATCAGGTCCATCTTTTCGCCGCGGGCGATGCCCTGGATCAGCACGATCGCCCGCGGCGATTCGTTGTCGACCGGCTCGGCCTGCGTCACCGACGCGCGTGCGTCGCGTTTGCCGGCGGCGCTGATGCGTGCGTGATAGTCGATGCCGTCGCCGTTGAACAGCACGCAGGCGTCGCCTTCGCGCAGGCGTAGCACGCGCAGCAGATGATTGGCTGCTTCCTCCGGCAGTTGCACGTCCTGCCCAACCGCCAGCGGCAAGTCGACATGGGAGCGAGTCAGACGCATGCGACAGCCTCTTCGATGGCGTCACGGGTGGTGTCGGCCAGCAGGCGCAGCTGCGTCTCGTCCACGCAGTAGGGTGGCATCCAATACAGCACGTCGCCCAGCGGACGCAGCACCACCCCGCGCGCCAGCGCCGCCCGGTAGGCATGCAGGCCGACGCGCGCGGCAGCGGGAAAGGGCGTGCGCCGATCGCCGTCTTGGGTCAGCTCGAACGCGACCACCATGCCGGCTTGGCGTACGTCGGCCACCGCCGGATGCGTGCCGACCTCGGCAGCAAGCTGCTGCATCTGCGCGGCCGTGTGTCGGTTGCGCGCGATGATGCCGTCGTCCTCGAAGATCTGCAGGCTGGCCAATGCCGCCGCACAGGCAAGCGGATTGCCGGTGTAGCTGTGCGAATGCAGGAAGGCGCGCTCGCGCGAGTCGTCCAGGAAGGCGTCGTAGAGCGCCTGGGTGGCCAGGACCGCCGACAGCGGCAGGAACCCGCCGGTCAATCCTTTGGACAGGCACAACAGGTCCGGCATGATCCCGGCCTGCTCGCAGGCGAACAGCGTACCGGTGCGGCCGAAGCCGGTGGCGATCTCATCGGCAATCAGGAACGCCCCGTGCGCGTCGCAGATGGCGCGTGCGCGCCGGAGATAGGCAGGGTGGTACATGCGCATGCCGCCGGCGCATTGCAGGCGCGGCTCCAGGATCAGTGCGCAGATTTCCCCGGGCGATCGTTCGAACAGTTGCTGCAACGCATCGGCCGCCTGCAGGGCGTGCTCTTCTGCACTCTGGCCAGGTGCGGCCAGGTAAGCGTCGGGGGATGGCGCGAACGTCGCCTCCAGCAGCAAGGGGGCGTAAACGCGGCGATAGAGCGGGATGTCGCCGACCGAGAGCGCGCCGATGGTTTCGCCGTGGTAACCGTTCTCCAGCGCGATGAAGCGGGTGCGACCGTGCTCGCCACGATTGTGGAAGTAATGGAAGGCCATCTTCAACGCCACTTCCACTCCGGACGAGCCATTGTCGGCATAGAAGACCTTGGCCAGCGGGGCGCGGTCGGCCTGGCGCGGCGCGATCGCCAACAAGCGCTCGGCCAGTTGTACCGCCGGCGCATGCGTGAAGCCGGCCAGCATCACCTGCTCAAGGGTTCCTGCCTGACGGGCGATGGCCGCGGCGATGCGCGGCTCGCTGTGGCCGAACAGGTTGGTCCACCAACTGCTGACCGCGTCCAGATAGCGATTGCCGGCGTGGTCGATCAGCCAGGCGCCGTCGCCGCGCGCGATCGGGACCAGCGGCAAGGTGTGCGGGTGCTCACGCATCTGCGTGCAGGGATGCCACAGTACCGCCAGGTCGCGCTGCCGCCATTGATCGACAGCGTGGGAGGCTGCCGGGTCTGCTAGGATTTCGGGCTCATGAATATGTCGATGCATCACCCTATTCTATCGGTCGGCTTTGCCGCTGCGTGTCGCCTGTGAGCCTTCGCCTGCCGACCATCCACACGATCACCGAAATAGGCGAGGGGCCGTTCCGCCGTCAGCAGCTGGACCTGGAGTTTTCCAACGGCGAGCGCCGGCTGTATGAGCGTCAACTCAGCCAGGGGCATGGTGCGGTGGTGGTGGTGCCGATGCTCGATGCGCAGACCGTGCTGCTGGTGCGCGAATACGCCGCCGGCGTGCATCGTTACGAGCTCGGCCTGGTCAAGGGCCGCATCGATGCCGGCGAGACCCCGGTGCAGGCGGCTGACCGCGAGCTCAAGGAAGAAGCCGGTTACGGCGCGCGCCAGCTGCAGGTGCTGCGGGCGATGACGCTGGCACCTACTTATATGAGTCACCAGTCCTGGCTGGTGGTTGCACGCGACCTGTATCCGGAGCGGCTGCCAGGCGACGAGCCGGAAGAGCTGGAGGTCGTACCGTGGCCGCTGGCGCGGCTGGACGAGCTGATGCTGCGCGAGGACTTTTCCGAGGGGCGTTCATTGGCGGCCTTGTTCATCGCCCGCGAGTGGCTGGAGCGACACGCGTGATCAAGATTCCGATGGAGCTGCGGGAGACGGTGATCGCCATCGCCCGCGATGCCGGCGATGCCATCATGCGGGTTTACGCACAAGACTTCGCTGTCGAGCTGAAGGACGACGCCAGCCCGCTGACCCAGGCCGATCTGGCGGCGCATCGCGTCATCGTCGACGGACTGCGGCGGGTGACCCCGGATGTGCCGGTGCTGTCGGAAGAATCGGCGCAGGTGGACTGGCAGATTCGCCAGCACTGGACCAGCTATTGGTTGGTGGATCCGCTCGATGGCACCCGTGAGTTCGTCAAGCGCAATGGCGAGTTCAGCGTCAATATCGCGCTGATCCACATGGGCGCGCCGGTGCTGGGCGTGGTGCAGGCGCCGGTGGATGGGCGCATCTGGTATGCCGCACGTGGTGAGAACGCCTACCGCCGCGATGGTCATCGCGATGAACTGCTGCAGACGCGGATGCCGGCGGCCGCGCCATTGCGCGTTGCCGCCAGCCGATCCCATCGCGACGCACGCACCGCTGCCGCGCTCGAACGGATGGGACCGGTCGATGTGATTGCGCAGGGCTCGTCGCTGAAGTTCTGCCGGATCGCCGAGGGCAGCCTGGACGTCTACCCGCGCTTCGGCCCGACTTCCGAATGGGATACCGCCGCCGGCCAGTGCGTGCTGCATGCCGCTGGCGGCATGCTGATCGCGGCCGATACCGGCAAGCCGTTCCGCTACAACCGCCGGCCGACCCTGCTCAACGGCGATTTCATCGCCCTGGGCGATCCCGGCCTGCCATGGCGCGACTGGGTGGTGTGAGGTCGGTCGCTACCGTTCGACATTGGAGATGGCATGAGCCAGACGCCTCCGCCCGGCGACATCGCCGGCCTGCTGCACCTGATGGCGCGACTGCGTGATCCCGTTCATGGCTGTCCCTGGGATCTCGCGCAAAGCTTCGCGACGATCGCGCCGTACACGATCGAAGAGGCGTACGAAGTCGCCGACGCGATCGATCGCAACGATCTGCCCGGTCTGCGCGACGAATTGGGCGATCTGTTGTTGCAGGTGGTCTTTCATGCGCAGATGGCGCACGAACAGGGCGCTTTCGGCTTTGCCGACGTGGTTGCCGGACTCAGCGCCAAGTTGCGCCGCCGCCACCCGCATGTGTTTGGCGATGCGCAGGCCGATGATGCCCAGGCCGTTGCCACCAGTTGGGAGCAGATCAAGCGCGCCGAACGGAAGGCCGCTGGCGAACAGGATGCGTCCGCGCTGGCCGGCGTCGCGCGCGGACTGCCCGAGTGGCAGCGCGCCACCAAGTTGCAGTCGCGGGCGGCCCGGGTCGGCTTCGACTGGCCCGGTCCGGCGCCAGTGCTGGATAAGTTGCAGGAAGAGATCGGCGAATTGCGTGCCGAGTTCGATCGCGGCCCGGTCGGCGACAACCAGGCACGCCTGGAGGACGAACTGGGCGACGTGTTGTTCGTCTGCGCCAACCTGGCCCGTCACGCCCAGGTCGATGTCGGTGCGGCCTTGCGCCACGCCAATCTGAAGTTCGAACGGCGCTTTCGCGCAATGGAGGCATTGGCGCAGGCCAGTGGCACATCGCTGGATGCCTTGCCGCTGGATGCGCAGGAAGCGCTCTGGAAGCAGGTCAAGCGGCAGGAGTCCTTGCCCGGATGAGCGCGTTGCCGCAGACAGTGCTGCTGTTCTTCGCAACCGCGGTGGCCGAGTTGCTGGGGTGCTATCTGCCGTACCTATGGCTGCGCAAGCAGGGCAGTGCTTGGTTGCTGCCGCCGGCGGCGCTGAGCCTAGCGGCGTTCGTCTGGTTGTTGAGTTTGCATCCCACCGCCAGCGGGCGTGTCTATGCAGCGTATGGGGGCGTCTATATCGCTTGCGCGCTGTTGTGGTTGTGGTGGGTGGATGGCGTGGCGCCGACCCGCTGGGATCTGCTGGGCGCCGCATGCTGTCTGCTTGGCATGGCCGTCATCATGTTTGCCCCGCGACCGGCCTGACGGCCGCACGGCTGCGTCATCCATAAGATAGAGAAGGTCTAGCGCTCGCGTCAGCCTCGCCACGTCTGCGGCGAGGTGCGTGCCGCTTGAGGCATACTTTCGTCTGGACCGATCCAGCAAGGAGAGCACTGATGTTTCCGACTTCGTTCTTGGCCGTCGTCATTCTGATCGCGTGTGTGATCGCGTTGTTCAAGGCCGTCCGCATGGTGCCGCAGGGCTTCGAGTGGACGGTGGAGCGCTTTGGGCGCTACACCCACACCATGACGCCAGGTCTGCATTTTCTGGTGCCGATCGTCTACGGCGTCGGTCGCAAGATCAACATGATGGAGCAGGTGCTCGATGTCCCCAGCCAGGACGTGATCACCAAGGACAACGCCGTCGTGCGCGTGGACGGGGTGGTGTTCTTCCAGGTGCTGGATGCCGCCAAGGCGGCCTATGAAGTGTCGAATCTGGAAATCGCCACCATCGCCCTGGTGCAGACCAATATCCGCACGGTGATCGGGTCGATGGACCTGGACGAATCGCTCAGCCAGCGCGAGACCATCAACGCGCAGCTGTTGAACGTGGTCGACCATGCGACCAACCCCTGGGGGATCAAGGTCACCCGCATCGAGATTCGCGACATCCAGCCGCCGCGCGATCTGGTGGACGCGATGGCGCGGCAGATGAAGGCCGAGCGCGAGAAGCGCGCGCAGATCCTCGAGGCGGAGGGTTCACGGCAGTCGGAGATCCTGCGCGCCGATGGCGAAAAGCAGGCCGCCGTCCTGGAGGCGGAAGGGCGCAAGGAGGCAGCGTTCCGGGATGCGGAAGCGCGCGAGCGACTGGCCCAGGCCGAGGCACGCGCGACCCAGGTGGTGTCCGACGCGATCGCCCAGGGCAGCGTGCAGGCGATCAACTATTTCGTCGCCCAGAAGTATGTGGAAGCGTTCAAGGCCTTGGCGACCGCTCCCAACCAGAAGTTCGTGCTGATGCCAATGGAGGCGAGCGGCATCATTGGCTCGATCGCCGGTATCGCCGAACTGGCCAAGGAAGCGGTCGGCAAGGCCGACGCTTCCGTCACCCGCGTGCCGCCGATTCCGCCACGCAGCGGAGGCTGAGCCATGCGCTGGGACGTATTCGCCTGGGCGGTGCTGGCGGTGCTGCTGTTTGCCGCCGAAATTCTGGCGCCCGGCGCTTTCTTGTTGTGGATGGGGATCGCGGCGGCAGCGGTCTGGTTGCTGGTGTTGCTGCTGCCCGGCACCAGCCTGCTGGTGCAGGTGGTGGCCTTCGTGGTGCTCAGCTTCGTCGCCATCCAGGTTTATCGCCGCTGGTTTCGCGACCGCGAGCGCGCCAGCGATCGGCCCCTGCTCAATCGGCGTGCAGAGCAACTGATCGGCCGCACCGTGCTGCTCGATCGTGCGATCGTCGCCGGCCAGGGGCGTGCCAAGGTCGACGACGCGGTATGGGTGGTGAGCGGTCCGGATCTGCCGGCCGGCGCCACGGTCCGCATCGTCGGCGTGGATGGCATGACGCTGCAGGTGGTCGCAGCCGGCTGAGCACCCGCCAGTGGGCGATCGCCGGCCGTTTGGCCCTGGTGGCTCAGGAAAATGATGGCGGCGAAGGCCGGGCGTTCCCTCTCGCCGCATGGGCCAGTGATAATGGCGGCTTTCCCTTGGATCGTGCCCATGACCCAGAAGACCATCCTCAACGACACCCATCGCGCGCTCGGCGCCAAGATGGTCGACTTCGGCGGCTGGGACATGCCGATCCACTACGGCTCGCAGATCGACGAACACCATCAGGTACGCCGCGATGCCGGCATGTTCGACGTCAGCCATATGACCGTGGTGGATCTGCATGGTGCGCAGGTGCGGGCGTTTTTGCGCCATCTGCTGGCCAACTCGGTCGACAAGCTCAAGGTTCCGGGCAAGGCGTTGTACACCTGCATGCTCAATCCCCAGGGTGGAGTGATCGACGATCTGATCGTCTATTACATGGCAGAGGATTTCTTCCGCCTGGTGGTCAATGCCGCCACCCGGGAGAAGGATCTGCAATGGATCGGCGAGCAGGCGCAGCGCTTCCAGGTGCAGGTGCAGGAGCGTGCGGACTTCGCGATGGTGGCAGTGCAGGGCCCGAATGCCCGCGCCAAGGTCATCGCGTTGCTGGATCCGGCCGATGCCGCGGCAGCGAGCAAGCTCGGCCGCTTTGCGGCCTTGCAGACGCGCACGACCGACGGCGTGCCGCTGTTCGTGGCGCGGACCGGTTATACCGGCGAGGATGGCTTCGAGGTGGTGCTGCCGCAGAGCGATGCCATCTCGTTCTGGAACGCGCTGCTCGCCCAAGGCGTCAAGCCGGCGGGATTGGGTGCGCGCGACACCTTGCGGCTGGAAGCGGGAATGAATTTGTATGGCCAGGACATGGACGAGGCTGTCAGCCCGTATGAGGCGGCGCTGGCCTGGACCATCGCGCTCGACGAGGGGCGCCAATTCATCGGGCGTGAGGTGCTGGAAGCACAGAAGGCGCACGGCGCACCCCGTCAGATGATCGGCCTGGTGATGGACGAGAAGGGCGTGTTGCGGCATGGCCAGAAAGTCCTGACTGCCGGTGGCGAAGGCGAGATCCTGTCCGGGACGTTTTCGCCGACGCTGGGTAAGGCCATCGCGTTCGCGCGCGTGCCCGCTGGCAGCATCGAGGATCTGCGCGTGGACATTCGTGGCAAGCAGGTGCCGGTGCGTGCAGTGAAGTTTCCGTTCGTGCGCGATGGCCAGGCACAGGCTGGCGTGCTGGTGGACTGAGCGTCGAGGCCTGGCCGGTATCCGGCCAGGTCCGCATTCGGTTCGTCGTCGTCCCTGCATCCGTGCGCGGTTGGTTAAACTACCGCCTCGTCCCCAACCCCCGTTTCTCCGGAGCACACCCATGAGCGAGATCCCTGGCGACCTCAAGTTCCTCAAATCCCACGAGTGGGCACGCGTGGAAGGTAACGGTCGCGTCACCGTCGGCATTTCCGACCACGCCCAAGGCCTGCTGGGCGACCTGGTCTATGTCGAGTTGCCGAGCGTCGGCGACACCGTCCAGGCCGGCAATGGCGCGGCGGTGGTCGAGTCGGTGAAGGCGGCGTCGGACGTGTACAGCCCGGTCGATGGCACCATCGTCGAGGTCAACAGCGCACTGACCGACAAGCCGGAAACCATCAACGAGGATGCCTACGGCGAAGGTTGGATCTTCGTCGTCGAGATCGAGGACAAGGAGCAGCTCAACGAACTGCTGTCCCCGGACGACTATGCCGAGCTGCTCGAGGACGACGATCACTGATCGCCCCCTCCAGTGCATGCTCGAAGGCCGCTCCCCGGAGCGGCTTTTTTTTTGCCTGGCGATCGCCAGGCCGGGGCGTCTTCCGAACTGACGACGTGCCGCGATGCCGGCGGCGCCGGTCCGCCGCGGAACCCGACAACGCACGCGCGATGTCTCGACGTCGCCCAGTTGCGAACCTCGCGTCGGTTTTCCGTCGTGAGTCGTACGTGAGGGCGGGGCGCGCGAGCGGTGAAAGACGCCTGCGTTTCGTCCCTCGTCTGCGCCGCGAGGTCGTGCACTTGGACCTGCATCGGAGCCACGATCGAGGTGCGATTGCTGTCGGTCGGTCGCGCGAGGGAGCAAGAAAGTTTGCGCATTTGTGCTTGTGCGACGCCGGAATGCGCTTCGTCGGAAAAAAAATTTTCAGCTGGCGGACAGCCGGCGCGTGCCGACGCGAGGCGTGCGTGCCGCCGCCGCCCGCCATCGCCACCGCCTCTGGCATTGACGAGACAAATAAAAAAAACAGCGGAAAAGAAGTGTTTTTTTGCAAACGCCATTGTGGTGGGCGGAGTTCGCGTGCGCCTTCCGGCGGCGTTGCCGGTGCTCGCCGCATCCCCTGCGAGCGAAACTCGGAACCGCCGCCAAAAAAAAAATTGCAAAAGAGTGTTGACAGTAAAAAAAAGCGTGATTAGGTTTCGCCCAGCAGACATTGCTGCGGAAGAGAGTGAGCAGAATCGACATCAGGCTGACAAGCTTGTTCCGGATGTCCACCGAAGCACCATCGACGGTGGAGTCGGGTTCGCTTCCCTCCAAAAAAACGCGGTACCTGTTCCGACCACGCACCCGTGTCGCCGCTCGATGCGGGTGTTTCTGTATCCGTCACGTCGCGCACTATCTGCGGACGGTCCCCCGACGACGGTCTCCCGTCCCGGGGTTTGCTTCAACTGGGCGATTCAACTCCATAGTTCACTGACGAGGAGCCAATCACATGGCCACGAAGAAAGCTGCGAAAAAGAAACCCACCGCCAAGAAGGCAGTGAAGAAGACTGCCGCCAAGAAGGCCGTCAAGAAGACCGCCAAGAAGGCAACCGCCAAGAAGGCAGTGAAGAAGACTGCCGCCAAGAAGGCCGTCAAGAAGACCGCCAAGAAGGCAGTAAAGAAGACTGCCAAGAAGGCAGCCGCCAAGAAGACCGCCAAGAAGGCAGTGAAGAAGACTGCCAAGAAGGCAACCGCCAAGAAGACCGCCAAGAAGGCAGTGAAGAAGACTGCCAAGAAGGCAACCGCCAAGAAGGCTTCGGCGAAGAAGGCGACCAAGAAGTCCGCCGCCAAGAAGCCTGCTGCGAAGAAGGTCGCCAAGAAGAAGCCGGCCGCTCGCAAGAAGAAGGCCGCTCCGGTTGCTCTGCCGGCAACCCCGGCGCCGCTGATCTGATCTTGTAAGACCCGATCGCCGTAACCATCGAGCTCTCTCCCCGACGCCCAGCGGGGAGGGAGCTTTTTTATGGGCATCGCCAAGCGGGTTGCTTGCCGCGCCGCGCTGGAATTCCTGGCCGCTGCAGTCCATCGCGTGCCGATGATTCCCGTCTTGCACCGCATTCGCATCCCGTTGATCTGCCGATCCTGTCAGCTTGAGCGACGTGTGGGCGACGACCGCTACGTCCAGAGCGCCGCGACCCGTTACCCAGGCAGGCGGGGAGCGATGCCGTTCCGGTAAGCTGCGCGCGTCGGCGAACGTCACTGCCTAGAACGTGTGATGCACGTTGAGATGAGAGGCGTTGGCCGTCAGCGGAGTGGCGCTGCGTGGCGCCGGCTTGGCTGGCGCCAAGGCAAGCCGCACGCCTCGTCTCGACACGCCACAGGACGCTTCGCACTCACCTCAAAGGACCAACACGCTCCAGAGCGCGCGTGGCGATCGCGCAGACGGCGCGGATCTGCGACGGTGGCCAACGCTTGGCCAGCCTTGTGCGACGTAACCAAGCGAGCCGAGTCGGTGCGTGTCTGGCTGAGCTTGCCAGTCGCTGTGTCGACCAGCGCAGTTTGTAGCTCGCCCCGAGAATGCCTTTGAGCGCCCGATCAATCGCGATCGCCAGACTGCTTCCCACAGACGCGCCCTGCCGGCGACCACATGGCAGGGCGACCGGTGTTACGGTCGACGCGTCGAGCCGCTGTGGAATTGGCCGAGCTTGCCAATCGTCGTCCATGCGCCCGTCTTTCGTCGCTCCCTTCGACCGCGTCCCCGGTGACGCGTGCCAGCGCGGGCCGGAGGTGCGCTCGCTTGGGCGACCCGTTCGACGGTTGGGAGATGCGATGGCGGGCCGGCGTTGCAGGTGGGCAGCCACGGCCAGGCGTCGTCTGGCAAACGACCGACCGACACGCGACGCGCGGGTGACTGGCATCGGCAATGGCGGTTCGTCGCGCAGCCGCGTTGCTGTCCACGCGCGTTGGCGGACCCAGATCGGGCCGCGCTGATCGCGGTTCTGGCATGCGTGGTGGAAGCCGGGACTCTTCGCTACCGGCCGGTGGCTGCAGGTGCGCGGCGATACCCGTTGGCTCAGCGAGCTGCCCCGGGCAACGTTGGACGCATCCGCCAGGCCGACGCCGCGGCAGTCGCGTGGATCTTCGCATTTACTCGAAGCACGCGTGCAGATACGCGGGTCGCCTGCTGCGCTGCAGGGGCGGCAGGTTCACAGACCTACACAATGACCTCCACGTACGATGAGATCGCCCGGCCGCGAGCAAAGACCGCGCCGCGCTCCAGTGACCGAGCAGCGGCCAGAGACGATCAGCGTTTCGATAAGGCACACCGGCGATGCCGTATGCCCGGTGCTTAGCGAAGACCGAGATGCCAGACACGTAGCGGAGACCGCCGGCGTGATGGACACGCTGCGCCTGTGCTGCTGGCGACGCGCCATGCGCAGTCGCCATCGTGGTTTCAAAAACCGAGGTGCCCCCGGTCGCAAATCAACGCGGCGAAGCGACCGACTTGCTGGAGGACGCACCCTTTGCAGCCGGATCCGGACGTTCGGCCAGCATGTTCTCGCTGCCAAAGTCGCCATCCACATCGATGTCCAGCCAGCGCTTGGCGGGCAGCCCCAAGGCGCGATCGAGGATGGTCGGCAGCAGTCCCGACGGCAGCCCGCTCTCGCCATTCCACAGAATCGCGACGCCCAGGTCGCGTTCGGGGAGCAGTGCGACCAGCCCGCGATACCCCTGCACGGCGCCGGCGTGGAAGACGACTTGATGACCGGCATAGTCAAAGATGCGCCAACCCAAGGCATAGCTGGCGGTATTGACCCGCTCGTGGCGCCAACCCGAGCGCATTTCGCCGGGGGTGGAGATCAGCGGCGCGTGCAACGTGGCCAGCAGCGGGGCAGGCAGCACATCCGGACGATGGCCGGTGTGGGCCAGCAACCATTGCGCCATGTCGCTGGCGCTGGCGTTGACGCCCGCCGCCGGCGCCAGTCGGTAGTACGTCGGCTTGGGTGTCAGCGAAACCCAGCCATTGCGACTGCGCACGTGTGGGCGCGCCCAGTGCGGGCTGGCCTGGATACCGGCCAGTCCCATGCTGGCATCGTTCATGCCCAGCGGTTTGAAGATGCGACGCTCCACCGATTGCTCGTAAAAGCTGCCGGACGCCGCGAAGACCACATCGCCCACCAGGCTGAAAGCGACGTTCTGGTAGGCATAGCAATCGCCCGGCGCGCAGCGCAGCGGTGCGGCGGCCAGCCTGTGACTGAGCGAGTAGTAATCGACGTTGGATTCGATATCGCGGTCGTAGGCATTGCGCGTCAAGCCGACGCGGTGGCTGAGGACTTCGGCGACCGTCAATTGACGGGTGGCGGTGGGATCGCTGAGCTGGAAGCCCGGTACGTAGTCGACCACCTTGCTGTCCCAGCGCAGCACACCGTCGTTGACCAGCAAGCCGGCCATGGTGCCGGCGAAGGCCTTCGACAGCGAGGCCAAGCGGAACACGGTATGAGCGTCAACCGGTTGCGGGTGATTGACGTCGGTCACGCCGTAACCGCGCGCGCTGAGGACCTTGCCGCCTTGGACGATGGCCATTGCCATCCCGGGCACGCGGTTGCCATAGGTCAGCTGATCGGCCATCGCCTCGAAGCTGGCGACATCGAAACTGGCGTCTGGCGGGAGGACCTTGCTGGCCGGAAGCGAGGCGCGATAGGGCAGCGGGGCCGTCGGCGACTGGGCTAGCGTGGCAGCGGGCTGAAACTGTCCCGATGCGGGCGCAGGGGTCTGGGCCGTGGAGGAAAGCGCCAAGGGCAACAACGCCCCCAACAGCCCGATGGCCAACGGACGGAACCGTCGGCGCCTGCGCATTTCAGTCATGATCGTCCCGCCTGTTCCACTGCTTGCGGCGATTCTAGCGCCGCCTTTTGCGATAGCACAAACTGCCGCAAGATGAATGGGCATCGTATTGATCCTATTGGCGAATTTGAGTCGAGCTGAGGCCGGCGCCATGCATGTCGGCGCGGCGCTGCCGACAACTGGTCGTGTTGCAAGTCGCGTGCCGCATCCGCTGCGCATGCCTGCGCCGGGCCGATGTCCGGGAGGTGCGAGCGGCACGGCCGCCATCGCGCCAAGCGCGACCTGATGGCGCCGCCGCGGTGGCGATCACGTCAACGAGGCGCGGGGTCCGAAGGGGCTGCTGCTCGACGCATCCGGCGCCGACGAGCGCTGGGTGCCGAAGCCTCTTCCTGTCTCGCGAGCTTGCTAGCACGCCGACCTCTGCAAGGCACAGCAGGCGCCCCCGTGCCGACTGGCCGCTGTCGCCGGCATCGGCTAACGTGCGCGCATTCCTGCGGACGTTGCGCCCACGCCATGCTCCTCTCCATTCGTCCGTCTCCGCGGGCCGCGACACGATGAGCGCGTCCTCGCCATCGGCATCGGTTCGGCTGCGTCGCGCGCTGCGCGGCTCGCCGCCGTTGGCCTGGTCGTTCCTGTATTTCTTCTGTCTGCTCAGTGGCTACTACGTGCTGCGTCCGGTGCGCGAGGCGATGGGGGCCTCGGCCGACGTCGCCACCGTCTTCCCTGCCAGCATGATCGCCTTCTTCGCCGCGCATGGGGTGCCGCTGCAGGACTTCACGCTGCAAGTGCTGTTTACCTGCACCTTCCTGATCATGCTGCTGTTGCAGCCGATCTATGGGGCGCTGGTCAGCCGCTATCCGCGTCGCGTGTTCCTGCCAGTGGTCTATGGCTTCTTCATCGCCACCTTGCTGCTGTTCTACGCGCTGTTCGACAGCGGCGTACCTGGGCGCGGCATGGCGTTCTTTCTGTGGATCAGCGTCTACAACCTGTTTGCGGTCGCGGTCTTCTGGAGCTTCATGGCCGATGTCTTCAGTAACGCGGAGGCGCGGGCCTATTACGGCTACATCGGCGCTGCCGGTACGCTCGGTGCCTTCCTGGGACCGGTCCTGACCCGCGGCCTGGTCGAGCGCATCGGTATCGCCAATCTGATGTTGGTGTCGGCGGGGTTCCTGATCGTCTGCCTGGTGTGTGTGTTGCGCCTACGGCTGTGGGCGGTCGCGCGCGAGCGCGAGCGCGGCGTGGTCGGCGGCGAAGTGCCGATGGGGGGCGAGGTCCTGGCGGGATTGAAGTTGATCGTCCGCGAGCCGCTGCTGCGCTGGCTGGCGCTGATGGTGTTGTTCGGTGTCGGGGTAGGGACCCTGTTGTACAACGAGCAGGCGGCGATCGTGCGACGCCTGTACACCGATGCGGCCTCCAGTACCGCGTATTACGCCGGCATCGACCTGGCAGTGAATGCCTTGGCCCTGGTGCTGCAGTTGCTGGTCACGCGTGCGCTGCTGTCGCGCTACGGCATTGCCCCGGCGCTGCTGATCCCGGGTTGCGCGATCATCCTCGGTTACGCCGCACTGGCGGCCTCGCCGTTGCCGATGCTGGTGGCGATCGTGCAGGTGGTGACGCGCGCGAGCGAATTCTCGCTGGCCAAGCCGGCGCGCGAGACGCTTTATACCCGGGTCGATCGCCAGTGGCGCTACAAGGCTGGCGCGGCGATCGATACCGTGGTCTACCGTGGCAGCGATCTGAGCTTCGTCTGGGTCTACAAGCTGCTGTCCGGGCTGGGCTCTTCGGCGGTGTTCATCGCCGGTCTGGGAGTGGCTGCCGGCATGACCGTGGGTGCGCTGGGCGTCTTGCGCGAAGCGCGCAAGTTGCCGGCCGAGCGCGGGGCGGACGCTCCCGACCGTTGATCGGCGCAGGCGGCACACGCTTGCCATCCGGCCGAAGGATGCTGTCGGCCGCGCGCGTGCAGGCAAACGCGGCTATGCTGGCAGCCACCTCGACACTGCCACTGCCCCATGTCCCTGATTGCCATGATTGCTGCGCTGTGCGTGGCTCTGCTGCACGTCTACATCCTGGTGCTGGAAATGGCGCTGTGGACGCATCCATTGGGGCTGAAGACCTTCCGCAACAGCCTGGAGAAGGCGCAGGCCACCCGCGTGCTGGCTGCCAACCAGGGCCTCTACAACGGCTTCCTGGCCGCGGGATTGTTCTGGGGAGCGCTGCAAGCACGCGTGGACGTGACCAGCTTCTTCCTGGGCTGCGTGGTGGTCGCCGGCTGCTATGGCGCGTATAGCGTCAATCGCCGGATCTTCTTCGTGCAGGCGATGCCGGCGTTGATCGCGCTGGCGCTGGTGTGGGTGCCGCACTGAGATTTTGCGGCATCGTCCAGGCCGGTCGTTTGCAACATCGCTCCTCGGCTTCCGCCTGCTGGACGCCACGACGGCGATCCTGAGCGATCAAGGGGTGATCAGCGAGGAAGCCGAGGGAGTGCTGCGCCTTTCGTTCTCGTGCTGTCTGAAGACAGGCATGGTGGCCCGGCCGACACATGACCCGCCGCCTGGCCTGCAAGCGCAAACAAAAACGGCGGGCCGAAGCCCGCCGTCGCCATGGCATGTCGTCGCTGATCAGGCCGCTTCGCGCGGCTGCTGCTGCGGCTGGCGCTGGTCGTAGTAGCTTGCGGCGCGCAGTTCGTGCGGATCGAAGTCGTCCACCGTGATGGTGTCCATCATGATCTCGCGCAATTCCTCCAGCAGCTTGCGTTCCTCGGCGCTCAGGACGCCGTGGGCGACTGCCTCGTCCAGCTGAGCGGAGAAGTCCAGCGCCTCGATACCCTTGGTCTTGAGCGCCTTGAGGAACTTGCGCTCCACCGGCTCGGCCATCACTGCCTTGCTGAGGTAGCTGGCGATGCGTCCGCCCGGATTGTTGGCGCAGGGGGTCAGGAACACGCCCTGCGCCAGACGGTCGCGGGCCTCGTTGGGCGTCATCAACAGCGAGGCCACGCGGTGACCCAGGCGATCGCCAGGTGCCTCGGCGCGACGGCCGAGCGGGAAGATCAACGCCCACATCAACCAGCCCACCGGACGGATCGGGAAGTTGCGCAGCGCCGCCGACAGGGCGGTTTCGATCTTGTGCACGCTATCGTGGAAGGCCCAGGCCAGCAGCGGCTGATCGCTCGCCGGCGCGCCCTCATCGTGGTAACGCTTGAGGATCGCGCTAGTCATGTAGATATGGCTCAGCACATCGCCCAGGCGACCGGACAGCGACTCCTTGAACTTCAACTTGCCGCCCAGCATCAGCATCGACACGTCGGCCATCAAGGCCAGGTTGGCCGAATAGCGATCCAGCTTGCGGAAGAACCGACGGGTATACGCATCGCCCGGCGCCGCACCGATACGCGCACCGGTCAGGCCGAACCAGAACGACCGGACCGCGTTGGAAATGCCGAAGCGGATATGACCGAACAGGCTGTGGTCGAATTGCTCCAGGCCACGACGGGTATCTGGATCCTGTGCGGCCTGCATCTCCTTCAACACCCACGGATGGCACAGGATGGCGCCCTGGCCGAAGATCAGCAGGCTGCGGGTCATGATGTTGGCGCCTTCCACGGTCACGCCGATCGGCGCGGCCTGCCAGGCGCGGCCGGCGAAGTTGCGCGGCCCCAGGATGATGCCCTTGCCGCCGATCACATCCATCATGTCGCTGACCACTTCGCGGCCCATGGTGGTGCAGTGGTACTTGGCGATCGCCGACGGCACCGACGGCACATCGCCGCGATCCACCGCAGCAGCGGTGGCCTGCGACAGCGCACTGATCGCATAGGCCTTGCCGCCGATCCGGGCCAGCGCTTCTTCCACGCCTTCGAAGCGGCCCACCGACAGGCCGAACTGCTTGCGGATACGCGCATACGCACCGGTCACCACCGCCGCGGCCTTGCTGCCGCCGCTGGCGGTGGAGGGCAGGGTGATCGAGCGACCGACGGCCAGGCACTCGTTGAGCATGTTCCAGCCCTTGCCGACCATCTCCACGCCACCGATCAGCTGGCTCAGTGGGATGAACACTTCTTCGCCATGGATCGGGCCATTTTGGAACGGCGAATTCAACGGGAAGTGGCGACGGCCGATTTCCACGCCGGCGGTGTCGCGCGGCAGCAGCGCCAGGGTGATGCCGATGTCCTTCTTATCGCCGATCAGACCGTCCGGATCGTAGGCGCGGAACGCCAGGCCGATCAGCGAGGCGACCGGTGCCAGGGTGATGTAGCGCTTGTCGAAGGTCAGCTTGACGCCCAGCACATTGGCGCCATTCCACTCGCCCTTGCAGACGATGCCGTAGTCCGGAATCGAGGTGGCATCGGAGCCGGCGAACGGACCGGTCAGGCCGAAGCACGGCACTTCCGCACCGACCGCCAACCGCGGCAGGTAGTAGTCCTTCTGTTCCGGCGTGCCGTAATGCAGCAGCAGCTCACCGGGGCCGAGCGAGTTGGGCACGCCGACGGTGGAGCTGACCACGCTGGAGATCGAGGACAGCTTCTGGATTACCTTGTGGTGCGCCAGCGCGCTGAAACCCAGGCCGCCGTACTGCTTGGGAATGATCATGCCGAAGAACTTGTTCTTCTTGATGAAGTCCCATAGCTCCGGCGGCAGGTCGGCGTGGACGTGGGTGATTTCCCAGTCGTTGATCATCTTGCACAGCTCTTCCACCGGGCCATCCAGGAAGGCTTGCTCTTCGGCGGTGAGTTGCGGCTTGGGATAGTTCAGCAGCTTCTGCCAATCCGGGTCGCCAGTGAACAGCTCGCCTTCGAAACCGACCGAGCCGGTCTCCAGTGCGATGCGCTCGGTCTGCGATAGCGGCGGCAGCACCTTGCGGAAGAAGGCCATCAATGGCGTGGTCAGCAGCGGCTTGCGCAGGAACGGCAACAGCACCGGCGCGGACACCAGTACGACCAGCGCGGCGGCCACGATGGTGGCGGTCAGATTGGCACCCAGCAGCCAGCACGCCACCAGCACACAGGCGCTGATCGCAACCCACGTGGCAAGGCGCATCCGGTGATAGGCAGCGATACCCGCCGCCAGGATGACGAGGAGGAACGGTGCAACGATGCTCATGGTCTTGCTCCAGTGACATGCTCGGTAGTGTTGGACGCTGCGATGGTGCAAACCGCCGGCAGTGCGTCCAGATAATGCAACACGGTGGCGGTAAACGTGGTGTTGTCGTCGCCCACCACCATGTGGGTGGCATCGGCGAGCTGCACGTGTTGCGCGTGCGGCGCCACCGACAGGAATTCGGCGATACTGGCGGGCGTCACCAGATCGCTGTGCCCACCGCTGATCAGCAGCATCGGGCAGCGCACCTGGGCGGCGGCGTCCAGCAGCTCGCGCTGCTGCGTGTCGGCATCGCCGCCGGCCAGTTCGGCGATCAAGCGCGGATCCCAGTGCCATTGCCAACGGCCGCCTTCGCGCTGACGCAGCAACGCCTGCAACTGCGTAGGCGACTTGCGCGGGCGATGCGGGCGGTAGGCGGCGATGGCATCGGCCGCGGCATCCAGCGAAGCGAAGCCGTCTGGATGGGCCGTCATGAACTGCAGGATGCGGTCCACGCCGGCGGCCTCCCAGCGCGGAGTGATGTCGGCGAGCACGATCGCGCGGAACAGACCGGGCCAGCGCGATTCGGCGAGCAATCCGAACAGGCCGCCCATCGAAGCGGCGACCAGCACCGGCGGCTCGGCGTGTTCGCCAGCGAGCACGATCAGGTCGTCGACGAACTGCGATGCCGTGTAGCGCGAGGCGGGCGGATTGCGGCTGGAGTCGCCGTGGCCGCGCGCATCGTAGGAGAGTGCACGATAGCCCGCTGCGGCCAGCGTCTGCGCCGTGCCCTCCCAGGCGTGGCGCGTTTGCCCGAACCCATGTGCCAGCACCACCGTGGGAGCGTTGGCATCGCCGTGCACGGCGACTGCCAGCGACACGTCGCCCGTCGCGGTCTGGCCGACGGCAGACTGGGGTGCGAGGGTAGCGGATGAGGTGACCATACCTAATCGTATGGACGGTGGGGCGCGCCTGTCAATACTCTTTGGTATGGACGGTTGTTCAGGACCGCGCCAGGCCCCACCGCCTATGCAGTGCGTACTGCAACCAACCCAGGCGTATGGTTAAATCATCGGATGACCAATGCCGCCGAACCCCATCCCAATTCCCCACGTTCCAACGCAGGCCGGGGCAATCGCCTCAGTGCCGACGACTGGGCGCAAGCGGCGCTGGATTTGATCGCTGAACAAGGCGTCGGCGCGGTAGCGGTGGAGCCGTTGGCGCGGCGCTTGGGGGTTACCAAGGGCAGTTTCTATTGGCACTTCCCCTCGCGCGACGCCCTGTTGCAGGCGGCCCTGGAGCGTTGGGAAATCTTCGAGCAGAAGGAAGTCTTCGGTAGCTTGGAAGAAGTGCCCGATCCCAGCGCCCGCCTGCGCGCGCTATTCCAACTGGTTGCGCATGAAGTCACCCCGCATGTCATCTACAGCGAGTTGCTGAAAGCCCTGGACCACCCGGCAGTTCGGCCGGTGATCGACCGCGTCTCGCAACGGCGCCTGGACTATCTGATTGCCTCGTTCCGCCAGGCAGGCCTGAGCCGCACCGACGCGCAGCACCGTGCTCGCCTGGCTTACGCGGCCTATGTCGGATTCCTGCAGTTGTCGCTGCAACTGCAGCAACCCAAGCAGGCGCGTGAGGATTTCGAGGCCTACGTCGAGCACGTGATCCAGACGTTAATCCCTGGGTAAGCAGGGCTAACCCAGGCCAGTAGCGACGCAGTAATCGCCATCCGCGCGGGCGGAGGGATAGCGCTACTTGCGCCATTAAGGTCTTATTTTGAGTCTTGGTATTCCGTGCTGCAATTCACGCCGCACATATTTATCGTTAACAGATCTTTAATTTTCTTGGCTTGGTAGCTACTATCAGGTTCACCTGCCGTTTTGGGACCGCATTTCGGACCCGCGGGCAGGGTGTTCACCACCACCAAGATCTTTGGAGAGAGAGTTCAATGATTTACAAGACCAGCAAGCTCCGCGACGCGATTTCGTTCGCCATCGCGGTGGGTGCAACAGCCAGCGTCGTTCCCATGACCGCGGGTGCGCAAGAAGCCGGTCCGACCAACCTCGATCGCATCGAGGTGACCGGTTCGCGCATCCGGCAGGTGGACACGGAAACGGCACAGCCGGTTCTGACCGTCAGCCGCGCCGCCATCGAGAAGCAGGGCTTCTCCTCGGTTGCCGACATTCTGCAAAACATCAGCGCCGTCGGTACGCCGCCGATCAGCCGTTCGCAGCCGCTGTCCTCCGGCGAAGCCGTGGGCGGTACCTACATCAGCCTGCGTGATCTGGGAGCGGCGCGTACGCTCGTCCTAGTCAATGGCAAGCGTCTGGGCATCACCACCGATGGTTTGCAGGACATCTCGACGATTCCTGTCTCGTCGATTGATCGTATCGAAGTGCTGAAGGATGGCGCCTCGTCGATCTACGGCTCGGACGCGATCGCCGGCGTGATCAACATCATTACCCGGACCAACTTCGACGGTGCGACCGGCAGCGTCTATTACGGTCAGTACTCGCAGGGTGACGGCGAAACGACCAATGCCGATTTCGTCATGGGCGTGACCGGCGAGCGCGGTACCCTGACGGTCGGCGTGGAGTATGCCAAGGAGAACAAGGTCGCCGCTTCGGATCGCCCTTACTCCGAGTTCCCGCGTTCGTCCAACCATCCTAACTTCGGCTGGACGTCGGTGGGTGAGTTCGGTGGTTTCGTGAGCCGCCCGGCAGACGCGCTCCCGAACGTGCGCTACCCGGCAGCGTCGGCCTCCAATCCGAACCGTGAGGTTCGCGTGTTGGTGCGTGACGGCGGCAACCCGGATAACCCGGCCGACTACCGTGCGCAGAACACCGATCAGTTCGTCACTCAGGACAAGACCAACACCAACCGTTGGACCGACCTGCGTACGCCGCAAGAGCGTCGTTCGCTGTTCGTCGATGGTAGCTACGATCTGACCGACAGCGTGCGCTTCCGCACCAACGTGCTGTACAGCAACCGCGACTCCACCCGTCAGATTGCCGGTTATCCCTACCAGGCGCTGGCGTTTGGTTCGCCGATGTCGGTGGATAGCGCCTTCAATCCGCTCAATCGCGAGATCCCGAACTGGTGGCGCCGTACCACCGAAGTGCCCCGCACCACCCGTTCGGAGCTGACCACCTATCGCTTCACCGGTGGATTCGATGGCACCTTCCAGTTCGGCGAGCGCATCTTCGACTGGGATGTCGGCTATCTCTACAACAACAACAAGCTGGTGCAGAGCGGTACCGGCGACCTGAACCTGACCTCGCTGCGTTCGGCAGTCGGTGCGTCCTTCATCAATGCATCGGGTGTTGCGCAATGTGGTTCGGCCGCTGCTCCGGTGTCGCTGTCCCAGTGCGTGCCGTTCAATCCGTTCATCGCCGCTGGCCAGACCGGCCCGGGGGCGCTCACTGGCAACCAGGCACTGCAGGCATTCCTGTTCCCGACCACCCACGCCACCGCTGACACCAAGACCAAGGTGGTGAGCGCCAACTTGTCGGGCAGCCTGTTCACTTTGCCTGCCGGCGACCTCGGCTTCGCGGTCGGTGCTGAGCAGCGCAAGGAAGAGGGTGAATTCAGCCCCGATGCATTGGCTCAGTCGGGCAATACCTCCGGTCTGGCCAACTTCCCCACCGCCGGAAGCTACAAGGTCGACGAAGTCTATGCCGAGTTGAACGTGCCGCTGCTGGCCGATCTGCCGGGCGCGCAGGAGCTGAGCCTGAACATGGCTAGCCGCTACTCGGACTACAACACCTTCGGCGATACCGTGAACAGCAAGTTCGGCTTCAAGTGGAAGCCGATCCAATCGCTGATGGTGCGTGGTACCTGGGCCGAAGGCTTCCGGGCCCCGACCATTGCGGACCTGTACGGCGGCGGCTCGCAGACCTTCGACTCCTACACTGACCCGTGCGACGTCCAGTTCGGTGCATCGCGCACCAGTGCCGCTGTGCGTGCGCGTTGTGCAGCCGCCCTGCCGGGTAATGCCAACACGTTCCGTCAGTTGGCGCAGGGCTTCGTGCCGACCACTGCCGCTTCTTCGCAGACGCCGGTTGCGTTCCTGTCCGGTTCGAACGACCAGTTGACTCCGGAAACCTCGACCTCCAAGACCTTGGGATTTGTCTGGAGCCCGGGTTTCGTCACCGGTCTGAATGTGTCGCTTGACTGGTGGGAGATTCGCGTCGATAACACCATCATCAGCGATACCGCGAACCTGATCCTCAACGACTGCTACATCAACGGCATCGCCGAGCGCTGCAACGCGTTTACCCGCGATCCGGTGACCGGTATCGTCAACAACCTGCGCCGTACGTCGATCAATGCAGGTTATCGCGAGGTCGAAGGTTACGATCTGGATCTGGGCTACCGCTACTCGAACGATACGCTGGGCAACTTTGCAGTTCAGTGGACCACCACCTACACCAGTCGTGATGACCTGGTCACCACCCGCAATCCGGTTCTCTACCCGAACCCGATGACGGGCGTGGGTTGGGCGGGCACCACCACCGGTACCCACTTCCGCATTCGCTCCAACGTGGCCATGAACTGGGACAAGGGTGATTTCGGTGCGAGCTGGACGGTGCGTTACTTCTCCGGCCTGAAGGAATCTTGCCTCAGCGCCTCCTCGTTCCCGGATGAGTGCAGCGATCCGAACTACCGCGTCCCGAACAACCAGGGCGTGTCGATCGGTAGCCCGACCAACGAGCGCGGTGCGACGGTGTTCAACGACGTCCAGGTACGTTGGAACGCTCCGTGGAATGCCACGATCGCAGCAGGTGCCAACAACGTGTTCGACCGCGTCGGTCCCACACTGTACAGCCAGCCGAGCTCGAACGTGTCCTACTTCGGTGGCTTCGACATCGGTCGCTTCCTGTACATGCGTTACACCCAGCGCTTCTGATCGAAGATCATCAGGCGTGAAGTGGTAAGTCCAGGCGCCCCCTCACGGGGGCGCCTTTTTTGTGCGCGGCTCCTCGCCGAGCGGTGTCCTGTCGATCTGCGAGGTGGACTGAGGCGTTGCGTCTACAGCGGCCTGCGGGCCCGCGCGCCAGCAGGGACGTTCGACGGCCCCCGGGCTTCATCGCTCTGCGGCAGTCTCACTTCAAGCCGAGCAGTGTGCGGACGGGCCAATCGTGGTCAGGGGCCAGGCAGATCAGCGTGTGCTGTCTTTGATGAAGAGGGCTGTGGCCGCCTCGCCGAAACGCCGATCGCGAGAACTGATGCAAGCCGCCAGGCGCAGTCACGCATGTCTGCTTCGCTTGCTCTGGGCGGCGAGCTGTCATGTGACGCTTTATCGATTGACCGATGAAAATCGCGCGTTACCCGACGACCGCCCATGTGGCACATGATGGGCCGCCCTGAGGCTAAGATCGTGGCAGCGTTGTCGCATTGCGTTTGGCCGCTGCAGCGAAGGCGGGCCAAAGGATCGGCTGGGGCATGAGAATGAGGATCCCAATCGCACCGAACGGTCCCAAAGCGGGAGCGTCCGGTGTGACGGCGACAGGGCGATGTCTTATGGGCATCGCCGGCAACAGTCGATGTGTCAGTGGCGAGGCGCTAGCGCCGGCAATACGAGGCTCTACAGGTCCTGCTCGTATCTCACGTAAGGGACCGTGCCGTCGCTATTGGACTCGTTGTTGGGCGCGAAGGGGTTCTTGCCCTTGGAGATCACGTTCTCGGCGCCGACCGTGAGCTGTCCGCTCCAGGGAGTGCGCCAGGTCAAGCCCAGGCCGAGGCCTTCCCACTTCTCCGGCTGCCCAGGGACATCGACGACGCGACCGATCACATTAGCGCTGAAGGCGCCATAGCCGCCCCCGACGCTCAGGGTCTTGCTATCCCATTGATCGGCGATTGCTGGCGAGACGTCGGCCAGCGGGACCAGGCGCGCACGGGCGTAGGTGCCTCCGATCGATACGAAGCCTTCGCGGCCGATGTTCTTCTGTCCGAACACGGTGAGATCGTTCTGCTCGACGCGAATCAACGGCGCCTTGCCGGCGCCTGCCATCCAAGCGGGAAGGCTGTCGCGGCCAGTGCCCGCCGTCACTCCGGCGCGGGCGCCACCGCGATTGAAGCCCAGGGTGGCAGAGACGCGGTGCGACGCCGACGTGTTGTCTTCCTCATCGTCGCCAATACCTGCCAACAGGCAATGACTGGCAAGCGAGCTGATATTGGTGCCGCGGCTGCTGTTGCACAGCAGACCCAGCGAGTCGCCGGACCCCAGGCCAAACGCTGCGTCCAGCGAATTGCGGCCGAAATGCCAGCGTGCGCCCGCCTTTTGCTCGCCAGTGGGCTCGAGATAGAGAAACGCTTCGACCTTGCCGCTGCCCTTGTTCCAGACCGGCAGGATGGTGCTGTCCTTCGACTGCGCGTGCACGCCCGTGGCTGCCGCTAGGGCTGCCAGCAAAGCGAACGAGAGGCGCAGGAAATATCGCATACCAACAATCAGACCCAGGGTCAGGTGTTAAGTTCCCGCGAGGGGACAGTCAAGGATGCTAGGCCGTTTATGATTATTTAACAAGTCTCCGCTCTCCCCTGAACGGCGCTTGTCGGATGCTCTCTACTGCAACCGTTCTGGCGCCGCCTGGTGCGGATGCGCTGCGCTGAACAGTACGTCCAGGTCGGTCAAAGCAAAGTGATACTCGCGGCCGCAGAACTCGCAGCGCACCTCGACCTGACCGGACTCTTCCGCGGCCGCTCGCGCCTCCTGCTCGCCCAATGACTGCAGCATCGCGCCGACCCGCTCGCGTGAGCAGGAACAGCCGAACGCCAAAGGCTTGCTGCCAAGGGCCTGCGGCGACTCCTCATGGAAAAGTCGGTGCAGCAAGTCGGGTCCTGCGACCGACAGCAGTTCCGGTGCACCCAGTGTGTCGAACAGGGCGCCGATCCGTGTCCAGCCGTCGTCGTCGCCCTCATCGCCAGGCAGTCTCTGCAACAGCAGTCCGGCAGCCTGATCCGGGCCAGCCGCCAGCAACAATCGGGTGGGCAGCTGTTCGGATTGCAGGAAATAGGTTTCGAACACCTCGGCGAGCTCTGGTGCATCGATGCCGACCAGGCTTTGGTACCGCTGTGGCTCGCGCGGATCGAGTCCGGGGTTTTCGATGGTGATCGCCAACAACGCACCATCGCCTAGCGCGCGGAGGTCGGTCGGGGCGTCGGTGCCGTCGGCGAGCTGCACGATGCCGCGCAAGGTGCCGGCGGCGGTGCATTCGGCAAACAGCGTGCGCAAGCTGTCATTGCCGCGCAGTTGCACCGACAGGCGCCCATCCACCTTGGTGTGGCCGGTGAACAGGGCGGCGGCGGCGGCGGCTTCGCCCAACAGCTGACGGGCGAATGGCGGGTAGTGGGCAGCACCTTGCAAGTCGCGCCAGGCCTTGGACAGGCGGACATGGACGCCGCGGACGCCGGCGGTAGGCAGCAGGAAGCGGGACAACTGATCGTGATCGGTCATGGAGACGTTCGAACGTAGGAGACGCCGGTTGCCGGATAATGCGGCAGGCATCGGGATGAGAGGTCGACACAGACAATGGGGACGGATGGAGTGGATGGCAAGCAAGGCATGCCGTCGCGGCGATCTCGGCACTGGGGCCGTTGGCTGCTGGCCGCGCCGTTGTTGTTCGCGGCTGCAAGCCTGCTGCAGGTCGCTGTGCTGCGTGTGATCGACCCGCCTATCAGCATGATGATGATAGGGCGCTACCTGGAAGCCTGGGGCGAGGGCGACTGGCAGTTCCGCCTGCACCAGCAATGGCGCGATCTCGATGCGATCGCGCCCAGCCTGCCGATTTCGGTGGTGGCCGCCGAAGATCAGCAATTCCCCTTCCATCATGGATTCGACCTGCAGGCGATCGAGAAGGCGCGCGATCACAATGCGCGTGGCGGCCGCGTGCGCGGGGCCAGCACGATCAGCCAGCAGGTCGCCAAGAACCTGTTCCTGTGGCAGGGACGCAGTTGGATCCGTAAGGGCCTGGAAGCTTGGTATACGGTGCTGATCGAGCTGCTGTGGCCGAAGTCGCGGATTCTGGAGGTGTATGTGAACGTGGCCGAATTCGGCGACGGCATCTATGGTGCCCAGGCGGCGGCGCAGCAGTTCTGGCGCAAGGATGCGAGCGCGCTGGCGCCGAGTGAGGCGGCGCGATTGGCTGCGGTGCTGCCGTCGCCGCGACGCTACGACGCGCGCCGGCCCGGGGCCTATGTCCAGCGCCGTGCGGCCTGGATCCAGCGGCAGGCGGGCCAGTTGGGCGGTCCGGCCTATCTGCAGGATCGCTGAGCATGGCAGACGCAGTGACCGTATCCGCGCCGGAGCATCGGCTGACGGTGGTGGTGGCCGCCTTTAACGAGCAGGCCAGTATCCCGCTGCTGCATCCGCGTCTGCGCGCGGTGCTGGCGACGTTGGAGGGCTTGCAGACGCAGGTGCTGTACGTCGACGACGGCAGCACCGATGGGACCTGGGAGGTGCTGCAGGGGTTGGCTACCGAGGATCCACAGGTGTTGGCGCTGCGTCTGTCGCGCAACTTCGGCAAGGAAGTTGCGCTATCGGCGGGATTGGACCATGTCCCGCCCGGCGCGGTGGTGCTGCTCGATGCCGATGGTCAGGATCCGCCCGAGCTGATCCCGGAGTTCGTCGCGCTCTGGCGCGCCGGGTACGACAATGTGTTCGGCACGCGCGTGTTTCGCGAAGGCGAGAGTTGGCTGAAACGGACCGCCGCCCACGCGTTCTATCGGGTGATTCGCCGCTTGTCGCGGACACCGATACCTGCCGATACCGGCGACTTTCGTTTGCTGTCGCCGCGCGTGGTGCAGGCGTTGCAGCAGCTGCGCGAGCGTCATCGTTTCATGAAGGGCCTGTTCGGCTGGGTGGGTTTTCGCCAGGTGGCGTTGCCGTATCGGCGTGCTCCGCGGCTGTCGGGGCGCAGCAAGTTCACCGTCTGGCGGCTCTGGAATTTCGCCCTGGACGGGATCACCAGCTTTTCCACCGTGCCGTTGCGCGCGGCGACCTATCTGGGCTTGCTGACCGCCCTGGTCGCCTTCCTGTTCGGCGGCTGGGTGATCGCCAAGGCGGCGCTGATGGGCGACCCGGTGCCGGGTTGGCCGACGATGATGGCGGTCATTCTGTTCCTGGGCGGCATTCAGCTGATTGCGCTGGGCATGATCGGCGAATACCTCGGGCGGCTCTACGATGAGGCCAAGCAGCGGCCGTTGTACTTGGTCGACAGCCGTTGCGGCACGACAGGAGTATCCTGCGAGCACCACAACACTCGCGGAGCGGATCATGCAGACCGTACGGCAGTTGCTGGGCAGCAAGCAGGTTGAGGTGTTCGCCGTCGCCCCCGATGCGGCGGTGATCCAGGCCATCCGGGTGATGGCCGATCGCGGCATCGGCGCCGTGCTGGTGATGGATGGCCCGCGCTTGGTCGGCATCGTGTCCGAGCGCGACTACGCGCGCAAAGTGGTGTTGCGCGATCGCTCATCGGCGACCACCAGCGTGTCGGAGATCATGAGCTCGGAGGTGGTGACGGTGTCGCCCGCCGAGACGGTGGAGCATTGCATGCAATTGATGACCACCGGCCGCTTCCGTCATCTTCCGGTCGTGGATGGCGGTCAGGTCGTCGGCGTGGTCTCCATTGGCGACCTGGTCAAGTCGGTGATCGAGGAGCAGCGGCGCGATATCGACCAATTGCAGCGCTATATCGCCAGCTAGCCATGGGGCCCGCGCGCCGGTGCCATCGGTCCGATGCCAGGCGGCGACGTCGTTAGGCACTTTGGTCATGTCACCGTTCGGAGCGGTTTGACCGATAGCGGCTCGTGCGTGGTCGCAGGTCACCCGTACGCGCGTGCCGTTGGCCTTACTGCGCGTAATGGCCGCCGCAATCGCTGTCCTTGCCCGGGCCGCTCTCGAAGGTGGCCAACAACGCGGCTGGCGGGGCGATGCTGCCCAGCGCGATGGCGACCGCGCCGCGCACGCCCAGCGCCTTGAAGTCGGGGCGGAAGCTGGGAGCCCTGAAGGTCCCGCCGATGCGCAGCGGCGAGCGCAGGCTCAGGATGCTGCGGTCTTTCGGGCGCGGACGCAGCAGCAGATCCAGGGTCTCGTCCTTCAGGCTGATGTGGCCTTCGCCGATGATGATGGTGTCGGTGGTGTCGAAGGCCATGGCGCGCGATTGCATGAGGCCATCGCGCACTCCGAAGTCGGCGAATACGCAGCGCACCGGGATCTGGCGATCGCGGGTGACCAGGTACTTCAGCGACTCGGCGATATCCAGCCCGGCCAGCTCCATGATCAGGTTGCCGATATGGCCGCGCCCCATGCCGACCCCGATCGAGCCATCGGCCGAGCCCAGCATCGCGGCCACCGAATTGCCACGCCCCTTGAGCTCCACCTTGCCGCCGATCGCGCCGGAGGCCTGCTGGGCCAGGGTTGCATCCGGGAAGAGGCGATCCAGGCGGATTCCGCGCATCGCCGCCTTCAGATCGGTGCTGATGGCGGCATTACGCGCATCCAGCGTGATGGTGGAGCGGACGTCGCCACCGGCCACGCCGAAGTTGAGCGGGTCCAGGCGCAGCAGGCCATCGCGCAACGTCAGCGATGCATCCATGTCGTCCAATGGCCAGGACGGTGCATTGATCCGTTGCGCTCGCCAGCGCACCTGCGCATCCATCGCGCGCAGCTTCGACAGATCGTAGGGCTTGTCGGGAAGCACGCGATCACCAGCTGCCAGTTGTGCGGCCTGGCGTTTTTGTTCGGCATTGGCCGACTCGTTGGCGCCGGTCTTGGGCGGGGCGCCGACGAAGCCGGCCAGGTCATCGAAATCCAGGCGTTTGGAGGCCAGATCGGCTCGCAGCAGCGGGCGCGCGTTGCGCAGATCCACCTCTGCGGTACCCGACAGGTCGCTATCGCCGGCGGTACCGGTGAAGCGCTCGTAGCGCCAGACATCGCCATTGCGTTGCAGGCGGCCATCCAGTCGGTAGGGCGGGGTCGAGGGAATCGCCACGCCGATCAGTGGGTACAGGTCTTCCATATCCTGTCCGCTCAGCGCCATCTGCAGATCGAACACGCGAAACTGGAAGGGATTGGTCAAGGTGCCGCGCACATGCGTGCGGGTGGCGCCGGCGCTGCCACGCAGATCGATCCGGAACGGGTGTTCGCTGTCGCTCAGTTCCAGCGGCGACGCGGTCGCGCCCTTGAGGGTGAACGGGTAGCCGCGCCAGCGGCCCTTGCCCTCGATGCCCACTGGCGCTGCGCGTTGGTCGCTGCGGGGCGGGGCCAGGCTGTTGATTGCCACATCGATGTCGGTGCGGCCGGCTGCATCCACGTATTGCAGGCGACCGTCGTCGACCAAGAGTCTGCCCAGCCGCGGCATGCGGCCATCGCCGCTGTCGCCGTCGAACACCCAATTGCCAGGATGATTGGCATCGCCAGCCTCCAGCAGGATGCGTGGCCGTTGCAGCCGGATTTCCGGCAGTCGCACTGCGCCGCGCAGCAGCGGCCAGAATTCCACGTCGATTTCGGCACTGTCCAGTTCGGCCATCGGCCCGCGCTTGGACCAGTCGGCGTTGGCCAAGCGCAGGCGATCACCGCGGACAGTGACAATGCGGCCCAGGCCGACATCGAGATGGCCGAGCTGGAACGCCCGGCCGGTCTTGGCGCTGACGACGCGTTCGACGGGACCGCGCAACCAATTCCAGTCGAATACCAGCAGCAGGATCACCAGCGCCGCGGCGATCGCCGCCAGTATCAACGGCCAGCGTCGACGTGGTGCGCGGCGTGGGGAGGCCACTGGCGGAGGAGGGGCGGGGTTCACGCCCCCATGGTTGGCGAAGACTCGTGCACGGCGCGCGAACGCGCCGTTCGGTCACAACACCTGGCCAGTCACCGCCACGAAATGGCACACGCTGCCGGCCAGCACGAACAGGTGCCAGATGGCATGGAAATAGCGCACCGTATCGCGTTGGTAGAAGTAGGTGCCCAAGGTGTAGAAGAGCCCGCCGGCCAGCAACCAGCACAGCGTCCAGGTATCGATGGCGCGTAGCAGCGGCTCGATCGCAACGACAATCAGCCAGCCCATGGCGACATAGAGAATCGTCGACAGCAGCCGGAAGCGGCCGGTGTAGAACAGCTTGAAGATCACTCCGGCCGCGGCGATGGTCCAGATCGCCGCGAACAGGCCCCATCCCCAGGGGCCGCGCAGGCCGATCAGCGTGAAGGGGGTATAGGTGCCGGCGATCAGCAGGTAGATCGCGCAATGGTCGAACACCTGCAGGCGCGCCTTCGCTCCTGGGTGCGGAATGGCGTGGTACAGGGTCGAGGCGACGTACAGCAGCAACAAGGTGA
The DNA here is from genome assembly GCF_009192945.1 of Xanthomonas maliensis. GTDB lineage: Bacteria > Pseudomonadota > Gammaproteobacteria > Xanthomonadales > Xanthomonadaceae > Xanthomonas > Xanthomonas maliensis. Next base: position 33,683 of record NZ_NSET01000004.1, on the reverse strand, counting down.
CGCTGAAGACGATAGCGGTGGCCAACTGCCAACCGTCGCCATAGATGGCGGCGAGCGTGATCAGCACCGAACCGCCGGCCAGGGCGGCGATGGCGCCCAGACCGTGGGTCAGGGCGCTGGCAATCTCGTCACGCAGGTCGGTCGAGGGGGATGCATCTGCGTTCATGCCGGCAAGGTACCGCAATTGCGAGCAATTCGCATCGCCTCGGCCGGGACCGCTTCACCGGGCGGTCAATCGACCGCCATGGCGTGCGCATGCTCGCGGGTGGCAGAGAAGCGCACATCCGGCGCGCGTTCCTGTGCCAATTGCAGGTTGACCCGGGTCGGCGCCAGGTAGACCAATTGCCCGGCCGCATCCAGCCCGAGGTTGCCGGCGTTCTTCTCGCGGAATTCCTCCAGCTTCTTGGCGTTGTCGCAGTGCACCCAGCGGGCAGTGGTCACGCTGACCGGCTCGAAGATCGCATCCACGCCGTACTCGTCCTTGAGCCGGTAGGCCACCACATCGAACTGCAGCACACCCACCGCGCCCAGGATCAGGTCGTTGCTCATCAGCGGGCGGAAGAACTGCGTGGCGCCTTCCTCCGACAGCTGTGCCAGGCCCTTCTGCAACTGCTTGAGCTTGAGCGGATCGCGCAGGCGCGCGCGGCGGAACAGTTCCGGGGCGAAGTTGGGAATGCCGGTGAACGACAGCGATTCGCCCTCGGTGAAGGTGTCGCCGATGGAAATGGTGCCGTGGTTGTGAATGCCGATCACATCGCCTGGCCAGGCCTCGGCGGCGATCTCGCGGTCGGAGGCCATGAAGGTCAATGCATTGGCCAGCTTGAGTTCCTTCCCGCTGCGCACATGCAAGGTCTTCATGCCGGCAGTGAACTTGCCTGAGCACACGCGCATGAAGGCGACGCGGTCGCGGTGTTGCGGGTCCATGTTGGCCTGGATCTTGAACACGAAGCCGCTGAGCTTGGGCTCGACGGGTTCGACCGCACGTCCGGTGGTCTGGCGCGGTTGCGGCGGTGGCGCGTGCTCGACGAAGAAGTCCAGCAGCGGCTGCACGCCGAAATTGTTGACGCCCGAGCCGAAGAACACCGGCGTTTGTTGGCCGGCACGATAGGCCTGCAGATCGAATGGATTGCTGGCGCCCTGCACCAGTTCCAGTTCGTCGCGCAGTTCGGCCAGCATCTGCGCGCCGATCTTCTCTTCCAGGCCCGCTGCATCCAGCGAGGGGAAGATGGTCGAGTCCTGCCGGGTGAAGTTGCGGCCCGGTTCGTACAGGTGCACCTCGCCGGTGATCAGGTGCACCACGCCCTTCAAGCGCTGGCCCATGCCGATCGGCCAGGTGACCGGTGCGCACTGGATCCCCAACACGGTCTCCACCTCGTCCAGCAGTTCAATCGGGTTCTTGCCCTCGCGATCGAGCTTGTTGATGAAGGTCATGATCGGCGTATCGCGCAGGCGGCAGACCTCCATCAGCTTGATGGTGCGCTCTTCCACGCCCTTGGCCACGTCGATGACCATCAGCGCCGAGTCCACCGCGGTCAATACGCGGTAGGTATCCTCGCCGAAGTCGGCGTGGCCGGGCGTGTCGAGCAGATTGACGATCTTGCCCTCGTAGGGGAATTGCATCACCGACGAGGTCACCGAGATACCGCGCTCCTTTTCCAGCGCCATCCAGTCGGAGGTGGCGTGGCGCGCCGCCTTGCGGCCCTTCACCGAGCCGGCCATCTGGATGGCGCCACCGAACAGCAGCAGCTTTTCGGTCAGCGTGGTCTTGCCGGCGTCGGGATGGGAGATGATGGCGAAGGTGCGCCGGCGCGCGGCTTCGGTGGTGACTTCAGACATGGGGAACGCGCCCGGTCGGGCGCCTGCGGAAACCAGTGAGCCGGCGATTATACCGGCTTCGGCGCTGGGCTCCGTGGCTCAAGCTCCTGGCCATGAGTGGGGGCGAGTGCGCGCTGGATCGTTCTTGAACGGCGGCTCCGGCGCGGTCCAGTCCGCTGTCCAAGACACCTGCCAAGCCTGGGTCGACGCCATGTCTAGACAGGGGCAGGCTCAGGGCAGCGACACCGGAAACTGCAGTTCGCCCTGCGGCCCCTGCATCCGGAACGGCAGCGCGCGCAGCTGCAATCCGGCGTTGCGCTGCACGGCGAAATGCAGGTGCGGGGCGGTACTGAAGCCGGTATTGCCGGAATTGCCCAGGCGCTCGCCGAGCCGCACGGCCTGGCCAGGGCGCACGGCGATGCCGACGGTATCGAGGTGGGCATAGATCGCCATGCTGCCGTCGGCGTGCAGGATGCGCACCAGATTGCCGCCGCCGGTGGCCTCGCCGTGGCCGTTGTCTTCGGTGAAATCGCGCTGGACCTCCATCACCACGCCTGCGCGTGCCGCCAGGATCGGCGTGCCGCGCGGCAGCGCGAAGTCCACTGCGTAGAAATTGGCGGCATCGTGATGGCTGAAGGCGCCGCCAAAGCCTTGGTCCACGCGCACCGGTATGCCGCTGAATGGCAATTGGTACAGCGCCGGTTGCGGGCGTGCCTGCGGATCGCCCGGCACCACTGTCAGCCGCACGTCCAGGGCATCCAGCGTTCGCCGGCTGCTGGACGGATAGAGGCGGGCCAGCAGCAGGCGCTCACCGGCGGGCAGCACGTGGGTGACCGGCAGCGCCGGTACGGCGCTGTAATCGGCGCTGGCCGCGGCCGACACCTGCACCTGCGCCGGTCCGGCCAGCGGATTGGTGACCCAGACCAGATAGGCCGGCGGTTGCCACTGCACCTGCAGTGGTGTCACTGGTGCGGCATGTGGCGCGTGTGCGGGGCGTTCGGCCGCAGCGATATCTGCCCAATGCCAGCGTTGCGCATCGGCGTGCCCACTGCGCAGCGCGGTCGCCGACAGGACGAGCGCGAGGATGGGCAGGAGAGGACGGAAGCGGTGGCGGCGCACGCGTTGGCTCGTTCGGATGGCGCGCGATTATGTCGTCCGGGGCGGCGTAAGTGGTAACGGATGAAAATATATCGCTTCATCCGAATGAAGCGATTGACAGTGGCAAAAAGCGGTAGCATGATGGCCACACCATCGAGACCGGCGGAGGGACAGGCCCTTTGATGCCGGGGCAGCCAGCGGAGCGCGCAAGCGCCCGCGTTTGGTGCCAAATCCTGCGGGGACCACCGCGTCCGCCGAAAGATGGTTCGAATCGTGCCTTCCGCACGTCGAACGCGAGCTCCGCGAAGCTCGATGGCCGATCCACCCTGGATACCGCCATGAGCCTCGTGACCACTGCCGCCACTGTTTCCACTGCCGATCCCTACACTCCTGTCGTCGATGACGATGGCCAGATTGCCGTGCGCGGTGAAATCGTCGTCGCGCTGGCGATGCGTCACGCCGGCCTACGCGAGGTGCGTTTGCGCTACGAACTGATCGGTGCCGCACAGGCGCCGGTGGTGTTTGTCGCTGGCGGGATCTCGGCGCACCGGCATCTGGCCGCCAGCACGCTGTTCCCGGAAAAGGGTTGGGTCGAAGGTCTGGTTGGCGCGGGGCGCGCGCTGGATCCGGCGCGCCGCCGCCTGCTGGCATTCGATTTCATCGGTGCCGATGGCAGGCTGGATGCACCGATCGATACCGCCGACCAGGCCGATGCGATCGCCGCGCTACTCGACGCCTTGGGCATCGCACGCTTGCATGGGCTGGTGGGATATTCATACGGAGCCCTGGTCGGCCTGCAGTTCGCCATTCGCCACGCCGCACGCATCGGCACCCTGGTTGCCGTCAGCGGCGCCCACCGCGCCCACCCGTATGCTGCCGCCTGGCGCGCCTTGCAACGGCGTGCGGTCGCGCTGGGGCAGTTGCAGTGCGCCGAAAGCCATGGGCTGGCACTGGCGCGCCAGTTCGCCATGCTCAGCTATCGCACGCCGGAGGAATTCGGCGAGCGCTTCGATGCCGCGCCGGAGGTCATCAATGGCCGCGTGCGCGTGGCCGCCGAAGACTATCTCGATGCCGCCGGTGCGCAGTACGTGGCGCGCACGCCGGTAAACGCCTATCTGCGTCTGTCCGAGTCGATCGACCTGCATCGCGTGGATCCGGCGCAGGTACGCGTGCCCACCGTGGTGGTCGCGGTCGAAGGCGATCGCCTGGTGCCGCTGTCCGACCTGGTCGGCCTGGTCGAAGGCCTGGGCGCACGCGGCAGCCTACGCGTGCTGCGTTCGCCCTACGGCCACGACGCCTTCCTGAAAGAAATCGAGCGCATCGACGCCATCCTGACCACCGCCCTTCGCACGACCGGAGAAACCGCATGAGCTTCCGTGATCCCGCCGCCGCCTGTAGTGCCGCCACCGCCGCCGTCCGTGCCGGTATCGACCGCGATACCGCCTACGGTGCAGTGACGCCGCCGATCGTGCTGTCGTCCAATTTTTCCTTCGACGGCTTCGGCAACAAGCGCCAGTACGACTACACCCGCAGCGGCAATCCCACCCGCGACCTGCTCGGCGAGGCGCTGGCCGAACTGGAAGGCGGTGCCGGCGGCGTGGTGACGTCCACCGGCATGGGCGCGATCAATCTGGTGCTCAACGCGCTGTTGCAGCCCGGCGATACCCTGGTGGTGCCGCACGACGCCTACGGCGGCAGCTGGCGCCTGTTCAATGCCTTGGCCAAGAAGGGACATTTCCATCTGGTCACCGCCGATCTCACCGATCCGCGCTCGCTGGCCGATGCGCTGGCGCAATCGCCGCGGCTGGTGTTGATCGAAACGCCGTCCAACCCGCTGCTGCGCATCACCGATCTGCGCTTCGTCATCGAGGCGGCGCAAAAGGTGGGCGCGTTGACGGTGGTCGACAACACCTTCCTGTCGCCGGCGCTGCAAACGCCACTGGCCTTCGGCGCCGATCTGGTGCTGCACTCGACCACCAAGTACGTCAATGGGCATAGCGACGTGGTCGGTGGAGCGGTGGTCGCACGCGATCCGGAGCTGCATCAGCAACTGGTGTGGTGGGCCAATGCCCTGGGCCTGACCGGTTCCCCGTTCGATGCCTTCCTGACCTTGCGTGGCCTGCGCACGCTCGATGCCCGGTTGCGCGTGCACCAGGAAAATGCCGACGCCATCGCAGCATTGCTCGATGCGCATGCCGCGGTCAATCAGGTGTATTTCCCGGGGTTGAGCAGCCACCCCGGACACGCGCTGGCAGCGCGTCAGCAGAAGGGCTTCGGGGCGATGATCAGCTTCGAGCTGGAGGGCGGTGAGGCCGCAGTGCGCGCCTTTGTCGACGGACTGCGTTACTTCACCTTGGCCGAATCGCTGGGCGGAGTGGAAAGCCTGATCGCACATCCGGCCTCGATGACGCATGCGGCGATGACCGCCGAGGCGCGCGCGGCAGCCGGTATCTCCGGCGGCCTGTTGCGCTTGTCGGTGGGCATCGAATCCAGCGCGGACCTGTTGGCCGACCTGCACGCCGGGCTGGCGCGCGCGCAGGCCACGCTGGCGACTCCCGTACGCAAACAGGTCGACGCATGAGCAACGTGCTGTCGTCCGCGCGACGCTCGCCGGTGGCCGCAGTGAAGCCGACGCCGCGGCTTGCCTTGTTGGGAACCGGCACGGTGGGGCGCGCTTTCGTGGCCCGCTACACCGCCTTGCAGCAGCGCCAGTTGCAGTTGCCGCGCTTCGATTGGCTGGCCAACTCGCGGGTGGCGCAGGCGTGCGACGTGGATGCCACGCAGGCCCTGCGACTGGCCAATGCGGCGCCACGCGGGCAGGCGGTGCTGCAGCCATGGGCCGAGACCCCCGCGCTGCGCGCCGGCGATGTACTGGTCGATGCCACCGCCAGCGACGTGGTGGCCGATCGGCACGCCGAATGGCTGGGGCGTGGTGTGCATGTGGTCACCGCCAACAAGCTCGGACGCGGCGCTGCCTTGTCGCGCGCGCAGGCGTTGGAAGCCGCACGCCACGCCGGTGGCGCCGCTTATGGCGACAGTGCAACGGTGGGTGCAGGTCTGCCGCTGCTCAGCAGCGTGCGGGCGCTGGTGGCAGGAGGCGACCATATCCATGCAATCGAGGGCGTGTTGTCGGGATCGCTGGCCTGGTTGTTCCATCGCTATGACGGCAGTACGCCATTCTCTGCCTGCGTGCGCGAGGCGATGGCCGCCGGCTACACCGAGCCCGACCCGCGCATCGATCTGTCCGGCGAGGACGTGCGACGCAAGTTGCTGATCCTGGCACGGACCGCCGGGCAGCCGCTGGAGGCCGAGCAGGTGCATGTGGACTCATTGGTGCCGCAGGCGCTGGCAGCCGCACCGGTCGACGCGTTGGACAGCCGGTTGGAGGCCCTGGATGGCGCCATCGATGCACGCTGGCGGCAGGCGCGCGCCGCAGGGCGTTGCCTGCGCTTCGTCGGTCGTGTGGATGCACATGGCGCCAGCGTCGGCCTGCGTGAACTGGCAGCGGACCATCCATTGGCTGGCGGTGGTGGAACCGACAATCGGGTCGCCATCAGCAGCGATCGTTATTCCGTGCAGCCGCTGTTGATCCAGGGGCCGGGCGCCGGTGCCGAGGTGACTGCGGCCGCTCTGCTGGATGATGTACTGCGCTTTGTCGCCGGCTGACCGGCGCACTGATCATCCTCTGGCAGCGTGCAGGGTGGCGCTGCTGCCTGCGCAGGCGCTGCAACACGCCGCGGTGGCGTGATGGTCGCATGGTCTTGCCGATGTATTGGCAAGACCATGCGACCTTGGTTGCCGCGTGTGATGCGTACTGCTGGCGCGATCTTCGCCCCGGTGTTGCCGTGCTCAGCGGGTGATGGCTTGCAGCAGCGCTGCGTTGAAGCGGGCGGGATCCTGCACCTGCGGCGAATGACCCAGGTCGGCGAACTCCACCAGGCGGGCGCCGGGAATCGCTGCCGCAGCGCGCTTGCCGAGCACCGCATAGTTGCCGACGCGGGCCTTGACCTCTGGTGGGGCAGTGTCGCGGCCGATCGCGGTGCGGTCCTTGAGGCCGATGAACAACGTGGTCGGTACGGTCAGCTTCGGTAGCTCATAGACCACCGGTTGGTTGAACACCATGTCGTAGGTCAGCGCCTGGTTCCATGCCACGGCCTGCTTGCCGCTGCCGGTGGCCATGCCAGCCTGCATGCGCGCCCAGCGTTCGAACTCGGGCTTCCACTGGCCGGCGTAGTAGACCTCCATCTGGTACTTCTTGATGCCGTCGAAGTTGGTCTTCAGTTCGTTGGCGTACCAGGCATCCACGCTGCGCCAGGGAATGCCCTCGGCCTTCCAGTCTTCCAGTCCGATGGGATCCACCAACGCCAGATGCTCGGTGGCCTGGGGGTACATCAGCGCATAGCGAATCGCCAGCATGCCGCCCATCGAGTGGCCGACGATCACCGCGCGTTCGATACCCAGCGTCTTGAGCAGTGCGTGGGTGTTGTCGGCCAGTTGCGCAAAGGAGAATTGGTAATTCGCCGGTTTGCTGGATTTGCAGAAGCCCACTTGGTCAGGCGCGATGACGCGATAGCCGGCCTTGCTCAAGGCCGCGATGGTCTGTTCCCAGGTGGCCGCACAGAAGTTCTTGCCATGCAACAGCACGGCGGTACGGCCATTGGGGCGGCCGCTGGGGGCGAGGTCCAGATAGGCCATTTCCAACGCCTGTTGCTGCGAGACGAACCGCTGCAGCTTGACCGGATACGGATAGTCGAATCCTTCCAGGCGCGGGCCGTAGCTTGCCTGCTGGGCCAGCAGCGGTCCACTGGCCAGGGCCAGCGCGAGGGTGCAGGCGAGGTGGCGCATCGCGATCTCCATCGAAGTGGGGTCACCACCCTAGCGGCAACGATGTCGCGGCAACGTACAGCGTGCACATCGATGCATCGCGGCGAGGGGCTGCGGATCAGGCCCATCCATGTGCATGCCCGCGTGCACCGCGAAGTGGGGCCGAGATTGCTGGACAGCTGCCGAGATCACCGTCGCGGGCTGAAGTCGGTAGCGCAGCATCCTGCGCATTCGCCGCCGCATGCGTGCGGCGGTCTGTGCCAGGTAGCGCGGCACGATGACGGCAACTGCAGGCCCGAGCTGCAGCGCGATCAGGCGGCCACGGCCGCGCTCAGCACTCGATGACGTTGACCGCCAGACCGCCGCGGCTGGTTTCCTTGTACTTGTCCTGCATGTCGCGACCGGTGTCGCGCATTGTCTTGATGACCTTGTCCAGCGAAACCTTGTGCTTGCCGTCGCCGCGCATTGCCATGCGGCTGGCGTTGATCGCCTTCACCGCACCCATCGCATTGCGCTCGATGCAGGGAATCTGCACCAGGCCGCCGATCGGGTCGCAGGTCAGGCCGAGGTTGTGCTCCATGCCGATCTCGGCAGCGTTCTCGATCTGCCCGGGATTGCCGCCGAGCGCGGCGACCAGGCCGCCTGCGGCCATCGAACAGGCCACGCCCACTTCGCCCTGGCAGCCGACTTCGGCACCGGAAATCGAAGCGTTTTCCTTGTACAGGATGCCGATGGCCGCGGCGGTCAGCAGGAAGTCGAAGATGCGTTGCTCGTTGGCGCCGGCGCAAAAGCGGTCGAAGTAATGCAGCACGGCGGGAATGATCCCGGCCGCGCCATTGGTCGGCGCGGTCACGACCCGGCCGCCGGCAGCGTTCTCCTCGTTGACCGCCAGGGCGTAGAGGTTCACCCAGTCCAGCGTGGTCAGCGGATCGCGCATGGCCGCTTCCGGCTTGGAGGACAGTTCGCGATACAGCGCGGGGGCGCGTCGGGAGACGTTCAGCCCGCCGGGCAGGGTGCCTTCGTCGCGAATGCCACGCGCCACGCAGGACTGCATGGCGCTCCAGAGTTCGCGCAAGCCGTTGCGGATCTCGTCCTCGCTGCGCCAACTCTTCTCGTTCTCGAACATCAGCTCGGCGATGCTCAGGCCGCTGCGTGCGCATTGCGCAAGCAACTCGTCGCCGCTCAGGAACGGATAGGGCAACGGCGTCTCGTCGGCGACGATGCGATCGTCGGCGGCATCGTCCTGGTTGACCACGAACCCGCCGCCGACCGAGTAGTAGTCGCGGGTGGCGATCACCGACTCGTCGGCCGCATAGGCGGTGAAACGCATGCCGTTGGTGTGATAAGGCAGCTTCTGCCGCTTGTTCATCGGTAGGTCGCGCTTCTCGTCGAAGCCGATCTCGTGCTCGCCCATCAGTGCGATGCGCTTGCTGGCGCGGATGCGCTCCAGCGTGGCCGGGATGACGTCCGGGTCGATCAGGTTGGGACGGTGCCCCTCCAGGCCGAGCAGCACTGCCTTGTCGGTACCGTGGCCGCGGCCGGTCAGCGCCAGTGAGCCGAACACCTCGACGCGGATGCGCGCCACGTCCTGCAGGCGGCCGGTATCCAGCAGCCAGCGGTGCACGAAGCGTTCGGCCGCGCGCATCGGGCCCACGGTGTGGGACGAACTCGGACCGATGCCGATCTTGAACAGGTCGAACGTGCTGACAGCCATGCGTGCCGGGGAGTGAGAAGCGTAAAGTCGCTATTCTAGTCGCTTGGCGATGGCAGCAAGGCCGCAGCGCAGCATGGAGACCGACCGATGGCCTTGATCCTCTACCAGCGCGACGATTGCCAGCTATGCGATGCGGCCGTCGTGGTCCTGGCCCAGGCCCAGGCCGGCGACTTCTCCAGCGTGTTCATCGATGACGACACGGCCCTGGAGACCGCCTACGGTACCCGCGTTCCGGTGCTGCGCGATGCAAACGGACGCGAGCTGAACTGGCCGTTCGATGCCGATGCGCTGCGGCACTGGTTGCACGATGGACGCGAATAGCGACTAGCGACGATCGGGGGCTGCGGATCGTTCCTTATCCGGCGGGTGCGGTCAGTAACAGCGAGGATCGCTTGCCCGCGATGCAAGGGGGCGGCGACCGGTCACGCTACCGGCACCATTGCTGCTCGCAGGGGATGCCGTCACCGTCACCATCCATCGCCGTGTTGGGGCAGTGCTGCAGCACATAGGTCGCCTCGGCGCAGGAGGTCATCTGATCGCAGCGCGTGCGTCCATCGCAACGGAACGGCTGTGCCGCCTTCGGCAGGTTGGCTGCCGGCGCAACGCTGGCTGCCGGCGGGGTAGCAACAGGTGAGGGCAGAAATACGCTGCGTAACGCGCCGCGCTGTTGGTAGGCGACCGCAGCGCCTGCGATCAACAGCATCAATAGCAGGACCTTGCCGAGCCCTAATGCGCCCGTGTTCTTTTCAGGTGGCCTGCGACGCGGCTGTGATGTGGCCGAGCCGTTGTCGTGCGCGGCGCCGCGCATGACCCGCACCGCGCGCGGGCGACCGTCCGGGCCGGCCGCGATCTCGTAGGACAGCAGTTCGCCGATGCGTGGCGGACCGCCGTCGCGCGGAAATGCAGAGAGATGCACGAATACATCATCGCCGGGCCGCGCCGGGGCGATGAAGCCGAATCCGCGCTCGGCGTTCCAGCGGCTCAGCGTGCCATGCGTGCGCATCGTCGTGGTCCTGGGCGGGGTCGGCAGTCTAGCCTGCCGGTCGACACTGGCAAAAAAAACGGCGGACCCGACGAGGTAGTCCGCCGTCAGTGGCCGCGTGGTGCTGCGGCCTGTGGCGCGTCACTTCGCCTTGAACACCACCTTGGTGCTGATTGCCGTTTCGTTGGGAATGGTCTTGGTATCGGCCCAGTCGCCGCCGCCGACGCCGAAATCCAGCCGCTTGACCGTCGCCTTGCCGGCGAGCACCGGCTGCGTGCCAGGCGTCCAGGTGAAGGTCAGGGTGACCGGCTTGCTGGCGCCGCGCAGCTCCAGGGTGCCATCGGCTGCATAGGTGTTGCCGCCCAGCGCGCGAAACTTGTCGGCGCGGTAGTGCGCGGTGGCGAACTTGGCGACATTGAAGAAATCCGGCCCCTGCAGGGTGGAATCGCGGTCGTTGTTGCCGCTCTTTGCGCCTGCTAGCGGAATGCGCACGTCGAGCTTGGCGGCCGACAGATTGGCCGGATCGAAGCTGAGCGTGGTGTCGAAGCCGGGAAAGCTGCCGGTGAAGACTTCACCGTCGTACTTGCTGGCGAAGACCAGCGACGAACCCGGTGCCTGCACATAGTCGGCGGCCAGCACCGGTGCGGCGGACAGGCTGGCGAGCAGGGCCGCGGTGGTCAGCAGCGGAGAGGCGAACGAACGCAAACGCATGCGGAATCCTTTACGGTTTGGGCGACAGCCAGCCACGCGGCAACATCCGCGTCAGGGTGGCGTCGCGTTGGAACAAGTGGTGGTAGAACGCCGCGCCGGCATGCAGCACGACCACCGCGATCAGCAGCCAGAAGCCCCATTCGTGGACGGCGTGCGCCTGTGCCCGCAGTTGTTCGTCCGGCGCGCTCAGTTTGGGCACGTTGAACAGGCCGAACCAGCGGAACGGCCGCAGACCGCTGGCAGAGTCGTACAGCCAGCCCGAGAGCGGCATGGCGAAGATCATGGCGTACAGCAGCCAATGGGTGAGGCCGGCAATGCGCTCCTGCCAGCGCGGCGTGCCGGCCACCGGCGGCGGCGCCCCGGCATACAGCCGCCAGCCCAGGCGCACCAGCACCAGCGCCAGCACGGTCAGTCCCAGCGACTTGTGGGCGGTATAGACCCAGAAATACTTGGGAGTCTTGGGCAGTTCGCCCATGGTCAGGCCGACGATCCCCAGCACCAGGATCAGCAGGGCGATCAGCCAGTGCAGGGTCTGGCTGATGCCGCCCCAACGTTCGATGTTACGCAGGCTCATTGCGAGCTCTCACTCGGAGACGAGGGGGTGGTTGGCGGGGTGGGGGCCGCGTCGGTGTCCTGCGGTGTGGCCGGTGCATCGTCGGCACGGCCTTCGCGGACGGCCTCGGCTTCGATGCGAAGCTCGACGGTATCGCCGATCATCGATTTCCAGGCATCGACGCCGAACTCGGCACGGCTCAGCGTGGCGGTGGCGGAAAAGCCGACGGTGCGCCGGAACGGCGGCATCGGATGGCGCTTGAGCGCATTGAGGGTGACGTCCAGGGTCACCGGCCGGCTGACCCCGTGCAAGGTCAAGGTGCCGGTGACCCGGGCATGGTTGTCGCCAGTCGGCTGGACCTGAGTGGACACGAAGCGGGCCTCAGGGAAGCGTTCGGCGTCGAGCAGATTGCGCGCCAGGGTCGCCTGGTTCCACTTGGGGTCGCCCAGGTCCACGCGTTGCAGCGGCACGGTGACATCGAGGCGCGACGCCGCCCAGTCTTCCGGGTCGAACACCACGGTGCCGGTGCTGCCCGAGACGGTCCCGAGCGCCTTGGAGAAACCGGCATGCTCGACCGCGAACAGCACCCGGGTATGCACCGGATCCAGCGTGTAACGCGCCGGTGCGGCCATGGCGGCAGCGCTGGCGAGGGCCAGGGCAGGAAGGACCAGCAGGCGGGCAACGGGCGTCATGGGCGGATTCTAGGCATATTGGGTGCTGGCGTGCTCGACTTGCACTCGCAACGATCCGTTGCGAGCATGCGGGCTGGACGAGGAAAGGATTCCCGAAGGGTACCGCGCATGCGTGTTGTCGTACTGGTGCTACTGGCGTTGATGGCGTGCCCGCTGTCGGCGGCGGTGCCGCAGATCCCGCGCTTCCGCGTGGTCGGCCCGGCCGACGGGCTGCCGTCGACCATGATCAATGCCCTGGCGCAGGACCGCGCCGGCTATCTGTGGATGGCGACCAACGACGGGCTGGTGCGCTACGACGGTGCCGATTTCAAGGTCTGGCGCAACGATCCGCGCGATCCGTCCTCGCTGGAAAGCAATCTGCTGCAGGCCTTGTACATCGATCCCCAGGATCGTCTGTGGCTGGCGCTGGGTGGCGCCGGCGCGGCCATGCTCAGTGCCGATCGTCGCAGCCTGACGCAATACCGGCCCGATCGCGAGTCGGTGTTTGCGCACGGCGATATCTATGCGATCGCCGGGCTGGGCGATGAGGTCTGGTTCGGCATGTCCACCGGGGTGGTGGTGCGGCGCGACGGGGCCGGGCGGTTCACCACGCTGGACCTGACGGCAATGGACGATCCGTTGCCGCCCGGCGCGGTCTACACGTTGGCCGCCGACGACCGCGGACGGATGTGGATCGGCACGGTCGAGGGGCTGGCCTACTACGACGGACAGCGGCTGCACCGGGTGCGGCCGGACGGCGATGCCAGTGGTGTGATCGCCCTGCAGTGGGTGAACCAGCGGCTATGGGCCTCGATGTCCACCGGCGTGCGCTACATGGATGCTTCCGGCAGCTGGCACACCCCGCCGTGGTCGCCGATGTTCGCGGTCGGCAATCGAGTCTGGTCGGTGGCAGATGCCGGCGACGGCGAATATTGGTTGGGCACCGAGCAGGGCTTGTGGCATACCCGGCCCGGGCAGCCGCCGATTCCGGTCAACAACGGCGATGCACCGTTGGTTTCGCAACGCCACGTGCCGGCGATCTGGCGCAGCCCGCACGGCGGCATCTGGGTACCACTGCAAGGTCATGGCTTGGCCTATCTGCGCGAGGACTGGCGACGGACGGCCGCATTCCGGCAGATCAACGATCATGGCAAGGGACTGACCTGCAGTCTGGCCGCGGCGGTGCGTTCCGGTGGCCTGTGGCAGTTCGACGGCAGCGGGCGGCTGCTGCGCTACGACACCTCGACCGGCGCGCTGACGCAGACCGGTATCCAGCATCCAGACCTGGCCGAGATGGCGGTTACCGTCGCCCTGGAGGACCGGTTGGGCAACCTTTGGCTCGGCAACCGCGACGATGGCCTGTCGCGCTTGAATCTGCGTACCGGCCAGTTGCAGCACTGGCCGGACGAGCGGCCGCCGGAAGATATGGCGTTTTGGCTGGTCGAACCCGGCGATGGCACGGTCTGGAGCGGCTTTGAGCAAGTGATTCAGATCCGCGATGCGATCAGCGGGCACGTGCTGGAGACGATTTCGCCGGACGCGCTGCATGGATTGCAGGAAACCATCGCCAATCAATTGGCAGTGGGCCCCGATGGCACGATCTGGATCGCCGCCTCCGGTGGCCTGTACGCCTGGCAGGCGAGCGCCCGCCGCTTCGTGCCGGTGCCCGGCCTGGACAACGGTGTCGTGCAGCGCTTCGTGGTCGAGGATCGCACGCACCTGTGGGTCTATCGCGCTGGCAGTCTCGAGCATTGGCAATGGACCGGCGCACGCTGGCAACGCACGCGCCAGATCGCGTCCACCGAAGGCTTTCCGGCGATGGATGCCTATGGGCTGGAGCGCGATGCGCAGGGACGCTTGTGGATGGCCGGTGCGCGCGGTCTGTGGCGCATCGATCCGCGCCCGGCGCAGGCGCAGATCCGCGGCTTTGGCGCACGCGATGGATTGACCAGCCAGGAATTCAGCCGGCGCTGCCTGCTGATGGCCAAGGACGGTGTGCTGGTCGGTGGGACCGCCGATGGAACCACCTTGCTGATCGATACACGTGCGCCGGATATTCCTGCCTTCACCCCACAGATGCGGGTGGAGATGGTGAGTGTGCAGTCGGGCGAGCAGCGTCGCAGCCTGCCGGTGAGCGGCGGCTTCGCGCTGGCGCCGGACGACCGCCAGTTGCGGGTCAATCTACGGCTGCTGTCCTTCGTCGACCCGCTGGCGAACCGCTATCGGACCCGGCTTGCCGGTTTCGATACCGAGTGGGTGGAATTGGGCGCCGGCGGCATGCGCGAGTTCTCGGCCTTGCCGCCCGGCGGCTATGCGTTGGAGATGCAGGGAATCGACCCGCTGGGCAACGCCTCGGCGGTGCAGACCTTGCGGTTTTCGGTACAGCCGCCGTGGTGGCGCAGCCATGTGGGCATTGCGGTGCTGGCCCTGTTCGGCGCGGTCTTGGGCATGCTGCTGGCGGCGGCCTATCGCCGGCGGGTCCGCCTGCGTGCGCAGTGGCAACTGGCCCAGCACAAGCGCGAGCTGGCCGAGCAGGCCTCGCAGGCCAAGACCCGCTTCCTGGCAACCCTGGGCCACGAAGTGCGTACGCCGATGACCGGCGTGCTGGGCATGAGCGAGCTGTTGCTGCAGACGCCTTTGGATGGTCGCCAGCATGGCTATGCCAGCGCGATCCAGTCGGCCGGCAAGCATCTGTTGCGGCTGGTCAACGACGCGCTCGATCTGGCCCGCATCGAGGCCGGCAAGCTGCCGCTGGAATCGCGCGACTTCGCGCTGCGCGAGCTGATCGCCGATGTCGTCGAACTGGTGCGCCCGGTGGCCGAACAGAAGGGCCTGGCTTTCGTCTGCCATTTGGACGACGGCTTGCCGCCGGCGCTGCATGGCGACCCGAATCGGCTGAAGCAGATCCTGTTGAACCTGTTGTTCAACGCGGCCAAATTCACCGAGCAAGGGCAGGTCGAACTGCACGTCCGCGTGCCAAACCACGCCGAGCGGCAAGGACTCCGGCTGGATGTGCGCGATACCGGGCCGGGAATGAGCCAGGTGCAGTGCGCACGTCTGTTCCAGCGGTTCGAGCAGGCCGAAGGTGCGCAGACGCTGGCCCGTTATGGCGGCAGTGGCCTGGGGCTGGCGATCTGTCGCGAGTTGGCGATGGCGATGGGCGGCGCGATCACAGTGGACACCAAGCAGGGGCACGGCGCCTGCTTCACCGTCGTGCTGCCGTTGCGCTGGGTGCAGGCGCCGGCGCCCGTGCGCGCACCCACGGCGGTGGCCGCTACCGACGCCGCACCGCGCTGCCTGCTGCTGGTCGAGGACGATCCCACGGTGGCGCAGGTCATCGCTGGCCTGCTGCAGGCACGTGGCCACCAGGTCGTGCATGTACCGCACGGCCTGGCCGCACTGGCCGAAGTCGACCTGCAGCGTTTCGATGCCGCGCTCTGCGATCTGGACCTGCCGGGCCTGGATGGCACCGCGTTGGTGGCGCAGCTGCGTGCGCGCGGCGTGCGTTTCCCGATCCTGGCGGTGACGGCCCGTGCCGATGCCGATGCCGAGCCGCAGGCACTCGCCGCCGGTTGCAACGGCTTCCTGCGCAAGCCGGTCACCGGCGATCTGCTGGCGCAAGCGCTGGCACGGGCGATGGCCGACGTGCAACGGCCCGATGAGACCGGCGATCGCGATTAGGGATGAGCGGGCTGAACAGTTACAGTGCAGGCGGGGAGCGCGACGAGGGCGGGCGATGGCATTGAGCAGGGCGCTGGGTTGGTTGACCACGGTCGTGTTGGCGCTCGCTGTCGTCCAGGCAGCGGCGGTCGAGCGCGTGGAGACCCCGCGCATGCGCCGCCTGGGAACGGCCGAGGGCCTGCCCTCCCGGATGGTGCTGGCGTTGGCGCAGGATCGCCAAGGCTATGTGTGGGCGGCGACCAGCGATGGCCTGGCGCGCTACGACGGGATTGGGTTGAAGGTCTGGCGCAGCGATCCGGGCGATCCGCGCGCGATTCCAGGCAACGAGCTCGAAACCCTGTTGGTGGACGATCGCGATCGGGTCTGGGCAGGCGTCAATGGCTCGCCACTGGCGATGCTGGCGGCCGACCGCAGCGGCTTTCGCGTGTTTCCCGACGTGCAGCGTGCCTGCCCTGGTCAGGTCTGGTCGCTGGCGCAGGCGCAGGGCGCGATCTGGATCGGCACCAGCCAATCCGGCTTGTGCCGGCTGGAGGAGAACGGCCGCATCACCGCCTACCGCGCCGCCGAACGGGCCGATGCCCTGCCCAGCGATACCATCCTGAGCATGGTCACCGACGCGCGCGGGCGGCTGTGGATCGGGACCGGCCACGGCCTGGTCATGCGCGAGGGCGATCGCTTCGCGCGGATCGCGCCCGAGCAACTCGACAAGAGCGTGTTCAAGCTCAGCAAGGATCCTGATGGCAGCCTGTGGGTGGGGACCGAGCGCGGGCTGTTGCGGGTCACGCCGGCGGATGTGCTGGAGCCAGCGCCGTGGCCGCAGGCAGCGGCGACCCGTGCCGCCAGCGTGGTGCATGACGTCCACGGTGGCTATTGGGTCGCGGCGGCCGACGGCCTGTTCCGTGCCGCGCCCGGGCAGACCGCGTTGCACGTGCTCGAAGGCGATCGCGGCAGTGGCTTTCTGACCTCACACAGCGGCGTGCTGGATCTGTTGCAGGATCGCCAGGGCGGGCTCTGGCTGGGCCTGATCTCGCAAGGGCTGGCCTATCTGCCGCCGGACTGGCGTCGCTTCACCACCCTGTTCGAGACCCAGGGCAAGCCGCTGGAGAGTCTGTACCTGGTCAATGCTGCCGCCGATGGAGACGGCTTTCTGGTCACCACAGGCGAAGGCGTCTACCGGGTCGACGCCGCGGGGGCGGTGCTGCCAGTGGTGTCCAGCGAGGCGCTGGGTGGCGGCACCGTGCAGTCGGCGCTGCGGGCCCGCGATGGCGGATTGTGGTTGCCCGTGCGCGACCGGCTGGTGCATTACACGCCGTCCACCGGCGCGCGTCGCGATCTTGCCGTGGACTTGGTCAAGAGCGGCGTTCAGCGCGCCGAGCTGATCGAGCCCGGCCGCGATGGCGAGTTCTGGTTGAGCGTGGTCGGCGCCGGCCTGCAGCACCGTGGCGCGGACGGGCAAGTGCTGGAAAGCTTTCGCTTCGGCAAGGACCTCGGCGAACCCGACGACATGGCCCAGCAACTGACATTCCGGCCGGATGGCACGCTGTGGGTGGGGTTGGGCGATGGATTGTGGGTGCGGCGCGATGGCCGTTTCCACAAGGTGATCGACGATGCGGCGCGCATGGTCTACGCCCTGGCGTTCGTCAATGCGCAGGAGTTCTGGGTAGGGCGCTACGGTGCGCTCGAACGCTATCGCTGGGATGGCCAGCGCGCCCGTCTGCTGCAGCGGGTCGATCGCAGCCAGGGCATGCCGGCGGTGGAAATGCGCGGTGTGGTACTGGGCAACGATGGTACGGTCTGGGCCACGACTGCGCGCGGTTTGCTGGCCTATCGCCCCGGGCAAGCGCGCGTGCGCGTCTACGGGCCGGCGCAGGGGCTGCCGGACAACGAATTTTCGATGCGCCCGCCGGCCGTGGGCGCGCATGGCCAGGTACTGGCGTTGACCACCAGCAGCATCGTGCTGTTCGACCCGTCGCAGCCGATCACCAACATTCCGGCGGCGCCGCTGGTGATCGATGCGCTGCAGGTCCGGCGCAACGACGCCCGGCAGCCGCAGACACTGCCGGTGGCGGCGCCGGTGGTGTTGCAGGCGCGCGATCGCGATCTGCGCATTCGCGCGCGCCTGCTGTCGTTCGTGGACCCAGCCAACACGCAGTATCGCTTTCGCGTGGACGGCGACGACGAAGGCTGGGTGGAGCAGCATGCCGATGGCGAACGGGTGATTTCGCGACTGCCGACGGGCGACTACCGTCTGCAGGTCCAGGCCCGCGCCGATGGCGGCGACTGGGTCGGCGCGCCGGACGTGCCGGTGACGGTGCGACCGCCATGGTGGTTGAGCGTGCCGGCGCAATTGGTTGCCACCGCGCTCGCCGCGCTGGTCCTGTGGCTGTGCCTGTGGGGCTGGCGTCGACGCACATATCGCCAGCAGGAATGGGCGTTGGCGCGGCAGCGGCAGGAACTGGCCGAACAGGCCTCGCTGGCGAAGTCGCATTTCCTGGCCACCCTCGGTCACGAAGTGCGCACGCCGATGACCGGTGTGCTGGGCATGAGCGAACTGTTGCTGGCCACGCCATTGGACGAGCGCCAGCGTGGCTACGTGCAGGCGGTCCGCAAGGCCGGGGCGCACCTGCTGCGCCTGGTCAACGACGCGCTCGATCTGGCGCGGATCGAGGCCGGCCGGCTGGAACTGGTGCAACAACCATTCGATCCGGCGCAGCTGTGCCAGGAGCTGGCGGAGTTCCTGCAACCCATCGCCCATGCGCGTGGACTGGAATTCCGCTACCGCAATCGATTGCCGGAAGGGGTGATCGTCCTGGGCGATGCCACCCGTGTTCGGCAGATCCTGATCAATCTGCTCGGCAACGCGATCAAATTCACCGAGCGTGGCGAAGTCGGGCTGAGCGTGGAGCTGCATGGCGAGCGGCTGCGATTCAAGGTCCGCGATAGCGGGCCTGGCGTCGGTCCGGAGCAACAGCAGCGCCTGTTCCAACGGTTCGAGCAGGGCGAGAGCGCACGCAGCGGCTCGCGCTATGGCGGCAGTGGCCTCGGATTGGCGATCTGCCAGGAGTTGACGGTGGCGATGCGCGGCAAGATTCGCCTGCGCAGCAAGCTCGGGGTCGGCACGCAATTCGTCGTCGAACTGCCGTTGCCGCGAGAGCAGGCCAGGCCACCCACTGACGCCCCTGCGGTCGCTGGTCCGAACCTGCCGCCGCTGCGCATCCTGTTGGTAGAAGACGACCCGACCGTGGCCGAAGTGCTCAGCGGCTTGCTGGCGACGCGGGGCCACCGGGTCGTGCATGCCGCGCATGCCCTGGCCGCGCTGTCCGAGGTGGTCGAGGGCGGTTTCGATGTGGCGCTGCTCGACCTGGACCTGCCAGGGCTGGATGGGTTCGCACTGGCGTCGCAGCTGCGTGGTCTGGGACACGCGTTTCCCCTGCTGGCGGTGACCGCGCGTGCCGATGCCGACGCCGAGGCGCAAGCCCGGGCCGCCGGCTTCGACGGCTTTCTGCGCAAGCCGGTCACCGGCGAGCTGCTGATCGAGGCGATCGCGCAGGTGCTGGCGGCTGCGCATCAGCGCTCTGCGGCAGTGGGACTGGCGGCCGACGATGCGGTGGCGCTGACGCCTTAGCGCGGCGGTTGCCAGCCTGGCACGCGGCCAGCACTATGCCCGCACCCGATGAAGACGACGCTCCCCCCGGCACGCTGCTGCCTCCTTCTCCGCCGCCTGGCCCTGTGCTGCTTGTGGCTGCTTGGCAGCATGGTGGCCGCGCTGACCGCCATGCCAACCTGGGCGGGGGTGCCGGTGCTGCCGCAGCCGCGCCAGCTCACCGTGGCCGACGGCCTGCCGTCCAACGTGGTCTATGGCTTCGACGAAGATGCCAATGGCTATCTGTGGATGGCCAGCAGCGACGGATTGGCGCGCTACGACGGCCGCAATTACCGCATCTGGCGCATCGAGGACGGCCTGCACGACAACCAGGTGTGGGCAGTGCATGTGGACCGACGCAACCGGGTCTGGATCGGCACCGATATCGGCGGGCTGGCCATGCTCGACGTCGATCGCCGCCAGTTCGTCCACTACGACAGTGCGCGCTACCCGGCCCTGCGTGGCGCGTCGATCTGGAACATCCTCTCCGATGCCGACGGCACTCTCTGGTTCGGTACCGAGATGAGCGGCCTGTACCGGCTGCACCCGGACGGCAGGTTGGATCGGTTCACCCATCGCGACGATGATCCGCGCAGCCTGCCCAACGATGCGATCTACCGCTTGGAGATCGATCGTCAGGGCCAGCTCTGGGTCGGCACCGCCGACGGCGCGGCGCGCTGGACCGGCCGGGATTTCGAGCGGCTGCCGTTGCCGGCCGGCAGCAACCAGATCATCACCCGCTTGACCGCCGACCCGGACGGCAGCCTGTGGATCGGCACCGGCGGCGATACGGTGTTTCGGCGTGATCGAGAGGGCCGATTGACGGTTCCGGTGTGGGATGTTCCGCCGAAGTTCCCGGTGCTCGGTGTCCTGCTGTGCGATCGCGACGGCAGCTATTGGTTGGACACCCTGGGCGGTCTCGGCCGTGCGGTTGGACGGACCGTACAGAACGTGCCCTTGTACAGCCTGGCGGCACATGGGCGCGTCCGCCCCAATTGGGAGTCGGCCTACCAGGACCGCGAGGGCGGGCTGTGGTTCGCCAGCCCCAGCGGGGGACTGTGGCATCTGCCATCGAGCTGGCGTCGCTTCGCCGTCGTGTTCAATCACCTGGATGACGGCGGGCAGGGCGGCAACCTCACCGTGCAGGCGGTGGCGAAGTCGCACGATGGCCGCATGTGGCTGGTGGGGTCCTCCGGCGTGCTGGAACGGGTGGATCCCAGCGTAGGCCGGATCGAACGCGTGCTGCCCTCGCTCGGCAGCACCAGCTGGTCCTACAGCGTGCTGGAAGATCGCAAAGGACGCGTGTGGATCGGCGAATACGCGAGCCTGTTGCGTTTCGATCCGCAAACCCGGCAACTGCTGCGCTGGGACAGCCACGGCGGGCCCGCCGGCGCGCACAACGCCGACGGCACGCTGGAGGCGCCGCAGGCCAGTCTGCGCCAGACCGGCGATGGACATATCTGGGTGCAGACCGTCCAAGGGTTGCAGGAGCGCGACGACGATGGCCACGTCCTGCTCACACTAGAGCGCGGGACGCACGGCCTGGCCGAGGACCTGATCTTCAATGATATGACGACCGGACCGGCCGGCAATCTGTGGTTGGCAACCAATCATGGCCTGCTGCAGTGGAATGCGCCGGCGCGGCGCTTCGACGCGGTGGCGGGTGCGCCGCCCGAGCAGATCTTCACGCTCACCTTCAACGATGGCGATGTCGCGTGGTTCGCTGGCCTGGGCAGGCTGCATCGGTACCTGTGGAAGGACGGACGGTTGCAGCATCTGGACAGCATCGGTGCCGATCAGGAATTTCCGGCGCTGGCGCCACGCGGGCTGGTGATCGATCGCGATGGCGTTGCCTGGATGTCGAGCATGCGCGGCCTGGTCCGGGTGGACCCGGCTACCCGCGGCATCCGCGTCTACGGCGTGCACGATGGCTTGCCCAATCCGCAGTTCGTCGCCCGTTCACTGGCGCAGTCGGCGCAGGGAATGATCATCGGCGCCACGCCCGACGGACTGGTGATCTTCGATCCGTCCGAGCTCAAGCCCAGCGAGCATCGTCCGCCGCTGGTGATCGAACGCGTGGGTCTGCGTCGCGGTGAAAGTGGGCTGGATCTGACCCATGTCGAGCCGCTGGTGGTGGAAGACGGCGACCGCGATCTGCACATCGTCGCGCGCATGCTCAGCTTCGCCGACTCCGAATCCAACAGTTATCGCTTCCGTCTCAGCAACTACGACCCGGACTGGGTGGATGTCGGGCCCAGCGGCGAGCGACTGTTCTCGCGCTTGCCAGCCGGCAGCTACACGCTGGAAGTGCAGGGCCGCACTGCCGACAGCGTGTGGTCGCGGGTGCAGACGCTGCAGTTTCGCGTGTTGCCGCCATGGTGGCGGGGGCCGTGGGGATTGAGTCTGCTGGCGGTATTGACCGCCTGCGTGCTGACCAGCGCGGTACTGTTGTATCGCCGCCGCCTGCAGCGCCTCAACGCCTGGCAACTGGCCGTGCACAAGCAGGAGCTGGCCGAGCAGGCGTCGTTGGCCAAGACGCGCTTCCTGGCCACGCTGGGGCATGAGGTGCGCACGCCCATGACCGGCGTGCTGGGCATGAGCGAGCTGCTGCTCAAGACCGGCCTGGATGAGCGCCAACGCAGCTATACCGAGTCGATCCGCCGTGCCGGTGCGCATCTGTTGCGGCTGGTCAACGATGCGCTGGACTTGGCGCGGATCGAGTCGGGGCGGCTGGAGCTGGACTTGCAACCCTTCTCGGTGCGGCAACTGGTCGCCGAGATCGAGGCGCTGATGGCGCCGCTGGCGCAGGAGCGTGGCCTGCGTTTCAGTGTGGAAGTCGGTTTGCTCGGCGACATCACCGCCAGCGGCGATGCCACCCGGATCCGCCAGATCCTGCTCAACCTGCTCAGCAATGCGATCAAGTTCACCGAGCGCGGCGTGGTCGCGCTCAAGCTCCACACCCTTGGCACCTTGCAGGGGCTGCGCTTCGAGGTGGCCGATACCGGGCCGGGCATCAATGCCGAGCAGAAGGCGCGGTTGTTCCAGCGCTTCGAGCAGGGCGACGGTGCCAAAACCAATTCCCGCTACGGCGGCAGCGGCCTCGGTCTGGCGATTTGCCAGGAATTGGCGATGGCGATGGGCGGGCATATCGAGGTCGTCAGCCGCCTGGGCGCCGGTACCCGCTTCATCGTCGATCTGCCGTTGCGCTGGGTAGCCGCCAGTGCCCCGTTGGGCGCGGAGTTCGGGCCACGCCGGGAACCGCTGCCACCACAGCACATCCTGCTGGTGGAAGACGACGCCACCATCGCCGAAGTCATCGTCGGCCTGCTGCGCGCGCAGGGGCATTCGGTGGTGCATGCGCCGCATGGCCTGGCCGCCTTGACCGAAGCGGCCGACAGCACCTTCGACCTGGCCTTACTCGATCTGGATCTGCCGGGCCTGGATGGCTTTGCGCTGGCACGGCAGCTGCGCGTGTTCGGCTATGACATGCCGCTGATCGCGGTGACCGCCCGCTCCGACGAGGCCGCCGAGCCCAATGCCCGCGCGGCCGGATTCGACAGTTTTCTGCGTAAGCCGCTGACCGGGGACATGCTGGCCGACACGATTGCCGACGCGTTGCGGCGCCAGTCGGGAGCTGGATAACACGGGTGATTGACTGCGAACGAGCGCAAGGCGGCGCGTGACGCCTCGATGGAAGACGCGTGCTGAACCGCCCAGGCCAAGCGGCTGGCTCAAGTGCGCAGCGCCGTCCCGGCATGGAGCACGCCACGTCCCCACGTCTGGGTCGTATCCACTCCAGCGCAGAAAGCGTGCTCGAACAGTGGCAGCCCGCGCGCCCGCGGCGCCCGCCTCGGCACTGTCGACAGCAGCGATCGACGTGCCATTGCAGGACGTCGTGCCATCGATGGCTGCACGACAGCGCGTCGGCGCGACTTCGATCGCCACGATCAGCCAAACACAATGCAACGGCAGCGCAGACCGCGCAGACGCAGACCGCGATCTATTCCGCCACTTCCTCCACCTGCGCCGGATGCGGACGCGTCTCGGCCAGTTGCCAGAAGATCAGTGTCGACGACAGGGTGATCGCACCGACGCAGAGGAAGGTCGCGTGTAAGGCCGCGGTGGCGCCATGGCGATCGCCGAGCTGGTCGTTGAACGCGGCGAGCAGGCTGCCGGCCGCCGCCGCGCCGAAGCCGGTGGACAGCATCATGACCATCGACAACAAGCTGTTGCCCGGGCTGGCCTGCTCGCGGTCCAGGTCGCGCAGCGTCACGGTGTTCATGACGGTGAACTGCAGCGAGTTGACCGCGCCAAAGCAGGCCAGCTGCACGAGCCGCAGCCATAGCGGCTGCCCACTCTCGACCAGCGCGAAACTGGCCATGGCCACGCCAACCAGCATGGTATTGCTCATCAGCACACGCCGGTAGCCGAAGCGGCCGACCAGCCTCACTGCCACGCGCTTGGCCGCCATGCCTGCCAGCGCCACCGGTACCAGCATCAGCCCGGCATGCAGTGGGCTCATCCCCAGGCCGACCTGCAGCAGCAGCGGAATCAGGAACGGCATCGAGCCGCTGCCGATCCGCGAGAACAGGTTGCCGAGGATGCCGATCCGATAGCTGGCCACCTTGAATAAGTGCAACGGAAACAGCGCCGCCGGCCGGCTGGCGGCATGCAGCCAGTAGCCAGCCAGAGCCGCGAACCCGCCGATCGCCAGCAGCATCACGAAGGCATGGCGCAGGCCCAGCTCGGAGATGCCGTCCAGCGCCAACGACAGCGCCACCATGCCGAACGCCAACATCAGGTAGCCGAGCAGATCGAAGCGTTGGCGCGCATCGCCGTAATGGTCCGGCATGATCCGCAGGGCCACGATGAAACCAAGCACGCCGATCGGCAGATTGATCAGGAACACCCAGTGCCAGGACGCGACCTCCACCAGCCAGCCGCCCAGCGTGGGGCCGACCAGTGGTCCGATCAGCGCCGGCAATGCGATAAAGCTCATCGCGCGCAGGAAGTCCTCGCGCGCGACCGTCTTGAGCACGGCCAGGCGGCCGACCGGCAGCAGCATCGCACCGCCGATCCCTTGCACCACCCGTGCGGCGACCAGCTGCGGTAGCTGCTGCGCGGCCGCGCACAGTAACGAGCCCAGGGTGAACACGATGATCGCCGCCAGGAAGGTGCGCCGCGTTCCCACGCGATCGGCGATCCAGCCGGACGCAGGAATGAACATCGCCACCGCCAGCGCGTAGCTGAACACCACCGACTGCATTTGCAACGGGCTTTGCCGCAGGCTGTGGGCCATCGCCGGCAACGCCGTATTGACGATGGTCGCATCCAGCATCTGCATGAAGATCGCCAGCGATACCAGCCACAGCAGCGGCTTGATGCTGGCGTAGGCGCGCATGACAGGGGCGGACTCGGACATGGCGATCGGACAGGATGGGACGGCGCATTATCGCTGCTTGCCTGTGTGGAAACCCACACTGCTCGCCGCACTTTCTGCAACGCACTGTTGTTGTCGGCCAACCACGCGCTGCTCCAGTGCCATCGCCGCGATGGGATTGCCCAGTCTTCGCTCCCTGCATGTTGAGAGGGCAGAAATGCGGGGCTGCCGCTTTCTGCCGGTGGTCAGGTGTGGATCTGCGTCGATCTGGTGACACCGATGCGGCGATCCTCGATGCACTGTCCGTCGCCCTGGCGGGACGTGCAGCGTAGCGTGATCTCGCCCGTGGCGCGACGGAACTGCGCAGGCAAGCTGGCGCAGACGATACGGCAGAGTGAATCCTGGCGTGGACTGCGCTTGGCCGTGCACATCGAAGCTGTTGCGTATGACGCTGTCTACGTGCATCGACACGCAAGGCGAAATGCTTGACGCCATCGGTAGTCTGCGATTTCGGCGGATACAAACGGTCGGGTGCTGCTGTAGCGCTGTGCTACTCCCGCCGGTGGCTTGCGGCAAACACCCGATTCGCTGGCGATGGTCTCGATGCTCGCATGGATCTGCACGATCGAAGTAAATGAAAATTCACGCTTCGCTCACGTGCTGCCATGCGTCACCGATGCCGTCCGCATTAAAAAAAGCGGATGCATGTCTTGCGGCGCGCCAACGGTCTGGTCAGGGGGCGCGACTTGGTTATGGCCGCCCTTACGCGCGCCAGCTATCAGTCCAGGACTATGCAATGGAACAGCAGGCTATTGAATTGGTAAGAAGTGTTTATCGTACCGGTGATCCTTTGCCGATGTTATTGCAGAAGATTGCCGCGGCTTTATCGCGAAAGGCCACATTGGGCGGCACACATTGTGAATTTCTGTGGGCGCAGCGCGCCGGCATTACCCACGATGGGGGGGCGGCTGCAGAGCAAGATGGGTGGTGGTCGTTTCCGGTCAGGCATGCGCAGCAGATGTTGGGCGAACTCATCATGGCATCGGTGCATGGCGGGTTGACCCCGGCGATGGTTTCGCTGGGGCAGGGTGTGGCGAAGTGCTGCGCCTATCTGATCAAGCGCCAGCAAGCGCAAGCCTGGTCGGAAAGCCATCTGCAGCGATCGCTGTCCATCGCCGGTGTGTCCGCTGCGGTCTGGGCGATCGATGCGTTCGTCGAGCGCGCCGCAGACAGCTGGCTTCCGGTGATCATCCGTGGTGAGTTTGGCAGCGAGAAGGACGAGGCCGCCGTGCTGCTGCATGCGAGCGGACCCTGGCAGCAGGGGCCGCTCGTCATGATCGATTGCGCTGATCCGGTTGGCGATCCCGAGGGATGGTTCGAGCGCGCGGCGGGTGGAACGCTGGTCTTGCGCGGAATCGACGAGCTCGAAGAAGCGTTGCAGCGCCGCTTGCCCCAGTGCATGCGTGGATGGCAGGGGTGGGGAAAGATGGCCGATGGCAACGGAGGCGTCCGCGTGATCGCCTCGACTACCGCCGATCTGGCGCAGCGCGTGCGTAATGGCCATTTTTCCCACGCATTGCTGGCGCAGCTCGACTTTCTAGCGCTGACGCTCGCGCCTCTGCGCGAGCGCGCGGCGGACATCGCCTTCCACGTCGACCTTGTCCTGGAGCGGCATGGTCTGCAGTCGCGTGAGCTGGTGACCGATGGAGTGATGGAGGCTTTGAGGCGCTATCGATGGCCCGACAACCTCTCCGAGCTGGAGCGAGTGCTACTGCGCTTGGCTGTCATGGCAGGCAACAGTCCGATCATGGTCTCGGACCTCCATCGTCACGCGCCGCGGCTGGCGGAGTGCCTTCCGCAAGAAACGCAAGACGATGCGCCGCCCACGGGGCAGTCGGCGGAGGATGGTCCAGTCGGGTGGCCGAGAACCTCAATCCCTTTCGACTGGATCCCGGGCTTGTTGCATCGGCCTGGCCAGCGTTTTGCCACGCTGCATGATGCCCTGCGGCGCGCGCTGGTCTATCTGGGCGAACATTACGCAGATCCATTGACGCTGGCGGACCTGGCTCAGCAGGCGCACGTGAGTCAATCGCACCTTGGCTTCCTGTTCCGCGAGGAGCTCGGTACCACGTTCAAACCGCTACTGCAGCAGCTCCGCATCGAGAAGGCCAAGGACCTGCTGCAGATGCAGCCGAAGCTGCGTATCACCGAGGTGGCCCTGAAGGTCGGTTTCGGCGACCTGAGCCATTTCGAAAAGAGCTTCCGTCGGCTGGTCGGCGTAAGCCCGCGCGAGTTCCGCAATGCCGACAGCGGCGGTGGAGTTGGCTAGGCGCAAGATCTACTGCTCTGCTAGGGGCTTGGTGCCGGCTTCATGCGATCGCCCAGCACCAAGCCCTGCATGCGGTACGGTGCGGGTCAGTATCGCCATGGTCCGGTTTCGCTCCTTGTGTGCGACTGGCGATGGCTAGCAGGTAATCGTTCCGACCAGAGGCCAACGGGTTGGCATCTGGTCGGCGCCTGCGGGCGGGCGAGGCGACGGTGCGCATTGGCTTTTGGCGGCTGGGAACCAGGGCGGGTGGAGCTCTTCGAGCCAATTTTTGCGGCGCTTGTGGATCGGTGCTGAGAGGTTTCGCAACACAGCGCACAGCGCGGATACCCGCTAGGTCTGGGGCAAAACCGTTCTGATTGCTTCATGCTGCTTCGAAAGCAGGTAGCGCAGCACGAACTCGTCTATGAGTGCGGCGGCGGCCTTGCGCTGGCTGTCGATGTCCAACAGGGATGCATAGGCGTTGCCAGGGTCGATCGGGGTCGAATGGAAGGCGTCCTGCGCTTCGGTGGCGGTGGTCAGGGTCAAGAACGCAAGCACTTTTCTATCGAATGGTGGCGTTTGCTGGTCGAGGAACACCACCAGCGTGCATTCGTAGCTGAGTCCGCCTACGCGTGGGGTGTTGTGCGATTGGGCGAGGACCCGCACGTTCTGGCCGAGCCAGTGTCCGACCGCTTGCGCGAATGCAGCGGTGTCTAGCCCAAGCAGGTTTTCATGACTGACCCGTGCGACTGCGGCCATGTCCACTCCGGAAAAGCGCAGCTGGTCGATCGCCAGATAGGGATTCTGCGCGAGCGTGGACATCAGCAGCAGATCGTCACTGAAAGCAGCCGACAGCGCGACCGGTGCGGTGAACGCAGTCGAAAGCAGGTTAATCATCGTGCGGGTGCCAAGGCGTGCTGCCATCACGCGGTCACGCGTTGCATCGGTCGGCCGTCCATTTACATAGTCCGGCATGGCACCTATGGTGCGCACGCGCACTGACGCCATCAGCGCATTCACCAGCGTCGCAGCGTCGTTACCCGGGGCGCCCACGCGCGTGCCGGCCATGCCGTCGAGCACGGACTGGAAATGGGCCAGCTGGTTGTTGGCGGCATACCAGGCGTGAATGGCGGCAACGCGTTCACGTCGTTTGCCTTCCTTATGGGCGCCGAGCGCGAGCGGGTCGCTGGCGATCTCGCATAGCATCAGCAGATTCTCGCGCAGGTGGTAGTCCAGGTCCGGCAGCGGCAATTGCCAGCGTTCCTGTTGGCCGCCGGCGTTGGCGATGGTCAGGTGCGCGCGTTCGATTTCCGACCAGATCGCGATCGCTTCGACGGTATCGCGGCGCGGCAGGCTCACGTCGATCAACTCCATCAGGATGCCGCGAGGGCTGGCCGGCTGCGACACGATATGGTCGGCAAATCCCTCGATCAGCGTGGCGTGCCAGGTGTAGCCGAGCCGGTAGAGGAGAAAGGGTTTGATCGCATCGTTCAGCACGATCCCGGGCGGGGAGGGCGTGGTGTCATCACCGACCTTGACGATCTCGGCGCTGGTATAGGCGGACAACCCGGAGCGGTCGCGTTCGAA
The DNA here is from genome assembly GCF_009192945.1 of Xanthomonas maliensis. Taxonomy (GTDB): domain Bacteria; phylum Pseudomonadota; class Gammaproteobacteria; order Xanthomonadales; family Xanthomonadaceae; genus Xanthomonas; species Xanthomonas maliensis. The sequence continues at coordinate 4,716 of NZ_NSET01000004.1, read as the reverse complement.
TACGCGGCGGAAGGTCTGCGGATCGTCGCATTTGACCAGGCAGCCCACGTCGGTGGCATGTGGGTTCCATTGTTGGCGTGGGATGGGGTGCACCTGGGGCGCCAGCGGAGAATCGGCGACGGGAAGCAGACTCAGCTCGAAGGCGATGATCGCGCCGGCTTTCTTCATTTCATCGACGACGATGTCCTCGATCTCCGCGTGCAGCGCATCCTGTACGGAGCCAGGTAGCCAAGGGTCGATCGCGACCTGGGTGTCCCAATCCGAGCTTCCCGAGTCGAATAGGTGTTGGTCGTTTCCCTGCAGCAAGTCCATGCAGGCGGTGAACGCATTGCCGCCCTTGATGTAGAAGCGTGCGAGCGGTTGATCGATGCGCAGCATGAAGCGTTCTTGCACGTCAATGCACATCGCCGCGATCCGATCCTGGATGGTGCCCAAGGCCTGGATCACCGCCGAGCGCACGTTGGGATAGCGTGCCGCATCGTTGATCCGCTTGGTCAACTCGCCACTGATCGCGCGGCGCAGGTCTTCTTGTTCGGGAGATTCCTTCATGATCGTGCCTCGACGCGAAACCGGTGGAGAGCATGCGTGCTCATGGAGCGCTTGGATCGGAGAGGGTCGAATAGCTCAAGTCGACCTCCAGGCCGTCGCAGGGCGTCTCCGGCAGCGACAGCACCGCATCCTGTTCAAATTGCCACAGCGTGGCGGCCGGGTAGCCGCATCCTGCCGGATCCGACGCAGCCAGTGTCCGGATGTCGCCGGCATAAGCGTGCTTGCCAGCGGTGGCCACACGCCAGGCCCAGATCTGCGGCGCCGGCCCCAGCGCGAGTGCGGCTACCAGGTCTGCCGCCAACACATGCGAGCAGTACAGCCCCGGCGCATAACCCGCCGCTGTCAGTCCTGCGATCCACGCGCGGATGTAGGCGATCGCGTCGGCGCCGGGACTGCTGCCGTCTTCCCAATCGAGGTAGATGGTGGCGCCAGAGGGAAATCCTTCGCTATCGGCCAATGCAGCGGCCTGTGCACCATCGATAGCACCTTGGTGGACGGTCACGTCGTGTGAGCCAGGGCCAGTGGTTTGTTGGCCGAGATAGACCGGTGCCAAACCCCAGCCATTGGCGATCAGCGTCGGCCGCCATCCCATCCATCCGGTATCGGCGTGGCTCGGCGCCGGTGCGAGGTAGTAGCCGCACCAGGCGAGGTCGGTGTTCGCTTTGAGCCATGCCAAGGCGGGCAAGCCTGGGAAACGAGCGGTATCGAAGCCGATGTGGAAGGTCATGGTGGTGCTCCGCGTCGAGGTGAGGAATCGTCGTGGTCGGAATCAGGCGATCGCCTGCAGCTGGGTTGCTATTTGTCCGTACCAACCGATCGCCTGGTTTTGCCTCCGCTGCCATGCAGCTTGATTGGCGGATGGATAGCTAGCGCCCGAACCGGGATACGCGATCTTGGCACTGATGTAAGCGCCTTCGTCGATCGTCTGCGGTGCCAACGGTTGGTGGACACCGAGGTGGCTTGTCAATCGCGATCGACTGATGCACTGCACGTACGCGATTTCCCAGTCGCATACCGCACTTCCGTTCGGTCGATTGGCGCTAGGTCGTGACCTGGTCGCCTGATTGATCCTATCCACTACGCCGTCGAGCGGGTCCGTACTCCTGAAGCGGATCAGCTGGAAAGGTGTTCCAGCGGGATCGATCAGTTCGAGCTGGAGATCCAGCGGAAAGGCGGCGGAACTCTCCAGAGCGAAGCCGGTTTCCCCGAGAAATTCTCGCCGTGCCGCATCCTCGTTGGACTCGCCGGGGTTTCGGCCGCCACCCGGCAGCGCCCACTGACCGGCTTGGTTCACGACCCTCAATGGCTCTGTCATGGCCCATTGCCATATATCGCGTGCGAGTCGTTCTGCCTCCATGCGTGCCTGGTTCCATTGCACCGGGTCGCTGCCGGCGCCTGTGATCTTTGTTCTCAAGGTGTTGCCTGCCGCGTCGCGAGGTGAGCCTGGCCCAAATTTCTGTTTAAGCAGCTGGCTGGCGCCTTCGCTGGCATTGGTGGTGATCAGGTCCACACTGGGACTGTCGGTGCGGGTATTTTTGTATGCATCACCCAGTGCGTGTGCTGCATCCACGAAACCCGAATTCTTCTCGCAGAGTCCGTTGGTAGCCAGCAAGGCACCGCGCAAGCACTCCTGCACGCTGGCCCAATCGACGTCTGAGGAGTGACTTCCGCTGAGTGCGTTTGCCTTGATCTTGCAGAGCAGCGGCAGCGCCTCTGCCGCCAACACCAGCGCCGAGAAATCAGCCCACCAGTTGTTGAAGCAGCGTTTGCGTGCAATGAGATAGGTGCCTGCACCATCCCATAGTGCGGCATAGACCTGCATGTTCTCATCCTCCGTTCAATGGCGAACCTGGGGCCGGCTGCGTTGCCGGTGCGCTTGTCGGCACGGTCGCAGCCATTGCCTGCTCTGCTTGCTGCTGGGCGGCGGCGACCGCGGCGGCAGCGGCTTGGTCGGCCTGCTGCAAGGCCTGCCGCGCGGTATCGACTGCCTGGTCGTTGCCGGCAGCGGCGGTCGCAGCGGTTGCGGCCTGCATGGCTGCCTGCACCGCCATGTCGCTGGCCGCCATGGCCTGGTCGACCTGGGCTTGCGCCGCCTGCAGCGCGGCGTCGATCTGCGAAAAAACGGGGGATTGCGCAGGGGTGGAGGTGGCGGCGGTCTGGGCCGAAGGTGTGGGTTGGGTCTCGTCGGGCATGCGGGTGTCTCCTGAAGTGGACGTGGCATCGAGCGAAGCGGCATCGCGGCCGGGCTGCTGCATTGGCGCCGGAAGTGGCGCGATGCCAGTTGGGCGCTGCGCGGCGAGCGCGCCTAACATCTCGCCCAGGGCGTGTTCGGCTTGCGTCATGCCCTGGCGTGCGGATGCCAGCGCGGCTGCCCGACCTGCATGTACCGCCGCGCGGACCGCGTCGGCGGCACCGATCGCCGATGAGGCCTGGTCGCTAGCCGCAGGAAGCGGCGTCGGCGCGCTCATTGCGTGGCCTCCGTCTCCGCATCGTGCGGCGGATTGGCGGGCGCGGGGGTGGCACCAAAGTCGCGGAGCGAGATGACGCCGCCATTGACCTGCAATAGTCCAGCCAGGGTGTCGTTCTGCATGGAAAACACGCAGGTGTTGCCGTCCTGGCCCAGCACCCCGCGGGTAGGCCGGTTGGCTGCCAGGAATGCCTGTGCCGACTGCAGATAGAGCTGGATCGCGTCGTTCGCCGCCTCGCTGCCGGCGTCGCCTTGGTAGCGTGTGTGCTGGACGATTTGCTGCGCTGCCAGCGATAGCCGTGCGAAGCCGATCTGGCGACCGCGCGCAAGCCATTCTGCGACGCTGCGTTCGACCTCGTTGGGCGAAGGCAAGCCAGCGACCTGTGGGCAATCCAGGGTATTGAACAGCAGCGGCAGCAGCGTCTGCAGGGCCGAAGCCGCGGCATGCGCGCGTTGGTCCGCAGCCGCGATCGTGGCGGTGCAGGCCAGATAGAAGCGGTAGTAATCGCAGAATTCCAGCGGCGTGCGCGCCTGCTCGATGGCGAAGGCCGCCGCTTCCTGTTGCAGTGCCGGCGTCACCTCGGGCGGCGGTGCTTCGGCAGCCAGCTGGCGGAGTGCCAGGCTTTCCTCCAGGTCCAGCGACTGGAACACCGGGGCGCTGTCGACCTTCAACTGCGTCAGCAGGCTGTGCCCCGCGGCCAGGTCGCTTGCCGTGAACAAGGCGTTGTCGCGAAAGATCCGCTGCAGCTGCGCCTTGACCACCGAGCCGGTATCGCCGGCTTCGCCCTGCGCCAGCGTGCTCAGGTCGGTTGGACTCAAGGTCATCAGTTTGAGCGGACTGACCTTCAGCTCGAGCTGCGGCAACAAGGCCAGACGCGAGCCATGCAGGCCTTGCTGCACCTCGTCGAGCATGCTGCTTTCGTCGGGGAAGTCGTAGCGCCCAGCAGGCGACTGGATCGCCCAGGCCAGCCACTGCGTGCCTCCATCGATGAAGGCCAGGCATTGTCTGCCCAAGGTCGACAGCATCGTTGGCATCGAGATCAGACGGCCTGCGATCGAAACGGACATGGCGTGACTCCTAGTGGGCTCAACCTGCGGGGAAACTCTTCAGCACCGAAGCTGCCGCCGTACCGACGCGCTCGAAGTCGTTGGTCGCGCCCTGCATCAGCGCCTGCGCCTGGGTCAGCGCGGTAACGTACTTTTCGTCGCCGGTGGCCAGGTACTGCGCCATCGCCACGCCGACCGCGGTCGTCGCGATGGTCGAGACATTGCGCAGCGCGTCGGTGGCGTCCTGCACCGCGATGGCAGTCGACTGCGCCACCGATTGATAGGCCTTTCCGGCGCCACTGGTCAGCACGACCTGCGGACTCATGGTGGCCATCTGCGTCTGGTTGATCACGTCGATGACCTGGGCATTGACCTTGGTCGGTTCCATCTCGGCTCCCATGGAATGATCTGCGGCCTGGCAATGAGGCCTGGTGGTGAAACGCGAATCTACACAGACGGCTTACGGCGGAGGTGGCGTCGCAGGTGTAGGTGCAGATGCAGGCACAGATGCAGATGCAGCTGCAGCAGGATGAGTAGATGCAGTAGGGGCGGTGCCTGCAGCTGTGGTTGCGGGTGGAGCTGGGGGTGGAGCAACAGGACCATCAGCAGAGGAAGCATGATCGGGGTTCGTGCTGGGGATGGGGGCGATAGGG
>NZ_NSET01000039.1 GCF_009192945.1 Xanthomonas maliensis | reverse complement strand
TGCCGGCGCCGGCAACGCCCAGGACGAGCGCCAGCACCAGCAGCCGGCGACGTTGTGCGCGGGAAGAAGAAGGACGGCGATGTACGGCAGGACGGACGCGTTCCACGTGGCGATTCTCCGGAGAAGGAATGAACGGATGACGGCGGGGCGCGACGGGGGGAGGGGAGGAACGAGGAAAGGCACGCAACGGCGTAGTTCGCGATGCCGGGCGAAGAGCAGATGCACGAGACTCAGGCGGCCGCGCCGACGCGCAGCAGCAAGGAGCCGCGCCGCTGCTGGAACAGCCAACGCCCCTGCTCGCACACCAGGACATCGTCGAAGCTGCCCAGCAAGGCCGGCGTCTGCGCGTTCCAGGGCGGCGCGCCGGAGGTGTCGGCAGCGGTATAGAGCAGGACGTGACTGTGCGCGTGTGCACGCGTGTCCGATTGCACGTCCACGATCGTGTTGTGCATCAGGTGACAGCTGGTCCGCGGCGGACGCTCGCGAAACGATTGCCGGATCGCCTCGCGCCCATGGATCGGCTGATCCGGCGCGCTGGGACGGGCAAACACGCCGTCGGCGGTGAACAACTCGGCGATGGCATCGTGGTCGTGCTGGTCGTTGTACAGCGCGAACCGCCGGATCAACTGTTCGCACAGCACGATGATGGACGCGTGGTCAGTCACCCAGGACCTCCTCTGGCTGCGGCATGAAGCCCACTACCGGCGCGCACGCGCGTCCCAGCTGCGGCAAGCGCGTTGCGCCTTGTGGTCCGTGATGGGGCAGGCATCGGTACGTCATGCGGCCAGCAACCAGTCGCGCAGCGCCGCGGCGACGGCAACCGGCGCTTCGACCGGCGCCATGTGGCCGCACTCCTCGAAGACGACCAAACGGGCGTCGGTGATGCGGGCAGCCATGTCCTGGTGCCGCGCCAGCGGACTCCAGGTGTCCTGACGACCGACGCCCAGCAAGGTGGGGCAGCCGATCTGCGGCAGCAGCGGAGCGGCGTCGGGGCGCTGCAACAGCGCCTGCACCTGCCCGGCGAAGACCTCGGCACTGTGACCTGCGACCATCGCCAGCAATGGATCCAGCACGGCGGCATCATCGCGGTGCCGGGGATGCAGCATCGGCGGAAGCCATTGCCGGGCCAGGGCGTGCATTCCCTGCTCCTGCGCCAAGCGCAGCAAGGCATAGCGCTGCGAGGCCTCGTTGTCGGTGCGCGGATGCACGCCGGTATCGAGCAGGGCCAGTCGGTCCACCCGTTGCGGCGCCTGCCGCAGCACTTCCATCGCCACCCGGGCGCCCATCGAATGACCGGCCAGCGCAAAGCGCGACGGCGCCTGCGCGAGAACGTGCGCGGCCATTTGCGACAGGCTGTCGAAGCCCGGGAAGTCCAGGACCTGGACCTCGGTCAGATCCGCCAATGCTGCGCGCTGGCGCTCCCAGATGCTGGAGTCGCACAACAGGCCACACAGCAGCAACAAGGCCGGAGGGGAGGAAGCGGTGGCTGAGTCGGATGGCACCATGCCTCGACTGTAGCCAGCTCAACCGGCGCCGTCGTATGGAAGATTCAAACCCCGGTATTAGTTATTACTTATAACTAAGTAGCCACCCCGGCATCTGCTTACCGCGGCGGCCGGCCAGAGGCCTGGCGCCACAGCAGATCGACCAGCGGCGGCAATTGGCCGGCCAGGCCGAGGACACTGCCACGCAGCAGCGTCAGGTGCATGTCATCGTTCGAGAACACGGTGTTGATCGCGTCGAATCCGTAGGCAGCCACGGTGTTCTCGCTGCGTCGTGTCCGCGCCCAACGTTGCAGCCGATGAGGCGCCGCCCAGTCGACCCGCTTGGCCAACGCTGTCCGCACCAGCGCGTACAACGCGGCGACGTCGCGCAGGCCTAGATTGACGCCCTGCCCTGCCAGCGGATGGACGACATGCGCCGCATCGCCCAGCGTGAGCACGCGTCCGCACAGATACTGGGCAACCAGCTGCCGCTGCAGCGGGAATGCCGCGCGCGCCGATGCCAGCCGGACCTGCCCCAGCCGTGCGGCGAAGGCCTGGGTCAGCTCGCGCGAGAAGGCGGCGTCCTCCAAGGCCAGCACCCGCTCGGCCTGCTCGTCGGGCAAGGTCCACACGATCGAGCTGCGACCATCGGAAAACGGCAGGAAGGCCAATGGCCCGCTGGTCAGAAAGCGCTGCCAGGCGGTGGCCTGATGCGGGCGCTCGGTCTCCACGAAGGCGACCACTCCACGCTGCGCGTAGGCATGCTGCGTCACCGGCACGCCGGTCAGCGCGCGCAGGGTCGAGGCGGCACCATCGGCGGCGATCGCCACCGCCGCCTCCAGTCGCCGGCCATCGTCCAACCGCAGCCGCACATGGCTGGCATCCTGCTCCAGCTCCACCACCCGTGCCGGGCAGTGCACCTCGATGCCGGCGGCGTGCACTGCGGCCCACAGCCGGTCCACCAGCAACGCGTGTTCGACGATCCAGCCCAGTTGCGCACGGCCGAGCGTATCGGCGTCGAAGCCCAACTCGCCACCACCGGCGGCGTCCCAGACGCGCATGCGGCGGTAAGGCTGGGCACGCGCCGCCAGGATCGCCGGCCACACGCCCAGGCGTTCCAGCAAGGCCGCATTGTCGGCGGCGAAGGCATACACCCGCAGGTCAGGCTGGTCGGCCTGCCACGGCGCCGGCTCAGCGCCTTCCACCAGCGCCACCGACAGTCCCGCGTCGGCCAGGGCCAGTGCGCAGGCCGCACCGACGACACCGCCACCGACCACCAGGACGTCGCGCCCGCCGCGGCGGCTCATGCCTGCCCCCGGCACAACTGCGGCACCTCGCCACGGAAGCCCATCGCCCCCCCGACCAGCATCGACTGCAAGGGCGCGGCCTGCGAGGCGGCAAGCAGACCCAGACTGCGCAACGGACGCAGCAGCGGCGCCGGATTGCCGGTCAAGCGCGCCAGCCCACTGGAAAAGCCGATGGTCTGTTCGCGGTCCACCCGTCGCCGCGCCAGATAGTCGGCCAGCAACGAAACAGCGCCCGGATCCTGGCGATCGTGCTCGATCAATTCGGCCAGCGTCAGCGCATCACGCAGGCCCAGGTTGAAGCCCTGCGCGCCGATCGGGTGCAGGGTCTGGGCGGCATTGCCAAGCAGCACGACGCGCTCGGCGATCAGGTCGTTGGCCAGGATCTGTACCAGCGGATAGGCGCTGCGTTCGCCACTGGCAAGAAAACGCCCGGCGCGCCAGCCGGCTGCAGCCTGCAGCCGCGCCAGCCACCCCGCTTCATCCAGCGCGGCGACGGCATCGGCATCGGCCCGCGCCACGCAATGGATCGCTCCGTAATGGCGATCGCCGCGCGGCAATAGCGCGGTCGGACCATGTGCGCCGAAACGCTCCCAGGCGGTGCCGTCCGGGGCGCGTGCGGCGCGAACCCGGGCCACGAACAGGGTCTGCATGAAATCGTGCTGCTCGGTGCCGATATGCAGCAATTCGCGTACCGCGCTATGGCTGCCGTCGGCCCCGACCACCAGCCGTGCGCGTACCTGCCGCTCGCCCTCGGCGTCGGCCAGCCGCACCGTCCGTCGCCCGTCCTGCACCGGCTCCAGTCCGATGCAGCGGGCCGGGCGATAGCGCCGCAGGTGCTGCAACTCCTCCAACCGGGCCTGCAGGGCATCGCCGAAATCGCGCGCCACCACCACCTGGCCGAAGCTGTCGCGTCCGTAATCGGCCGCTTGGAGCTGGACGCGACCGAAGTCGCCGGCACGACTGACATGAATGCGACGGATCGGCCCGGGCGGCGTGCGCAGTTTGGCCATCACGCCGAGCGCCCCGAGCGCGTTGACGGTAGCGGCGGCAAAGCTCAGGTTGCGCTGGTCGAAGACCGCCGGCGGGCGCCCTTCCGGGCTCGCTTCCACCAGGCCGATATCCAAGCCGAGCCGGTCCAGCGCGATCGCCAGGCTGGAACCGACCAGGCCGCCCCCCACGATCAAGACGTCATGTGCGTGTGTCATCCGACCATGATAAGCCTTGGCCGGTCGCTGCCGACGGGGCGAGCGGCGGCGCAGCAGGCTACACTCGCGCTTCCACGATCCGACCGCCGCGCATGATTCCCCGCTCGCACGACACCCTGGTCCTGAGCCTGCTCGCCCTGCTGATGGCGGCCACGCGCATCCATCATTTCGGCGCCATCCCGGATGCATCCTGGGCGGTGTTCTTCATTGGCGGCTTCCACCTGGCCGCACGGACGCGCCTGGCCTTCCCGCTGCTGATGGCGCTGGCGGTGGCCGTCGACTGGCTGGTCATTGCCGGCCAGGGGTTGAGCTTCTGGCAGCATTACTGCGTCTCTGCAGCGTATTGGTGCCTGATCCCGGCCTATTTCGCGCTGTGGACCGGTGGGCTATGGCTGCGCCGGCACCATCGCGGCGCGCGCTGGAGCGCGCTGGCCCGTCTGCTGTCGGCACTGCTGGTGTCGGTGGCGCTCTGCCAGCTCATCGCCCAGGGCAGCTTCTACTGGATCAGCGCCAGCGTGGCCGAACCGACGGTCTCAGGCTGGTGGCAGAACTACATCGACTGGCTGTGGCCCTACCTGCGCACGACCGCACTCTACGTCGCCGCCGCCGCGGCGATCCAATGCGCGAGCGAGCGCCTGGGCGCAGCGCAGCGTCCGCTGCAGGCCGGCTGAGTCATGGGCAACCGGCTCTCGCGCATCTATACCCGCACCGGCGACGACGGCAGCACCGGCCTGGGCGATGGCAGCCGCACCGGCAAGGACGGCCTGCGCGTCACTGCCTACGGCACCGTGGACGAAGCCAACTCGGCCATTGGCCTGCTGTTGGCCGCCCCCAACCTGCCCGACGCCATCATCACCCTGCTGACCACCGTGCAGCACCAGCTGTTCGACCTTGGCGGGGAGTTGTGCATTCCGGGCCATGCAGCGATCGCGGCGGACGACATCACCGCACTGGAGCAGCACCTGGACCGGTTCAATGCCGAGCTACCGCCGCTGCAGGAATTCATCCTGCCCGCGGGCGGCGAGGCGGCGGCACGCTGCCACCTGGCCCGGACGATCGTGCGCCGAGCCGAACGTGAGACGGTCGCCTTGTCGCGCCAGGAGCCGGTGCGGTCGGAGGCGATCGGCTACCTGAATCGGCTATCGGACCTGTTGTTCGTGCTGGCCCGTGTATTGGCCCGGCTCGATGGCCAGCAGGAAGTGCTGTGGCGGCGCGACCGCCGACATGGCTGAGCCTCTGCGCAAGTCGCCGCAGACAGGCTAGATTGGCACCATGTTGGTCTTCACCCATCCCGCCTGCCTCGAGCACGACGCCGGCCCCGAGCATCCCGAACGCCCCGCCCGGCTGGAGGCGGTGGTGCAGGCGTTGCGTAGCGCCTTCCCGGACCTGGACTGGCGCGAGGCGCCGCAGGCGAAGCTGGGCGACCTGTGCCGCGTGCATGCGCGCGAGCAGATAGATACCGTCCTGGAAACGGTGTTCGAGGGGCATCACCGGCTGGATGTGGATACGGTGATGTCGGCCGGCTCACGGGCGGCGGCGCTGCGGGCCGCTGGCGCCGGCATCGCTGCCGTCGATGCGGTGATGCAGGGCGCGGCCTCGACTGCGTTCTGCGCGGTCCGCCCACCGGGGCACCATGCCACCGCCCAGGTCGCCATGGGCTTCTGCCTGTTCAACAACATCGCGGTGGCGGCGGCGCATGCACGTGACCGCCACGGCTTGGAGCGGATCAGCATCGTCGACTTCGACGTGCACCATGGCAATGGCACCCAGGCGATCTTCGAACGCGACCCGACCGTGCAGTACCTCAGCACCCATCAATCGGGCCTTTATCCGCATTCGGGCAGCGTCCATGAGCGTGGACTCGGCAACATCCACAACGTCCTGCTGCCGCCAGGGAGCGACGGGCTACGCTTTCGCAACGTCTGGGAAGACGAACTGCTCCCGCTGATCGAGAGCTTCCGCCCGCAGTTGCTGCTGATCTCGGCCGGCTTCGATGCCCATCTGCGCGACCCGCTCGCCGACCTGATGCTCGATGGCGAGGACTTCGGCTGGCTGACCGGGGCGCTGCGCGCGCTGGCGCAACGCCATGCCGGTGGCCGCGTGGTCTCGATGCTGGAAGGGGGCTACGACCTGCAGGCGCTGCGCGAGAGCAGCGTGGCGCATGTCGCCGCCTTGCGCTGAGCCCGCCGCGATCTGCCGGAGCGCAGATGGGAGGCGGCCGCTGCCGCGCGGCGACGGGCAGATGCTGGCGGACAGATCAGCGATGAACCCCGCCCAGCCTCCCCCAGGACTCTTCATTGCCCCTATGCGGGCTATGCGGCAAGCTAGGCGCCATTTTATTGGTTGATTTCACGCGTGCACCGAGCCCTCCGCCTGCTGCCCCTGCCCTTGAGCATTGCCATCTGCCTGCCGGCCATGGCCGCCGACAAGCCGCTGAACTGGGGACTGTGCCCTGCGGTGGAGCCGTTGCCGGGCTTCGATGGGGCCCCGCCGGCCGACCCGAAAGCCGCCGAGATCCGCCAGCAGCTGCCGACCGACATCGAGGGCGACCAGCTGTCCGGCACCACCACCACCCCGCTGTACCAGGGCAACGTGGCGCTCAAGCGCGGCGACCAATTCCTGGGGGCGGACAGCATCCGCATGGATACCGAGACCGGCAACTACATTGCCGAAGGCCACGTTCGCTACCAGGACAGCTCCTTCCGGATGGTCGCCGACCGCGCCGAGGGTAATCAGGATACCGATACCCACAAGGTCACCCATATCCAGTACCAGCTGGTGGACCGCCGCGGCAATGGCGGTGCAGAGTCGGTCGACATCCAGGGCCAGGTGGGCCAGATGCACCGCTCCACCTATACCACCTGCGACCCGTCGCAGCCGTTCTGGCGCGTGCGCGCCCCACAGATCGACGTCGACAACGAAGAAGGATTCGGCACGGCGCGCAACGCGGTCCTGGAAATCGGCAAGGTGCCAGTGGCCTTCTTTCCCTGGTTCAAGTTTGCCACCGACGATCGCCGCCAGAGCGGCCTGCTGTATCCGCAGCTCGGCATGTCCGGTCGCAACGGTTTCGATTATCTGCAGCCGATCTACCTGAACCTGGCACCCAATTACGACGCCACCTTGATGCCGCGCTACATGAGCAAGCGTGGCCTGGCGTACGGCACCGAGTTTCGCTATCTGTACGATGGCGGCCGCGGCACCGCCACCGCCAACTACCTGCCCGATGACAAGCTGCGCGACAAGGACCGCGGCAGCTTCATGTACAGCGGCTACCACAACATCAACAGCCACTGGCAGGCACGCGCCAGCATCGCCTGGGTCAGCGACACCCGTTACGTCGAGGATTTCACCAGCCGTCTCTACGGCATGTCCACGGCCTCCAGCCTGCAGAGCACTGTCGGCGTCTACGGCACCGGCGAAACCTGGACCGCCGGCTTCATGGCCGACCGCTGGCAGCTCACCGACTACACGCTCGACGAGCAGGCCCTGCCCTACAACCGGCAACCACGCGCATTCTTCACCTGGGAGAAGCCGTTTGGTGCCTTCGAGGTCGGACTGTATAGCGAAGCGGTGCGGTTCACCCACGACGATTCCTACCAGGTGTTGTTTGTCCCCAATGGCAACAACAACGACCAGGGATCCGACTATATCCGCACCAATATCCGCAACAAGGACTATGCCGGCGGCATACGGCTGGACCTCAAACCTTATGTATCGCTGCCGCTGACCGGCGCAGCCTGGTTCGTGACGCCGACGCTGGCCTGGCGCTATACCGCTTACCAACTGCAGGACAAGCTGGCCGACACCCTGCCGCTGACCGGCAACCGGACTCCGACCCGCAGCCTGCCGATCGCCTCGCTCGATGCCGGCCTGTACTTCGATCGCCAGACCACGGTCTTCGGCACCCAGTACCTCAATACGCTGGAGCCGCGCGCCTACTACCTGTATGTGCCCTACCGCAACCAGGACGATTTGCCGGTCTTCGATACCCGGCCGTTCACCTTCAGCTATGGCCAGTTGTTCCGCGATACGCGCTACACCGGCGCCGATCGCCAGAACGATGCCAACCAGCTGACCCTGGCGGTGACCTCGCGCTGGCTGCGTCAGGACGATGGCCGCGAAAAGCTGTCGCTGAGTTTCGGGCAAATCCTGTATTTCAGCGATTCGCGGGTCACCATCAACAACAGCACCAATGCCGCGGCCGGCAGCGAGCAGCCCATCGACAAGGGCAAGTCTGCCTGGGTGGCCGATACCAGCTACATGATCAACGACCGCTGGTCGTTGGGCGCCACCTACCAATGGAACCCGAATTCGCGCAAGGAAGACCTGGCCAGCCTGCGCACCCGGTATCTGGTGGGCAACGACGGCATCATCAACCTGGCCTACCGCTACCGCCGCAACCTGGTCGACAACAGCGACCAGCTCAAACAAGCCGATTTGTCGTTCCTGTACCCGATCAATCCCAGCTGGAGCGCCGTCGGCCGGTATTACTACTCTCTGCTGGACCGCAAGCCACTGGAAATCATCGGCGGTGCGCAGTGGGACAGCTGCTGCCTGGCGGTGCGCGCCCTGGTGCGCCGTTACGTGCGTAACCGCGAGGGCCAGATGGACACCTCCTTCCAGTTGGAGTTCGTGCTCAAGGGCCTGAGCTCGATCGGACAGAACACGGACCGCACTTTGCGCCGTGCTATTCTCGGCTATTACCGCGACGACCTCTACCTGGTCCCGCCCAGCAACACCACGACCAATCCGGACGATTACGATCCGAACCTGATTCCATGACCAAGCCTTTCTCCGTTTTCCTCGCTTCGCTGCTGGCCGTGTCCAGCGTGGTCTCGCCGCTGGCCTCGGCACAGCAATCCCAGCCGCTGGACCGCATCGCCGCCGTCGTGGACGAGGACGTGGTGTTGCAGAGCGAACTCGATCGCGCGGTCCGTAACGTCAAGACCCAGTATGCCGGGCGCGAGAACCAGCTGCCCCCGGACGATGTGCTGCAACGCCAGGTGCTCGAGCGCCTGGTGCTGATCAAGCTGCAGGTCGCCCGTGCCGAGAGCAGCGGCATCCGCGTCGGCGACGAGGAACTGAACCGCGCCGTCGCCAGCATTGCCCAGCAAAACGGCACCAGCGTGGACGGACTGCGGCAGAAGCTGGCTGCCGATGGCATGAGCTATGCCGACTTCCGTGCCTCGGTGCGTGACGAGATCATCGTCCAGCGCCTGCGCCAGAGCTTTGCCCAGAGCCGCATCAGCGTCAGCGAAGGCGAAGTCGACACCGCCCTGGCCCAGCAGGCCAACAGCGGCAGCCAGTACCACCTGGCGCACATCCTGATCGGCCTGCCCGAAGGCGCCAACGCCGAGCAGATTGCCACCGGCCAGAAGAAGGTCGATGGCGTCAAAGCCCTGATCGACAAGGGCGAGCTGGATTTCTCGGCCGCTGCGGTGCGCTACTCCGACAGCCCCAACGCGCTGGAAGGCGGCGACCTCGGCTGGCGCAGCCTGGACGAGATCCCCAATGCGTTCGCCCAGCTGATCCGCGACCTGAAGCCTGGCCAGGTGGCTGGCCCATTGCGCGGCCCCAGCGGCTTCCAGCTGCTGAAGCTGATCGAGGTGCGTGACGCCAGCGGTGGCGAGAAGAAGATGGTCACCGAGTACCACGCGCGCCACATCCTGGTACGCATTGGCGACAACCAGACCGATGCCCAGGCCAAGGCCAAGATCGATACCCTGCGCGCCCGCATCGTCGGCGGCGCCGATTTCCAGGCCACTGCCAAGGAATCGTCCGAAGACGCCAATAGCCGTGGCCAAGGCGGCGATCTGGGCTGGTTCCCGGCTGACGCCTTCGGGCCGGAGTTCGGCCAGCAGGTCGAAGGCCTGGCCGATGGCGCCGTGTCCGAACCCTTCCGGACCCAGGCCGGCTGGCACATCGTGCAGCGCGTCGCCAGCCGCCAGACCGATGTCAGCGCCGAAAACCAGCGTTCGCAGATCCGTGAAACCATCGGTCGTCGCAAGCTGGAAGAGGAATACAACCGCTTCCTGCAGGAGCTGCGTGGCGAAGCCTATGTGAGCTTCCGCACCGGTGACCGCGCCGACGGCAATGCCACCGCCGCGCCCACCGGCACCGCCCCTGCGCAGCCGGCCGCGCCTGCGACACCGCCGCCGCCGCCGCCGCCGACCAAGCCGACGCGCTGAGGCATGCGCCCGACGCTCGCGCTGGTGCCGGGCGAGCCGGCCGGCATCGGTCCTGAGCTGTGTTTGCGGCTCGCCCAGCGGCCGCAGACGGATGCGCACCTGGTCGTCTATGCCGACCCCCGGACTTTGCACAGCGCCGCCACGGCGCTGTCGCTGCCGCTGCGCATACGTGACCCCGACCAGCTGGCACAACATCCCGGCGACCTGGCGGTCCATCCCATCACTCAAGCGGTCCCGAGCCGTTTCGGACATGCCGACCCGGCCAATGCGGCAGCCGTGATCGCGGCCTTGCGCACTGCTGCCGGCCACTGTCTGTCGGGCCAGCACCAGGGCATCGTGACCGGCCCGGTTCACAAGGCGACCATCAACGACGGTGGCATCGCCTATCGCGGCACCACCGAACTGCTGGCCGAGCAAGCCGGCTGCCCGGTCGTGATGATGCTGGCCAATACCACCGTGCGGGTGGCCCTGGTCACTACCCACCTGCCCTTGCGCGCCGTTGCCGATGCCGTCACCGCCGGCACCGTCGAGCGCTGCCTGCGCATCACCGACACGGCGCTGCGGCGCGACTTCGGCCTGCCGCAACCGCGGATCGCCGTGCTTGGCCTCAATCCGCATGCCGGCGAGGACGGTCACCTCGGCCGCGAAGAACTGGACATCATCATTCCGGTCCTCGAGCGCTTGCGGGGGGAAGGCTTGCAGTTGCTTGGCCCGTTGCCGGCCGATACCGCATTCCTGCCGCAGAAACTCGCCGGATTCGACGCGGTGGTCGCGATGTACCACGACCAGGGCCTGCCGGTGCTCAAACACAGCGGCTTCGAGCAGGCGGTGAACATCACCCTGGGGCTGCCCTATCCACGGGTGGCAGTGGACCACGGCACCGCGCTGGAGTTGGCCGGCCGCGGCCTGGCCGATCCTTCCAGCCTTTTTGCGGCAACCGCCCTGTGCGCACGATTGGCGGCGCGGCACGGATCGCCGCAGCCCTGATCCGACCGGACGATCAGCGGCCGCATCCCGCTCGCAATCGCGGCCGTGGCGCCAACTGGGGTCGCAGCGGCGCGCGGCACGGGCAGCGACGGGGTTCCGTTAAACTCTCCCGATGACTTCCCCCTCCTTCAGCGCGCCGGCCAAGAAATCGCTGGGCCAGCACTTCCTGGCCGACCGCAATTACATCGACCGGATCGTCTACGCCGTGGACCCACGTCCGGGCCAGCACCTGGTCGAGATCGGTCCCGGCCAGGGCGCGATCACCTTCCCGTTGTTGCGTCGGCATGGCGCATTGACCGTCATCGAGTTCGACCGCGACCTGATCGCACCGTTGACCGCCACCGCGGCTCCGATCGGTGCCTTGCGGATCATCCACCGCGATGTATTGAGCGTGGATTTCACCGCGCTGGCGGAGGGCACACCGATCCGGCTGGTCGGCAACCTGCCCTATAACATCTCCTCGCCAATCCTGTTCCATGCACTGGACCATGCCGCCGCCATCGCCGACATGCATTTCATGTTGCAAAAGGAAGTGGTCGACCGCATGGCCGCCGGTCCCGGCAGCAAGACCTATGGCAGGCTGAGCGTGATGCTGCAGGCCTGGTGCGAGGTCACCGCCCTGTTCGTGGTGCCGCCGGGCGCCTTCCGGCCGCCACCGAAGGTCGATTCGGCGGTGGTGCGGCTGGTGCCACGCGATCCGGCCACGGTCGATATCCGCGACCGCCAACGCTTTGCCGAGGTCGTACGCGCCGGCTTCGGCCAGCGTCGCAAGACGTTGCGCAATGCGCTGTCCGGCGTCTGCGAACCGGCGCATTTCGAGGCCGCAGGCATTCGCCCGGATGCCCGCGCCGAACAGTTGGAGGTCGCCGACTTCATCCGCCTGGCCAACGCGACGATCTGAACGTCGCCAGGCGGCAGGATCTCCGTCCCACCCGGTATTGCGGCCCTTGCACAGGGCGCGTTGGCCACCGCCGTGCACAGATGATGCCGTCGGCGCCGCAGCGACCTGTGCCGAACCGCCTCGCCCGCGCGCAGGACCGTGCCGAAAGCGACATTGCACTCACCTCAAAACACTGAACACCCTCTACACTTTCACCATGCAAGATGATCCGCGCTACCGTGTCGAGGTCGAGGTTTCGCCCCGCTTCCTCGCTCATCAATCGACCCCGGAAGAGGGCCGTTATGCCTTCGCCTACAGCATCCGTATCCACAACGCGGGCGCGGTGCCGGCGCGACTGATCGCACGCCATTGGCAGATCACCGACGGCAACGGGCGTACCGAGCGGGTGGACGGCGAAGGCGTGGTCGGCGAGCAGCCGCGGCTGCGCCCGGGCGAGGCGTTCTCGTATACCTCCGGGGTGCTGCTGGAGACCGAACAAGGTCAGATGCAGGGGCATTACGACATGCTGGCCGACGACGGCACCGAGTTCATCGCGCCGATCGCCGCCTTCGTGCTGCGTGTGCCCAGGACGCTGCACTGATGGAGCGCCGGCGATGAGCATCTGGGCCATCGGCGACCTGCAGGGTTGCTACGACGTCACCCAACAACTGCTGGAGAAGATCCGCTTCGACCCGGCGCAGGACACGCTGTGGTTCTGCGGCGATCTGGTCAACCGCGGCGGCCAGTCGCTGGAAACCCTGCGGCTGGTGCACTCGCTGCGCGAACACAGCGTGGTGGTCCTGGGCAACCACGACCTATCGCTGCTGGCGATTGGTGCGCGCTCGGAAGAAGAGCAGCGCAAGGTCAACCCGGACCTGCAGCGGATCGTGCTGGCAGAAGACCGCGACGTATTGCTGGACTGGCTGCGCATGCAGAAGCTGGCGCACGTGGACCGCGCGCTGGGCTGGATGATGATCCACGCCGGACTGGCGCCGAAGTGGACCACCCAGATGGCCGAGAAACACGCCCGCGAGGTCGAACAACAATTGCAGGGCAATGGCTACCGCAAGCTGCTGCGCAATATGTACGGCGACCAGCCGGGCTGGTCGCCTGGCCTCAGCGGCTACGACCGCAGCCGCGCCATCATCAACCTGTTCACCCGCATGCGCTATTGCACGCCGCGCGGGCGCATCGCCACCGACGACAAGGGCACGCCGGGCACGCAGGCACAGGGCCTGTACCCGTGGTTCGAAGTGCCCGGCCGGGTCGAGCGGGATCTCAAGATCGTGTGCGGCCACTGGTCCGCGCTGGGGCTCACCATCACCCAGGGCGTGCATGCCATCGATACCGGCGCGGTGTGGGGCGGCAAGCTCACCGCATTGCAGATCGACACCGACGAGTTGCGCGTGGTCCAGGTTCCCGGACGCGCCATCACCGAACCGCCGCCGCCACCGCGCGCGCCCCGGCGCCCACGGGAAGGCCAGAGCCGTCAACGCGGGCGTGGCCGTGGACGCGGCGGCAACGGCACAGGCAGCGCCGGCGCGGGCAATGGCGCGACTGCCGCTGGCACTGGCATCGTCGATGCCGCTCCGGCCGCCGAGTAAGCCGGCGGCAACATCCACAATGTGGTCGCGGCACGCCTGGATGCCTGCCACCTGCGCATCGTGTTTCCAGCGCGCGACAGCACGTCACGAGCGATGATGCGACGACATCGATGACGGGAGGGAATCGCGCTGCAGCGGATCTCCCCATGTATTGCGAGGTGCGCGACGACACACCTTGTATGCGAAGGCGGAAGCAGAGCAGAGCCGCGCCACCGTGCATGCCTGATCGAGCCGGGGGAGCTGCCGGGAACACGCGTCCCGCACGATCCACCGAGTCGCGCTCCGTCACTGCGGCCGCCACGTACGCCGGAGTAACGGGCGTTCGCCGGGCGTTCCCGACGTGACGGTGCAGCCGCTCAGCGCCGCCGATAATCCACATACGAGAACGCGAACGCGTGCCGTGCATCGGCCGCATGCGTCTGACGCTGTACCGGCACCCATACCGCTGGATCGATCGGTGGAAAATGCGCATCGGCATGATCGACGGCGGTGTCCACCTCGGTAACGGCCAACAGATCGGCGCGCTCCATCGTGAGCCGATAGACTTCGCCGCCACCGATCACGCACAACTCCTGCGCGCCGGCTTGCTCGGCGCAGTGCAACGCCTGCTCCACCGACCCCACCGCCTGCATGCCGTCGAAGGGTACCTGTCCCGAACGGGTCAGCACCAGATTCAATCGCCCCGGCAATGCACGCCCCAGCGATTGCGCGGTCTTGCGCCCCATCAGGATCGGCTTGCCAATCGTCAGCGCCTTGAAGCGCTTGAGATCGTCCGGCAATTGCCACGGCAGCGTGTTATCGCGACCGATGGCGTTGTTGCGGTCGATGGCGACGATGAGGGAGAGCAGAAGCCGGGACTCGGGACCCGGGACCCGGGACCCGGAGGGCGAAGCGTCGGCTGACTCCACTCCCCCGCCCGCTGTTGCTGTTGCTGTTGCTGTTGCTGTTGCTGTTGCTGTTGCTGCTGCCGTTCCCGGGTCCCGGGTCCCGGGTCCCGAGCCCCGGCTCGCTATTCCCGGCTCCCGGCCATCCCGCCAACTCATACCGCCACCGGCGCCTTGATCGCAGGATGAGGGTGGTAGCCTTCGATCGTGATGTCCTCGAAGCGAAACGCGAACAAGTCGGTCACCTCCGGATTCAGGCGCAAGGTCGGCAGCGCACGCGGGACACGGCTCAGCTGCTCGCGGGCCTGCTCGAAGTGGTTCGCATACAAATGCGCATCGCCCAGCGTGTGGACGAAATCGCCCACGCCCAGACCGGTGGCCTGCGCCACCATATGCGTCAACAACGCATAGCTGGCGATATTGAAGGGCACCCCCAGGAAGATGTCGCCGCTGCGCTGATAGAGCTGGCAACTGAGCTTGCCGTCGACCACGTAGAACTGGAACAGGCTATGGCAGGGCATCAACGCCATCTGCGGCAGCTCGCCGACGTTCCAGGCACTGATCACCAGGCGCCGCGAATCCGGATTGCGCTTGATCTCGTCCAGCAACCACTGCATCTGGTCGATCTCCACGCCATCCGGGCCGGTCCAGCGTCGCCACTGTTTTCCGTACACCGGGCCGAGATCGCCATTGGCATCGGCCCACTCGTCCCAGATGCGGACCTGATGGTCCTTGAGATAACCGATGTTGGTATCGCCCTGCAGGAACCACAGCAACTCGTGAATGATCGAGCGCAGATGCAGCTTCTTGGTGGTGACCAGCGGGAAACCTTCATTGAGGTCGAAACGCATCTGCCAACCGAAGACGCTGCGGGTACCGGTGCCGGTGCGGTCGGACTTCTCGGCGCCGTGTTCGAGCACATGCCGCAGCAGATCCAGATACGGCTTCACTTGGCCGCCTCCACGCCCGCAGGTACCGGCAGCACGGGCTGCAACACCGGCGCACGGCGCGACATGGCCAGCAACAGCAGGCCCACTGCGATCAACGGCAGGCTGAGAATCTGCCCCATCGTCAACCAGTTGAAGGCCAGGTAGCCGATCGGCGCGTCGGGGACGCGCACGAATTCGACAATGAAGCGAAACACGCCATAGAGCAGCGCAAACACACCCGACACGGCGTAGCGCGCACGCGGTTTCATCGAGAAGGTCCACAACACAACGAACATCATCATGCCCTCCAACGCAGCTTCGTAAAGCTGCGAAGGATGCCGGGCGAACCGGTCCAGCGCGCCAGCGGCGTACTGCGCCTGGATCTGCAGCGGCGACATATCGGCCAGCTCCGGCGCATGCGGGAAGATCACGCCCCAACCGGCCTGGGTGAACTTGCCCCACAACTCGCCGCCGACGAAATTGCCCAACCTCCCGAATCCCAGGCCCAGCGGCACCAGCGGGGCGACGAAATCCATCACATCGAAAAAGTGCAGCCGGTGCTTGCGCGCCCAGATCCAGCAAGCGATCAACACGCCGAGCAAGCCGCCGTGGAAACTCATCCCGCCTTCCCACACCTTGAACAGGATCAAGGGGTTGGCCAGAAACGATTCGAAGGCATAGAACAGCATGTAGCCGATCCGTCCGCCCAGCACGACACCGAGCATGCCGTAGAACAGCAGGTCGGAAAATCCATCCATGTCCACGCCCGGCAGCCGCCCGCGCAGGATGCGGAAACGCCCCAGCAACCAGGCCGAGCAGAACGCCGCCAGATACATCAACCCGTACCAGTGCACCTGCACCGGGCCGAGCGAAAAGGCGATGGGATCGATCGAATGCAGGTAGATCATGCGAACCGCGGCGTTGGACCAAGCAAGGCGGCTATTGTGACATCTGAGGCGCGCTCAGCCGAGCAGTTGCGGACGGTTGGGCAGCTCGTCTTCATCCGGAGAACCGGCAGTGGCGGGGAAATGCTCGGCCAACACGTCGGTCAATGCTTCCACTCCGGCCAGCACCGCCGCCTCGAACTCGCCTTGCCGCAGGAACTGCTGCATGCGTCGACACACCTCGGTCCAGCACTGTGAGGGAACGCGGGCGCGCAGGCCACGATCGACCACCAGTTCGATCGCGTGGTCGGCCAATAAGAGGTACAGCAGCACCCCGTTGTTGGCTTCGGTATCCCAGGTGCGCAGCTGCGCA
>NZ_NSET01000038.1 GCF_009192945.1 Xanthomonas maliensis | reverse complement strand
GAACAGCGCCAGCGGCGGGTTGGGCAGGTGGCGCAGCAGCGCCGGGTAGTCCGGGTCCTGCCAGCCGATCAGGTGATGGCCTGGCTGTTCGCACCAGCCCAACGCGCGCTCCAGCGACGCCGTGGGCGGCCGTCGCAGCCGAGCGCATTGCTCGGCATCGCAGCCGGCCACGCGCCAATGCTCCACCCCAGCCGCCAATGCGGCGGCCGGCGAGGCACTGCGCTCGAGCAGGTTGCGCCGGGGCGGACTGCGGCCGCCCGCCAATAACAGGACCAACAAGGCGTAGAGATCGGGAGCAGTCGAGGCCATGCATCCAGCCTAGGCCGCAAACGCAGACGGCGCCCTCGGGCGCCGTCGCGTCGATGCGTCGGATTTTTTCCCGACTACTGCGCGTCAGGGTGCTTCAGGAAATAGCCCAGCCGGGTCGGCTTGGCGCTCTCCATCACCAGCGCATAGCTGACCTTGTCGTAGGTGCGGAACACCATCGCGTGCGCGGCGTACTCGTCGGGCAGGCCGACGGTCGAGCCGGCCGGACCACTGAAATCGTCGTCCGTGCGCGAGAAGCGCGAATGCTTCACGCGGTCGCTGACCGTGCGGCCCTTGCGCCAGATCGAGAACACCGTTCCGTTGTTGATGCCTTCGCGGGCGCCGCCGGAGATGGCGATCACGTCGCGCGTACCGCCGGCAGTGAAGGCGTCGGCGATGGCCAGCACGCGCAATTCGCTCTGCAAGGCCTGCTCGGAGGGCGGGTGCGGGATGAACTGCAGATCGTACGGCTGGGCCTCGACGGCGATCAGGCGATCGCCAGCGCGCACCTCGCGGCCGCCCTGTTCCAGCAGCAACGTGGTGGCCTTGGAATTGCCAGCGGCAGCCGAACGGGTGACCGTGCCGACAGCGACCTGGGCCAGTTCGTAGCCGAGCAACTCGCGCCGACTGCTCGGGGCGATATAGCTCTTCCAGATATCGCCCATGCCGGCGGTGACGTTACCCGCCGCATCCAGGTCTTCATTGTGCTTGGGCAGGCTGAACTTGACCGTCGGCCGCACCACTGCATAGCGCTGGCCGGGCTGGGCGCTGTCCAGGCCCACCACGTAGGCGACCTGGCCGGAGGTCGCACGCTTACGGCCTTCTTCCAGGCCCACCACATACGGCAGGCCCTTGAAGTCGTCGGTGACCCGCAGGTTCTTCAGGAACGGTTCGACGTCCGACAGCGGGATCGCATTGATCGGCGCCTCCTGGCGCGGCCCCGGCTGGACGGTGCCCTTGGCGACCCGGTCCAGATAGGCCAGGCTGATCACATCGCCTGGGTAGATCAGGTGCGGGTTCTGGATTTGCGGATTGGCTTGCCAGATCTCCGGCCATAGCCAGGGCTTCTGCAGGAATCGCCCGGCGATGTCCCATAGAGTGTCGCCCTTGCGGACCACATAGGTGTCTGGATGCTCGCCCGCCGCTTGCGCGGCAGCGTAGGTCGCGACGGTCAGCATCGCCGCAGCGACGACCGTACGAAGTCGGTTCAACATGAGTGCCTTCTGCCTGATTCCCCAACAGGTCTGCGCACTATAGTCCAGAAACCGGGGCGTCACGCAAGCATTGCGCTAGAATGACACCGTACTGCCGGCCCCGGGCCGGTCTTCAGACGGGTATTCCCATGGCGCTGCTCCCTATTCTCGAATTTCCAGACCCGCGGCTGCGGACCAAGGCGCAGCCGGTCGCCGCCGCCGAGGTGGTCAGTCCCGCGTTCCAGACCTTGCTGGACGACATGTTCCAGACCATGTACGAGGCGCCGGGCATTGGCTTGGCCGCCAGTCAGGTCGACGTGCACCAGCGGTTCATGGTCATCGACGTCAGCGAGGAGAAGAACGCCCCGATGGTGTTCGTCAACCCGGAGATCTTCGAGCGCCAGGGCGAGCAGGTCTACCAGGAAGGCTGCCTGTCGGTGCCGGGCATCTTTGCCGACGTGACGCGCGCCGACGCGATCACCGTGCGCTATCTCGACCGCCAGGGGCAGGCGCAGGAGTTGCACGCCGATGGCCTGCTGGCGGTGTGCGTCCAGCACGAAATGGATCACCTGGACGGCAAGTTGTTCGTCGACTATCTGTCGCCGCTGAAGCGCGAAATGGTGCGCAAGAAGCTGGCCAAGCAGCGCAAGCACGTGGCTTGAGGGCGGGGCGTCGGGGTGGGGATGGGCGACGGCGAGTGCCGCTCTGCGGCTGAATCCGATCGTTGGATTCTTGCGCTTCGCGCGCTGCGACACGCGCATCTGGCGCAGCGCCGCTCATGCGGCCGGGTCGTCCGGCCTGGGCATCCGTCGTCAGCTGCGCCGGCGTTGCCGTCGCGGCTTGGCGCGTTTGGTGGCTGACCCTCTTTGCCGTCTCCCGACTGCATCCGCCTGCCGGCCCCGCCTCCGGTGGCTGCGTAGGCCGGCGCCAATCTCCTATCCCGACTCCCGAATCCACGCCTTATGAGAATTGTGTTTGCCGGTACGCCGGATTTTGCCGTCCCGTCGCTACGCGCCGCCGCGCAGCGCCACGAAGTGGTGGCGGTGTATACCCAGCCGGACAGGCCGGCCGGCCGTGGCCGCGGGCTGACCCCCTCGCCGGTGAAGCTGGAGGCGATCGCGCGCGGCATCCCGGTGCTGCAGCCGCCGACCTTGCGCGCTCCCGAGTCGCTGGCCGCCCTGCGCGCGCTGCAGCCGGATCTGATGGTGGTGGTCGCCTACGGCCTGATCCTGCCCAAGGCTGTGCTGGCGATTCCGACCCACGGCTGCTGGAACGTGCATGCGTCGCTGCTGCCGCGCTGGCGTGGCGCCGCGCCGATCCAGCGCGCGATCGAGGCCGGCGACGCCGAGACCGGTGTGTGCCTGATGCTGATGGAGGCGGGCCTGGATACCGGCCCGGTGCTGCTGTCCCAGCGACTGGCGATCGGCGAGCAGGAGACCGGCGGGCAATTGCATGACCGCCTGGCCGCGCTCGGCGCGCAGGTGCTGGCCGATGGCCTGGGCCTGCTGCGCGCCGGCATCCGCCCGGTGCCGCAGCCGCAGCCGGCCGAGGGCGTGACCTATGCGCACAAGCTGGACAAGGCGCAGGCGCGATTGGACTGGGCGCAGTCGGCGGCGGTGCTGGCGCGCCAGGTGCGTGCCTTCAACCCCTGGCCGGTGGCTGAGGCGACCTTGGCCGGCGAGCGCGTGCGTCTGCATGGCGCCGTCGCGCTGGAGCTGGCCCATCGGCAGCGGCCGGGCACGCTGCTGGCGGCGAGCAAGCAGGGCATCGATGTGGCCTGCGGCGAGGGCGCGCTGCGGATCCGCGTGCTGCAACGCGAGGGTGGCAAGGCGATCACGGCCGCCGATTACTTGAACGCCCGTCGCGATCTGCCGGCGTTGGGCGGATGAGCACGGCGGCCGTGGCCGGTACGGTCTCGCGCGTGGCGGCCGCGCGCGTCCTGCAAGCGGTCCTGCACCAGGGGCGTTCGCTCAAGGCCGAATTGGCGGCCGCGCTGCCGGCGGTGGACGACCCGCGCGACCGCGCGCTGGTGGAGGCGATCTGCTTTGCCGTGCTGCGCCAGCGTCCAGCCTACGAACTCGCACTGCGGCAATGGCTGGAACGCCCGTTGCCGCCGCGCGATGCCGATTTGAAAGCGCTGCTGATGGCCGGTTTCGCGCAACTCGACGCACTGCAACTGCCGGCGCACGCGGCCTTGTCGGCCACGGTCGAGGCCTGCCGTGCGCTGGGCCGGCCGCGTCAGGCGGGCCTGGTCAACGCAGTGCTGCGGCGTGCCCAGCGCGAAGGCTTTCCGGCCGTCGCTGCCGATAGCGGCTGGCCGAGCTGGCTGCGCAAGCAGTTGCGTGCCGACTGGGGCGCGCAAGCCGAAGCGATCTTCGAGGCCAGCGCACAGATGGCGCCGATGTGGTTGCGGGTCCATCGCGGGCACGGCGATCCGGCCGGGTATGTGGCGCAGTTGGCCGAACTCGGTATCGCCGCCCGCACCGATGCTGTGCTGCCGGATGCGGTCTGCCTGCAGATGGCGCTGCCGGTGGGGCAGTTGCCTGGCTTCGCGCAGGGACGGGTCTCGGTGCAGGATGGGTCGGCCCAGCAGGTCGCCGATGCCTTGCTGCTTGGCGACCAGGCGCGGGTGCTGGATGCCTGCGCCGCGCCCGGCGGCAAGGCGGCCCATCTGCTCGAACGTCATCCCGGGCTACGCCTGACTGCGTTGGACGTGGATGCGCGCCGGTTGGAGCGGGTGCAACAGACCCTGCAGCGCACCGTTCCGCAGGCCCAGGTCGTGCTGCAGGCGGCCGACGCTGCCGAAGCGGACGCCTGGTGGGACCGGCAGCCTTACGATGCGGTGCTGCTGGATGCGCCGTGCTCGGCCACCGGGGTGGTGCGCCGGCAGCCGGACGTGCTGTTGCATCGCCGTGCCGAGGACATCCAGGCGCTATGTGCGCTGCAGGCGCGCCTGCTGGATGCCTGCTGGCAGACGCTGCGCCCGGGCGGGCAATTGCTGTACACCACCTGCTCCCTGCTGGCGCAGGAGAACCAGGCCCAGGTCGACGCCTTCCTGGCACGCACCGCCGATGCACGGCCGCAGCCGCTGGATGCGCGCTTCGGCCATGCGGCTGGCGTCGGCCGCCAACGGTTCCCCGGCGAGCAGGATTGCGACGGGTTTTTCTACGCGCTTTTGCTGAAAGCCTGCTGACACCGTGGCCGGCTCCCTCCTCATGTTCAAGACCCGCGCTTCCAAGGATGTCTGGCTGCTGGCCATCGTCGCCCTACTGGTCCTAGGTGCTGGCCTGGGCCTGCGCGATCCCTGGCCCTCGGACGAGCCGCGTTTTGCGTTGGTCGCCAAGCAGATGGTGCTCAGCGGCGATTGGCTGTTCCCACATCGCGGCAACGAGTTGTACTCGGACAAGCCGCCGATGCTGATGTGGGTGCAGGCGTTGTTCTACACCGTGCTGGGCAACTGGCGGGTCGCGTTCTTGCTGCCGTCGCTGCTGGCTGCGCTGGCCACGCTGGCCTGCGTCTACGATCTCGGGCGTCGGCTGTGGACGCCGCGGGTCGGCGCTTTGGCCGGCTGGCTGTTGCTGTTCACGCTGCACTTCACCTTCCAATCCAAGAAGGCGCAGATCGATCCGCTGGTGGTGTTCTGGATCACCCTGGCCAACTACGGGTTGTTGCGCCATCTGCTGGGCGGGCCGGCGTGGCGCTGGTGGACGCTGGGCTGGTTCGCCGCCGGCCTGGGGGTGATCACCAAAGGCGTGGGCATCATTGCGCTGTTGATGCTGCTGCCGGCCGGCATCGCGTCGCTGCGCGGGTGGCCCGGCGTGCGCGTGCATGTGCGCGATCGCCGCTTCTGGCTGGGGCCGGTGTGTTTCCTGCTGGCCATCCTGCTGTGGTTCGTGCCGATGGTCGTCACCGCGCTCACCGCCGGGGAGCCCGAATACCGGGTGTATCTCAACGATCTGCTGCTGCGCCAGACCGCGAAGCGCTACGCCAACTCCTGGGACCACGCCCAGCCGGTGTGGTACCACCTGCAAAGCATGGCCACGATGTGGCTGCCGAGCATCCTGCTGTTGCCTTGGGCGATCCCGGCCTGGCGGCGCCGGCTGCGCCGCCGCGACCCACGCTACCTGTTGCCCCTGGCCTGGTGGCTGCTGGTGGTGGTGTTCTTCACCCTTCCCAGCGGCAAGCGCGACGTCTACATCCTGCCGGCCCTGCCGATGTTCTGCCTGGCGCTGGCGCCATTGCTGCCCGGCCTGCTGCGACGCCGTGGCGTGCAACGCAGCCTGTTCGGGTTTGCGCTGGTGCTGACGCTGGCCTTCGCGGCCGGTGGCTCGGCCATGCTGATCGGCCATCCCCGCTTCGAGCAGAACATCATGGACAGCCGCGGCGTCGGTACCGAGGCCACCGATCCGCTGGGCTGGCTGTTGCTGGCGCTGGGCGCCTGGGGCGTAGGCAGCCTGCTGCTGGCGCGGATCCGCCACGCGGCGCTGGCAGTGGTCGCGCTGCTGGGGGCCTGGTGGGTCGCCTTCGGGCTGGTGTGTTATCCGATATTCAACGAGTCCAGTTCCTCCGGCGCGGTGATGCGCGAGGCGGGGCGGCGGATCGGTCCACAGGCCCAGCTCGGGCTGGTGGCCTGGAAGGAACAGAACCTGCTGATGGCCGACCGGCCGGCGCAGACCTTCGGCTTCAAGGTGCCGTGGGAGCAGCAGCTGCAGCAGGCAGTGGCCTGGCAGGCGCAGCAGCCGGCGCAGCGCTGGTTGCTGGTGCAGGAACCGGCCTTGCTGGGCTGTGTGGATCGCGGTCGCAGCCAGCTGGTCGGGGTGGCCAATCGACGGCGCTGGTGGCTGGTCCCGGCCACGGCGGTGGTGTCCACCTGCGTGGCCAGCTCCAGCGAGAAGGTGGCCGAGCAGCGGGAGCAGGGCAACCTGGACACCGAATGAGCCGGCCCACTGGCGCCTCGACCACTGCATGCAGCCGCTGCACAGTGCAGCCGTCTAGCATGGGTTCATGCCGGCGGCCGTTAGCTTGGCGCCCAAGGTCCCAACCGCACGCCGTTCCTTTCTCCAGCGACCCTCGATGAATTCCTTGCCGACCGAACCGCCGCCATTGATCCCGTCCGCGCCGCTGGCGATGCGGGCCAGCATCGGCATCGGCGACCTGGGCGTGTTCGCGCTCGCCGCGTTGGTGATCAGCATCCCCAGTGGCCTGGCGGTGTTCGGGCTCTGCCTGTTGCTGGGATCGGTGCTGGGCTGGCGCAGCCTGCGCAGCGTCGGTGCACCGCAGGCCTGGCCGGTGCGTGCGCTGTTCTGGCTGGCCGTCGCGGCCATCGCGATGGGGGTGTTGTCGAACGTCTTGTTCGAGCCCAGCTGGAAAGACGTCGACAACCGTTCACGGTTCCTGGTGCTGCCTTGGGCGGCGCTGTGGGCCTACGCGCTGCAGCCCAGGATGCGGTGGTTGTGGCGCGGCGCACTGGTCGGCCTCTTTGCGGCCACTGCGATCGCGATCACGCAAGTGCTCAACGGCGCCGAACGCGCCGAGGGCTGGACCAATGCGATCATCTTTGCCGATATCGCCGCGATGCTGCTGGTGCTGGCGCTGTTCAGTCGCCCGCCGCGGCAGTTGCAATGGCTGGTTCCGGCCGCCATTGCTGCCGTGCTGTTGATCGTCCTCAGCGGTAGTCGGGGCGTCTGGCTGGCCCTGCTGGCGGCGCTGGGCGTGCTTGCCTGGGGCGCCCCCTGGCAGAGTGCGCGTGTGCGGCTGACCGTGTTTGTCGGTGCGGCGGTGCTGGGACTGGGGGTGGTGCTGAGCGTCCCGGCGCTGACCGATCAGATGCGCCTGGGCGAGTTGCGCAACGATCTGCAGCGTTACGAGGTCGGCGATGTCGATTCCTCGGCGGGGGCCCGCATCGAGCGTCTGCACGTGGGCTGGGATACCTTGCTTGCGCATCCGCTGACGGGGGTCGGCGCGGGCCGTTTCGACGACGCCATGCGCGAGTTGCCAGCGTGCGCCAAGCCCAATGACTTACTGCGCTGCCACCTGGGCCATGCGCACAACGATCTGGCCGAGTGGGGCGCCACCCAGGGCGTGCCCGGCCTGCTGTTGCTGCTGGCCGTGTACGGGCTGCCGCTGTGGATGTTCGCGCAGCTGTACCGGCGCAGCGGGCGCACCCGTTTCTATGGCCCGGCCGCTGCCGGCATCATGGTGGTCACCAGCTATGCGCTGTGCGGATTGACCCAGTCGATGTTCGCCCATCAAGTGTCTGCGAGCTTCTACAGCGCCATCGTCGGCGTTCTGATGGGCCTGGCCGCGCGTGAAGCGTCCGTGGCGCGTGGCGCTCAAACCGCATCCTGATCGTTCGAATCGCGCGCAACGGGTGGATCCTGGACCGGCTGGCCCTGCTGCAGCAACCACAGCATGATGGTCTTCTGACGGACGTAGTTGGCGCGGACATAGGCATAGACCAGCCCATGCCAGCCATCGCGGAAGCCGCCGCGCAACAGATAGCCGCGCCAGAAGCGCCAGGCCGGCGCCAGCACCAGCTTGCTCCAGGTCGCGCGTTTGCCGCGAGCGTAGTCGTGCTCGGCCATCATCTGGGCGTAGCGTTGGGTCTTGGCCAACTGCTGGCTCAGTGACCGGTAGGGGTAGTGGATCAGGTCGCCCGGCAGGGTCAACACCGGGCCGTCGACGCTGGCCGCTTCGTGGATCTCCCGCTTTCCGCGCCAGCCACCGCGCCGTCGATCGAACAGCCGCAGCACCCGGTCCGGATAGGCATTGCCATGACGCAGGAAGCGGCCGAAATAGTCCGATAGGCGCGCGAAGCGGTAGCCAGCTGCATTGCCAAACCCGCCATCGCGTGCGGCCAGAATTGCGCTGCGTAGCGCATCGCTCACGCGTTCGTCTGCATCCAGGCAGAGCACCCAGTCGTGGCTGGCCTGGGCCACGCAATAGGCTTTCTGGCTGCGATAGCCATCGAAGGCACGCTGCAGTACGCGCGCGCCCTGCGCCTGCGCGATCGCAGCGGTGGCGTCGCTGGAGCCGGAATCCACCACCACGATCTCGTCGCAGAAAGCCAGCGAGGTCAGGCAATCGCGTAGGCGATCGGCTTCGTTGAACGCGATAATGCAGGCAGAAAGGCGAGGCCGTTCGTTGGGTGCGGTCAGAGAGGACATGTGATGGCCGAATACCTGCTGTTCGCAACGGAGCGTTACGCGCTGCCTATTCTGGCGCCATTGGCGCGGGCATTACAGGCCCAAGGGCATGCGGTCTCGGCGTGGTTCGAGGCCGGTGCGCGCGGCGGCGCGTTGCCCGGGGTGCCCAGCATCGGCTTGCGCGAGTCGCTGGCGCTGCGTCCGCAGGCGGTGTTTTCTGCCGCCAACTGGGTACCGCCCTTCTTGAGCGGCGCCAAGGTGCAGTTGTTCCATGGTTTCAACGTGCAAAAGCGCGAAGACCAGCGCGGCCATTTCCGCGTGCGCGGCCTGTTCGACCTGTATTGCACCCAGGGGCCGGCCACCACCGCACCGTTCCGCGCACTGGCCGCCGCCGAGGGACACTTTACGGTGGTGGAAACCGGCTGGCCCAAGCTCGACCCGCTGTTCGGCCAGGACGAGGGTGGGCAGAGCGCCGCGCTGCGCGCCGCGGCGCAGGGGCGCCCGGTCATCCTGTTCGGTTCGACCTTCACCGAGCGGCTCAGCGCCGCACCGGTGCTCTACGATCAGATCGCCGCCGATATCGCGCGCGGGCAGCGCTATTGGCTGCTGACCTTGCATCCCAAATGCGCGCCGGAGTTGTTCGAGCGCTACCGTGCGCTGGCAGGTGCGCATGCGCGTTTCGTCGAGCCCGAGCAGGTCATGGCCGCGCAGCGCGCCGCCGACGTGCTGGTGTCCGATACCTCCTCGATCGTCTCCGAGTTCGTGGTGCAACACAAACCGGTCGTGACCTTCCGCAACCGGGTGCCGCAGCCGCATATGCTGGATTTCCAGCAGCCCGATCAACTGCCGCAGTGGCTGGCACGCGCATTGGCGCCGGATGCCGAGCTGCGGCGGGCACTGGCCGAGTATGCCGATGCCATCCATCCGTACCGGGACGGGCGCTCGTCCGAGCGCGTGATTGCCGCGACCGAGCGCTTTGTTGCCGGCGAACTGGGCGCGCTGCGGCGCAAGCCGTTGGGCGCCACCTGGCGGGCGCTGCAAATCCGTCGCGAGCTGGGGTATTGGGGCCCGGCCCAGCGTTGACCGCGCTCGCCGCTCGAGCGCCAGGTGCTCAGGTCGATTGGACGAAGAAGTACCCGGCCTCGGCGGTGTCGGTCAGCTTCTTCGCACGATTGTCCACGAACAGATAGCCGGTCCCGTTTCCAAACAAGCCTGCGTACTGCGGGCTGGCTGCACGCAGATCCGCCTCCTGAATCTGCGCCAGGAAGAAATAGCGCGGCGATTCGTAGATAGGATCCTGCAACCAGCAAGGCCTGCCCAGCACCTTGCTGATCCCGGCACCGTTGTCTTGGTCTTCGAGCTCCGCGGCGAGATCGGCCTGGCTGAAATCCTCAAGCCGGAGGTAATGCCGTGCGATGCCATCCTGCAGCGCCTCGGGCATCAATTCGCTGGCGGCCTTGCGATGGACGATGACGCGGCTGTATCCCGCACGCAAGCCAGCCAGGTCTGTCTGTTGATGGACGGTCAAGTGTTTCAACGCGACCTGCTCGAATCCGTCGGGCGTGGGCTGAACTGCGACGAAGACGGTGAGCGCCATGTGTTCGGCAATGAAGGGCGTGCTCAGGAAGCGGGGTGTCACGCTCAGCAGCGGTCGCATCAGTGCGCCCGTGTCGGGGGCGGTGGGCCAAAGCGACACATCGTCCAGCCACGCGCCGCCACCAACGTGACCCACGCCATGATCCAGCGCACTGAGCTGCAGTTGTCTCAATCCCATCGATGCCTTCACTGGTGTGCGAACAGAGGTCGCGAAAGTGTACGGGGAACCACAGGACCCCGAGACCAGGTGCATCCGCCTGGCGGCTGCGCTGCCGCGTTGTTGCTGCTCTTGCGTCGTGACGACGCTCTGCTTGCAGTGCGTGCAATCCACGCGCATCAAAGCGCGGTTTGCGGCCGGCGAGTCACCATTGCAGCTTGCGACGCGCCAGTGCGGCGACCAACTGGGTTTGCAACGCCTGCGCCTGCGCCAGCGGCAAAAACCGCAGGCGCAGGGCCGGGCCGGCGGCGCTGGCGCCGGCGGTATCCAGCCACAGCGTCGCGGTGCCAGTCAGCCGGTCCAGCGGGGTGCGCTGCAGTTGCAGCGCCTGCAGCTTGTCCAGTTCGGCCAGCCGCCACCAGCGCTTCCACCAGCCGCCGCGCACGGCGACATAACGTGCATCCAGGGCATAAGCCATGCGTTGCACCTGGCGTCGCGCCTTGAACAGGCTCCACGGCAGCCATAGCAACAGCCATCCGGCCAGTGGGCCGAACTGCCAGATCAAACCCATCACCAGCGGCGGCAGCACGATCAGGGCGGGCAGGCTCAGGCGCCACCAGCAGTGCTGCGCCACCGGCTGCCATTGCGCCGGCGGCCAGGCGATGCCAGGCAGCAGGTGCTGCAGCAAGCGGTCGCACGCTTGCGTATCGATCAGCGGTGCCAGTTCCTTCAAATGCCCGCGTTCGCCGTCGGCAGGGCCGGCCACGGCGGTGTCCACGCGCACTTGGCGGCGGCCAAACACGCGGTGCAGCCAGCTTTCGTACACCGTCCAGGATTGGATGCGCCGTGGCGCCACGCTGCTGCGGATGCGGGTCAGCAATCCACGTTCGACCGTCAGGCGCCGATCGGCTTGGCTGAGTTGGAAGCCGTGGTAGCGCGACATCGCCAGCGCGATCGACAGCAGGCGCATCAGGACCAGCGCTGCCACGCCTGCCAGCAGCACCAGCACACCGGTACTCATGCCGGGATGCAGCTGGCGAACGTACTGGTAGGCCAGCACGCCATTCTGTTCGACAAAATTCGCCACGCTACGGCGCGGAAACAGTTGGTAGAGCACACCGAAGGCGGCGGCCATCACCACCATGCCGCGGTTGGAGATCAGTCCCAGCCGCACCACCTCGGCCATCGACAATCGCAGCAGCAGCTCCGGGTCGGGGGCGTGCGGCGCGGCGTCTGCGGGCCGTTCGACGCCCTCGCTGCGGCGGCGGATCAGATCTTCCAGCGCACGCGCCTGTTGCAGGCGCAGCACGCGCATCTGCGCTTCCGGGCGATGGCCGCCGGCCGATTCCAGTCGCACTTCGGCCACGCCGGCCCAGCGATGCAGCAGCGATTGGTGGAGCACGACATTGTGGATACGCGCGAACGGGATGTCGCGACGGCTGCGCTGCAACAGGCCGCTGCGGATGCTGACGCCGTCGGCGCCGATGCGATAGCGGTAGGTGAAGTAGCGCAGCACCGCGACCGCCACCAGGCCGCCCACCACTGCCAGCGTGAGCAGATGGTCGCCGAGATCGCGGCTGCCATCGCGGCTGCCGAACAGGACCAACGCGGCCAATGGCAGCAGGAACTGGCGCACTTGCTCCAACAACACGAACAGCCACGACAGCGGATGCAGTCGCTGCTCGGGGCCGATCTCCGCCAACGGCTGGCTCACAGCGCGTCGTCGTCGTGGTCGAGCTGGTGCGCCAGGCGCTCGCGCAGACGCTCGGCGTCGTGCTCGTCCAGCCCGGACAAGGCCACGGCATTGAGACGGCTGCCGGCGGTATGGACGACCAGGGTGGTCAGGCGCGCCGCACGCTCGATCGGCCCGCGGCGCAGATCCAGGTGCTGCACGCGGGTGAGGGGCACGTGGGTCTGGCGCTGCCAGAGATTGCCCCGTTGCAGCGCCAGGCCTTGGGCGTCCAACTTCCAGCGGGTCAGGCGCTGACGCTTGACCGCCAGCCAGCTGCTGACGGCGGCGATGGTCAGCGTCAGCACCGGGATCAGCGGCCAGTCGTGCCAGGCCTGCAATACGGCGATGGCACTGCTGGCGATCAGCAGCCCGGCCAGGCCACCGCCGAGTGCACCGTTGAGCGCGGCCAGGTAGGCGCCGCGCCGCGGCAACGGCTGCCAGGACGCCGGGGAGGTCATGGCGTCGGCAGCGGACGGGTTCTCAGGAGACGGGACGTCGTGCACGCGCGGGTCCGGCGGAAGCGGTCCGCCAGCATAGCGGCATCGCTGCGACCGCAACCGCGTCGCGGCTTACTGCGCGGCCAGGATCAGTGCATCCACATCCAGCGCGTGGCCGGCGCGGCTGGCCTTGGTGCGCAGGTACTGCTCGTTCTCGGCAGTGATCTCGCCGGTGACCGGGATGCGATCGTCGACCGCGATGCCGGCCGCGCGCAGCCGCTCGACCTTGCTGGGATTGTTGGTCAGCAGGCGCACGCGGGCGATGCCCAGGCCGCGCAGCATCGCCACCGCGCCGCCGTAGCGGCGCTCGTCCGGACCAAAGCCCAGCTGCGCGTCGGCATCGATGGTGTCCAGCCCGGCATGTTGATAGCCGTAGGCGCGCATCTTGGCGGCAATGCCGGTGCCGCGGCCTTCCTGGTCCAGGTACAGCAGCACGCCGCCACCGAGCGACTTCAAGGTCGCCAGGCCGCCACGCAGCTGGTCGCCGCAGTCGCACTTGAGCGAGCCGAACAAATCGCCGGTGAGGCAGGACGAATGCACGCGTACCGGCACCGCCGCCGACAGGTCCGGCTGACCCACCACGATGGCGACCTGGTCGCGCTGCGCCACGCCGCCGCGGAACACCACGAATTCGCTCATGCCCAGGCCGCGCAGCGGCACGGCCGTGCGGGTGACCAGCTCGTAGCCCGCTGCGGCCGCCTTGGCATAGCCCTGGCTCAAGTCGTCCAACGACAGCGACTGGCAGCCGGCAAAGGCGGCCTGGGCATCGGCATCCTGCAGCTCCACCGCCAGGATCGCCGGCAGCAGCAGGCCGAGCCGGGCGATCTCCACGGCGCCGGCATCCAGCGCATCGCCTGCCGCCCATTGGGCGGGCACGGGGGTGTCGCGCAGATAGGCGAGCGCGGCCAGCCGATCGTAATCGTGGCTGGCCAACGCGACACGCGCACCGGCCGGTGCCTCCAGCCCCAGCACGCGCGCACGGGTCGGTGTCACGAACAGGTAATGCTGGTGCTGGGCCGCGCGTGCGAAGGCCGCGTACGACTGCGCCGTACTGCTGTCCAGGGCCAGCAGCGCGCGCGCCGGTCCAGGCGCACCGGTCAGCAGGACAGGGCGACCGGCGCGTAGCTCCGAGGCGGCCCGTTCGCAGCGGATCGCTGCCGGGTCGCCGAAGGCGTGGGCGCAGGGGGAGGGGACGGGACTGCTCATGCACGACTCCAAATGGGGACTGCCACGACCGCTTCAAGGCGGACCCGGCCGGCGCGTCCGGGGCCGCGCAGCCATTGTCGCGTGCCGCACGTCGGGGCGTCGCCTCGGGTCGCTGGAACGCTGCGTCCACGGCCGCGCGCATGAGTGGGCAGGCAAGCCCAGTTAGGTTGCATCGCCACGTGCGTTGTCGCCGCTGCGGCAATGCTTTCTAATCCGGCATCCTTTCTCGCGGCCCGCGCTCCATGGTCATCGTCGATTGCAGCCACGCGCGCCACGCCGGCGCGATCCTGGACATCTTCAACGATGCCATCGTGCATTCGACGGCGCTGTACGACTATCGGCCGCGCCCTTTGGAGAGCATGCAGGGCTGGTTCGCCAGCAAACAGGCCGGCAACTTCCCGGTGATCGGGGTCGAAGATACCGATGGCCGCCTGATGGGCTTCGCCAGCTACGGCACGTTCCGCGCCTGGCCGGCGTTCAAGTACAGCGTCGAGCATTCGATCTACGTGCACCGCGACCACCGCGGCAAGGGCCTGGGTCGGTTGCTGTTGCAGCAACTGATCGAGGTGGCGCAGGCGCGCGGCGTGCATGTGCTGGTGGGCGGCATCGATGCCAGCAACCAGGCCAGCATCGCGCTGCACGAGCAGTTCGGCTTCGTCCATGCCGGCACCGTGCGCGAGGCCGGCTTCAAGTTCGGGCGTTGGCTCGACCTGGCGTTCTACCAACGCATCCTCGCCACGCCCAGCGATCCGCACGACGACTGATCCGCACAAGCGTCGGCCGCGACCGGCGGCTAGTGCGGATGCCGCTCGGTGGCGTAGGGGTTGGCCTCGCCACTGCCCGGCGGGCGTAGCGTGTAGCGCTTGTAGGTCCATTGGTACTGGCTCGGGTCGCGGCGGGCGATGCGCTCGATGCCGGCATTGAGCGCGGTGGCTGCCTCGACCGGGTCGGCCGAGGCCACCGCCGGTGCGGCCGGTTCCACCTGCAGCGCGAACTGCAGGTCCTCGCCGGTGCGCTCGCACCAGCCGTACAGCACGGTGGCGCCGGTGCGCTCGGCCAGGCGGTTGACCAGGGTCATGGTCAGCGCCGGGACACCGAAGAACGGCGCGAACACGCCATCGCCCATCTTGGGTTGCTGATCCGGCAGGATGCCGACCGCGCCGCCCTCCTTGAGCACCTTGAACAATTGCCGCACCGCCGGCCCCTCGGCACGGACCTGGCGGACGTTGTCGGCCCCACGCGCCAGCTGCAGGAAGCCATCCACCGCCTCCGACGCGGGCGGGCGGTAGACGATCGCGATCGGCCCGCGCTCGGACAGCCACTGGTTCAGCAGCTCCCAGTTGCCGAAATGCGGCGCGGCCACGATCACCCCGCGCCCGGACGCCAGCGCGGCGTCGTACAGCGCCTGGCCGTTGCGCTGCAGTCGCGCCAGGTTCTCGCCAGCCGGCCGGGTCCAGGTGCGGATCACCTCCAGGGTCTGGCGGGCGGTCGAGCGCAGGATGCGCGCATGTAGCCGGGCGCGCTCGGCAGCGTCCAGCGCGGGGTAGGCCAATTCGAGATTGCGGCGCGCCACCCGGCTCTCGCGGGCATCCAGGGTGCGCCAGCCCCAGGCCAGCAGATCGGCGGCGCGCTTGAGCACGGGCCAGGGGACGCGGCCCACGGTGGCGGCGACGGCATACAGCAGACGGGCACGGACATTGACGGTCATCGCGTCGATTCTAAACAGCGCGCCCCCCCGAAAGGCCCGTGGGTGACAGCGCGGCGGCGGCTGGGCATGCTGCCCGGCACCCCTCTCTGCTCGGGAAGCCGCATGCTTGCGCTGATCCAACGTGTCACCCGCGCCGCCGTCACTGTCGAGGGGGAGGTCGTGGGGCAGATCGGCCACGGCCTGCTGGCGCTGGTCGGGGTCGAGCCGGGCGATCGCGATGCGCAGATCCGCCGGCTGGCCGAGCGGCTGTTGGGCTACCGGGTGTTCGCCGATGCAGACGGCAAAATGAATCGCTCACTCTC
Source organism: Xanthomonas maliensis (assembly GCF_009192945.1). Classification (GTDB taxonomy): domain Bacteria; phylum Pseudomonadota; class Gammaproteobacteria; order Xanthomonadales; family Xanthomonadaceae; genus Xanthomonas; species Xanthomonas maliensis. The sequence continues at coordinate 40,474 of NZ_NSET01000038.1, read as the reverse complement.
CGACACCGGCGGCGGTTTGCTGCTGGTCAGCCAATTCACCCTTGCCGCGGACACCCGCAGCGGCACTCGCCCCGGCTTCAGCACCGCCGCGCCACCGCAGGAGGCTGAACGCGCGTTCAATCAATTGGTGACGATCTGCCGCGAAAAACATGCCGGCGGGGTGGAAACGGGGCGGTTTGGCGCCCATATGGTTGTCGACCTGGTCAACGACGGCCCGGTGACCTTCCTCCTCAGACCCTAGCCAGCCGTTCTCCACCAGCTGTCCGTCTTGATTCCGGCAGACCGGGCTTCACGCTGGTATAATGCTAGGTTCTCTTCTCAATCTCTAAGCCGGTGGCGCGAGCACTCATGGCCAACGAACGTCCTGCCCAGCAATCCGACATCAAGCAACTGATCAGCAAGGGCCTGGAACAGGGCTATCTGACCTACGCCGAAGTCAATGACCACCTGCCCGACGACCTGGTCGATCCGGAGCAGATCGAAGACATCATCGGCATGATCAACGGCATGGGCATCGATGTCCATGAAGTGGCGCCCGATGCCGAAACCCTGTTGCTCAACGATGGCAACACCGGCAACCGCGAAGTCGACGACACCGCGGCCGAAGAAGCCGCCGCAGCGCTGACCGCGCTGGATACCGAGGGTGGCCGCACCACCGACCCGGTGCGCATGTACATGCGCGAAATGGGCACCGTCGAGCTGCTGACCCGCGAAGGCGAAATCGCCATCGCCAAGCGCATCGAAGAAGGCCTGGGCCAGGTCCAGGCCGCGCTGGGCATCTTCCCGCTGTCCACCGAAATGCTGCTGGCCGACTATGAAGCGCACAAGGACGGCAAGAAGCGTCTGGCCGAGATCGTGGTCGGCTTCAACGACCTGATCGAAGAGGCTGATGCGGCGGCTGCCGCGCTGGCCGAGGCCGGCGAGACCGCCGCCGTGGACGGCGACGACGTCGATGACGACGAAGACGGCGACGACGAGGCCAGCAGCGAAGAGGATGCCGGCCCGACCGGCCCGGACCCGGTCGAAGTGGCGACCCGCATGGAGAACCTGGCCAACGAGTACGCCAAGTTCAAGAAGGCCTACGTCAAGTACGGCGCCGAGCACAAGAACGTGGTCAAGGCGCGCGAGGACATGGCCGCCATCTTCACCACGCTCAAGCTGCCGCTGCCGCTGACCGATGCACTGGTCACCCAGCTGCGCGAAGTCGTCAACGGCATCAAGGATCACGAGCGCAAGGTGCTGCACCTGGCGACCACCATTGCACGCATGCCGCGCAAGGACTTCATCCGCTCCTGGGAAGGCAACCAGACCAACCTGGAGTGGGTGGAAGACGCGCTCAAGCGCAAGCAGAAGTGGTCCTCGGCCCTGCGTGACGTCAAGGACCAGATCATCGCCGAGCAGCAGGCCTCCATCGAGATGGAGAAGACCAGCTACCTGACCCTGGCCGAGATCAAGGAAATCAGCCGGGCGATGGCCTATGGCGAAGCCAAGGCGCGCAAGGCCAAGAAGGAAATGGTCGAGGCCAACCTGCGCCTGGTGATCTCCATCGCCAAGAAGTACACCAACCGCGGCCTGCAGTTCCTCGACCTGATCCAGGAAGGCAACATCGGCCTGATGAAGGCCGTGGACAAGTTCGAGTACCGCCGCGGCTACAAGTTCTCGACCTACGCCACCTGGTGGATTCGCCAGGCGATCACCCGTTCGATCGCCGACCAGGCGCGCACCATCCGTATTCCGGTGCACATGATCGAGACGATCAACAAGTTGAACCGCATTTCCCGCCAGATGCTCCAGCAGTTCGGCCGCGAGGCCACGCCGGAGGAGCTGGCCAAGGAAATGGACATGCCCGAGGACAAGATCCGCAAGGTGATGAAGATCGCCAAGGAGCCGATCTCGATGGAAACCCCGATCGGCGACGACGAGGATTCGCATCTGGGCGACTTCATCGAGGACACCAACGTGGAGTCCCCGATCGACAACACCACCAACATCAACCTCTCCGAGACCGTGCGCGACGTGCTGGCCGGCCTCACCCCGAGGGAGGCCAAGGTGTTGCGTATGCGTTTCGGTATCGACATGAACACCGATCACACGCTGGAAGAAGTCGGCAAGCAGTTCGACGTCACCCGCGAGCGCATTCGCCAGATAGAGGCCAAGGCGCTGCGCAAGCTGCGTCATCCGAGCCGTTCGGAGCAACTGCGCTCGTTCCTGGACATCGACTGATCCGCTCGACCGAGCGCCTCGGCAAGTGTGTTCTCCAACAGCCCCGCATTGCGGGGCTGTTGCGTTTGGCAAGCCGTAATGGCGGCATGGCGACGACGTTCACAGAATCGCGACGAACCCCCACTTTTTCGCAACATTAATCCTTCGTTTCTGTCTGGATCACGCGATATTCCACCGCCGCTGCCTACCGTGCGGACGAACCGTTGCAGACAGGCACCTCCATGAGCAGACAAGGGCGCTTCGAGACCGCGATCTATCGCGATAGCGAAATCCGCGTGCGTGCCGAACAGGCCGACGTCGGCGCGCACTGGCATGTCTGGGTCGATGTGTACGTCAACGGCAAGACCCGCTTGCCGCGTGTCGCAGTGCCGGGGCCTGGCTGGGAGACGTGCCAGGAGGCGATCAGCCAGGGGTTCCGGGCGGGCAGGCAACTGGTCGATACGCGGACGACGCGGGTGCTGGCCTGAGCGAAGCAGGGAGCGCGAAAGCGTCATCCGATGACACGCGCTGCGCGCGTGCCCATCCGCATCTTCCGTGAGACCGGCGCCTTTGGACCCCTAGCGGCACAGCCGATGGACATATCCAACGCGCTGCTTGAAGAACGCATGGCCCCCGGCTATCGCCTGCTAGGGCGTTTGGGGAGCAACCATTGAAAGATCTCTCGCAGCGGCGATGTGCGTGCTGGCGTTCCACCTATCCGCTGACGCTGTTGAACGGACGTGTGGGCGGCGATCCGAATCCGACCGATGCGCTGCTCGCCGGCCAGCTGTCGATCGCGTCGGTGCTGGCAATCTCGCTGATCAATCCAATCTTCGAGGAAGTGTTCGTCTGCGGCTATGTCTACGGCGCTGGAGCCGCCGCCATGGCCGGGCGTTCGCAGTGAATGTGGGCGTGGCGATCGGCACCTCGTATCACCTGGACCAGGGCCCGATAGCTGCCATCAGCATCCTGGTGGTCGGCCTGATCCTGCGCTGGTGGCTGGCCAAACGCGGGCGGCTGTGGCCGGCGATCCTGGCACACGGCGCGCTGGATCTGCCGGGGTTGATGATCTACACCGGACGCGCAGGAAACACGCCATGCGGCATACACACGGCACTCGCCTGGCATCGGCGCGATGTCGCACACTTGCCGCTCTGCTCGAAGACAGGACGAGGCGATGGCACGGCGATATGGATGGAGCGGGATACTGGTGTGGCTGCTGGCCTTCGGCGCAGCGGCGGCCGGGCCGACGCCTGGCGAGTACAGCACCAAACAAGGCTGGGGCAGCCTGCAGGTCCGCGACAAGGGCGCGGCGCGCCACTTCGACATCCTCACCGTGGGTGCCAACGGCCACACCTGTTCGCTGTCGGGCACCCTGCACGGCGACAAGGCGGACGTCAGCGATGTGGGCGAGACACCCTGCAAGCTAGCGTTCAAGCCAGTGGCGGGCGGCTTCAACATTGCCGCGCTGACCCAGGACAGCTGCCGCGACTACTGCGGCATGCGCGCGGATTTCGAAGGCGACTATCTGCAGTTGCCGCCCGGCTGCACCTCCGCGGCCAGCAGTCGACGACGCGAGGCGTACTTGCGGGACTATCGTGGCAAGCACTATGCCGAGGCGCTGGCTGGCATGCAGTCATTCGCGGGCGAATGCGGCGACTTCCTCAACTGGCTCGATCGCGACCGCTTCGCCAACGACCGTGCCATCGCCTTGTTGCGTCTCAACCGTCCGCAGGAATGCCTGGCGGCACTGGACAGCACCATGGCCGGTCGCAGTCACGACGAAGCCTCGTTCCAGGCAGCGCTGGAACAGCAGAGCACGATGCTTCCGCCCAGCGACTGGGAGGCCTACCTGCCCATCGCCAAGTCCACCTGGTTCAACCGCAAGCTCTGCGAGGCGGCCAAGCGCTGAGCGTGAGATGCCTGGGTCGCTGAGCGCAGGGATGCGCCCGCAGACGACAGGGTGATTGCACCCTCGGTCGTGCCTGGGCTCACGGCCGTCGTCGCCTATGCGTATAACTCAGTGAGTCAAATCATTGGATTCGTTTCCCGCCCATTCGTTGCGCGCCATGCGGCGTATCTGTGCGGATGGACGGGGAAGGTACAAGCCTGGAACGTGCTGCCGATTCGCGAGGAAAGAGAGGAACGGCAGAAGAGCGGGCTGGAATTCGGAGTTTCCGCAGGACAGACCGTAACTGGCCGAAGACATCATTCCGCAGAACGTCAAAGGCCCGATCCGAGTTTTGAGTTGGAAAAGCGCTCTGTCTTGGCAATCACGCGCCTTTGACGAAATAGAAGAAACTAAGCATTGGCAGCAACGATTATCCAAGCGTTGCGATGTTCATCGTCGGATAGCGAACGTGTCCGTCAAACACGTGCCGATGCTTTTATTTTATTTGTGTTTAATTGCCTTGAAAAACACCACGATTGAGGCAATACGGCGAATAAACATACGAATGAACTGCCTTATAAATCCGCATGTCTGCATAGTAGCTTCGCCAGCCACCGCCCCCGGTCATAGGGGGTTTCAACCGCGAGGATGTTTGAATGGCTAAGCTACAAAACCGTCTGCTACTGAGTGCGCTGTCCGTGATGATTGCCGGAGCACTGGCGCCCATGGCCGCATCGGCATCTCCGGCGCGCGGCACTGTGCTCAAGAGTGCGGTCCTGGCCAACTATAGCAGCGATGCGATCGCCGCCGTGCTGGCCAATGGCCAGACCAACGACAAGGCCAAGTGCGATGTGCGCGTTGCCGAGTTTACCTATGCCACGATCGGCGTCGATGGCGAGCCGGCCACCGCGTCTGCAGCGCTGCTGATCCCCGGCGGCAACCAGTGCACCGGTCCTTTCCCGCTGGTGAGCTACGACCAGGGCACCGAGACCAAGCGCTCCGCCGAACAGGCCAAGGAAATTGTCGCTGACAAGGGCGACGACACCATGGTGACCCATCTCGCCACCCAGGGTTACGTGGTCGTCAGTACCGATTACCTGGGCATCGGCCAGTCCAATTATGCGTTCCATCCGTATCTGCACGCGGGTTCGGAAGCTAGCGCTACCATCGATGCGATGCGCGCCGCACGCCAGGTGCTGCAGAAGTTCAACACGCCGCTGTCGGGCAAGGTCATGCTGACCGGCTTCTCGCAGGGCGGCCATGCGGCAATGGCCACGCAGCGCGAGATCGAAGCGCACTTGTCGAACGAGTTCAACCTGGTTGCCAGCGCGCCCATTTCCGGCCCGTATGCACTCAGCCAGACCTTCATCGACAGCTGGAGCGGCAGCAACGCGGTGGGCGAGAGCACCTTCGGTATCCTGCTGGCCAGCTACGCCATCATCGGCATGCAACACACCTATCACAACCTGTACAGCAGCCCGTCGCAAGTGTTCCAGGATCCGTGGGCCAACAAGGTCGAGTCGCTGTTCCCCGGCAAGTACGAAGAGATCGACCTGTTCAGCAGCGGTGTGCTGCCAGGTGTCGACAAGATCCGTAGCTATTTCCAGCCCAGCTTCTACAACGATTTCGCCAGGAACACCGATAGCCCGTTCCTGCGTGACTTGAACCGCAACAACCTGCTCAACTGGGCACCGCGTACCCCGACCCTGCTATGTGGCTCGGACAACGACGCGACCGTGCCGTTGAAGAACGCCAAGACCGCCATCGCCGCGTTCAAGGCGCACGGCAGCAACCAGGTGTCGGTGCTGGACCTGGGCTCCGGCGATCCGAAGGACAATAGCGCGCTCGAGCATCTGGTGACCGAAGACGAATGCGCCATCGCCGTGCGCAAGGGCTTCTTCGATAACTACCGCTGAGCCAGCGGCGACGATCGCAAGGGCGTCGCGCCCTTGCGATCTTCCGCGCGTCACCGCTGCCGTGCCTGATCGGTGCGGCAGCTTCTGAATTTCTGCGAACGTCGTCCAACGGCCGGCGGCGTTGCCCAGCCATGACGCGCACTGCAGGCGCGCTGTGGGCCACTCGCCGGATGGGACCAGCGATCGCTGGATCAGCAGGCCGACAGCGCCGGCACCCGCGGTAGCGTCTGGTTCGCTTGAACGCCGCTGATCTGCGTCATCTGCCGCGGTCATGAACGCGCCGCCGGCCCGCCCAAGTGATTGCAGCGGCGCAGGTTCGAGCGTCAGCATCGGCCTCGGCAGGCTGCGCAAGCTTCAGACCCAGCGCATGCGATAGTTCGATCACGCGAACAAGGAACGCGCGATGCTCTACCTGCTGCTGGGCTTGGTTGTCGTCGAGGGCGTCCTGCTGATCGCCTGGAGCCGTCCCTATTTCAACTGGGGCCTGCCGATATTTACAAGGCGCATTGCGGTCACCCGCGATGCGCTGGCCTGTTTTTCGCTGGCGCAGGTGGAAAATGCCGTCGAGCGATCGCGCTGGCCGGACCTGCGGTTCCATCGCGTGTCCGAACAGGTCTATGCCTTCCGCGAAACCTTTCTGTTCGTCGGCGGCGTCTATCCGATGATCATGCGCGGGCGCATCGCGATCGACCGTCGGCAACGCGAAATCATCATTACCGGTTTCTGCAACTGGACTGTTGTGTACATGGTGGTTGGCATCCTGGTTCCGGCGGCCGTCATCAGGCCAGGCGCCACGCTGATGTTCGCGGCTCTTCTGGGCGGGGCCTATCTGCTGCAACGCCACCGTTTCATCAGTGTCGACACCGCCGTGCACCTGCTCCTGCAGACCAACACCACCCCGCTGATTCCGCGACAGCCTGACGCCTCCAGGCGTGCTTCTGTTGACTGACAGCTGCATGGCCCTGTTTGATCATCGGCTGCGCCGCACTGGCAAGCGATCGAATCGCCGGGTATCACAACGCACGCCAGATCAAACGATCCAACGACCAGCGTCCTCCACCGTGGGCGGCGATGTACGCGGCTAGGAACAGCATCAGGACCGGATACTCGATGCCGCGATCGATCCACGGCCAGGTCGGTCCCAGCGCATAGCTGATGCCGAGCATCTCCACCGCCACGGCGAGCGCGATCAGGCGTGTGCCCACGCCGGCGGCAAGCAGCACGCCGCCGATGGTTTCCAACAGCGTGACCAGCATCGCCAGCAACGGGGCGGCCGGTAGCTGCATGACGTTCTCGATCAGGTGGATCGATCCAGCCATCGGATCCGCCATCGACCCATGCGAGGTACCTAGCAGTTTAGGCAAGCCGTGGGTCACCAACACGGCGCCGAACATCACCCGCAACGCCGCATAGCTGATGGGCGTGGCCGGCGCGGACAGGCGGCTCACTGCCTGACGTACCGATGTCAGGCGGTGTGAGCGGGCGGTCTGTGTATCGATCTGGCGGGTGTGGGTCATCGCGAGTGCTCCGTCAGTGGCAAGTGAGGAATTGGATCGCCGTCGCGGCAGCGCGTGGCTTACTGAGTGACGTGGACGGGCCAAATCAGCGGCATGAAGCGCTTCCAGGTCAGGCGTCGGCACGACGCCGCAGACGGTGCTGCAAGCCATGGGCGAGGAGGGCGGCGATCGTGCCCACGGCAGCGGCCAATGCCAACTGCGCGAACGACGGCAACGTGGGCGGCAGGTGCGAGGCGAAGTACGCGACCAAGCCGAGAAAGAAGCCGAGCAGATTGTCGAACACCGGAACCTTCGCCAGCGAGAGTGCGATCACGGTGATGGCGAACACCACGGCACTGATCGCATAGGCACCCAGGTGCGGGCCCAGCGCAGTCAACGCATGCGCCGCGCCGATGCCCAATCCCAGCCCGATCAACACGCAGGCCAGATTGATGGCGCCCTGGCGCAGGGTCAAGCCGCGGGTGAAGAACGCGATCCAGCCGACGAACATCGCCCACACCGGCACCTCCAGCGCCAAGGCGCTGAGCGTGGCGGCCGAAGAGGCCACCGCCGACTCGCCGAGCACGATCTTCAGTTGCGTGCTGATTGCATTACGCGCCATGGGCCACCGCCTGCCGCCCGCGGGCGGTGTTGTCGCGCTGCATGAGCATGGCCTTCAGGCCGATGCATGGCAGGGACTCGCCATCAATGGGATCGGAAATCGCCGTCGCCACGCCGCGTGCATGGTCTGACGAATCGGCGTGGGCGCAGAACGAACACTGGCCAAAGGGCGCGCCCACCATGAAAAGAATGCGTTGGCACATGGATGTTTCCTCTTGTATGGCGTTGCGGAGTGGCGGTTCAGGCGAAGCCGCCGTTGACGCGAAGCACCTGCGAGTGACCCAGGCACCGTCCGGCCCGGCGAGGAAGGCGACGGCTGCAGTCGGGAAAGTTCTTGGTCAGCACGCTGAGGACAGCGCGATGAAGCGTCCGTCGTCACCCAGATGGCTCGCGGCCTGCGCCATCAGCAGGAAGATGCTGCGCAGGTTGGTCGCGATCGTACGTTCGAACTCGGCCCGGGTGCCGTCGGCGATCGGCACCACCGGCATCACGCCGGCGTTGTGGATCACCGCATCGAGGCGGCCGAATGCCGTGATCGTGCGGCCGAACAACTCGGCGACGTTGTCGCGATTGCCGACACCGCCGCGCACTGCTTCCGCGGTACCGCCCGCTGCGCACCGCTGACGGCCGACGCATCTCATCTCAACGTGCATAACCCGTTCTAACGGGGAGGGTGGACATACGCTGGCTCCTCGAAAGCGTCGGCTGGAGCCCAGTGTCAGGAGTGGTGCGGAACGAATAAATACTCGGAGGTTGGCAAGACAATTCAATCTCGATCAATAATCGAACAATGGACCGCCTCGACGCCCTGCGCTTGTTCACCCGCATTGTCGAGCTTGGCAGCTTCAGCCGTGCCGCCGATGCGCTGGAACTGCCCCGGGCAACCGCCACCCATGCCATCCAGCAACTGGAAGCGCGATTGGGCGTGCGCCTGCTCGACCGGACCACGCGCCAAGTGCGTCCAACCCTGGATGGACAGGCGTTCTACCAGCGCTGCGTGCAGGTGCTCGGCGATCTCGACGATGCCGAGGCCTCGTTGCAGCATGTGGCCTCCAACCCGAGCGGGACATTGCGCGTTGATCTGCACGGCACCCATGCCACCCGCATCGTGCTGCCGCGCATCGACGCGTTTCGCAGTCGCTATCCGAGCATCGATTTCGTCATCAGCAGCGGCGATCGTCTGGTCGACCTCGTGCGGGACGGCATCGATTGCGTGGTCCGCGCCGGCAATCCCCCGGATTCCTCGCTGGTGGCGCGGCGATTGGCGGTGATGCCCGAGGTGATCTGCGCCAGTCCCGACTACCTGGCCGAGTTCGGCATTCCACACCATCCGGACGCGTTGTCTTCCCACCAGGCGGTCGGCTTCTTCGCCAGCGACCGCAGCATCAACTACCCGTTCGAACTGATCGTCGACGGACAGGCGCGCGAATACGAACTCGGCAGCTGGATGTCCGTCAGCGACGCGGAGAACTACGTCATCTGCGCGCTACGCGGCTGCGGCCTGATCCAATTGCCACGCTTCCATGTGGAGAGCGAGTTGCGCGATGGCCGTCTGGTCGAGGTGTTGGGCGATTGGCAGAGCACGGGATTGCCGGTCTCGGCGATGTATCCGCAACATCGCCAGCTGTCGCCGCGCGTGAGGGTCTTCGTCGACTGGTTGACGTCGGTGTACCAGGAGGCGTTCGGCAAGACAGCGTAATCGCCATCGTGCGTCACGCGTTGTATGTTGGTCCCGCGCAATGACGGACACCTGCTGCCCGATCCGATCGCGGCGCTGGCCTGGTTGGGCGAGTCGCCATCGCATGCCCAGCGCTCCGCGCACCGGTTCGAACGCGTGACCGCGAACGTATCGCGCAGCTCGCATTGCATCCACCGAGGGCGCGCGCGCAGGAACAGTCAGCCGCGGCGAGGGCCTACTCCATGTCACCGACCTGCATCGAGAGCGGCGCGTCGCCGCGCGCCGCACCGCGGCGACGGGCGCGTGCGTACTGTGTGGGCGGCTGTCCGACGTGGCGGGCGAAGGCAACGCTGAAGGTGCTCGCGGAGCTGTAGCCGACGCGCTCGGCGATATCGGCGATGCCGAACTCACTGCGGCCCAGCAGGTCCTTGGCCAGGGCCATGCGCCAGGCGAGCAGGTATTCCATCGGCGCCATGCCGACTGTGCGTCCGAAGCGTTCGAAGAACGCCGAACGCGACAAGGCCGCTTCCTTTGCCAAGGCGGCTACCGTCCATGCGCGCGTGGGCTGCGCGTGCAGCGCGCGGATCGCCGTTGCCAGGCGCGCATCGGCCAGCCCGCGTGCCAGGCCCGGCGACGCCGCCGTGCCGGCGGCCGAGCGCAGCGCTTCGATCAGCAGCACTTCCAGCAGGCGCGCGAGCACCACCTCGCGGGCGGGCCGCGCCTCGCGCGTCTCCTCGCTGACCAACTGCACCAGCGTGGCGAGCCGCTGCTCGCCGTGCACACAGACCCGTTGCGGCAGCAACGAGACCAGCAGCGCCGCATCCGGCGAGCCGAAGCTGCAGTGGCCGGCCAGGATGCGCACGTCGGTCGGGCCTTGCTGCACACCGATCCGGAACACGCCGTTGCCCAGTGCGGTCGGCAGGCTCTCGGCCACGCCGTCGTGCGGCGCAAGGCTGGACATCGTGACGCTGTACGCCGCAGGCACCAGCACGAAATCACCCGTTTGCAGCAGGGTCGGCGCGCCACCGTCCAGCGTCATGGAGCATCCGCCTTCCAGCACCGCGCAATAGAAGGGCTGCCCGGCGTCGGACCGCCGGATGCGCCAGGAACCGGCACCTACCACATGCTTGGAGAACCGGGCGGTGGGCTGCAGCAGTGTCACCACCTCGGCAAGAGGATCCACCATCGCTGGACGCTCGCAAACGAATCAAGGACGCTGGATCGTAGCAAGTACGGAGGCGGCTATCTATCGTGGCGACTCGTCCACGCGCAAGGAATTCCCTTGAAGACCGTTCTGATCACCGGCTGTTCCTCCGGCTTCGGCCTGGAAACCGCACGCTACTTCCTCGCCCGCGATTGGCGGGTGCTTGCCACCATGCGCACCCCGCGCGAGGACCTGCTGCCGCCGTCGCCACAGCTGCGTGTGCTGCCGTTGGACGTCACCGATGCCCAGAGCATCCGCGCAGCCATCGCCGCGGCCGGCCCGATCGACGTGCTGGTCAACAACGCCGGCTTTGGTGCGCCCGCGCCGCTCGAATTGATGGACATGGACACGCTGCGTGCCCTGTTCGACACCAATACCTTCGGCACCATGGCGATGACGCAGGCGGTGTTGCCGCAGATGCGCGCGCGCGGCGCCGGCATCGTGGTGAACGTCACCTCCAGCGTCACCTACAAGCCGTTGCCGCTGGTCGGCGTCTACCGTGCGGCCAAGGCGGCGGTGAATGCCTTCAGCGAATCGCTGGCAAGCGAAGTCGAACCGTTCGGCGTGCGTGTGCGCATCGTGCTGCCGGGCTCCTCGGGCGAGACCCGCTTTCGCGACACCGCCCGCACCCGCCTGCGCGGCATGGACGATGCCGTCTACGGCGACTTCATGCGCCACACCATCGCGCGGATGGCCGCATCCACCGGCCCCGGGACGCGTCTGCAGGACGTCGCCGAAGCCGTCTGGCGCGCGGCGACCGATGCGTCGGCACCGCTGTATCTCCCGGCCGGAGCGGATGCGCTGCAGTGGGCGGCGGAGGCGGGCTGAGCCGATGATCGCCGCGTGCGAGTCGCACGACGGACCTGCCGCCTTCGCTGCTGTAGGGAACCTAGGGTGGTGTCGCCGAGGTGCGGCCGGCGTCGGCGACGCATTCACCGGCAAGGTGCCGTTGGTCACCGTGACGCTGCGTGCCAATGCCAGCCTGCCTACCGATGCCGCACGGTGTCGGTCTACGACCAAATCAACGGGGCAGGGAACCTCTAGCCGTCGTTTCCTTTCGTAGCCGGCGCCTTCCAGTGCCATCATGGCGACCGCTCCCACGCATTGACCATGGGAGCCCCCGTGGGCTCGACATCAGAAACGTTGCATTGTCATGTAGTGACGTTACTGCAACGATCGTTTGCAAATACATGACCTATCCGGTGCCCGGCCACCTCCTGGAGCATGGCGACACCGAGGGCCATGCAGCCGGCATTCGCCTGGACGTTCCTGCTGGCGCGGATGTGAGATTCCGCGCGCCGGTGCGAATCATGGGCTTGAGGGGCGCGTAGACCTCGCCAAGGACCCAATGGATATCATCGCCGCCACCATGACCATACCCGACGCCCGGAACACCTTCGACATGCTGCTGCAGCGGCATTCCGGCATCGTCTTCAAAGTCGCCAATAGCTATGCAGGCGGTGGCGACGACCGCGCCGACCTTGCGCAGGAGATCGCCGCGCAGCTATGGCATGCGTACCCAAATTACGACCCGACGCGCAGCTTCAGCACCTGGATGTACCGGATTGCGCTGAACGTGGCGATCAGCCACTTGCGCCATCTGCAGCTACGGCGTCGCCACGACGCGGTGTCGCTGGACCATGCCCTGCACGATCTGGCCGACGGCAACGCCGCCGATCCCGAACAGCAACAACGCCTGCGCCTGCTGCAAGGATTCATCGCCCGCCAGCCGGCGCTGGATCGCGCCTTGCTGCTGCTCTATCTCGAGGAGCGACCACAACGCGAGATCGCCGAGATCCTCGGCATCACCGAAAGCAATGTCTCCACCAAGATCGGACGCCTGAAACAGCGCATCCGCGACGAATTCCGCTAAGACGCGACAGGGAGACCATGATGGAACTCGACGACTTCAAATCCGCCTGGCAATCGCTGGACCGCCGACTGCAACTGGACACGATGTTGCAGCTGCACGCACTGCGCGAGCGCAAGCTCGACAAGACGCGCGGCAGCCTGCGCCCGCTGTTCTGGGGTCAGGTGGTGCAGATCCTGTTCGGTCTTGCCTTCATCCTGCTCGCATCGCTGCTGTGGATGAGCCATCCGGCGCACGCTTCGTCCATCGTTGCCGGCGTGCTGGTGCAGGCGTATGGCGTAGTGACGATCGTCGCCGCGGGCTTGGTATTGGGACAGATCGGCAACATCGACTACTCGCAGCCGGTGCTCGGCATCCAGAAGCAGTTGCTGCGCGCACGCACGCTGTACATCGGCAGCGGCATGGTCGCCGGCCTGCCGTGGTGGTTCCTGTGGGTCGCGATCTTGCAAGCCCTGGCTGGCCTGGGCGATGTCGATCTGCTGGCCAAGGCGCCGGCACTGGTGTGGAGCGGCTACGGCATCGGCATCGCGGGCCTGCTGGCGACCGGGTGGTTCCATCGCTGGGCACGCCGCCCGCAACGCGCCGAGCTCGGCAAGACGATGGACGCTTCCTTGAGCGGCGGCAGCCTGCGCAAGGCGCTGGCGCAACTGGACGAACTCCAGCGCTTCGAGCGCGACTGAGCGCGCGCGTCCCGTCGGCCGGCAACGCCGGCCCTTCAAACGCTCAGCGTGCCGCACCACAGGCAGCGGCCCGCGGCGCGGCACCGCGGCTACCGAAGAACGGGGCTTCCCTGCAAAGCCCTTTCTCCCACACACCCGTAAACGCCTGCACGGTTCGGGTGCCATGCATCGCATCGCCCTGCTGTTCGGTGCGGTCGTGCATGCCGGCATGTCCTGGCGACCCGGCGCGGAGTCGTTCTGCCGCACCCAAGATGCTTCGCCTAGCCACATCGCCGGGCTGGAAACGCTATTGCACGTCGCCGAGCCTGGTGCCTACAGCGCAGGCCGTGTGCGTTTGGACACGGGCGGACATGTTTCGTTGGCCACGATCGAACTGCTGCAACCAGCAACGCGGCAACCCGTGCCGCAAGCCCGCAGCAATGCAGCCTGTACGCGTTGTTGCGAGCGCTGCAGACAACACCCCATGGACGCGACCTGTTGCGCGGCAGCATGCGTTGCGAGGTGTGCTGTGCTAGTTAAGCTTGCCGATGCATTAGAACGATCTAAATTCGAAGTTTGCAGGACAGAGGGGGAACCAACACCGGCTCGCCGCAATGGCGCCGGAAGCTCTTCATAGCGACGCAAAGGCTGCTCGATCGTTGGATCGCGCTGCGGTCGCGCTCGCGTCGCCGATCAATCTTTAGGAGAGGATGATTGAAATGAACTGCATGCCATTCGGACGCAACCGTAGCCGACTATCCGCCGGTATCGCCGTCGCCTTGCTCGCCAGCGCCGCTTCCACCGCCGCGGCCCAGCAGGCCGACGGCACGCCGGCGCCCACGGGCCAGGCCCAGGTGCAGGCCACGGACCTGGACGCGGTGACGGTCACCGGCTACCGCTACGCGATCGAGAAGAGCCTGGAGCAGAAGCGCAACGCCAACGCCGTGGTCGATGTGATCACCGCCGAGGACGTCGGCAAGTTCCCCGACAAGAACGTGGCCGATGCGCTGCAGCGCGTGCCCGGCGTGGTCATCAGCCGCGACGGCGGCGAAGGCAAGAACGTCAGCGTGCGCGGCCTGTCCTCGGAGCTGGTGCTGACCGAATTGAACGGCAACTACATCGCCACCGCCGAGTCCAACGGCGACCCGACGCGCTCGTTCAACTACACGCTGCTGCCATCCAATCTGCTCGGCAGCGCCGAGCTGTACAAGACCCCGGAAGCGCGCATCGACGAAGGCGGCATCGGCGGCACGGTGATCCTGCACACGCGGCGCCCGCTCGAGCTGGAGCCCAATTCGGGCTTCGTCTCCGCCGAGGGTGTGTGGTCCGATACCAGCAAGAAGACCGATGGCCAGTTCTCCGGCTCGTACTCGTGGCACGACCAGGACGACCGCTTCGGCGTGTTCGTCGGCTACACGCAGCAGAAGCGCACCGCGCGCACGTTGAACTCCAGTACCGAGAGCTGGCAGTGGTACGGCCGCGACGAAGGCGGCCCGGCGGTCGACGTCAACGGCAATCCCTCGGACTTCAACGCCAACTGGTGGGGTGGCACCGGCTTCTGGGACCAGAACGGCAGGTACTACACCCGCTTCATGATGCCGACCGCGGTCAGCCTGGACGTCAAGCAAGAGGAGCGCGAGCGCAAGGGCGGGCAACTGACCTTGCAGTTCAAGCCGACCGACGACCTGACCCTGACCGCGAACTATTTCCGCTTCGACCTGTCGCAGGACTCGCAGACCAATACCATCAAGATTCCCGAGTGGAACATCGCGCGCTATTACGGCGATGGCAACTGGCGCGGCGGCCGCCTGCTCGATGGGTTGCAGCTCGATCCCAGTGGCACCATCGTCACCGGCGCCGCCTACAGCCTGCATCCGGGCAAGACCTACTACTGCAGCGAGGCCCAGGCCGCCGCGGCCGGCCTGCCGCCGGGCGGCTGGGGCTCGGACGACTGCACGGTGCCGACGCCGCAGATCACCGGCAGCTACAACATCGAGAAATCGCAGTCGCAGACGGTGGACGTGGGCGGCGAATGGCGCGGCGAGCAGGTGGACGTGGCGTTCAAGGCCGGCCGCACCTGGGCCAAGGGCGGGCCGGAGCTGCAGTTCTCCCTGCCGATCAAGCCGCGTCGCCAGAATGCCGACGGCAGCTGGAGCAACGGCAACTTCGCCAGCGCCTGGGACCTGACCGGCACGCCGACCATGACCTTCTCGCCGGAGCTGATGCAGAACCTGCGCGACGGCATCCTGCAGGTCGATCTGGGCTCGACCGGCTCGTCCTGGACCCGCAACACCAACCAGCAGCAGTACGCGCAGATCGACACCACCTGGCATATCGACGGCGACTTCTTCGACTCGCTGCAGTTCGGCCTCAAGCGTCGCGATGGCGGCATCCACCGCAATACCGGCAACAACTACTGGGTGTGCCCGGGCACCGACCCGAGCGACTACGACAACCGCTACTGGAACGGGCGCTGCAATGCCATCGCCACCCAGTTCTCGCCGGATCTGCTGTCGTCAGTGGGTAACCTGGCCGGCGGCGTCAATGCCAGCGCATTCCCGGCGATCAACTTCCCGGGCTACATCGGCTACTTGAACCAAACCTACGGCGCGATGCAGACCCGCAGCGAAGACAACTTCGTTTACAACGTCGACGAGAAGATCTATTCCACCTACCTGCAACTCAACTTCCACGCCGAGCGGCTGCGGGGCAACGTTGGCGTGCGGGTGGCGCGCACCGGCCAGCATGCCGACTCCACCGACAAGGTGACCGCCTACAACGACTACTTCTTCGACGGCGCCGACGGCAATCCGCTGGCCTGCCAGCAGGGCGCCGCCATGCCCAGCGGCGCCCCGGCCGACACCTATTGCGGGACCGAAGGCTACTGGCGTTTGTCCGACAGCGTGCAACGCACCGAGTCGTTCGTGGTCAGCGGACTGGACCGCACCTACACCGACGTGTTGCCGAGTTTCAACCTGGCCTACGACCTGAGCGAGAACCTGCTGCTGCGCGCGGCAGCGTCGAAGGTGATCGCACGCCCCAGCTACAACGACATCGCCGCGCCCGGCAGCCTGGAGTACTACAGTCCCGAGTACGTGGCCGACCGACGCCTGACCGGCGGTGCCAGCGAGCAGGGCTGGTACGGCTCGGGCAGCAACAAGAACCTGGAGCCGTACAAGGCCACCCAGTTCGACCTGGGGCTGGAATGGTATTTCCAGCCCGGCTCGGTTGCCGGTGTGGGACTGTTCCGCAAGAACGTGGAGAACTTCGCGGTCGACGTGATCAGCGACGTCAACATGATGATCGACGGGCAACAGGTCACCGTGCAGAACTACAGCACCCAGGCCGGCGGCCAGGACGCGGTCTCGCAAGGTGTGGAGCTCTACGCGCAGCACACGCTGCCGTCCGGCCTCGGCGTGCAGTTCAACTACACCTACAACGATGCCAGCAAGGCGGCGGTCCGGCTGGAAGATGGCACCGAGGTCGGCAAGACCTCCATGCCGGGCAGCGCCAAGAACCAGACCAACCTCACCGTGTTCTACGAAACCGATCGCCTGCTGCTGCGCGCCTCGTACAACCGCCGCGGGGAACTCGTGCAAGGCCTGGTCAACGGGCTGAACGTCTACGAGGAGCCGTACTACCAGATCGATGTGAACGCGGCCTACAACATCACCCCCGCGCTCAGCCTCACCGCCTCGGTGCTGAACCTGACCAAGCAGGAGTCGCGCCAGCACCTGGGCGACGACACCCGCGCCCGCTTCTACACCGGCGGCTACGCGGGCCGGCTGGCGTACTTGGGGCTGACTTACAAGTTCTAGGTTCCGGTGGATCGCGCCCATGCTTGCCGCATGGCGGACGGTATGGGCGCGATGGTTGGGCGACGGCCGGGTTGCGGTGGAAGTGAACCTGGAACCGTTATTTGCGGAAGGGCCGGAAGGCAGTTACCTGTGCAGCGTCTTCTTCGTCGCCGCGATCGCGTGGATCCAGTGGCGAACGACGCGCGGAGCTCAGAACTTCTCGCAGACCAGCAGATAACGCCACTGCCCGGGCGGCATCGCCCCGTCCGGGCCCTTGCCGATCGGATGCTGGTTCGCGCCGTACCGGCGACGACCACGCAATGGAGCGTCTGCTAGCGCTCGGTGGGCCGATCGACGCTCCGCTACGGGGCTTGTCGGTAGGGTAGGGGAACTGCTATCCAATATTAGAATTAGGGATGTTTATCGGGGGTAGGGCAGCTCCCGACCCTAAGCGGTCACTCAAAAGAACGGGCTCAGATTCACTCAAGGAAGTCGACCTGACCCTCAGGTTTCAGAACTATGGCACCCAGGCCGGCGGCCAGGACGCGGTCTCGCAGGGTGTGGAGCTCTACGCGCAGCACACGTTGCCATTTGGTCTCGGTGTGCAGTTCGACTACACCTACAACGATACCTTCTTCAATCGAACTGAACTGGTTGGCGATGCTGCGCTTGACTCAGAGCTCGCTGAAAGAAGTGAACCTGGAACCGTTATTTCGCGATGCCTAACTTGCATGCTGACCGTACTCAGGTGATCTTTACAAGCATCATCGCGAAAACGAGGCTAACAGATGGACCTGCTTCAGGCGGCTATACAGCAGTCGCTAGGAGACATGCGTGTAGCCGGACGAGCGCCGGCTGGAGGAGTGCCTGCGATGGCTAGCGAGGTCATGTCGATTGTCGAGCAAGCACGGGACGTGCTTTCTAACTACGGGGGCGGCAAACGCACTGACCGTCGCATTGTCGTTCTTGCTCTCTCAGTAGCGGTGCTCGATATCGGTTGGGCGATATGCCATCTGTTGAAAACTGAGCCGGAGCGCACGCACATAGTCACGTTGACACTTTGGCGTTCGTTTCTAGAAATGTGGCTGCGGGCTATCTTTTTTGCCTTGGAAGCTTCCGATGAGGAAGTGTCAGAATTTCGATTCGCCGATAAAGTTCCGCAGCGAGCAACGCTTGATGGCAAAAAAAAGATCAATATCTCAATACGGATCATGGCCCGTCTAGTCGGCCCTCTTCTAGTTCCAGACGATCGGGGGATACTAGATGTGATTGCCGATGAGGTCGATGAGTGGCATGGCTTTGTGCATGGAGGTGCGTCACTCGTGGATGCACTCGACAGCGGCACGGAAATCAAATCCCGCGTTAATAAGCACGCGATCACTCTCAATCTACATCGTATATCCGCGAACACAATTCTATTGGTATGTGCAGGCCTACAACATAGCCAAGACCTTTATCCAATCGACGAGATGAAGATAGCTGTTGAAAGATTGGCTGATTCCGTCAAGCTACTTCAGCGTAGATGGACGCGACCCTACTCAGGCGAACCCTCTGGACTGACGACACCATGAGCGAACCAATACTTGTCGGTGTTCTAGCCGCAGCAGCGGCACTGGCGGTCGGTGTAATCGCGGCAGCAGCCTCCCTTGTGGGTTCGTTGCTTGGAGCGGGAATACCAACCACACTTACATGGTGGTTTCATCGGCAGCAACGAGATGCAGACATAGGATATTTGGCGGTAACTGTTGGTGCAGTATTCGATCAGTATATTGGCGGATGTATTGATGTTATGTACGACGAGGGTATGGAGGTTCCGAGCGGAGAGATAGAGCCAAGGACCTCTTCTCCTCGATTGGACCTTGGATCGCTAGATGTGAATTGGCGTTCTATACCTGCCACACTTCTCGAGCGAATCTTCGCCATTCCGAATGCTCAACTTTTAGTCCAGGATCGACTTGCGTGGGAAGCAGAGTTCAACTCTTACCCAATATTGGTAAGGCAAATCGAATATGGAGCTCTCGCCGAAAAAGCGCTCGATGTCGTCACTGCACTACGTGCACAAGCAGATCTACCTGCGAGTCCTGAAGGTAGACTTGATTACGCTGGAATTATTAAAGAAAAAATGCCAAAAATTTTGAAAAAACAGCAAGAAATTGAGCAGCGGCAATGGACGCCGATATTTCAGCAGAGTAGCGCCGCCCCGGAGGGCGGCTAGGTAGACCTTATAGACTGGGAAAATGCGAGTACTGATGACGTCAGCATAGTGTTCGGTCATTTCAGCACCAGTGCAGCAATAGCCCTCTAATTCTGCGGCGACCATGATGGTGCCAGGGGTAACGTGGTCAGACTCACTTTTTCTGGCATTAGTGTTGGCAGGTAGTACTAGTCGAACATTTTTCGCCAGGCAACAAGTTTGCTTGCAAGCTATTAGGGAAACTCTGAACAACTCCCCCGATCCGGCGGCAATCGCACAGGCGCAACGGGGCGACGACGATGCCGTGATGGGGTCAGGTGCACTTATCAGGCGACGGCGCTCGGCTCGCGTGGCCCGTATGGAACTACCCCAGCGGCGCACACAGCCGCGCGAGACCCGCCAGCGTGTATTGACACGCCAGACCGTGTACTTGCAATCTAGGCCCAAGGAGCGTCGAAACTCCTCTAAGAGCGGTACCCACCTCCGTCAAACCGGTGGGTTTTTTGTGCCTGCATCCTGCAGGTACAAGCCGACGCAATGCCTGTGTCGGGAGGGCGGCTAATACAACACCCGCAAGGGGAATACGCCCGCCGGCTCTTAGCGGTTTCGAACCTCCCGACATCCCGTCGCCGTTGGCGGCGGTTCTTGGGTTGTTCCAGGAGGGCGTTGCCATGTCTACCGCACCATCCATGCCGGCATCTGTGCCGGTTGATCTGTTGCCAGCCCCCGCTCACCGCCTGCGGTGGGATGTGGGTGATGTGCTGCACCGGCTCGCTGCACGCGCAGCTGTTGAGCAGGCGGGCAAGCATCCCGCGCATCCGCTGAGTTGCCAGCTCGGTGTGTTACCGCACACCTCGCGCCGCTCGTTTGCACGCAGGGCCGTGGCGCTGCAGCAGCGTGTCGCCGCATCCACCAACTATCACCCGGAGGCGCCATGACACGCCGCCGCCCACCCACGGTATCTGCCAGCGCACGGCCCACCCGCACGCGTACGCGCCCCGCGCCGCCCAAGCGGGTGCAGTGGGTTGTTGTGGAACCCGACCGCACCACGCTGCCACCGATGCTGCCGCCCGACCCGGACGCCTCCCCGCAAGGCCCCGGCACGCTACGCGCACCCCGCCGCGCCCGCCGCCCGCGCCAATGCACCGTTAGCTACACCCAGTACCCCGGCGCCCACGATCACGCTGGCGACCAGCACGTGCCCCACGTCCGCCTCAGCGGCCTATGGCTGGAACAACTGGGCTTTGCCATCGGCACCAAACTGCGCATCACCGCCAGCGAAGGGCAACTGCTGATGGAGGCGTTGCCGCCGACGGAGGCGCCGGCCAGGGCGCGTAGCGTGCGGCGATGATGCGGCAGCTGCCATAAGCCTTGCGATTGACCTCGGTGCCGGATGCCAATAGGGTCGCAGCCACACCAGAGAAATAACGGTTCCAGGTTCATTTCCATTGCAGCCCAGCCGTCGCCAGACAATCGCGCCCATACCGTCACGCGGCCTGCCGGGTGTGGACGAGGTGTCGGACTTGAGGTGCAACTAGCTGCCCGATTCGTCTTCGCGCATGGGTGGGTCGGCGGCTTCAACTCTGGATCGCAACATCAAAGGGTTTGAAGTGGTCCGGACGACCTGACCTGAGCGACTTCACAGCCAAGTGGAGTTGCCCAGGTCATGCAGCCGCCTGGACCTTTCAGCGTACGCAGCCGGCATCAGAGAAGAGCCACCCCAATCCCGACCATCTGAAAGAGCTCTCCCGGCGATGTCATGAACACAACGCCTAGCGCCGCACCGTGCAGTTGTTGGCGCTTTTCTACGCCGTCCCTGAGGTATGCAAACGGCCTTCAAAAAGTTGGCATTGCCCTACATCAGTTCGGGGTCAATGACCGGAAGCAAGTCCAGATCTACCAGGCTCATCTCCACTTGATTGGCTTGCTTGATGGCGTGGGGATCAGACAAGTCAAGCAGCGGAGTAGACAGGATCAAGGTGCCATTCCTCAGCCGTTCAAGCTGCACAGCATTCGGAACTTGCTGCAAATAACGGTTCCAGGTTCACTTCCATGGCAGCCTGGCCGTCGCGAAACCATCGCGCCCATGCCTGCGCGCGTAGCGACATAGATCGGCAGCGAGGCTGGTAGTGAAACGACAACGGCCGGGTTCACCCCCGTTTTCACGGACACTTACAAGAAGGCCGATTCAGGCCATGAGGAGTGTTCATGTCAAAGCGTAGGAAGTTCAGTGCCGAGTTCAAGCGTGGCGCGGTTGAGCAGGCCAGCCAGCCCGGCGTCAGCTGTGCCCAGGTGGCCCGGGAGCTGGGGATTCGCGACACCCTGCTGACCCGCTGGAAGCGCGAGGCGCAGACCCCGGGGACGGCCGCATTCGTCGGCAGTGGCACGCCTCGGGACGAGGAGCTGGCTCGACTCAAGCGCGAGTTGGCGCGGGTGAAGAAGGAACGGGATTTTTTGCGAGAAGCGGCGACGTTCTTCGCAAAGGGATCCCCCTGAGGTATCAGGTGATCGAACGTTGCCGCGATGAGTTTCCGATTCGGCTGATGTGCCGGTGCCTGAAGGTATCGGCCAGCGGCTACTACGAGTGGAGTAAGCGTCCTGCGAGCGCCCGGCAGCTCGACAATGAGCGCCTGGTCGTACGGATGCGAGAACTACACGAAGACAGCCGCGGTACGTTGGGGGCTGGCCGCATGCGCGAAGACCTGGCTGAGGAGGGCGAGACCGCCAGCCTGAACCGGGTAGCACGCCTGATGGCAGCCAGCGGCCTGCAGGGCTGGCCCCGGCGCAAGCGCCGCGGGCAGCGTGCAGGTCCGGCCGTGACGCCGCCGGGCGTGGTCAACCTGCTTGAACGTGATTTTCTCGCGCTGGAGCCGGAAACCAAGTGGGTGACCGACATCACCGAGATCAAGACCCAGCAAGGCAAGCTGTATCTGTGCATCGTCTTGGATCTGTACGACCAGCGCATTGTTGGCTGGTCAATGCACGCTCGGCAGGACCGTCAGATGGTGATCCGGGCTGTGCAGATGGCGGTCTGGCAGCGGCAAGGAAGCGATGAGGTGATTGTGCATTCGGATCGTGGCAGTCAGTTCCGCAGCGGTGACTACCAGCGGTATCTCGCGGCTAACGAGCTGATCTGCTCAATGAGCGCTGTGGGGCATTGCGGCGACAACGCGGCCTGCGAAGGCTTTTCTGGACTACTCAAGCGTGAGCGGATCTATCGAACGAGCTACGCCACACTGGATGGAGCAAGAGCGGATGTGTTTGACTACATCGAGCGACGCCACAACCCAAGGATGCGGCGAAGGGCGGCCAAGCAGGATCAGAAGGTTGCAGCTCTTTTACAACCGTCCGTGATATCGGGGTAGAACCCCATACTTGCCGCCGCCCCCGAAGAAGTCCTTGATGGCGTTCAACTCGATGTTGACGATCGTGTCGGAGGCGTCGCCTCGCTCCACGTAACCGAACCGCTCAGGACCGGCAAACATGTTCGCGATCTGGAGCTGGTAGTCGTAGTTGATGCGGTTGCTCTTGGTGATGTAACGAGGCGTGGGCGGCTGCCCTACGCGGCCGTTGGTCAGCTTGCATTGATTGCACTGGGTCGCGTCGGGGGTCTGCGAGCAGTCGGCCTCGCGCGCTTTGACATCAGGCTTGGTCGCATCCTTGGCGGCGTTTGCTGCCGCGGCAGCTGCCATTGCCGCTGCCGCCCGCTCGGCCAGCTCTTTGAGCCCCCATCGAATCGGAATGGCGACCATCAAGGCGTCTCCTTCGGCCAGCGATGCATGGAGCTTAGCGCCCCAAGAATGTCTGCGGCTTTGAGATTGGGATCGGCCGCATGACGCATGGCGAGATCGATGTCGGGGTTGCGGTGAAGTTCTCCACCGCTCCCGACATCGGCTTTTGTCCATCGGACTAGGATCGGCAAACGGGTGATCCCCAGCTCATGGGATGCGTAAAAGTAGCAGCGATCGGTCTCGGCCAAGAGTTCTTGATCGCTCATGCCGCTCACCAATTGCGGCATGTCGCGGCGAATCTCTGCCGCGAGCCGGGGCAAGAACTCAAACGGATCGGGCAGGCGCAGCAGCGCCTCTTGCCGGGCATCTAGCTCAAGCATCCGAGGCCTCCAACTGAGATCGGTCCAGCTCCCATACCCGATCCTGCAGGCGCACCGACCAGCGCGAGACTTGGCCAAAAAACGCCTTGCGCTGCGCAGGCGTTAGAACCCGCCAAACCCGATAGAGGGCTCGGCCATCCCAGAACCGGAACATGGCCAGACTTCCGTCGGCCATGCGCAGATCCAGACAGCCCTCCAAGTGATCAAACAGGGCTTCAAAGCCGACATCGGCGACTAGCCCCGCCACCGCGCCCGGATGGCGGTCCATGACATGGAGCAGATGCCGAAGCCCCGCATGGCCGTCCAAAACAACCAGCCAGGGTCCGGCCTCGGCCAACGAAGACTCGGGCTGGCGCTCGAACAGGGAGCGCGCCAGGCCGGACTCCATGTAGGGCTGCAAAGCGGGGCACGCATCGGCACTCGCGGCGGCATCGATCAACGCGTAGTCCATGTCAGCGCCTCATGACGGCAGCGCCCGACTGGCTGCCGGCCAGCAAGCACTCTTTACACACGGGCGGTTTCTGAGCGATCGCTTCAAGAAGCGCAGCTCCCGGGAGGACTTCGGTCGCAGCGCCGGCCCCAGCTGCCCCTGGGCCCTCATCGAGAAACACGCGGGATTGCTTGCTGGAAAGCACCTGGCAGCCGCAGGCCAAGTAATCGCCGTGAAGCGCGACGGCTTGGCCGTCCATCATGATCGTTAGGTTGCCGCCCACAATGGCGAAGTTGCCATTGTGCTTTCGGCATAGGGCGCGGTCGCCCACGCGCGCGAGGGGCTTTCCGTCGATGTCAGTGACCGGTGATCCAGAGATCACATGTCCGCCACTGCTTGTCGGATCACCCACGACGATGAAATTCTTTGGCATCCCAACCGTGCTCCTGGTCGATGCGCTCACTGCTCGCCACAAGCATCCTCCAGGCGGCGAGTTTCCTGAGCCTTTGATACCGCGTAATCAGCCAGAGCCACCATACTGCCCAGTGCCGAAATCAAGCTGGTGACGCAGCCATGGATGCCAGGGGCGGAAAGGCCGAGGCCCTCCATGTTTTACCTGTCATACGCGAACCAAGAAGGCTGATCCGGGCACTGTTCCATACCGCGATCCTCCTGCCGGGGGGATGCTGATCATGGATCAGTCCGCTAGGCATTTTCCCAACGCGCATCACACTGTGATGTTAGCAGTACTGGCTTAGGTTCAATGCGTAGCCATATGCTCTTGCGAAATGTCGGCGCGGTGCTGAGATTTTGATGCCGGCCTGCAGAAGGTGCAGCAACTCAGCAGGTTTAGTTAGTGCGAGCAGTCGCTCGCCACGCGCGACATAGACCGCTTGGTGGGCCCACCAGGATTCGAACCTGGAACCAAAGGATTATGAGTCCTCTGCTCTAACCGTTGAGCTATAGGCCCTTGCGTGGCAAGGCCGCACTGCGCTGGGCCGGGGCACGGCGTCCTTGTGCGGGGCGCAAAGTGTACCCGGCTGCCCGCTGGCTGTCTCCGACCGGCCTCATCCTGGAGGGATGCCCTGCGACGAGGGCGGTGGTCTGCACGTTTCCGGCCTCGGGCGCGGGATGGCGCTCGCCTGGATTGGGCGGCAGGTCGGTTCTTCGTGGTCGCGTCCGGTTGCCGCCGCGCGCATGCGCCGCGTCCCGTCCGGGCTTCCGGGGCTATCTCGCCATCGCGCGCCGGGCTGGGCCGCTCGGCCCTCTAACGCTGCGTGATCGCAAAACGAAGAACTGCTTAACAACTGAATAATTTTGTCTTAATCCAGCGGGCCAAGGATGGCGCCATGTCCTGGATCCCTCTCACTTCTCTCGTGTCCCTGCCGGGGCGCTTTGCGCATGGCGAACTGGTCGGGGTCGACCATCCGCAGCGGGCGTCGATCGAAGGGTTTATCGCCGATGTCTATCTGTCGCGCTACGGGGCGCGGTTGCAGAGCTTCCTGCCGCATCTGCTGGCCTACCGGGATGCCAATGGGCATCTGCTGGCCGCGGTGGGGCTGAAGCTTGGCGGGGAAGGGGGCTTGTTCGTGGAGCAGTACCTGGACGTGGCGGCCGAGGCGTCGGTGGCGCTGGAGCTGCGGGTCGACACCGTGGGGCGCGGCCAGCTGGCGGAGGTGGGCAACTTTGCGGCGGTGACGCCGGGCGTGGCGCGCGAGTTGATCATGCAGCTGACCTGCCTGCTGCAGGCGGCGCAGGTGCGTTGGGTGTTGTTCGTGGCGACCCGGCAATTGCGCAATGCCTGCCATCGGCTGCAATTGGCGCCGGTGGCGCTGGCCGAGGCCAGCGCGGCGCGGCTGGAGGGGGACGTGGGCGCTTGGGGGCGCTACTACGACACCCAGCCGCGGGTGATGTGCGGCGACGTGGCGGCCGGCCACGCCTATTTGATGCAACAGGCACTCGGGGAGGTGCAGATGGAAACGGCGCTGTGCATGGCGGTGGCGCAATGAACGCCGCCATGTCGAATCGTTTGTTGGAGGCGCTGCATGGCCATGCGGCGCGCGTCATCACCAGCGCGGGTTCGGTGTCCGACCAGGCGCTGCAGGCCCAGGTCGCCGGACTTGCGCAGGCGTTGGAGGCAGCGCAGCTGCGCTGCATCGCCAGTCGCCTGGACAACGGTGTGCAGTGGTTGGTGCTCGATCTGGCGATCCGCGCGATCGGCGGGGTGCATGTGCCGCTGCCGACGTTCTTTTCCGGCGAGCAGGTCGAGCATGCACTGGCGTCCAGTGGTGCGCAGGCGGTGATCGTCGCCGCCGGGACACCGTTGCCGGCGGGGCGCGAGGCATTGCCGCGGCGACTGTCGGAGATGGCGCTCAGCGGTTGGCGCTTGCCGCCGGCGCCGGTGGTGCTGGCCGAGGGCATCGGCTGCATCACCTATACCTCCGGGACCACCGGTCGCCCCAAGGGCGTGTGCCTGGCGGCCGCGGATCTGCTGCAGGTGGCCGGCTCGTTGGTCGATGCCTCGGCGACGCTGGCGCCACGCCGCCATCTCTGTCTGATGCCGCTGTCCACCTTGCTGGAGAACGTGGCCGGTCTGTACGCCACGCTGTTGGCCGACGCGCAAATCGTGCTGCCCAGCCTGGCGGAAATCGGCTACACCGGCGCGTCGGGGCTGGATGTGCCGA
Source organism: Xanthomonas maliensis (assembly GCF_009192945.1). Lineage (GTDB taxonomy): Bacteria > Pseudomonadota > Gammaproteobacteria > Xanthomonadales > Xanthomonadaceae > Xanthomonas > Xanthomonas maliensis. The sequence goes on along the minus strand of NZ_NSET01000038.1, from coordinate 13,721 downwards.
CGCTGCTGCGTTGCCTACATCGCTACCAGCCCGAGAGCGTGATCCTGGTACCGCAGTTGTTGCTGGCACTGGTGATGGCGGCCGAGCAGGGCAGCCCGCCGCCGGCATCGTTGCGCTATCTCGCCGTCGGCGGCGGGCGCATCGGTCCCTCCTTGCTGGCACGTGCGCAGGCGCTGGGGCTGCCGGTGTTCGAAGGCTATGGGTTGACCGAGTGCGCGTCGGTGGTGTGTCTCAATCGTCCGGATGCGCAGCGCGCCGGCAGCGTGGGGCGCCCGCTGGCGCATGCCACGGTGCGCATCGACGATGGCGAGATCGTGGTCGACGGCGTACGTGCGATGGGATTTCTGGGCGGCGAGCGGCTGCCCGCCGGCCCGATCCGCACCGGCGATCTGGGCGAGATCGATCAGGATGGCTTCGTGCATGTCACCGGGCGGCGCAAGAACGTCTTCATCACCGCCTACGGCCGCAACGTGTCGCCCGAATGGGTGGAAAGCGAGCTACTGCAGCACAGCAGCGTGGCGCAGGCGGTGGTGTGGGGCGAAGGCCAGGCCGATAACGTCGCGGTGCTGTGGCCGCGGCGCGCCGAGATGGCCGATGCCGCAATCGCGCAGGCGGTGGCCGAGGTCAATGCCGGGCTGCCCGACTATGCGCGCGTGGCCCGCATCGTGCGCGCCGATCGTCCATTCACCGCCGCCGATGGCCTGCTGACGGCCAATGGCCGGCCGCGCCGCGAGGCGATCCTGTTCCATTACCAGACTGCAGTGGACGCGTGCTACCGCCGCCCTGCGACCCTTTCTGTTTCCGGAGTTGTGCAATGACGTTTCATGACGAACTGCTGGCCCTGACGGCGCACGAACGGGCGCAATTGGTATCGGTGCCCATCATCCAGTCCGCACTGGGTGGGGCGATCACGCGCGCGGACTACACCGCCTTCCTGACCCAGGCCTATCACCACGTGCGCCACACCGTGCCATTGTTGATGGCCTGCGGTGCGCGCCTGCCGGCACGGCTGGAATGGTTGCGGGTGGCGATCGGCGAATACATCGAAGAGGAGATGGGGCACCAGGAGTGGATCCTGGACGACCTGGTAGCCTGCGGCGTCGATCGCGCGGTGGCGGCCGGATCCTCGCCGTCGTTAGCCACCGAGCTGATGGTCAGCTACGCCTACGACACCATCGCGCGCGGCAATCCGGTCGGCTTCTTCGGCATGGTGCTGGTGCTGGAAGGCACCAGCGTGGCGCTGGCCACGCGCGCAGCGACCACCATCGAATCGACCCTGCGGCTGCCGCGCAACGCCTTCAGCTATCTGCTGTCGCATGGCGATCTGGATGTGGAGCACGCCGGCTTCTTCGAGGGGTTGATGAACCGTCTGGACGTGGAGGAAGACCGGCAGGCAGTGGTGCATGCCGCGCGCCGCTTCTATGTGCTGTATGGCGATGTGTTCCGCACCCTGCGTGCGGATGGCGTGCGTCTGGCGGAGGCTGCGTGATGCAACTGCAAGGACAGTGCGTGATCCTCACCGGTGCCAGTGGCGGTATCGGCTCGGCCCTGTGCGCGGCCTTGCTCGAGGCAGGCGCCAGCGTGCTGGCGGTCGGCCGCAATGCGCAGCGCCTGCAGCCATTGCGCGCAGGCGCGGCGGCGGACAGGGTCATTCCGGTGGTGGCCGATCTTTCCACCGCCAACGGTCGCAGCGCGCTGGTGGCGGCCGCCGAGGCTGCGTCGACACCGCCCTCGGTGCTGGTGCTGGCGCATGCGCAAAGCGGTTTTGGCTTGTTCGAGCAACAGCATGCCGAACAGCTGGAAGAGGTGCTGCATGCCAATCTGGTGGCACCGGCGTTGCTGGTCCATGCGTTGCTGCCGCTGTTGCGTCGGCGGCCGCAGGCGGCGGTGGTCGGCATCGGCTCGACCTTCGGCAGTATTGGTTTTGCCGGTTTTGCCGGCTACAGCGCCAGCAAGTTCGGCTTGCGTGGTTTGTTCGAAGCGCTCGCACGCGAGCACGCCGATACCTCGGTACGGTTCCAGTATCTGGCCCCGCGCGCCACCCGCACTGCCTTCAATACGCAGGCGGTGGATGCGCTCAACCATGCGCTGGGAACCCATTGCGATGCGCCGGATCTGGTCGCCGCGCAACTGGTGCGCGCCATCGAGCGCGGCGATCTGCGCCGTCAGCTCGGATGGCCGGAAAAATTGTTCGTTCGCCTCAACGGGGCAGTGCCGTCGCTGGTGGATCGCAGCCTGCGCGGGCAACTGTCGATCATTCGGCGGCATGCGACCGCTGCCGCCCCCCACTCCAGTACGAGGCTGCCATGAGCACGCTGCGTCGTTCCACCCCTATGCGCGTGTCCGCGCTGTGCCTGCTATTGTTGTGCGGCGCTGCCACCGCGGCCGATCAGGCAGCGTCCGCGGCGGTGACGCAGGTGCGCGACCGCTGGGCGCAGATCTCCTACCAGTTGCCCAAGCCGCAGCGCCAGGCTGCCTTCGAAGCGTTGGCGCAGCAGGCCGCGCAGGCACGGCAGGCGCGGCCCACCGAGACCGCTGCACTGATCTGGGAAGGCATCGTGTTGTCGAGCCTGGCAGGAGAGAAGGGCGGCATGGGCGCATTGGCCTTGGTCAAGCGTGCACGCGCCGACTTCGATGCGGCCATCCAGCACGATCCCGCGGCGTTGGGCGGCGCGGCCTATACCAGTCTGGGCGCGCTCTACTATCAGGTGCCGGGTTGGCCGCTGGGCTTTGGTGACGACGACCGGGCGCGAACCTTGTTGCGCAAGGGGTTGGAGATCGATCCCACTGGCATCGATGCGAATTACTTCTATGGCGATTTCCTGCGCGACCAGAAGGATTGGCAGGGCGCGGCAGAGGCGTTTCGCAAAGTCTTGAGCGCGCCGCCACGCCCGGGGCGCGAGGTCGCCGATGCCGGTCGACGGCAGGAAGCGCAGGCCAAACTGCGAGAGGTGCAGGCACATCTTGCCAGCCACTGAGTACGCGGGCGACACTGCCGGCATGCGCATCCTCCTGGTTGAAGACGACGCATCCCTCGGCGAAGGAATCTGCACGGCGCTGCGCCGGGCCGCTTTCGCAGTGGATTGGGTGCGCGATGGGGCCGGTGCGTTGATCGCCATCGGCGACGGCGAGATCGATCTGGTGATCCTGGATCTGGGCCTGCCGCGCGTGGATGGCATCGAGGTCATTCGCCAGGTCCGCGCACGTGGCGATCAGGTGCCCATCCTGGTGCTGAGTGCGCGCGAGCGCGCCGCCGACCGGACGCTTGGGCTCGATGTCGGCGCCGACGATTATCTGGGCAAGCCCTTCGACACCGCCGAGCTGCAGGCGCGGGTACGTGCCCTGCTGCGTCGCAGTGCCGGGCGCGCGCAACCCATGCTCGACGCCGGCGGCCTGCGGCTGGATCCGCAGCGGTTGACGGTGACCTGGCATGGGCGCGGGCTGGACCTGACCCGTCGCGAGTTCGCCTTGTTGCGGATGCTGATGGAGCAGCGTGGCCGACCGCTGGGCCGGGAGACGATCCAGCAGCATCTGTATGGCTGGGACGAGGACGTGGCCAGCAACGCAGTGGATGTGCATGTGCATCAGCTGCGCCGCAAGCTGCATCCCTCGTTGATCCGCACCGTGCGCGGAATTGGCTACGCACTGGACGAAGCCGCAGCGGCGCGTGCAGGCGAGGCCTCCGGATGAGTTCGATCCGCCGCGCGCTCTTGTTGTCGCTGACCGGCGTGCTCTCGCTGCTGATCGCGCTAGCGGCGCTCTTCAGCTACCACGCCGGCTTGCAGGAAGCCGGCGAGATGTTCGATGCGCGTCTGGTGCAGTCGGCGCGCGTGTTGTTGAGCCTGGTCGACGATCCCTTAGGCGATCTGAGCGAACACCCAGGCGATCCCATCGTGCTGCATGGCTGGCATGGGCGGGCCGAAGGTGTCGGCGAGGCATTGGCGTTTACCGATGGGCACGCCTACGAAACCAAGCTGGCGTTCCAGGTGTGGAGCCCGAAGGGCCAGCTGCTGCTGCGCTCGGACAGTGCGCCGCTGGCGCGGCTGGCGCCGTTGCGCGCGGGCTATACCGATGCCACGGTCGACGGCATGACCTGGCGGGTGTTCACGCTGCGCTCGACGCAGGGGCGCTGGTTCCAGTCGGCCGAGCGCTCGGATATCCGCGCCGAACTGGCCGAAGACATCGCCATGGGCACCCTGCTGCCCTTGTTGCTGGCCTTGCCGCTGATGGCGGTGCTGATCTGGCTGGTGGTCAGTTGGGCCACCCGCTCGTTGGTGCGGGTGTCCGACCAGATCGGCCAGCGCGATCCCGAGCGCATGTCGCCATTGGAGTTCGCCAATCTGCCGGCCGAGGTGCACGGACTGGTGCGCGCGGTGAACGGCCTGTTGCAGCGGCTCGATGCCGCACTCGCGCGCGAGCGCCGCTTCATCGCCGACGCTGCGCACGAATTGCGCACGCCGATCAGTGCGTTGAAGGTGCATGCGGCCAATCTGCGCCAGGCGCGCGGTGACCAAGAGCGCAGCGAATCGCAGCAGCATCTGGACGGCAGCGTCAGCCGGGTAGAACGGTTGGTGGCGCAGTTGCTGGCCTTGAGTCGTGCCGACCAGAGCTTGCGCGTGGTGCCGGCGCTGCCGCTGGACCTGGATGCGCTGGTGCGGGTGGAGGTGGAAGAGCTGCGCCCACTGAGCCACGCCCGCCAGCAAACCCTCACGACCACGCTGGCAGGCGCGCAGGTGCGTGGTGACGAGCACGCGCTGGCGCTGCTGATTCGTAGCCTGTTGGAAAACGCGGTGTATTACACGCCACGCGCTGGCCGGATCGCCGTGTCCACCCACGCCAGCGCCGACGCGGTCGAGATCGTCATCGCCGATTCCGGGACCGGCATTCCCGAAGAAGCGCGCGAGCGGGTGTTCCTGCGCTTCCATCGGGAGCTGGGCAGCGGCGTGGAGGGCAGTGGGCTCGGCCTGGCGATCGCCAAGGAAGTGGCAAGTGCGCATGGCGGCAGGATCGTGCTGGAGCAGTCGCGTGAACTCGGCGGGCTGGAGGTGCGGGTCGTGTTGCCGACGCAGGCGTGAGGCGTCGTACCGCCGGACCGCAGGATGTCTGCGTTACGCGGTCGACTGCCGATGCGAGCGGCTGCGCCGCCCGCGTCTTGCCGAGATCGCTTGCTGGGTGCAGGCGGCTGGGTGGAAGTCGCAACGGCAGTGCGCGCGCGGTCGCCGCCACATCGCATGCCGCGATCAGTAGGTGGTTGCTGGAAACGCCTCGCAGGCCCAATCGATAAAGACACGCAGGCGCGGCGACGGGAGCCGGGTGCGCGCGTAGACGATATTGACCGGCGTGGGTGAGGGCGGGCAGTGGGGCAGCACCGCGACCAGGTTGCCGACGGCGAGATGGCGCGCCAGCCGATAACGCGGTGCCTGGATCAGGCCACAGCCGGCGAGTGCAGCGCCCAGATAGGATTCGGCGCCGCGGACCCGCACCCGGTAGGGCAACTGCAGCTCACGCCGCTGGCCGTCCACCAGAAATTCCAGCGGCAGCACGGCGGCGCTGGCGGTGGAATGGAATCCCACCATCACATGGCCGTCGTGCGCCAAGGTGTCCACGCTGCGTGGATCGCCGTGCCGGGCGCAATAGTCGGGCGAGGCCACCGTGGCTTCGTCCAGCAAGGTCAGGCGACGCGCCATCAGGTCGCTGTCGCGCAATTCGCCGGCGCGGATCGCGCAGTCCACCCCTTCGCGCACCAGATCGACGTAGCGGTCGCCTTCGCTGACATCCAGTGCGACCCCGGGATAACGCGCGAGAAACTCGGGCAGGCGTGGAAACAACAACCGGCGCGCCATCGTGCCGTGCACATCGATGCGCAGTGGGCCCTGCGGACTCGAGCGGAAGGCGCCTTCGGCGTCTTCCAGATCGGCAATCAAGCTCAGGCAACGTGCGTAGAAGGCTTCTCCTTCCAGGGTCGGCGTGACCTGGCGGGTCGTGCGTAGCAACAGGCGGACACCGACGCGCTCTTCCAGCGCCTTGATGGCATCGGTCACCGTGGCGCGTGGCAGGTTCAGGTCTTCGGCGGCACGGGTAAAACTGCGACGCTCCACGATCCGGGTGTACACGCGCATGGTGTCGAAGCGATCCATTGTTCGGCAGCTCGAATGGTGTTGGCGGATTCGTCCTGATTATCCGACGCGCGCGCCGCAATAAGGTGTGCAGACCCTGATCCCCTCCTAGGAGAGTGCAGCGATGAACACCCCCAACCGTTCCCGTCCCGTCACGATCGTCACCGGTGGTTCGCGCGGCATCGGCGCGGCCATCTGCGAGCGCCTGGCTGGCGAGGGCCATGCGGTGGTGATCAACTATGCCGGCAGCCATCAGCAGGCCCAGGCCCTGGTCGCGCGGCTGGTCGAGCACGGTGGCGAGGCGATCGCGGTGCAGGGCGATGTGGCCGATCCCGCTGCGGTACAGCGGCTGTTCGATGCCGCGCAGGAGCGCTTCGGCGGGATCGATGTGCTGGTCAACAACGCGGGTGTGATGACGCTGGCGCCGGTGGTCGCGTTCGCCGATGACGACTTCGACCGCCAGATCGCCATCAACCTCAAAGGCAGCTTCAACGCGATGCGCGAGGCTGCGCGGCGCTTGCGCGAGGGCGGACGCATTGTCAATTTTTCTTCCAGCGTGATCGGCCTGCGACTGGAGCAGTACGGCGCCTACAGCGCCACAAAGGCCGCAGTGGAAGCCTTGACCAGCGTGCTCTCGCGCGAACTGCGCGGCCGTTCCATCACCGTCAATGCGGTCGCGCCCGGTCCCACCGCGACGGCGTTGTTCCTCGATGGCAAGCCGCAGGAGGTGGTCGACCGCATGGCCAAGATGAATCCCCTCGAGCGCCTGGGCACGCCGGAAGACATCGCCGCGGTGGTGTCGTTCCTGGTCGGTCCGCAAGGCGGCTGGGTCAATGGCCAGGTGCTGCGCGCCAACGGCGGCATGGTCTGAGCGATCTTCCTCATTGCGGAGAAACAGCATGAAACAACGCATTCTGGTCACCGGCGCGTCATCCGGATTCGGCGCGCTGACCGCGCGCCAGTTGGCGCAGGCCGGGCATACCGTCTACGCGAGCATGCGCGACACCACCGGCCGCAACGCAGCGCAGGTGGACGCCGCCGCCGACTATGCGCGCACGCATGGCGTGGACTTGCGCTGCGTGGAGCTGGACGTGCTGTCGCAGCCCTCGGTCGATGCCGCGGTGGCGCAGATCGTGGCCAGCGACGGCGGCCTCGATGTGCTCGTGCACAACGCTGGCCATATGGTGCTCGGCCCGACCGAAGCCTTCACCCCGGAGCAGTTCGTCGAGCTGTACGAGGTCAACGTGGTCGGCACCCAGCGGGTCAATCGCGCGGTGTTGCCGCACCTGCGCGCGCGCGGGACAGGCCTGCTGGTCTGGGTCGGGTCGAGCAGCACGCGCGGGGGCACGCCGCCCTATCTGGCGCCGTATTTCGCTGCCAAGGCGGCCATGGACGCGGTGGCGGTGTCCTATGCCAGCGAACTGGCGCGGTGGGGGATCGAGAGCACCATCGTGCTGCCCGGGGCCTATACCTCCGGGACCAACCACTTCCTGCATGCCGGCCAGCCCGCCGATCGCGCGCGCGCCGACGAGTACGCGCAGGGGCCGTACGCCGGCTTGCCGGAGCAGATCCAACAGGGTCTGGCAGCGATGGAGCCCGCCGATGCCGACGTGGCGGAGGTGGCCGCGGCCATCGCCCGCGTGGTCGATCTGCCGCACGGGCAGCGGCCGTTCCGGGTGCACGTGGATCCGTCGCAGGACGGCGCCGAGGTCGTCAACGCGGTCGGCGACCGTGTGCGGCGCGAGTTCTATCGCAATCTGGGACTGGAAGACCTGTTGCGGCCGCGCGTGCCGGCCTGAACCAGGCAGCACCACCGCGCGGCCCGGCTGCGCGGTGTGACGGCGGGCAAGCTGTGCACGTCACGGTCCGCCATGCGCGAAGGCCGGCCGCGCACACGCGGCGGCCCGGACCCCGTGGCCGCGCTGCAAGGCGTGGCAGCAGCTTGGGGCGGTCGGCATGCAATGCCGCTGCGATAGTGGTGTGGAGTTCAAGCGGGCTGCTGCACAATGCAGGCTCCCGTCGCTTCCACTGCGCGCCCGGTTCGGGCGTGCGCCGCCTGGTCCCGCATGTCCGCCGTCTCTTCCCGCCTGCCGGTCTTCCAGCCTGCCATCGATCGGCTACGCGCCGGCCTGCAGGCCTTGCGGCGGCAGTTTCGCGCCAACGCACTTTGGTTTATCGCATTGGCCGCGTTGGTCGGCGGGCTGGCGGGGGGCATGATGCTGGTGCAGGCCTGGATCGCGCATGGTCTGCAATCCTGGTTGTACGCGCTGGCGCCGGGCGATCGCCTCAGCACCAGCACGTCGATCACCGTCCAGCAACTGTTGGTGCTGCCGCTGGGCGGACTGCTGGTGGGCTTGGTGACGCTGGCCGCGCGGCGGCGGCAACGCCCGCTGGTCGATGCGGTGGAGGCCAACGCGTTGCACGGCGGCCGCATGTCGATGCGCGACAATCTGATCGTGTCGTTGCAGACGCTGTTGTCCAACGGCTTCGGTGCCTCGGTGGGGCTGGAGGCGGCGTATACCCAGATGGGGGCCGGTGCCGGCTCGCAGCTGGGCCGGGTGCTGCGGGTGCGCCGCGCCGATATGCGCACCTTGGTCGGCGCCGGCGCGGCCGGTGCGATCGCGGCGGCCTTCGGCGCGCCCTTGGCCGGGGCCTTCTATGCCTTCGAGATCGTCATTGGCGCCTATACGCCGGCCGCACTGGCGCCGGTCGCTGCTGCGGCGCTGGCCGGCGCGTTCCTGGCCAATGCGCTCGGCGCTGCGCCGTATTCGCTGCCGGCGGCCACCGCCTACCAGTTGCAACCACGCGACTACGCGGTCTACATCGCCTTGGGCCTGACCTGTGCCCTGGTCGGCATCGCGGTGATGCGGCTGGTGGCCGGCATCGAGCGCAGCGTGGGGCGGATCAACCTGCCGGTCTGGGGGCGGCCGGTGGTGGGCGGGCTGTTGCTGATTCCGCTGGCCTGGTATTCGCCGCAGGTACTGTCCTCCGGGCACGGCGCCCTGCATCTGGATTTGACCGGCAGCAACACCTTGCAACTGTTGGCCGGGTTGTTGGTGCTCAAGTGCATTGCCTCGGGCATTTCCTTGGGGTTCGGATTCCGCGGTGGATTGTTCTTCGCCTCGTTGTTCATGGGCTCGCTGGTGGGCGGGTTGTTCGCCGCAGGCATCAACTTGCTGGTCGACGCGCCGGTGGTGGATAGCACCAGCGCCGCCCTGGTCGGCATGGCGGCACTGGCGGCGGCCATCGTCGGTGCACCGATGACCATGGCCATGCTGATCCTGGAAGGCACGCACGACTTCGTGTTGGCCAGTGCGGTCATGGTGGCGGTGCTGGTGGCCAATACCTTGGTGCGGCAGGTGTTCGGCTATTCGTTCTCGACCTGGCGCCTGCACCTGCGTGGAGAGAGCATCCGCAGTGCGCGCGATGTCGGCTGGGTGCGGCATCTATCGGCCGGCAAGATGATGCGCAAGGATGCCAACCACACCCCGGCCACGCTCAGTGTGGCCGAGTTCCGCCGGCGCTTCCCGCTCGGTTCGACCCAGCGCGTGGTGCTGGAGGACGACAGCGGATGCTATGCCGGCGTGGTGCCGTTGGCGGCGCTGTACGCCGACAAGGTGCAGGTCGATGCGCCGGTGGCGCAATACGCCCAGCACCTGGACGCGGCGTTGCCGGCCGATGCCGACATCGTCTCGGTGATGAAGGTCTTCGATGCCACCCAGGCCGACGAACTGGCGGTGGTCGACCCACAGCGGCAGGTATTGGGCGTGCTGTCGGAGAGCTTCGTGCGCAAGCGCTATGCCGAAGAACTGGAGCGGCGCGAGCGCGAGCTGATGGGCGAACGCACCGGCGAAGAGTGAGAGGCCGGTGCGCACGCTCTAGCCAGTGGCAGGCAGCGGATAGTCCGGCAACTGGATCTTGCTGGAGTCGCGCAGGAAGAAAGTGCTGAAGCTCTTGCGCACCAACGGCGTGCCGGCCACGCGCATCGCTCCGCGCAACAAGGCCAGACCCGCGCGCGAATGCGGCCACAGCAGCCGCGGGAGAAACTTCGGAACGCCCTGGCCTTCGCGCACGAACGGCCGCATGCGGCGCTCATAGGCGGCAAAGGCATCGCGATGATCGGCATGGCTGGCGATTTCGCCGGCCAGCACGTAGGCGCCGACCACGGCCAAGGTGGTGCCGATGCCGGACATCGGAGTGGCGCACCAGGCGGCATCGCCGGTCAACACCACCCGTCCTTGCGACCAGCGCGGCATCCGCACCTGCCGTAGCACTTCGAAGTAGAAATCCTCGGTCGTCTCCATGCCGGCCAGCAATCGAGGGAACTGCCACGCACAGTCGGCGAACGTCTCGCGCAGGAAGCGCCGTTGTTGCGCAGTGTTCCACTCCAGCTCATCGCCAGGCTTTTTCTGTACGCCGATGTAGGCATGCACTTTGTTGTCCGGCCCCGGCTTCAGCGACGCGCCACGGCCGCCGGTGGTGTTGTATTGGCGCGCGAAGGTGCCGTCGCCGGGGACGGCTGGCAGCGAGAAATAGGCCAGGGTGATATCCAGCCAGCGCGGTTGGTTTTCGCCGGGAAACAGCAGCTCGCGGGTACTGGAGCCCACGCCTTCGGCAACGATCACCAGTGCATAGCGCGCCTGCTGGCCACTGGCGAACGTGACCGTCGCCGCGTCGGCGTCCTGGGCGATCGCGGTGATGTGGTCGCCGAAGCGATGCGTCACCCGTTCGCTGGTCGGGGCATGGATCAGTTCGGCCAGGTCGCCGCGCAGGATTTCCAGCTCGGCGGTCGGGCCGTCGCCCAGGTCGGCGACGGCGAAACGGGCGATCACCCGGTCCTGCGCATCCACCCAATCGGTGCCTTGCTCGCCGGTGGCGCGCGCCAGTGCGGCGGCTTCCAGGCCCATGCGTCGTAGCACCTGGCGCCCTTCGCCGCGCACGTCCACGTTTTGGCCGCCGCCGCGGAACGCTGGCGCGCGCTCCACCACATCGACAGCGAAACCGTGTTGGGCCAGCCACCAGGCAGCGGTATTGCCGGCGATGCTGGCGCCGGTGATGAGAATGCGACGGGTCATGGTGGAACCTCCATGCGCCCAATAACATCACGAGTGATGTTTTATTGCAACCCGTCGCCTTCCAGATTGGCGATCAAGCGATGCAGGAGCTGCGTCAGCTGGATGCGCTCGCTCGCGCTCATGCCGTGCAGGCAGGACTGGTTGACCTCGCCAAGCACCTTGGCACCGAACGCGGCCATGCTGCGTCCACGCGGCGTCAGCCGGACGTGAGCGGCGCGGCGATCGTGTTGATCCGGCGTGCGGGTGATCCATGCGTGGGCCTGCAACTTGTCCAGCAGGGCGACCATCGCTGGCTGGCCGACCGGCGAGCCGCGTACCAGATCCTTCTGCAGCATCGCGCCATGGCGTTGCAGCAGCAGCAACGGCCCCAGCAAGGCCAGCGATAGACCCTTGGGGCGCAACAGCGCATCCACCTGGCGATTGAACAGGCGGCTGGCGTGGTTGGCCAGATAGCCGGGTGCGACCTGCGCCTCGGCGCAGTCCTCGGCCTCCTCGTCCCTCATGACACGGTTTCCGCAGCGAACGAAGCGTGCATCCTACCCAAGGCGGGCGCGGCTCTGCAGCCGTGGCATACACTGCAGGCACGTCGGTCAGGGACCGGCATGCAGGCGCGCGCCGGCCCTGCGAGCAGGCCCAGACCTGCCCGCTCGCGGATCGACGCGCGGCCACCTGCCTCGGCCGGGGGCTACGCGGCGCTGGGTTGGCGCACGATTGCCTTGATCTCGAACTGAAAGCCATACAGCCAGGTCACCCCCACCGCGGTCAGGGTGGGATAAGGCGCTGCGCCCCAGTAGTCCGCCCACGCCTGCAGCACGGTGTTGAGGATGGCCTGGGGCTCGACCAGGAACAGGGTGACATCGACCACATCATCGCGGCTGCAGCCGGCCGCCTGCAGGATCGCATCGAGGTTGGCGAATGCGCGTGCGATCTCGTTCTCCAGTCCTGGTGCGGGCGAGCCGTCTTCGCCGCTGCCGACCTGGCCGGAGACGAACAACAAGCCGTCGCTGCGGACGGCGGGCGAATAGCGATTGCGCGCGTACAGGTCCTGCCGGTCCTGCGGGAAAACCACGTCACGTGTTGCCATGGATGAGCTCCGTTGCGGCCAATGCCGCCTCTCGAAAGCACGCACCGTACGCGCGTCGGTGCAGCGGATAAATCGGCCGCCGACCACAGCACTGTTTGTAAAATCCAAACAATCTGACAGGAGCGTGCGATGGATCGGTTCGATGCAATGCTGGCGTTCGCCCGTGTGGTGGAGACCGGAAGCTTCACCAAGGCGGCAGAAACCCTGCAGCTCGGCCGGGCCAGCGTGACCCAGTTGGTGCAGCAACTGGAAACGCGCCTGCGTGTGAAGTTGCTCCATCGCACCACGCGCAAGGTGCAGGTCACCGCCGACGGCGCTGCGTTCTACGCCCGCACGCTGCGTCTGTTGGCCGAGCTGGAAGATGCCGAAAGCAGTCTGTCCGCGGCGGCCGCCGTGCCGCGTGGGCGGCTGCGCGTGGACGTGCCCAGCCCGCTGGCGCGGCTGGTGCTGATGCCGGCGTTGCCGGCGTTTCACGCGCGCTATCCGGAGATTCAGTTGCACATGGGCGTGAGCGACCGCAACGTGGATGTGATCGGCGAGAACGTGGATTGCGTCGTGCGCGGCGGCGCCATTGCCGAGCAATCGCTGAGTGCACGGCATATCGGCGATCTGCAGGCCGGCCTATATGCGGCGCCGGCGTATCTCGCACGGCACGGCATGCCGGCCGATCCCGGTGCCCTCGCGCAGGCGCCGCATCATTGCGTGGGCTATCTGCGCGGCGATGGCCACGTGTTGGCTCATCGATTGCGGCGTGGCGAGGAAACGGTGCAGTTGCGGGGGCGCCATGTGGTGGCGACCGACGATGGCAATGCCTATCTGGCTGCGGGTCTGGCCGGCATGGGCGTGCTCTGGCTGCCGCAGTACATCGCCGCCGCTGACCTGGCCCGGGGGACGCTGGTGCCGGTACTGGACGACTGGGCGTTGGCGCCGATGCCGATGTTCATCGCGTTCCCTGCCAACCGGCATGTCAGTGCCAAGCTGCGGGTCTTTATCGATTGGGTGACGGGATTGATGAGCGAGCACGCACCGGTGACCACGCGCCCAGGGCTGCATGCGGGCCGGCCAGGCGTTGCTGACGGCGTCTGATGCGCATCGTCGGCGTGTGGTGGGCGGCACACCGACGCGGTGTAGGCCAAGCGCGTTGGCCATCGCACGGCACTGACCGTGCGACGGCCTTGCATGGCAGCGCGGTGCCTGCTTAGAGCAGCCAATAAAACGACTGCGCAGCCGCCAGGCGGACGCGGCCGGTGCTCGGAATCCTCATGTACCACGCGTACACTGCGGTTCCTGCGCGCCGTCCGCGCCCACCTGACGGCTTGCTCGCTACGTAGTGTTAGCCGCTCTAAGGCATGAGTTGACCGAGGACGGGAGGCATCCGATGTCCGCTTCCCTGCAGGGGCATGAGCCGTGCTGCTGTCTCTTATAAGCATCTCCGAGCCCACGAGG
>NZ_NSET01000037.1 GCF_009192945.1 Xanthomonas maliensis | reverse complement strand
GACCGTTGCTGTGGTGGCGCGGCAGGCCCTGCGCCACGCCACCAGGCAGGGCGTGCGCCTGCCTGGTGGCCCGATGCCTTAGAGCAGCTGACAAAACTACTGCGCAGCCGCCATGCGGGCGCGGCCGGTGCTCGGAACCCTCATGGACCACGCGTACACTGCGGTTCCTGCGCGCCGTCCGCGCCCACCTGACGGCTGCTCGCTACGTTTTGTTAGCCGCTCTAATGCGAATGCTCGCCATGCCCGTGGTGGTGGTGGTGGTGGTGGTGGTGGTGGCCATGATGGCCATGGCCGACGGACCGATCGCCAGCGGATTGGCGCGCATCCGCCTGCGGCGCATCGCAGGGGGCTGCGCCGCAGTGGTCGTTTTCGATCTGCAGCGTGACGTGGGTGATCTCGAAGCGATCATGCAGCAGCTCGCCGAGCTGACCGCGTAACAGGTCGCCATCGGTGCCGGCATCGACCACCACGTGGGCGGTCAGCGCGGGCGTACTGGACGCCAGCGCCCACACGTGCAGCTCATGCACGTCGAGCACGCCAAGCGGCGAGGTCAATGCCTGCCGTACCTGCGCCAGATCGATGCCTTTCGGCACGCCTTCCAGCAGCACATTGAATGCCTCGCGCAGCAACACCCAGGTGCGCGGCAGCACCCACAGGCCGATCAGCACCGCCAGCACCGGGTCAATCCAGTGCCAGCCGGTCCAGCGGATCAGCAAGGCGCCGACGATGACCGCCAGCGAGCCGAGCATGTCGCTCCAGACTTCCAGATAGGCGCCCTTGACGTTGAGGCTCTCGCCACTGCCGGCGTGCAGCAGCTTCATCGCGATCAGGTTGATCACCAGGCCCACGCAGGCGATCAGCAGCATGCCACTGGAGGAAATATCCTGGGGCGCACGGAAGCGCTGCACGGCCTCCCACAGGATGTAGCCGCCGACCGCGAACAGCAGCGCACCATTGGCCAGCGCGCCCAGCGCCTCCAGGCGGACATAGCCATACGTGCGCCGCGCATCCGGCGGGCGCCGGCTCAACCGCACCGCCAGCAAGGCGATCATCAAGCCCACCGTGTCGGTGGCCATATGCGCCGCGTCGGACAACAGCGCCAGGCTGTTGGTGAAGAACGCACCCGCCACCTCGACCAGCAGAAAGCTGGCCGTTAGCCCCAGGGCCCACCAGAGTGGGGTTTCGTGCCGGATCTCGCTGGGTGCGTGGTTGTGATCGTGTCCCATGACTGTGCCGTCTGCTGCAATGCGCGCACCTTAGGCACCCGCCGGTGCGGAGACTATTACACCTGGCCGTGATGAAATCACATTACAACACCGGCGCGCAGCCGCCAGCGAGCGCGCCGATCCCGTCGTTGCAGCCACACGCCTGCGGCGACTACGGCTTGACCATCAGCTTGATCACGCTGGAAAAGTCCAACGTGCCATTGCCTGCGCGGCTGTTCATCGCGTACAGATTGCGTGCCAGTTCTCCCAGCGGGATCGCCGCGCCCGCCTGTACCGCCGCTTCGGCCACCAGGCCCAGATCCTTGAGCATCAGGTCGTTGCCGAAGCCACCGCTGTAGCCGCGCGAAGCTGGCGCATTCGGCAGCACACCCGGCCATGGATTGCAGACCTCGGTGGCCCAACTGCGGCCAGTGCTGACGGCCATCATCTGCGACAGCACTGCCGGGTCCAGGCCTTGCGCCACGCCCAAGGCCAAGGCCTCGCCGGTGGCGGCCATGATCACGCCCAGCGCCATGTTGTTGCACAGCTTGGCGACCTGGCCGGCGCCGTTATCGCCGACGTGGAAGATGTTCTTGCCCATCGCCTGCAGCAACGGCCGTGCGCGCTCCAGCGTGGCTGCCGCACCGCCGACGATGAAGGTCAGACTGGCCGCGGCAGCACCCGCGGTGCCACCGGACACCGGTGCATCCAGCATCGCCAGCCCACGCGCCTGCGCGGCAGCGGCCAGCGTGCGCGCGGTGGCAGGCGCGATGGTGCTGCAGTCGATCACCAGCGCGCCGTCGGCGATGCGCGGCAGGATGCCGTCTTCGCCCAGGTAGAGGCCTTCGACATGACGGCTGGCCGGCAGCATCGAGATCACCACCTCGGCCCCCGCTACCGCCGCGTGTGCGCTGGGGGCTGCCTGCGCGCCGGCCGTCACGGCTGCCTCGATGGCGGCCGGCACCAGGTCGAACACGCGCAGCGCGTGGCCGCCCTTGATCAGGTTGGCGGCCATCGGCCCGCCCATGTTGCCCAGGCCGAGGAAGGCGATCTGGCTCATCGTGCAGTCTCCGCAGTTAGTGACGATCGCCCAGGTCGGCCAGCGGATGCTGTGCCGGTGGCCAGGGCGCGGTGAAGAAGGTCTCAGCCCAGGCGGCATCGGCCTGTGCCAGCGTGGCGGGTTGCCAGCGCGGCTGGCGATCCTTGTCGATCAGCAGGGCGCGGATGCCCTCGGCGAAATCGCCATGGGCCGCGGCATGCAGGGCGACGATGTACTCGCTGCGAAAGGTGTCCGCCAGCGTCGCAGTCGCCGGGTTGCGTTGCAGCTCCCAGGCCAACCGCGCCGATCCAGGTGCACCGGCCGCCAATGTCGCGCGGGCGGACTGCAGCCAGGGATCTTCGCTGTCTAATGCAAGGATGGCGGCGACCACTGCCTCCAGCGTGTGGCCCGCGACCAGTTGTTCGATCAAGCCGGCGTGCAGCTGCAGCGGGCCCGGCGATAGCGGTTGTGCGAGCCCCTGCAGGAACATGGCGAGCTGCTCGCGATCGCGCGCCGCATCGGTGGTCCAGGCATGTGCGGCCAGCGCTTCGAGCACGGCGGCATACTGCGCATGTTCCAACCGGACATCGGCCAGGCCGGCATAGATCGCGTCGCTGGCATCCAGCGGCGCGCCGGTCAGCGCCAGGAACAGCCCGGCACCCCGCGGCACACGCCGCAGCAACCAACTGCCGCCGACATCGGGAAATAGACCGACCGTGATTTCCGGCATCGCCAGCCGCGAACGCTCGGTGACCACGCGATGACTGGCACCGGACATCAGGCCGATGCCGCCACCCATGACGATGCCATGCCCCCAGCACAGCAGCGGCTTGGGGTAGCGATGAATGCGAAAATCCAGCCGGTATTCTTCGGCGAAGAACGCGGCCGCATGCGTATTGCCGTCCGGCCGCGCCTGCCGCTGCGCAAGCTCAGGTTCGGCCTGACGATGCGCCTGCATGCTCTCGTAGAGCCCGTGCAGGTCGCCGCCGGCACACAAGGCCTTGTCACCAGCGCCGCGCAGGACCACGCAGACGATGCCGCTATCGCTGGCCCAGCGCTGCAGCTGCGCATCCAGCAAGCGGGTCATCTGCAGCGACAGGCCATTGAGCGTCCGCGCTGCGTTGAGCGTGGCGACGCCGATGCGATGGCCGTCGGCACAGGCGCGCTCCTCGAATAACACCGGTGCCTCGTTGTGGGCCTGATCGGATGCCATCAGTGCGCACTCCACTGCGGGGCGCGCTTTTCCAGAAAGGCGGCCACGCCTTCGACCTGGTCGGACTGTTCGAACAGATCGACGAAGGCTTCGCGCTCGGCGACCAGCGCGGCAGCGTGGGTACCGTGACGCGTGGCCTGCACCAATCGCTTGCAGGCGGCCACGCTGACCGGGCTCTGCTTGCCGGCACGCTGCGCCCAGCCGATCGCCGTCGCCCGCGCCTGCCCTAGCGGAACCACTTCCTCGACCAGACCAATGCGCTGCGCGGTGGCCGCATCGATGCGTTCGCCGAGCAGGATCATCCGCTTGGCCCAGCCCTCCCCCACCAGCCGCGGCAGATTCTGCGTGCCACCGGCGCACGGCAGCAGGCCGACACTGGCCTCGGGCAGCGCCATCTGCGCCTGCTGCTCGGCGATACGCACATCGCAGGCCAGCGCGCATTCCAGCCCACCGCCCATCGCATAGCCATTGATGGCGGCGATCGACACCCCGCGGAACGCACTCAAGGCTTCGAACGCTTCGCCGAAGCGCCGCGCGGCATCGCGCGCCAACGCCTTGTCGCCGCTGGCGAACTGCTTCAGATCCGCACCGGCGCTGAAGAACTTCTCGCCCTCGCCGGTGATCACCAGGGCATAGATGCTGCGGTCGGCATCGAGCACGAGCACCAGCGCGCGCAACGCCGCCAGGCTCTGCACGGTCCAGGTGTTGGCCGGTGGATTGCTCAGCGTGACGATGGCCACGTGCCCGTCGCGTTCGACCTGCAAGCCGGTATGGACGCGTCCTTCCCAATCGCTCATCGCAGTTCCTCCTCACCATTGAGCAGATGACGGGCGATGATCATGCGCATCACTTCGTTGGTCCCTTCCAGGATGCGGTGCACCCGGCTGTCGCGCAGCAGGCGCTCGACCGGGTATTCGCGGATGTAGCCGTAGCCGCCATGGATCTGCAAGGCTTCATCGCAGATCGCGAACCCGGCATCGGTGGCGAAACGCTTGGCCATCGCGCACCACACGGTGGCATCGCGGCTGCCGGCGTCGAGCTTGCGTGCGGCGCCATGCACCATCTGCCGCGCAGCAATCAATTGCGTGGCCATGTCGGCCAACTTGAACTGCAGGGCCTGGAAGTCGGCCAGTGGCTTGCCGAACTGGCGACGCTCGCCCATGTAGCGGCGCGCCGCATTCAACGCGCCCTGCGCGGCACCGAGCGAACAGGCGGCGATATTGATGCGACCGCCATCGAGCGCCTTCATCGCGATCTTGAAGCCCTCGCCCTCCTTGCCGAGCAGGTGGCCGACAGGAACGCGCACATCGGTGAAGGTGATGCCGCGGGTGGGCTGGCTATTCCAGCCCATCTTTTCTTCCTTGCGCCCATAGCTGATGCCGGCCGCATCCGCAGGTACCAGCAGCGCACTGATACCGCGGGCGCCCTCCTCGCTGGTCCGCGCCATCACCACCAGCACGTCGGTGGCGCCGGCGCCGGAAATGAAGGCCTTGCTGCCGTTGAGCACGTAGTGGTCGCCATCGCGCTGGGCACGCGTCTTCAGCGACGCCGCGTCCGAGCCGCTGCCCGGCTCGGTCAGGCAGTACGAGCCCAGCTTGGCGCCGCTGGTCATGGCCTGGCCCCACTGGCCGCGGATCGCCTCGCTGCCATAGCTGGCGATCAGCCAGGTCACCATGTTGTGGATGGTGATGAAGGCCGAGGTCGACGGATCGACCGTGGCCAGTTCCTCGAACACCACCGCAGCATCGAGCCGGCGCATGCCCAGGCCGCCGACGCTCTCGTCGGTGTAGAGACCGCAAAACCCCAGTTCGGCGGCCTTGGCGATCGCCTCGCGCGGGAACTCGCCCTCTGCGTCCCAGCGCGCGGCATGCGGTGCCAGTTCCTTGTCGGCGAAATCGCGTGCAGCAGCACGGAAGGCGCGTTGCTCGTCGCTCAGCTCGGCCGCATCGGCCGCAAGTTGGATGGCTGTGTTCATGGCGATGGTCACTTGAGGGAGATGGTGGTGTTGACGCCGTGGCTCAGCGTCTGGTCGTCGAACCAGCGCGCAGTCACCGTCTTGGTCTGGGTATAGAACATCACGACCTGCTTGCCGTACGGCCCCAGGTCGCCGAGCTTGGAGGCGCGCGAGCCGGTGAAGGAGAACAACGGCACCGGCACCGGAATCGGCACGTTGATGCCGACCTGGCCGACATCAATGTCTTCCTGAAAGCGGCGCGCGGCTGCGCCGGACTGGGTGAACAGCGCCGTGCCATTGCCGTTGGGATTGGCATTGACCAGCGCGATGGCGTCTTCCAGCGTGTCCGCCTCCAGGATCACCAGCACCGGCCCGAAGATCTCTTCGTCGTAGATCCGCATGCCCGGCTGGACGCCGGAGAAGATCGTCGGGCCGACGAAGTTGCCGTTTTCAAAGCCCGGCACCTGCGGATGGCGGCCGTCCAGCTCGAGGGTGGCGCCTTGCTCCACGCCCGAGGCGATCAGGCCTTCCACCCGCTCGCGCGCAGCGCAGGAAATCAACGGACCGACATCGGTGCCGGCCGCGTTGCCCGCGCCCAGCGTCAACTGCTTGGCCTTGGCCACCAGCGCCGGAATCCACTGCCGCGCCTCGCCGACCAGCACCAAGGTGGACGCAGCCATGCAGCGCTGCCCAGCGGCACCGAAGGCCGCGCCGACCATCGCATTGAGGGTCTGCTCCTGATTGGCGTCGGGCAGCACGACCGCGTGGTTCTTGGCGCCCATCATGCATTGCACGCGCTTGCCGGCCAGCGACGCACGCCGATACACGTGCGTGCCCACCTTGGTGGAACCGACGAACGACAGCGCCTGGATGTCCGGGTGATCGCACAGCGCGTTGACCACCTCCTCGCCGCCATGCACGACATTGAGCACGCCCTTGGGAATGCCGGCCTCGAGCGCAAGCTCCACCAGCCGCATGGTCACCATCGGGTCCTGCTCGGAGGGCTTGAGCACGAAGGTGTTGCCGGTGGCGATCGCCATCGGGAACATCCACAGCGGAATCATCGCCGGGAAGTTGAACGGGGTGATGCCGGCGCACACGCCGAGCGGCTGCAGCAGGGTGTAGGTGTCCACGCCGGTGGCGACGTTGTTGGCCAGTTCGCCCAGCTGCAGATTGCCGATCGCCGCCGCATGCTCGACCACCTCCAGGCCGCGGAAGACGTCGCCCTCGGCGTCGGCCAGGGTCTTGCCCTGCTCGGCACTGAGGATCGCCGCCAACTCCGGCAAGTGCTCGCGGATCAACTGCTGGTACTTGAGGAAGATGCGCGCACGGGTGCCGATCGGCGTCTTGCGCCAGCCGACGAAGGCCTGCTTGGCCGCCGCCACCGCGGCGTCGACCTCGGACATGGTGGCGAAAGGCACCTGCGCCAGCACGCGCTGGTCGGCCGGATTGACCACGTCCTGCCAATGGCTGCTGTCGGAGGTGACGAACTGGCCGTCGATCAGGAGGGAAACGCGCGAAACAGTGGGGGACATGGCGGGGCTAGCTCGATGGAATACCGTCGATTCGCATTATTCGCAGCCACTCCGAGCCATCCCAGCATGCATCCGCTTAATCGCGCTAAGCTCCCCCCATCGATTTGCGAATCTTGCGAATGCCCCCGACCAGCACTCCGCTTCGCCATCAGCTTGGGTTGCGCCTACAGCGCCTGCGCCAGCGCCACGGTCTGAGCCAGGCCGAGCTGGCGCGTCGGCTGGGCCTGTCTCCCAGCTACCTCAACCAGATCGAGCGCAACCAGCGCCCGCTGACCCTGGCCATCCAGCAACGTCTGAAGGCCGAGCTCGGCGACCTGTACGACCTGCTGGACGCCGACGCCGCTGCCGCGCTGGTCGAGCCGCTGGACGAAACCCTGCGCACCCTCGGCCAGCCGCTGTCGGCGACGGAGCTGCGCATGCTCAGTGGCAACCTGCCGCAGGTGGCACAGGTGCTGCTGGACCTGCACCGCGCCCATCGGCAGCTGCTGCAGCGCACCGCCGCGCTGGAGGTGCAGTTGGGCGCCGAGCACGCCGCGCTGCCCTCGCTGTCGCCGGGCGACCAGGTGCGCGACTACTTCAATCGCGCGCACAACTACCTGCCCGAGCTGGACGAGCACGCCGAAGCGCTCTACGCCGAGCTCGGCCTGTCGCCGGACAATCTGCCGCAGCGGCTACGCCAGCGCCTGGCCGACCGCCACGGCCTGTGGGTGCGCGACACCGCCGAGCTCCAGGGGGACAAGCGCCAATTGGACGCGCAGGCGCGCGTGCTGTGGCTGCCGGCCCATCTGCGCCCCGGCCAGCAGGCCTTCCAGATGGCGGCCCATCTGGCACTGCTGGAATGCAACGCCTTGCTGGATGCGCGCATCGCCGATGCTGGCTTCGAGGATGCCGAACGCGTCGCGCTGTCGCGGATCGGCTTGTCGAACTACTTTGCCGGCGCGCTGGTGATGCCTTACACGGCGTTCCTGCACAGTGCGCAGGCCTCGCGTTACGACATCGAATGGCTGGCCGACCGCTTCGGGGTCGGCTTCGAAGCGGTCTGCCACCGCCTGAGCACCTTGCAGCGGCGGGATGCCACCGGGCTGCCGATCTTCTTCATGCGGGTGGACCGCGCCGGCAACGTCTCCAAGCGCCACTCCGCCACCGATTTCCATTTTTCACATGTCGGTGGCGCCTGCCCGCTGTGGATCGTCTATGAAGCCTTCAATCAACCCGATCGCATCCTGACCCAGATCGCCCGCATGCCCGACGGGCGCCGCTATTTCTGGGTGGCGCGCCAGGTCAGCAGCGGCGCGCCGGGCTACGGCCGGCCGCGCAAGACCTTCGCGCTGGCGATGGGTTGCGACCTGCGCCATGCCGACCAATTGGTGTATGCGCGTGGTTGGGATCTGCATGCGGTCGACGACGCCGTCCCGATCGGCCCGGGCTGCCTGACCTGCGAGCGCAGCGACTGCGCCCAGCGCGCCTTCCCTGCGCTACCGCGCTTGCGGTCGACCATCACTGGCCCGGTCGCACCAACGTGACGACGACGGTCCGCGATCACCACGACCCGCTGGTCGCGTCTACGCAGGCGGCACGTTCCCATCGCGCCGCTTTGCCACCACGCATCGGCAGCAATGCCGCCGCAGTGGACAGCGTCACCTAAGCAGGCACTAGCGCTGCAGTGCAGCATTCCAGGGCGAAATAGCTCCTGGAAAATGCTTCATTGGAATGGAATGGCTGGCGCTTCTACCCTGGCGTCGACGCCTGCAGTCCAGGGGAGGCAGCTCCTCCTGGGTCGCTTGCGCCCGCAGGGGGTCCACGCCACGCAGTCTGCAACATCCAGATTCGCGCAGCGACGTCGTCTGCGCGCTTGCGCTAAAAGGCCGCCTCGACGGCCAACTTATTCGATATCGTCCTGGGAGGGATCACGTCATGCCTGTACACCACAGCGGTCGCGCGGCTTGCCGCCGCGTGCAGCGGACGCCTGTCCGCGCCGTCCTGTCCGTCACCATCGCCTGCGCACTGAGCGCCGCCTTCGCTGCCCAGGCGCAGGACACCACGCCACCGGCAACGCCACCGACCGATGCACAGGCGCCGGTCACGCTCGACAACATCACCGTGATCGGTCAACGCGCCAGCCTCGACCAGGCGGTGCAGACCAAGCAGATGGCCGACCACGTGATGGAGGTGATCTCGGCCGACAACATGGGACAGATGCCCAACGTGACCGTCGCCGAGGCGCTGGTGCGCCTACCGGGCGTCAACGGCACCCGCGACCGCGGCAACGAGAGCCTGGCCAGCGTGCGCGGGTTGGGCCCCCGGATGACCATGGGCACGGTCAACGGGCGCGAGATCGCCTCGTCCGAGCCTGATCGCGCGGTGCGCTGGGAGGTGTTTCCGACCGAGATCGTCTCCACCGTCAAGGTCTACAAGACCCAATCGGCCGACCTGATCGCCGGCGGCCTGGCGGCCACCGTGGACATCTCCACCATCAATCCGCTCGACTACAAGGGCCCCGGCTTCGTCGCCACCGCCGGCCCAGTGTTCTACGACCAGGCCAGGAACGTGCGCGACTACAGTCCCTGGGGCAGCCGCTTCGGCGCCAGCTGGGTGCACCAGATCAACGACAACCTGGCCATCGCACTCGGCGCCACGTATCAAAAGCAGAAAAACGCCAGCTCCTCGATCGGCAGCTGGGGCTATACCGATGCCACCACCTCGCGCGATCTCAATGGCGACGGCATCGCCGATCCCACGCCCTGGGGCGCGGCCGATCAGCTCAAACTGATCGACCAGACCCGCACCGGCGCGATGGGCACGGTGCAATGGCGTTCGGGCAACCTCGAACTGAAGTTCGATGGGCTGTACTCGCGCATCGAGATCGACGAAGACCAGTTGCAGAACTGGTTCAACGGCCTGGCCTACAGCAGCTTCTCCACCAGCAATCCCTACGCCAATCCCGGTTCGTCCTACACCATCGTCGACGGCGACGTCGTGGCCGCCACCCTGGCCAACTCCAACCTGCAGGTCGACCACGTGGTCAGCCACTACAACGAGGTCAAGACGCTGGCGGCAGGCGGCTTGAACGCCAAGTGGAGCGGCGATGTATGGACGCTGGCCAGCGACCTGTCGTTCTCGCAGGCCAAGCGCGACAACACCTGGCAGGCGGTGCGCTTCGGCAGCAATCCGGACACCATCTCGTTCGACTTCCGGCGCAATGTCACCCCCACCATCAGCACCAGCTCCGACACCCCCGAGTGGGGCATCGCCGGGCAGACCGAGCCGCAGGCGCTGCGCGACAAGATCGCCGCGCTGGCGCTCAATGCCAGTCGCTCGCTGGACGCGGCGGCCTTCACCTCGCTGGAATTCGGCGCCCGCGCGTCCCGCCGCGAGAAGCAGAACCGGCACTTTCTCAGCAACCAGTCCGGCTACGACGAACCGATCTCGGCCTACCAGGACCTGATCTATCCGGTGACGATGCCGGGCCTGAATGTGCCGACGCTGACCGGCGGCGATATGCAGGCGATCGCGCAACTGGGCTTCGGCGGCTTTGATCGCACCACGCTGAGCGAGCAGATGCTCGATCACTGGAACGTCAAGGAAGATGTGCGCGAGGCCTTCGCCAAGGCCGTCTTCAGCTCGCAACTGTTCGGCACCGACGTCACCGGCAATGTCGGCGTGCGCCTGGTCAACACCCGCACCGACAGCGATGGCTTCGATTCGGTGGGTGACACCATCCAGACGAGCAGCGCCAGCAAGAGCTATACCGACGTGCTGCCCAGCGCCACGCTCAACTTCCTGATCGACGAGCAGCGCATCCTGCGCTTTGCGGTCGCCAAGGTCATCGCCCGGCCGCCGCTGGACGAACTGCGCACCGGCCGTCGCCTGGACGACCCCAACGTCACGGTCGGCCAGCTCACCGGCAGCGGCGGCAACCCGCAGTTGGATCCGTTCAAGGCCACCCAGATCGACGCCTCCTACGAGTGGTATTTCCACAAGGAAGCGCTGGCGGCGCTGGCGGTCTATCGCAAGGAAGTCGATTCGAGCATCGGCTACCGCACCGACCATGAGGCCATCAACGGGCTGGATTATCTGGTCAGCGCGCCGTTCAACGGCGGCGGCGGCTACATCAACGGCGTGGAGCTCACCTTGCAGACGCCGTTCTACTTCATTCCCCACCTGGAGAACTTCGGCGTCTACTCCAACTACTCGCTGGTCGATTCCAACCTCAAGGAATTTTCCCCGGCCGACAATCCATTGCCGCTGAGCGGACTGGCGCGCAAGACCGGCACCTTCGACCTGTGGTACAGCAACGGCACCTTCGAAGCCCGGGTCGGCTACAAGTACCACAGCCCTTATACGGTGGTGTACGGCTGGAACGCGGCGCGACTGGCGCGCCTGGAAAGCGAAGGCACGGTGGACATGAGCCTGAACTGGCAGATCAACAAGCAGTTCGGATTGCGCTTCCAGGCCGGCAACCTGACCAACGAGCGCTTGCGCGCCTACACCGACAACAAGCCCAACCGCTTGGCCAATCAAGACGACGGTGGCTACCAACTGTTCGGCCGTCGCTACGCCCTGGAAGCCACCTACAAGTTTTAGTCGGCGGCCGCGCTCGCCGCGCGTGCAGTGGCATGCGGAACGGACGTGCACAGCACGTCCACTGCAGAGGCCATCCTGCAACGCGCGCTCGGGTGCGGCATGCTGTCGTTCGCTTTTCGTTGCATTGTTAGAGGAATCGCATGCGCTCTCCCCGCTGCCTCTGGGCATCGACGCTGCTGACGTTGGCCCTGTCTGTCTCCGCACACGCTGCATCGGCGCCGACCACGCTGTACCTGGGCGCCGATCTGTCCTACGTCAACGAGATGGAAGAATGCGGCGTGCACTACCGCGAGAACGGCGTGGTCACCGATCCGTTCGAACTGTTCCATGCGCATGGCGCCAATCTGGTGCGTGTGCGGCTATGGAACGATGCACGCTGGACCAAGTACAGCGACTTGTCCGACGTCAAGAAGACCATTGCCCGCGCCCGCGCGCAGGGCATGCAGGTACTGCTGGACCTGCACTATTCAGACGATTGGGCCGACGGCGACAAGCAGCTCATCCCCAAGGCCTGGGCGAGCATTACCGACGTCGATGAACTGGCGCGGGTGCTGTATGGCTTCACCTACGACACCCTCAGTGCGCTCGACCGTGCCGGGCTGATGCCGGAACTGGTGCAGGTCGGCAACGAAAGCAATTCCGATCTCATGGCCAGCCAGCCCTGGGACAAGAAGCGTCCGATCGACTGGCAGCGCAATGCCAAGCTATTCAACGCTGGCATCCAGGCGGTGCGCGACATGGGCGCGCGCGCGCGCATCAAGCCGCGGGTGATGCTGCACATCGCCCAGCCGGAAAACGTCGAACCCTGGTTCGCTGCCGCCACCAAGGCCGGCGTGACCGACTTCGACCTGATCGGCATCAGCTATTACCGCAAGTGGTCGACCGAATCGATGGCCGAGTTGGGCAAGACCATCCAACGGCTCCGAAAGCGCTATGCGGCCGATGTGGTCGTGGTGGAGACGGCGTATCCGTGGACGCTGGACGGCGGCGATCGCTCGCCCAACCTGCTCGGCGCCGACTCGCTGATTGCCGGCTACCCGGCCACGCCGCAGGGCCAGGCCCGCTACCTGATCGATCTCACCCAATTGGTGATCGATCGCGGCGGCGCCGGCGTGGTCTATTGGGAACCCGCCTGGACCAGCAGCGATTGCAAGACCCGCTGGGGCACTGGCTCGTCGTGGGAGAACGCCAGCTTCTTCGACTTCAAGCACGGCAATGAACTGCTGCCGGCGATCGACTTCCTGCGCTACCCCTACCGCGGCGCACCGGCATCGTATGCGCCTGCGGCGACACCGACGGCCACGTCACGCGCCACCCCCGCCACCGACACCGACACCGATGCGAGGACCCAGCCATGAGTGGCCTCAATCGCCGCGAATTGCTACGCGGCCTACTTGCCAGCGGCGTCAGCGCCGCCCTGCCCTTTGCGGCTGTCGGCGCGTCGAGCGCTGCCCAAGCACACGCTGCGCGCCGTGAGGAACACGACGCGGCTCCGGCCGCAGTCCTGGACGATGCCGCGCTGGCGCCGCGCGAGCGTGCACTGTTCGACTTCGGTTGGCGCTTCCATCTCGGTCATGCCAGCGATCCCGCACGCGACTTCCAGTTCGGTACGTTCCAGCGCACGTTCGCCAAAGCCGGCAAGGACACCGCCACCGCCGCGCAACTGGACTTCGACGACAGCGATTGGCAACAGCTGGACCTGCCGCACGACTGGGCGCTCACCCTGCCCTTCCGCCAGGACCCGATCTCCGCCTCGATGACCGAGGAAGACCCGGCCGCGGCGCACGGTTACAAGGCACTGGGCACCAGCTTCCCGGAGAACAGCGTCGGCTGGTATCGACGCATCCTGGACATTCCCGCCAACGACCTGGGCAAGCGCATCTGTCTGGTGTTCGATGGCGTGTTCCGCGACTGCATCGTGTTCTGCAATGGCCATATCGTCGCTCGCCATGACAGCGGTTACGTCGGCTTCGAGGTCGACCTCAGCGAGGTACTGGATTACGGCAAGCCCAATGTGATCGCCGTGCGCGTCGACGCCTCGCTGGGCGAGGGCTGGTTCTACGAAGGCGCAGGCATCTACCGGCATCTGTGGCTGCAGAAGACCGATCCGCTACACCTTCCGCAGCACGGCGTGTTCGTCCAAAGCCGCATCGAGGCCGGCAACGCCACCGCGCTGGTGTCGGCCGAAGTCCGCAACGACGGCGTTGCCGCGCGCCAATGCAGTGTGCAGGCACAGATCGACGCACCCGACGGGCGCACGGTCGCGCGCGCGGCCAGTACCACGATCACGCTGGCGCCTGGGCAGGTCCAGGCGATCGAATTGACCCTGCCACTCGGTCAGGTCGCGCTGTGGTCGATCGACACCCCGCAGCTCTACCGCCTGACCACCAGCGTACACAGCGACGGGCACGCAACCGACGCCATCGCAACCGCCTTCGGCGTGCGCAGCGCCCAGTTCGATGCGCAGCGCGGTTTTCTATTGAATGGCGAGCCGCTGAAATTGCACGGCACCAACAATCATCAGGACCACGCAGGCGTCGGCACGGCCATCCCCGATGCGCTGCACGAATGGCGTCTGCGCCAGCTGAAATCGATGGGCTGCAACGCCTACCGCAGCTCGCACCATCCTGCTACTCCGGAACTGCTCGCCTTGTGCGATCGCCTCGGCATGCTGGTGATCGAGGAAACCCGGCGCATGTCCACCGACGACCAGGCCATGACCGAGCTGGAGACGATGGTGCGCCGCGGCCGCAATCATCCGAGCGTGATCCTGTGGTCGCTCGGTAACGAAGAGCCGCAGCAAGTGACCGCACGCGGCGCCCGCATCGTTGCGCGCATGCAGCAACGCGTGCGTCAGCTCGATCCAACGCGCCCCACCACCTTCGCGATGGACAAGGGCTTCGACGACGGCGTCGGCCAGGTCGTGGACGTGGTCGGCTTCAACTACCGCACCAGCCAGATGGATGGCTTCCACGCCCGCCATCCGCAGATTCCGATCTACGGCAGCGAAACCGGCAGCACGGTCGCGGTGCGCGGCAACTATCGTCGCGACGACACCCGCGGTTACACCCGCGCCTACGACCTCGATCATCCCTGGTGGGCCAGCACCGCCGAAGCCTGGTGGAGTTACGTGGCACAACGGCCGTATATCGCCGGTGGCTTCATCTGGACCGGCTTCGACTACCGCGGCGAGCCCACCCCGTACAATCGCTGGCCCAATGTGGCCTCGCAGTTCGGCGTGCTCGACAGCTGCGGCTTCCCCAAGGACAACTACTGGTACTACCGCGCGCAGTGGACACGCGAGCCAGTGCTGCATCTGTTCCCGCACTGGAATTGGGAGGGCCTGCTGGAACCGGACGACAATGGCCACGTGCAGATCTGGTGCCACAGCAATCTCGACGCCGTGGAATTGCTGGTCAACGGCATCAGCCACGGCCTGCAGCAGGTGCCCGCTCACGGCCATGTCGAATGGCGCGTGGCGTATGCCCCGGGCACGATCGAAGCCCGCGGCTATCGCGGCGGCAAGCTGGTGCTGAGCGAACGTCGCCAGACCACCGGCACCGCCGCCGCCGTTCGCCTGAGTTGCGATCGCAATACGCTGCACGCCGATGCCGAAGATGTGGCCGTGGTAAAGGTGGAAATCGTCGATACGCACGGCCACGTGGTGCCGAACGCCGACAACCAGGTGCAGTTCGTGTTACGTGGACCTGCGCGCCTGATCGGCCTAGGCAACGGCGACCCTGCGAGCCACGAAAACGACAAGGGCGACAGCCGCCGTGCGTTCAACGGGCTGTGCATGGCCTTGCTGCAGACCACGCGCAGCGCGGGCTTGGTGGTACTGGAAGCGACCGCCCCAGGCCTGGCAGATGCGCGTCTGTCGCTGACGAGCGTCCAAACCCAGGCGCGGCTTTTCGTCGACTGACCCATCGCCAATTCCAACCGCACGCAGCGCAATGCCACGCTTGGCAGCTGCTCGTGTGCGGCACTTGCAGCAACTTTGCCGAAGAATACCGATCCGCCGCGGGAGTAAACAGCGCCACACGGCTGGAGCCCTCCAATCCGCTGAGACGGAAAGAACCCCCCAAGGCACAGTCTACTGATGACGGCATCACGGATTGTCACAATCATGCGATGAACGCCGCCAAGAGCTCTTGACGCCGATGCGCAATGATGGTATTCCGATCTAACCAAATGGATTGACAAACCATTCACATGGAACCGAACTGTCAGCGAAAAGTTACAGATCGGTTCCGTGCCTCCACGTCGCAAGGTAGCGCCCTACTCCCGCTCCTGGGACGTTTTTGGGGCGATTTCATCGGACGCAGGCGTACCACTGTAGCGTTTGCCGCGCTCCTGATGGTGTTGTCCGTGCTGCTTCAGCTACCGGTACCGTTGCTGACGATGCACATTATCGATGTCGTCGTCGACCGACAGCCGTTCGCCATCATCAACCAACTAGCGCTGGCGTTGACAGCCCTGATCGTGGTTCGCCATGCGTTTGCGTACACCAACGAGAATGTCACGCTCCATCTCAAGGAGTCGATCATATTCGACGTACAGCGGAGTCTGTTTCGGCATCTGCAGTCGTTGCCCTTAAGTTTCTTCGCAGACAAACACTCGACTTACCTGCAGTCACGGACCATGAACGACTCGCGCGCAGTCGAGGGCGCACTTGTCAGGAGCTTCGTGACCATAGCGGTCAATGCGCTGACCTTCGTCGTCGGCGCAGCAATCATCCTTTACATCCGGCCGGAGATGGGCCTGGTGCTTCTGCTCACCATCATCCCCTTCGGCTGTATTCGATTATTCACAAACAAGCGCATGCGCGCGCTCAGCAAGGACATGCAGGAAAAGCAGGCGGCGACCTCAGCCTCAATCAGTGAGCGGCTGGCCGGCATTGCAACCATCAAATCGTTTGGGCAGGAGGACGGTCAGACCGAACTGGTTTCCCGACAGCTTGACCAACTCAAGAGCATCTACATCAAGACAAACTGGTTCGGGATTACCAGCGGCATCGGAACCAGCCTGATCACGTCGCTGAGCACAGCGTTCGTACTTTGGCATGGGCTGCACCAAGTAAATAACGGAGCAATGACGCTCGGCCAGGTCGTCGGCATTCTCTCGCTGATGAACTTTCTTTACGCACCTGTCAACGCACTTGTGGCGG
Organism: Xanthomonas maliensis; assembly: GCF_009192945.1. Taxonomy (GTDB): domain Bacteria; phylum Pseudomonadota; class Gammaproteobacteria; order Xanthomonadales; family Xanthomonadaceae; genus Xanthomonas; species Xanthomonas maliensis. Next base: position 7,580 of record NZ_NSET01000037.1, on the reverse strand, counting down.
CCAACATCGGCATACAGCAGGCCGCGTCCGCACTCCAGCGCATCTATGAATTCCTTGGAGAAAAACCTGAACAATCACCCGATGGAGAGTTGGTGGTTCACGAAGGGCGCGTTGAGATACGCAAGATCGAGTTCGCCTATAAAACTGGGGCAAAAGTCTTTAGCGATTTCAGCCTGACCATCTCTGGCGGTGAAACAGTTGCGCTCGTCGGCCATTCGGGCGCAGGCAAGAGCTCGCTGGTCCGCCTGCTGCCCCGCCTGAACGAAGTTCAAGACGGACACATACTGATCGACGGGATTGACATTCGGCATGTAGCGTTATCGGAACTGCGCGCGGCGGTTGGCATCGTCGAACAACAGGCTTTCCTGTTTACCGGGACCATCTTAGAAAACATCCGTCTGGGCCGCCCGGATGCGACCTTGGACGAGATCGTTGTCGCATCACGCAATGCCTATGCACACGACTTCATTAGCGCTCTTCCCGGCAGCTACGAGGCAAGAGTTGGCGAACGGGGGCTAACGCTCTCAGGAGGAGAATGCCAGCGGATCGCGCTCGCCCGCATGTTTTTGAGGGACCCAAAAATTCTCGTGCTGGACGAAGCGGTTTCCGCCCTAGACTCTCAATCCGAGGAGTACATCCAACGGTCGCTACAGGCGCTTGCCCGTAGCCGAACCACAATCATTATTGCCCACAGGCTTTCCACTCTCATGATGGCCGACAGGATCGTCCTTCTGGAGAAGGGCGTTCTGGCCGAAGAAGGAACTCACGAGGAATTGATTTCTTTGCAAGGACGGTATGCACGGCTGTTCCAACAACAGTTTCAGTCGCAAATTGCTCGCACCAATGACCCGGTCGGAATGGAAACTCTCTGAGAGGATTAACAATGGACATGGTGATGCTCCCGCCTCGCATCCGGACCTGGAACCGGGATGGATGGCACTTGTATTTCGATCCACACAATTTCAAATGGGTCCGGGTGAACGATTCCGGGAACTTCATTCTCAGCCGCCTAAGACTGTACAGATCGACAGAAGACATCATCGAAGAAATCTCGGAGCGTTTCGATTTGAGCATGGACACCGCGCACGCCGCCGTGCATCAATTCATCGAAAACCTATCAGGCGTTGGATTCCTTCATCAGAACGCATACAACGAAAGCCAACGCCCCAGCTTTGGTCCGCGCAAATTCGCGCACACCGTGTACATGCACTTGACCAACAACTGCAACTTGAAGTGCCCTTATTGCTATAACAAGAGTGACCGCGAATATAAGATAAAAATGGAGAAGCAAGGCAGAATCGCCTCCATCCTGACCACCGAAGAAAGCAAGGCTTTGATTGCCGACCTTATCGAAAATGGCGTTCAGCACCTCGTCTTTACCGGTGGCGAACCTTTGATGAGGCCTGACGCGCTTGAACTCTTTGAATATACGCGTTCCCTGAGTGATAAACTGAAGATCGAAGTCCTTACCAATGGCATCCTTATCAAACGTCAAGTTGCCGAGAAGCTCTGCGACTACGTCGACATGGTCACCATCAGCCTGGATGGCCATGAGCAACACTTGCATGAGCGCTATAGAGGCAGAAACACTTTTGCGCCCACTGTTCGAGGGATACGCACACTCGTCGAAGTACGCAATCTCAGGAAACAGAAGCGCCCCAATATCTCTCTGGTACCCGCACTGACAAACAAGAACATCGGATTCATGAAGGAAATCTATGAATTCGCGCTCGATGACCTGGGGGTTGACGGCTTAGCACCCATCTTGTTCCAAGCGGGAGATCATCAGCAGCTCAATACCCAACAGATACCAACTCTTGCGGAATGGGGCGATGCTCAGGTCAGGACCAGGGATTACCTCAGGGGAAGGCCATCGCAGTTGCCCCAAAAGAGCATTCCTGCGCCAGTGACCCCACGAAATCACTGCGGCGTCGGTGAAGGCGAATTCAGCATAGACCCTGCCGGCTTCGTTTATCCCTGCCAAACCATGCATTTCGACCAGTTCATTTGCGGAAATATTCGAGATGCGAACATAAAAGAGATATACGACACATCACCGGTCATGCGGCAAGTTAGAACCACGGTAGTTGACAATCTAGATGTTTGCAGGCATTGCGACGTAAAGTACTTCTGCAACGGCGGATGCAGATCCACCGCTTACAATGTGTACGGTGTGTTCGATAAGCACAACGAACTTTACTGTAGACATCTGGAAAAGCTTGCAGTCGATCGCATGTGGGCAAACTGCGAGTTACCGCTTCACGCCACGGAAGGTGTATGTGCGTAATACCGTGAGTTCGTGCGGCGGTTAGGCGGGCCGTGCACACGCACGGCTTTTGGGGTGTTCACAACGTAGGAGCAAACAAGCAATGTTCGATCCTCAAGTGTTTACCGGTACGCAAGATCTGGAAGCAGCGGCCGGAGCGTGTGGCTGTGGCTGTGCCTGTCAGGGTGGCGGCGCGGGCGGTGGCGGCGGAAGCGGCCTTTCGCCGGAAGCCAATTAAGCGCCCATAGCAAGAAGCCCTGGGGCCCAGCGCCCCAGGGCCATCCCATCGGTGCATCGCGCGCACGAAGAATCCTCCATCGGAGTCGACAATGAAGCGTTTCGGACGTTACGCAATCATGGCGATGTTCATGTGCTGCATTGCCGCCAACGCAGATCCCTTGACGACAACAGACACCACAGCGGGCCTGCAGATCACCGACGGCAAGCTCTACAGAGGCAAGGATCTCGTTACTCAAGGATTCTCCATTACGAGAACGGAAGCTGGGTACATTTTCATCTATGTTCCGGAGCTCGGCTTGGTCACGCTCTCCTCACACCAGTTCCCCGGCGCCATTGCGAGCGGCACGTTCGCCGGTAGCAAACTGAGTTTCAGCGCGGAGAAGGAGCGGTTCGTTCTCATCGCCTCTTCAACCATCATCGACATCCATCAACGGCCTGCGTGGGTCAAGCTCGACCGAGCGTTTTCACTAAGCGACAAGACACCGGTAGTCGCCTATGGAGATAGCCCTGGCATGCCTTACAGGTGGCCGATGTATAGAGCAGGCGGCATGACAGGCAGATAGGTATTTGCAAGGGGGGACTGGGTCTGGCCCATTCGAGCCGGTCGGTACTGATCGACCTGCGAGCCATTTAATTACCTATTTCGGAAGGACTCTCATGGACTGGGTGACGCGTATGGACGGGAACAGGGGGCAAACGTCGCAAAAAGTCATCCTGGAAGGACGACTTCTGAAGGATCTGGCCCAGGGCGGTGACAAAGGACTGCAGGGATATCTCGCTGCCGGCGGATACGCCACGCTATCGCAGACATTCACCGAGGGAACCGAGATCGCCCTGGAGCGCCTGGCCGCTTCAGGACTCCGCGGACGTGCAGGCGGCGGATTTCCAGCCGCCGTCAAATGGCGCCTTGTAAGGGAGAGCAGCTCGACGGAAAAATGCTTCGTATGCAATGCAAACACTGGTCAACTCTGCGGAGGCAAGGAAGGCATCCTGATCGGCCTGAATCCCCATCGCGTCATTGAAGCTGTCGCCCTGGCGGCCAGGGTCGTCGGCGCCAAGATCGCCTTCATCCATCTTGGCAGCTCCCTGGAGCATGAGCAGCAGCTGCTTCAAGAAGCACTACAGGACGCCATGTCCGCGGGATACCTGGAGATGCAGGGGCAGACCATCGAGCTGCACATACATAGATCGGAGAACGGTTACATCGCCGGTGAGGAAACAGCACTGCTCGAACTGCTCGAGGGCCGTCCCGGTAGGCCTCGCGGCAAGCCGACGATGCCGACCCAGGCCGGCTTCGAGAAGCGGCCAACGGTCGTGAACAATATCGAGACCGTCCTGCAGGCGTTCTTCGCGATCAAGTATGGACCGGAGCATTTTCGCGAAGTAGGTACTAAATACGCGAGCGGAACGCTCATCTATTGCATCGCGGGGGACATCGCGCGTCCAGGCATCTATGAATTGCCGCTAGGCATACGGCTGGGTGAACTGATCAACGGACATGCCGGTGGAGTTGCAGGAGGGCACACCTTCAAGGCGGCCCTGGTCGGCGGCACAAGTGGGACTGCACTGGGATCGAAACATTTGGAAACCGCTCTCGACTACGATAGTCTGACGGAGACCGGAGGCAGTCTGGGCAGCGGGGTGATTATCGTGATCTCGAGTCAGTCGTCGATGGTGGATATCGCCAGGAAGCTGGCGAAGTTTTATTACGAGACCTCGTGTGGCAAGTGCCAACCCTGCAAGGACGGCACACGCCGAGCGCTTTATATGCTGGACCATCTCGATCGTATCGATGAGAGCGCCATCGACTGGGATGCAGCCGAATCGTCGCCCTCCAGCAGGGGCATCCCCATGCTCCTGGTCGATAATGCCCGCACTGAGAGATCAAGCATCAGCTACACAGACTCCGGGACGGGTCTCGAAAAAATTCGCCTTATTTGCAACTGGTATTCGACGCGTGGCGATTGCCATCACTCAATGGAGTCTTCACGCATGTTGCATAGCCTGCTCGAAGGATATTCGGAAGAATTTGAAAACGAACGGCATGCGCGAGGGCTCGATGATACGCGGGCTTTTCCGATGACATCCGAATCCTGACGTTACATCCGTGACGGCTCCGCCGAATAAAGACCCTTGTCGTGATAATGTTCAAGACCCTTAAAGGCCAGACATGTTTGGCTATTATCTAAGACTGGCTCTGCGCAGTTTTGGGCGAAACAAGGCGCTGACGGCCTTGATGGTTTCGGCCATTGGTGTTGGCATTGGCGGTTCGATAACCGCGCTGGCGGTGTTCGCGACCCTTTCCGGGGATCCCATCCCAAGCAAAAGTGGTCGACTGTTCTATCCACGACTTGATGCTCGGTCCTTGCATGGATACCTGGCCGATGGAGAACCCGACGATCAGATGACACGATTCGACGCAGAGTCGCTTTTGCGTGATCGCAAGGCCACCCACCAGGCGCTGATGGTCGGAGGCAGCGTTGCCGTAGAATCTGACGAAACAAAAACAAAGCCAATACTCGTCGATGCACGCTATACGACGTCGGACTTCTTTCCGATGTTCGACGTTCCATTCCGCTACGGGGTCGGATGGGGAGCGAACGAGGACCAGGGCCGGGCGCAGGTTGCAGTGATCTCCAGGGCACTCAATGACAGATTGTTCAACGGCGCGGACAGCACGGGCCGCAACCTACTGATCGGCGATCGACGCTTCCGAATCATCGGCGTGCTTGATGAATGGAGACCGATGCCGAAGTTCTACGACATGACCAATGATCGCTTCAGCGAAGTGGAACAGGTATTCGTGCCATTTTGGACCGCGATGTCGCTCAAGTTCGGCATCCAGGGCAGCATGAACTGCTGGGGAGACGTCAATTCAGATCCCGAAGGTGCCACCTCGCTTAACGCACCTTGCTCCTGGCTTCAGTACTGGGTTGAGCTGGAAAGCCCTGAGCAGGTCTCGCGCTATCGGCAATACCTCGATGACTATTCCAATCAGCAGCGAACCGCTGGCCGCTTCCAGCGCCCCTCCAATGTCCAACTGAATAGCGTGATGGAGTGGCTGGATCACCGGAGAGCCGTTCCAGAGGATGTGAAATTGCAGCTATGGGCGGCCTTCGGTTTTCTGATCGTCTGCCTCCTGAATACTGTCGGCCTGTTGATGGCGAAATTCATGCGTCGCGCGCCTGAGATCGGGATCCGCCGCGCCCTGGGCGCACCTCGGGCGGAAATATTCTTTCAGTTTCTGACCGAGGCAGGCGCTCTTGGGTTGGTCGGTGGCATCGCAGGCCTGTCGCTGGCCTACATTGGGCTTTGGATGGTCCGAGAGCAAGCGGAGAGCTATGCATCTGAGGTGCACATCGGCGCTTCAATGTTCCTGACCACCTTCGTGCTATCCATCACCGCCAGCCTGATCGCAGGCGTGTTCCCGGCATGGCGTGCGATGCAGATCAGTCCGTCGACACAGGCTACGCAGTAACGCTCCACTTCACCATCCTCATTCCGTTACCGGCTGTCGAAGCGCTCCCAGCGAGTGTGAATCATTGGGACCAAGGATCTTGCGATGGAGATTTCATGAACATTGGCCCAATTCTCTCCAGCCTGAAGAGAAACAAGATTCAAGCAGCATTGATCGTGTTGGAGATAGCGCTCAGTTGCGCGATTGTCTCCAATGCCGTCTTCGTGATCGGCCAACGGATCGAACGCATGCAGCGCCTTACAGGCATGGCCGATGATGAGATCGTGCGCATCAACGTCGCGGGAATCGGTGAAAGCGAGAACCCAAGTGCGCTGGTCAGACATGACATAGACGAGCTTCGATCGCTCCCGGGTGTGAAATCCGCAACCAGTCTCAACCATGTCCCATTCGATAATTCAGCATGGAACGGCTCGATCAGCCTCGCCCGTGACCAACGTCTTCCAAGTCTCAACGTAGGCCTCTACCTGGGCGAAGACCTCGTGCGTACGCTTGGACTACGCATTGTCGAAGGGCGCGATTTCTACCCTACCGAGTACGTCGATTGGGGACAGTTCAACAGCCCCGGAACGGCCCTCAGGGTTCCGTCGGCGATTGTCACCAAAGAGGTCGCACAGAAGCTATTCCCAGGGGAAAGCGCCTTAGGAAAGGAAATCTACAGCTGGAATCCTGACAACTCGCCCCATCGGATCGTCGGCGTCGTCGAACGGCTGATCCGTCCTAACGACAATGGCGGTGCCGAGGAAGCCGGCTATTCGATGTTGTTACCAATGAAGGACCTCACAATGGGTCGATTCGCTTTACGGGTCGATCAAGGAAGACGTGCGGAAGTCGAACGGGCCGCTGTCGCAGCGCTTGAACGCAGCAGCAGCCGACGCGTCATCACCGATCACGCACCTTTTTCAGACGTGATGAAGAATTATTACAAGAGAGATCGCAATATGGCCTGGCTATTAGCGACGCTGATGATAGGCCTTCTCGTGATCACCGCACTTGGACTTTTTGGAATCGCAAGCTTCTGGGTCTCACAGCGCACCAAGAGCATCGGGATTCGCCGCGCCCTGGGAGCAACGCGCAGCCAGGTCCTGCGCTATTTCCAATTGGAGAATTTCTTGCTAGTGACCATCGGCATCACCCTCGGAATGATTGGTGCGTATGGCATCAATCAAGCGCTCATGAGGCATTACGAACTTGGTCGTCTTCCAGCACACTACCTGCCACTGGGGGCCGCCATGCTGTGGCTAGTCGGCCAGATGGCAGTGTATTCCCCTGCCAGGCAGGCTTCACGCGTTGCCCCAGCAGTTGCCACCCGTGGTATCTAGCCTCCCTTCGACAGGGCAAACCGCGTGACGTCGCTGTCGCTCTGCTCGGCTACGTGGAGAAGGCCCATAGAGTCATGCCAGTACGCTGGCACTTAGAGCAGCTAACAAAACGACTGCGCAGCCGCCAGGCGGGCGCGGCCGGTGCTCGGAATCCTCATGGACCACGCGTACACTGCGGTTCCTGCGCGCCGTCCGCGCCCACCTGACGGCTGCTCGCTACGTTTGTTAGCCGCTCTAAGGCGCCCTTGCCGGGTGCCGCCGGTCGGCGCTTCGGCGC